>NZ_JAMBPR010000017.1 GCF_024206475.1 Paraburkholderia sp. CNPSo 3274
CTTGAACCGGGCGTCGTAATGACTGTACTTCTTGCTGAACGCCGCTTTGCCATGCGCCTGCCAGGCGGCTACCCATTTGCGCACCGTGCCGTGGTCCACACCATGCCGGCGTGCCACTTCCCTACTGCTGCAGCCTTTGCCTGACAGCAAGTCTTTGACAACAGACCGCTTGAACTGCTCCGTGTACTTCGCCATGAAAAACACCCCAAAGGTTGGATCGGTGTCCAACTTTTGGGGTGCAGTTCATTCTGCGGGGCTTTTTACTTCAGCCGAACGTCGGGCGCTTACTTGCCGCCCACGCTTTGCAGCGTCGTCCACTTGCCGTCGACAACCTTGTAGAGCGTGATACCGCCGTTCTTCAGGTCGCCGCGCGTGTCGTACGCGAGGTCCGACGTCGTGACAGCGGGCATGCTGGTCTTCGCGAGGAACGGCAGGTACTTCGCCGGATCCGTCGAGTTGGCCTTCTTCATGGCGTCGAACATCGCCATTGCGCCGTCATAGGCGTACGGCGAGTACGTCTGCACGTCTTCGCCGAAGCGCTTCTTGTACTTCGCGACGTAGTCCTTGCCACCCGGCATCTGGTCGAGCGGCAGGCCGGCAAGCGATGCCACCGTGCCGTTCGCCGCGTCGCCCGCGATCTGCAGGAAGGTCGGCGTGTGAACCATTTCGCCGCCCATCAGCGGGGCCTTGATGCCCAGCGACTTCATCTGCTTGACCATCGGTGCCGCTTGCGAATCCGCGCCGCCGAAGTAGACGAGGTCGGGGTTCATCGCCTTCGCCTTCGTCAGGACCGACTTGAAGTCGACGGCCTTGTCGTTGGTGTACTCGCGATCGATGATGGTGCCGCCCGCAGCCTTCGCAGCCTTCGAGAATTCGTCGGCGAGACCCTGGCCGTAAGCCGTGCGGTCGTCGATCACGACGATCTTCTTCATGCCCAGGTTCTTCACCGCGAACGCGCCTGCCACCGAACCCTGCTGCGTGTCCGAGGTCATCATGCGGAACGTCGTCTTGAAGCCTTGCTGCGTGTACTCAGGCGCCGTCGCCATGGCGATCTGCGGGATACCTGCGTTCGCGTAGATGCGCGAAGCCGGGATCGTCGTGCCCGAATTGAAGTGGCCGAGCATGCCCTTGACGCCGTCGTCGACGAGCTTCTGCGCGACCGTCGTGCCCGTGCGCGGGTCAGCCTGATCGTCGGCCGAGTCGAGCACGAAGTGAACCGGCTTGCCGCCGATCACGGGCTTCGTCGCATTCATGTCTTCGACTGCGAGCGTGATGCCGTTCTGGAAGTCCTTGCCATAGTGCGCCTGCGCACCCGTCATCGGACCGGCGAAACCGATCTTCACGTCTTCGGCTTGTTGTGCGTGCGCAGTCCCCGCCAGCGACAGGGCGGCAACAAGCGTTGCGCCTGCCAGCTGCTTCATCGTGTGTTGCATTGCTTCTCCTTGGTACCAGGTATCAAACGAGCGGCTTCGGATTCGATAGACCTTGCCGCTTCCTTGTCTTGAGACGACCGACAGTATCGCTTGTGCTTAACCGATCGTCATCAAATTTGCATTACCGCCTGCTGCTGCCGTATTCACGCTGACCGAACGTTCCGCAAGCAGTCGTTCGAGAGCGTAATCTTCATCGCCATTGGCAAGCGCATGCGCCGCCACGCCTTGCACCGAGACGATCGGCCCAGGACGCTTGGCCACTTCCTTCACGAGTGCGAGCAGCTCGTCGCTGTCGCCTTCGAAGAGGACCGCATCGAAGTCGGCGTCGGCCGTCTTCTTGATCGCCACGTGCGCCTTCAGTGCCGCCGGCAATGCGCTCACCAGCGCTTCGCCCGCCGCGCCCTGGAACAGCGCGCGGTTGCCCGTTGCGAGCGCAACGGCCAGTTGTGCGCGTGCGCCCGTTGCGGTGGACGACACGCACAGCACCGTGCCGCGCGCCGAAAGCGTGTAGGTGTTGCGCTCGCCCGTCGGGCCCGGCAAAACCGCCGTGGCGCCGGCGAGCATGTATTCGAGGTAGCCGTCGCAGCGTGCCGCGAGCGCGGGCTCGCGCTCGGCGATGAGCCAGTCGCGCAGCGTCGTAAGCGCAGACTGTGCCGATTGCGGCGCGCCGTTGTTGCCTTCAGCAGCTTGCGGCGCGTCGACGACGAGCACATCGGCGAGCGACTTCGGCAAACCAGCCGGACGCTTCGCGAGCAAGCGCGAAAGATACAGCGCGCCACCCGCCTTCGGACCCGTGCCCGACAGGCCTTCGCCGCCGAACGGCTGCACGCCCACCACCGCGCCGATCACGTTGCGGTTCACGTAGATGTTGCCCACGTGCGCGCGGCCGATCACGTGCGCGATCGTTTCGTCGATACGCGTGTGAATGCCGAGCGTGAGGCCGTAGCCCGTTGCGCGGATCTGCTCGAGCAGCTTGTCGAGCTGGCTGCGGCGATAACGCACCACGTGCAGCACCGGGCCGAACACTTCGCGCTTGAGTTCGTCGAGGCTGTCCAGCTCGATGAGCGTGGGCGGAACAAACGTGCCTTGTGTGCAAGTGTCGGGCGTCGGCATCTGCTGGACCTTGCGGCCCTTTTCGCGCATGCCGGCGACGTGCGTGTCGATACCGCGCTTCGCTTCGATGTCGATCACGGGGCCGACGTCGGTCGAGAGGCGGTCGGGGTTGCCCACCGCGAGTTCCTTCATCGCGCCCGTGAGCATTTCGAGCGTGCGGTCCGCCACGTCGTCCTGCAGGCACAGCACGCGCAGCGCGGAACAACGCTGGCCAGCCGAGTCGAACGCGCTTTGCAGCACGTCTGCCACCACTTGCTCCGCGAGCGCCGACGAATCGACGATCATCGCGTTCTGGCCGCCGGTTTCGGCGATCAGCGGAATCGGGCGGCCTTCGGAGTCGAGGCGCTCGGACAGCGTCTTGTTGATGAGGCGCGCGACTTCGGTCGAGCCCGTGAACATCACGGCGCGCGTGCGGTGATCGGCGACGAGCGCCGCGCCCACAGTTTCGCCGTTGCCCGGCAGCAGTTGCACCGCGCCCGCCGGCACGCCGGCTTCGCGCAGGATGCGCACGGCTTGCGCGGCGATCAGCGGCGTTTGTTCAGCGGGCTTCGCGAGCACCGTGTTGCCGGCTGCGAGCGCGGCGGCCACCTGGCCCATGAAGATCGCGAGCGGGAAGTTCCACGGGCTGATACACACCACGGGGCCGAGCGGGCGATGCGTGTCGTTCGAGAACTCTTCGCGGATCTGCGTGGAGTAGTAGCGCAGGAAGTCGATCGCTTCGCGGATTTCGGCCACGGCGTTCGGCAGCGACTTGCCCGCTTCACGCACGATCAGGCCCATCAGCGTATGCATTTGCGCTTCGAGCAAATCGGCGGCGCGTGCGAGGCAATCTGCACGCGCTTCGACGGGCGTGGCCTGCCAGATCGGCGCGGCGGCCACGGCGTGCGAGAGGGCGGCGCTCACCTGCTCGCTCGATGCTTCCACAACGGTCCCGACGAGATCGCGATGATCGGCGGGATTGCGCACGTCGCGTGCAGCGCCATCTGCGATATCGCTATCGGCGAGCATCGGCGCGGCGCGCCACGGATGATGCGCGCTCGCCAGCAGCGCCGACGAAAGCGACGCGAGACGATGCTCGTTCGAGAGATCGAAACCCATCGAATTGAAGCGCTCGTTGCCGTACAGCTCGCGCGGCAGCGGAATCTTCGCGTGTGGCGCGCCGAGCGGCACGACCTTCGCTGCGTCGTCGATGGGGTTCGTGACCAGTTCGGCGACCGGCACGGATGCATCGGCGATGCGGTTCACGAACGACGTGTTCGCGCCGTTTTCGAGCAGGCGGCGCACGAGATACGCGAGCAGCGTTTCATGCGTGCCGACCGGCGCGTAGACGCGGCACGGACGGTTGAGCTTGCCCTGCGAGAGCGGGCCCGTGACTTCTTCGTACAGCGGCTCGCCCATGCCGTGCAGGCACTGGAATTCGTACTGGCCGGGATAGTAGTTCTGGCCAGCGAGGTGATAGATCGCCGAAAGCGTGTACGCGTTGTGCGTGGCGAACTGCGGATACACGGCATCCGGCGCGCCGAGCAGCTTCTTCGCGCAGGCGAGGTACGAGACATCCGTGTAGATCTTGCGCGTGTACACGGGGTAGCCTTCGAGACCATCCACCTGGGCGCGCTTGATTTCCGTATCCCAGTACGCGCCTTTCACGAGGCGCACCATGATGCGGTGACGACTGCGGCGCGCGAGATCGACGATGTAGTCGATCACGAACGGGCAGCGCTTCTGGTAAGCCTGCACCACGAAGCCAATGCCGTTCCAGCCCGCGAGTTCCGGATCGAAGCACAGCGCTTCGAGCAGGTCGAGCGAAAGTTCGAGGCGGTCGGCTTCTTCGGCGTCGATATTCAGGCCGATGTCATAGCGGCGAGCGAGCACGGCGAGTGCGCGCACGCGCGGCAGCAACTCGCCCATCGTGCGTTCCTGCTGCGCGCGCGAGTAGCGCGGGTGCAGTGCGGAAAGCTTGATCGAGATGCCCGGGCCTTCGTAGATGCCGCGGCCGCCGGCGGCCTTGCCGATGGCGTGGATCGCCTGCTCGTACGATGCGTAGTAGCGCTGAGCGTCCGCTTCCGTCGTCGCGGCTTCGCCGAGCATGTCGTAGGAGTAGCGGAAACCGCGTGCTTCGAACTTGCGGCTGTTGGCCAGCGCTTCGGAGATGTTCTCGCCCGTGACGAACTGCTCGCCCATCAGGCGCATGGCCATGTCCACGCCCTTGCGGATCAGCGGCTCGCCGCCCTTGCCGATCATGCGCGTGAGCGCCGACGACAGACCGGTTTCGCTGTTCGTCGTGACGAGCTTGCCGGTGATCATGAGGCCCCAGGTCGCGGCGTTCACGAACAGCGACGGCGCGTGGCCCACGTGCGACTTCCAGTCGCCCTTGCTGATCTTGTCGCGGATGAGCGCGTCGCGCGTGGCGCGGTCCGGAATGCGCAGCAGCGCTTCGGCGAGGCACATCAGCGCCACGCCTTCCTGGCTGGACAGCGAAAACTCGTGGATCAAGCCTTCCACACCGCCGCCGGTGCCCTTCGCGCGCAGCGTTTCCACGAGCTTCGTGGCGAGCTTCGTCACATCGCCCATGAGGTTGGCCGGCAGGCGCGCTTCGCCGATCAGGAACGGCACGCACTCCGGCTCCGGACGGCGGTACGCGGCCGTGATGGCCGCGCGCAGCACCGACTGCGGTTGCACGTTTTGCGCGAATTCGAGGAACGGGTGCGATGCCGCTTCGTCGTCGTCGGCGGTAGCACCTTCGGCGAGATCGGTCGCACCAACATGGCCCTTGAGTTCGGGTGGCAGCTGGCCGTGCTCGATTTTCTCGAGATAGGCAAAGATGGCTTGCTTGATGAGCCAGTGCGGCGTGCGCTCGAGCCGCGTGGCGGCGTCCTTGAGGCGGGAGCGGAGGAGGTCGTCGACTTTGACGCCAAGTGTGGTGCTAGCCATGTTTCCTTCGTATGCCGGCAGACCCGCACCGGCGGTGACCAAAAAGTTGGCGAATCGTAACCCTACCAATAAAAAGGTGCAACCACTCCCTCAATATGGTTGCACCGTGGTTGAGGCCTTGTGCAGCCTGGGTTTGCGGCCGATGTCCGCCCACCGGGCCGCGCGGGTTGCGCTCGGTATTTTCCCTGGCCCAACAACACGCTGGACAACCCTAATCGATTCCGCGGCCGTGCCGTTATACAAACAGAGCGGGGGTTGTTGATCACAAGAAAGAGCGTAGGGACCGGAAAATGGAAAAGCTGCTGGTAATCGCAGGGATCTGGACGATGTGCGCCATGTGCGCCGTGCTTTTCATGCGCGGCGCGACGGCGCCGGATGAACGCCGCATGAGCTTGAAGCGCGCGGCGCGTAGGGACGTGACCGATACCGTCGGCCAGTGAGGAAGGAAGCGGGAAGTTGATGCCGGGTGGCCCCGCTGTTGCGATAACGGGGCCACGTCCGCTGCTGTGCGCTACTAGATATCGAGCGGATCGACTTCGAGATTCCAGCGCAGCACGCCGCGCAACGCGCGCAGCGCGGGCTGCCACGCGCGCAGGGTTGCCTGCAGCGCGGCACGCGACTGGCTTTCCACGAGCAGTTGCGCGCGATGCACGTTCATCACCTTCACGATGGTGAGCGGCACCGCGTCGTAGACCATGACACGCTCGGCGCCCGGAATCGCTGTGAGCGCCTCTGCGGCCTGGGCGAGAAACGCCAGCGCCGCCTCCAGCGTGCGCCCTTCGGCGCGCAATAACGCCTGATAAACGAACGGCGGCAGGTGCGCATCGCGCCGCTCCGCGACCTGCGTATTCGCAAACCCCACATAGTCCTGGCGCGCCAGCGCGTGATAGAGCGCATGGCGCGGGTAACGCGTCTGCACGAGCACCTCGCCGGGCAGTCCGGCGCGCCCCGCCCGCCCGCTCACCTGCATCAGCTGCGCGAACAGGCGCTCGCTCGCCCGGAAATCGTGCGAAAAGAGCGCATTGTCGGCGTTCAGCACGCCGACGAGCGACACGCGCTGGAAGTCGTGCCCCTTCGCGATCATCTGCGTGCCCACCAGGATGTCGACTTCGCCCGCGTGCACGTCGGAGAACAGCGCCTGCGCGCTGCCCTTGCGGCGCGTGCTGTCAGCGTCGATGCGCAGCACCCGCGCGCCCGGCACCGCGCTCGCGAGCGCCTCCTCGATGCGCTGCGTGCCGCGCCCCATCGGCGCGATGTCGACGTTGCCGCACTCGGGGCATGAATGCGGAATGCGCGATTCCCAGCCGCAGTGATGGCAGCGCAGCGCGCGCTCGGGCTTGTGCAGCACGACGTACGCGCTGCAGCGCGGGCAACCGGCCACCCAGCCGCAGGCGTCGCACGCGAGCGTGGGCGCGTAACCGCGACGGTTCAGGAACACGAGGCTCTGCTCGCCGCGCTCGAGACGCGCCTTCATCGCCGCGACCAACGGCCCGGAAAGCCCTTCGAACGAAGCGCGGCCCCGCCGCCGCTCCTCTTCGAGATCGATCAGCTTGACGGTAGGCAGCACCGCGTCGGCAATCGCGCGGCGCGATAGCGTGAGGCGCGTGTAGCGGCCCTGCTCGGCCTGCCACCAGCTTTCGAGCGACGGCGTGGCCGAGCCCAGCACGACCGGCACGCCCAATTGCTTCGCGCGCCATACCGCGAGGTCGCGCGCCGAGTAGCGCAGCCCTTCCTGCTGCTTGTAGGCGGGGTCATGCTCCTCGTCGACCACGAGCATCGCGAGACGCGGCAGCGAGGCGAGCACCGCGAGCCGCGTGCCGAGCACGATGCGCGCGCGGACCGTGTGCGCCGCGAGCCAGTTGCGGGCGCGCTCGCCTTCGGCGAGGCCGCTGTGAAGCGTGACGATGGCGTCGTCGGCGAGCGTGGCCGCGAAGCGCGTGCGAAAGGCCGCCTCGAACTGCGGCGTGAGATTGATTTCCGGGACTAGCACGAGCGCCTGGGCGCCCGGGTCGCGCTCGAGCAGCGCCGCGAGCGCTCGCAGATAGACTTCGGTCTTGCCGCTGCCCGTCACGCCGTGCAACAGAAACGGCGCGAAGCCGCTCGCCGCGCCGATGGCTTCCACGGCGTCGGCTTGCTCGTCGCTCAGGCGCGGGACTGCCACCACGGCGGTCGTCTCCGCGGCGCTGTTGGCCACGCTTGCGGCCGCGCCGAACTCGATGCTTTCATGCTCGACCCAGCCGGCGTCGCACCAGGCTTCGAGCGTAGCAATCGCCTTGGGATGCAGCGCGCGGGCCGCGGCTGCGTCGAGCTCGCCGGCATCGGCCAGCGCCTGCGCGAGACGGCGCAGCGCTTGGGCGCGCGCCGGCAAGGCGTCGGGCAGCGCGGCGCGCCCTTGCGGCGACAGACGGTAGCGCTCCTCGGGGGCGAGGAGCCGCGCCCAGCGCAACGGATCGCGCAACGCCTGCGGCAGCGCCGGCAAGGCAACTTCGCCCAGGCCCCGCTGATAGTAGTCGGCGGCAAAGCCAGCCAGCGCGAGCCATTGCGCCGAAAGCGGAGGGCAGGCGGCGCACACCGCGCTCACGTCACGGAGCTTGTTCGCGGGCACGTCGCTGTGAGCGTTCACTTCGCAGATCAGGCCGACCACGTCGCGACGCCCGAACGGCACGCGCACGAGCATGCCGGGCTCGGGCGCACAGTCGAGGCCATAGCGATAGTCGTAGAGCGCATCCAGTGGATGGTCCAGCGCCACTCGCACGTACTGCCCTGTCATGCCTCGCTCCCAGGGAAGTTCCGTACGCCAGCGCACAGACACGCAAACCTAAAGTAATACTTTAGATTTCGCGCTAAGTTTTGGATTCCGCAGAACAATCGCGCCCCCGAATCTGCGCCTGTGGATAACTTTGTTGAGAACTTCTCGAGCGCCGCCCGCGTGCGCCCGCGCGTGGTCGTTATGTGGGATACCGCACAGAGCGCCGTGGAGCGCCGAAAGCCTTGTCTGTCAAGGGTCTGATTGATTCTGCTCAGACCTAAGCGGGCGCCTGCGACAACCTTTCCCTCTTGCGCGCCGCAACGAGGCAAGTGTGCATAAGTCAAGTCTTGACAGGACCACGATGGCGTCTGGATGGCCTCTTGGGCCCGGTCATACCCTGACGCCCGGAGCCCAGCTTGCTGCGACGCACCAAAAATGTCACGCACCGGTCGCGCGAATCGCGCGGCTGTGGCGATGCACTTCGTCCACGAGTTCGGCCACGCTTTCGGGCGGCGTGAACTGCGAAATGCCGTGGCCGAGGTTGAACACGTGGCCCGGGTGCGCGCCAAAGCTGTCCAGCACCGCGCGCGCCTGTTCGCGAATCGCAGCCGGCGAAGCGAACAGCACCGTGGGATCGAGGTTGCCCTGGAGCGCCACGCGATCACCCACGCGCTCACGCGCGCGGCCGAGGTTGACGGTCCAGTCGAGACCGACCGCGTCCACGCCCGCATTGGCGATTTCGTCGAGCCAGAGGCCGCCGCCCTTCGTGAACGTGATCACCGGCACGCGCTCGCCATCGTGCTCGCGCTTGAGCTGCGCCACCACCTGCGCGATCCAGGCGAGCGAGAAGCGCTGGTACGCGCCGTCCGCGAGCGCGCCGCCCCAGGTGTCGAAGATCATCACGGCCTGCGCGCCGGCTTCGATCTGCGCGTTCAGATAGGCCGCCACCGCCAGCGCGTTGACTTCGAGAATGCGCTGCATGAGGTCCGGACGCGCGTACAGCATCGACTTCACCGTGCGGAAGTCGTCCGAGCCGCCGCCCTCGACCATGTAGCAGGCGAGCGTCCACGGGCTGCCCGAAAAGCCGATGAGCGGCACGCGCTGGCGCCCTTCTGCATTGGTGAGCGCGCGGCGAATTTCGCGCACGGCGTCAGTCACGTAGCCGAGCGTCGCACCGATATCCGGCACGGCGAGTCGCGCCACGTCTTCTTCGGTGCGCACGGGGTGCGCGAACTTCGGCCCTTCGCCCGCCTGGAACGAAAGGCCGAGGCCCATCGCATCCGGAATCGTGAGGATGTCGGAGAACAGGATCGCGGCGTCGAGCGGATAGCGCTCGAGCGGTTGCAGCGTGACCTCGGTCGCGTAATCGGGATTCTTCGCCAGGCCAAGGAAGCTGCCCGCGCGGCTGCGCGTAGCGTTGTACTCCGGCAGATAGCGGCCTGCCTGGCGCATCAACCAGATCGGCGTGTACTCGGTCGGCTGGCGCAGCAGCGCGCGCAGGAAGGTGTCGTTCAGGAGAGTGTGGGCCACGTGCTAGATGCGCGAAATCGCGCCAGGGTTCGGAAGCAAGCGGCCATTTTACCGGAGCGGCCGCCGCGCCATGCCGCTGATGGGCGGGATCAGACAGCGCAATGACACTGAAGTATAGGTCCTGCCTACCCAGGTAAGTCCGCGCTTATCCGCCGCGTACGCGAGGTCTATCATCAGACGGCTTTCCAAAACATTACATCAATCAAAACCAGATCTGGAGACACGATGAAAAGAGCCGCCCTCGGCCTGACGATCGTTAGCGCCGCATTGCTGAGCGCGTGCGCCACGGGCCAGTCCGCCGGTACACCCGCCAACGGTGCGCAGACCGCCACCGCCCCTTCGCGCCTCGACGAGATCATCGCCCGCGGCACGCTGCGCGCCTGTACGACCGGCGACTACAGGCCCTACTCGTTCTACAGGCAGGACGGCACGTTCGAAGGCATCGACATCGACATGACGGAGTCGCTTGCGAAGTCGCTGGGCGTGAAGGCCGAGTTCGTGAAGACGTCGTGGTCGAACCTCATGAACGACTTCCTCGCGAAGTGCGACGTTGCAGTGGGTGGTGTCTCCACGACGCTCGACCGCCAGAAGCGCGCGTTCTTTACCGACGCCTATCAAGTCGACGGCAAGACGCCGATCGTGCGATGCGACGACGTCAAGAAGTACCAGACCGTTGCGCAGATCAACCAGCCTTCAGTGCGCGTGATCATGAATCCGGGCGGCACGAACGAGCGCTTCGCCAAGCAGTTCTTGCCGCATGCGAATCTCATCATGTATCCGGACAACGTGACGATCTTCAAACAGATCCTCGCAGGCAAGGCCGACGTGATGGTGACCGATGCCTCCGAGACCATGCTGCAGCAGAAGCTCAACCCGGGCCTGTGCTCGGTGCATCCCGACAAGCCCTTTCAATACGGCGAGAAAGCGTGGATGGTGCCGCGCGGCGACGTGGTGTTCCAGCAGTATGTCGATCAGTGGTTGCATCTTGCGCGCGCGAGCGGCGAATATCAGGCAATCTCCGACAAGTGGCTGAAGTGAAGTGCTGAATCGCGCCGCATTGTTATGGCCCTTCGAATTGCTACGATGAGTTGCAGAAGATGTCGCGACACGAGCCGCGCAAAGTTTGCATTTCGCGCACAGGTGCAATGTCGACGCATTGCGCATGTGCGCAGCCGGTAATTCCGTACGGTGCGTGTCGTGCGCAAAAGGCCCATGCCGTGGGCCTTCCTTCATGCGATACGAATCCTCGCGCGCGGGCTGCCGCTAAAGCTGTCGGACAGGCTCGAAAAATAGCGGTAAAAATGACTTCCGCAAAACGCTCAGGATGGCAAAAGGCGCGCGGAGCCTTATCTGGCGGGCGTTACAACCTGAAACACTTTGTTACCGCGAACCCGTCTTAATTCGCCCACAATGCCTTCAACGGTTTCAACACGGATGTGGCAGGGTGCCAGTGTGAGCGGACACAAAACACCAGCCGGTCGGCCCTACGCCGAAGCCCTCTCGAGGGGCATCCTTGTTGGAGCCGTGACCGGCGTCGAAGACGTTTCATGACCCGGCTCCTCCTTTGGTCTCCTCGCGCTAACCCCGTAGCGTGTGGTTTTTAGCGGGCTCCAGGCCCGCTTTTTTTTCGCCTGTACGTTTTGTTATTCGCCAGGCATCGTTGCGCACCACCCCCTGCGCCGCCAGACAATCGTCCGGTTTCCCGACTATTTTTGCGCGCCCTGGAATGCCGCCGCGGCGCCATGAATCGCCCGCCGCGGCATTGCATCAAACCACCTATCAAGCCGTCTTCTGCTCGCTGATCTTGAGTTCGTCGATCATGCGCGCGCGCATCACGAACTTCTGCACCTTGCCTGTCACGGTCATCGGCAGTTCGTCGACAAAGCGGATGTACTTCGGGATCTTGTAGTGCGCAATTTGCCCCTGGCAAAACGCCTGAATCTCCTCCGCCGTTGCCACTTCGCCCGGACGCAGTACGATCCACGCGCACACTTCCTCGCCGTACTTCGCATCGGGCACGCCGAACACCTGCGCGGACTGCACCTTCGGGTGGCGGAACAGAAACTCTTCGATCTCGCGCGGGTAGATGTTCTCGCCGCCGCGGATGAGCATGTCCTTGAGGCGGCCGACGATGTTGCAGTAGCCTTCGGCGTCGATCGTCGCGAGATCGCCCGTATGCATCCAGCCATCGACAATCGACTCGGCCGTCTTTTCCTCGTCGCCCCAGTAGCCCTGCATCACCGAATAGCCCTTCGTACACAGCTCGCCCGTTTCGCCCACGGCCACGGTATTGCCGAGCGCGTCGACGATCTTCACTTCGAGATGCGGTTGAATGCGGCCCACCGTGGTCGTGCGCTTGTCGAGCGGGTCGGTTGTCGCGCTCTGGAACGACACCGGGCTCGTTTCCGTCATGCCGTAGGCGATCGTGATTTCAGCGAGATGCATCTTTGAGACCACGCGCTTCATCGTCTCGATCGGGCACGGTGAGCCGGCCATGATGCCCGTGCGCAGCTTCGAAAGATCGAAGCGCGCGAACTCCGGATGATCTAGCTCCGCGATGAACATCGTGGGCACGCCGTGCAAAGCCGTGCAGCCCTCTTCCGAAACCGCTTCGAGCGTCGCGCGCGGATCAAAAGCCTCGCCGGGGAACACCATGTTCGCGCCCACAGAAACGCACGCGAGCACCGCGAGCACCATGCCGAAGCAGTGATAAAGCGGCACCGGAATGCAGAGCGAGTCTTCTTCCGTGAGGCGCATCGCCTGGGCGATGAAACGCCCGTTGTTGAGCACGTTGCGGTGCGTGAGCGTCGCGCCCTTCGGATTGCCGGTCGTGCCGCTCGTGAACTGGATGTTGATGGCCTCGTCGGGCGATAGCGTCGCGTTGATCGCGTCGAGCCACGCCGTGCCGTCGCGGGCAATACGCTCGCGGCCCATCTCCACGAGCTCGCTGAAGCAGAACATGCCGGGCGTGGCCGTGTCGCACATGCGCACGACCGCGCGCAGTTCGGGCAGGCGCGCAGCCTGCAACTGGCCGGGCGTGGCGCTCGCAAGCTCGGGCGCGAGCGTCTGCAGCATCTCCAGATACTTCGAGGTCTTGAAGCTCTCCGCCGAGACGATCGTCTTGCAACCGACCTTGTTCAGCGCGTATTCGAGTTCGGAGAGGCGATAGGCGGGATTGATGTTGACGAGCACCGCGCCAATACGCGCGGTCGCAAACTGGGTGAGCAGCCATTCGACGCGATTGGGCGACCAGATGCCAACGCGATCTCCCTTGACGATGCCTAGCTCGGCGAAACCGGCTGCGAGCACGTCTACTTCGGCGGCGAACTCGCGCCAGTTCCAGCGGATACCCTGCTCGCGGAACACCACGGCGGGCCGCTCGGGAAACCGGTTCGCCGTCTCCTGCAGGAAGGTGCCGAGGGTCGCGTCGCTGAGCGGCACGTCGGTCGTGCCTCGCACGTAGGAAAACCCGTCTTTCGGCGCGATGAGCGGCTCATGTACACCGGGCGCGGCGCGCGCGCCTGCTGCGTCGATTGCCATGATGGCTGTCTCCTGGGGAGCGTCACTCCCGCGTTTGAGATGAATTTGAAAACCATTGTGCCACCGGCTTTCCCGGAGGCGGCATCAAGTCTTACCCGCAGCGCACTTGTCTGGGCCGAGTCCGGCGCCGCTTGACGTGCCGGCCGCGAATGCATGATTTGGCATTACCTTTCCGTAAACGTCAAGTATGTCAGAGCGTTTTGGTCGACCACCGGGCTCACGGCATTTGTGCCGCGTTTTTCATCGCGATGCCATTGGGCCGTGCCCGTTTACCGGAGCGCAAATGCAAAAAAAAGGGCCCCCGGTTCGGGAGCCCCTTTTCGCTTCGGACGCCGCGCCACGAGGGCGCGCGTACGAGAACCAATTAGTGCTGGTTCATCTTGCGCAGGCGCTGGATCGCCGCGAGCTGCGCGACCGCGTAAGCCAGTTCGGCTTGGGCGGTGGCGTACTCGAGGTTCGAGCCCGCGTTCTGCAGCGTCTCTTCAGCGCGCTTGCGCGCTTCCGTGGCCTTCGCCTCGTCGAGATCCTTGCCGCGGATCGCGGTGTCGGCGAGCACCGTGACGGCGCCCGGCTGCACTTCGAGAATGCCGCCTGCGACGAACACGAACTCCTCACCGCCGTCTTCCGCCACGATGCGCACTGCACCCGGACGAATACGCGTGATGAGCGGCGTGTGGCCCGGCAGAATGCCCAGTTCGCCCGCCTCGCCCGGAAGCGCGACGAACTTCGCCTGGCCGTCGAAGATGCTCTCTTCGGCGCTGACGACGTCTACCTTGATGGTTGCTGCCATATATGTCGACTCCTGTCGATCGGAGTTAGCGTGTCGACCAGAGCTAGCGCTTCAGCGCTTACTCTGGTCCCATAGCGCTTACTCCGATCCCATGCATAGCTGGGGTCAATGGGTTGCAGCGGCGGACAAGCAACGTGTTACCGGCCCGCCCGTTGGCAACTCGACCCTTACTGGATCTTCTTGGCCTTTTCGAAGGCTTCGTCGATCGTGCCGACCATGTAGAACGCCTGCTCCGGCAGGTGATCGCACTCGCCGCCAACGATCATCTTGAAGCCGCGGATCGTTTCCTTGAGCGGCACGTACTTGCCCGGCGAGCCCGTGAAGACTTCCGCGACGTGGAACGGCTGCGACAGGAAACGCTGGATCTTGCGCGCGCGGGCGACGGTCAGCTTGTCTTCCGGCGACAGTTCGTCCATGCCCAGAATCGCGATGATGTCGCGCAGTTCCTTGTAGCGCTGCAGCGTCTGCTGCACGCCACGCGTGATCGAGTAGTGCTCTTCGCCGATCACGTTCGGGTCGATCTGGCGCGAGGTCGAGTCGAGCGGATCGACAGCCGGGTAGATACCCAGCGAGGCGATGTCACGCGACAGCACGACGGTTGCGTCAAGGTGGCCGAAGGTCGTAGCCGGCGACGGGTCGGTCAAGTCGTCCGCAGGGACGTACACGGCTTGAACCGACGTAATCGAGCCCTTCTTGGTCGACGTGATGCGCTCTTGCAGCTTGCCCATTTCTTCAGCCAGCGTCGGCTGATAGCCCACTGCCGACGGCATACGGCCGAGCAGTGCCGACACTTCCGTGCCAGCCAGCGTGAAACGGTAGATGTTGTCGACGAAGAACAGCACGTCGAGACCTTCGTCACGGAAGTGCTCGGCCATCGTGAGACCGGTCAGCGCAACGCGCAGACGGTTGCCCGGCGGCTCGTTCATCTGGCCGTACACCAGCGCGACCTTGTCGAGAACGTTGGAGTCCTTCATTTCGTGGTAGAAGTCGTTGCCCTCACGGGTACGCTCGCCCACGCCCGCGAACACGGAGTAACCGCCGTGCTCCTTCGCGATGTTGTTGATGAGCTCCATCATGTTGACGGTCTTGCCCACGCCAGCACCACCGAACAGACCCACCTTGCCGCCCTTTGCGAACGGGCAGATCAGGTCGATCACCTTGATGCCGGTTTCGAGCAGTTCCGCCGACGGCGACAGGTCTTCGAACGCCGGTGCCTTCTGGTGAATCGCACGCGTCGTTTCGCTGACGATCGGGCCCGCTTCGTCGATCGGGCGGCCCAGCACGTCCATGATGCGGCCCAGAGTGGGCTTGCCAACCGGCACGCGGATGGGGTTACCCGTGTTCTTCACCACGGTGCCGCGGCGCAGACCGTCCGACGCACCCAAACAGATGGTGCGGACAACGCCGTCGCCCAGCTGCTGCTGCACTTCCAGGGTCAGTTCCGACCCTTCGAGAATCAGCGCGTCGTAGATCTTCGGCATGGTCTCGCGCGGGAATTCCACGTCGATCACCGCGCCGATGCACTGTACGATCTTGCCTTCTACCAAAGCAGTTGTACTCATCGATTTTCCTTTAGATACCTGAATTCTTCACTCGCTCACCGGCTCAACACCGGCGCGGTTTCGCAATCGGTTCGCGCTTGTCAGACGGCTGCTGCGCCGCCGACGATTTCCGAAAGTTCCTTCGTAATCGCGGCCTGGCGGCTCTTGTTGTACGAGAGCTGCAGTTCGTTGATCACCGTCTTCGCGTTGTCCGACGCCGCCTTCATCGCCACCATACGGGCCGACTGCTCCGAAGCCATGTTTTCCGCCACGGCCTGATAGACCAGGGCTTCGACATAGCGCACCAGCAGTTCGTCCACGACGGTTTGCGCGTCCGGCTCGTAGATGTAGTCCCACGCCGACTTCGGCGTCGTGCCGTCGTCATTCGCTTCGAGACGCTCGGCCGACAGCGGCAGCAGTTGCTCGATCACAGGCTCCTGCTTCATCGTGTTGACGAAGCGCGTGTACGCGAGGTACACGGCGGAAAGCTTGCCTTCCGAGTACTGGTCGAGCTGCACCTTGATCGCGCCGATCAGCTTTTCGAGGTGCGGCGTGTCGCCGAGTTGCACAACGTTCGAGACGACCTTCGCGCGCAGACGGTTCAGGAAACCGAGGCCCTTGCTGCCGATCGCCGTTGCTTCGATCGACGTGCCGGATGCTTCCAGATCCTTGAACTTCTGCAGCGTCGCGCGCAGCACGTTGGTGTTCATCCCGCCGCACAGACCCTTGTCGGTCGTGACGAGAATCACGCCTGCGACCTTCGCACCGGTGTTTTCCACCATGAACGGGTGGCGGTACTCGGGGTTCGCACGGCTCATGTGCGCAGCGATGTCGCGGACCTTGTCGGCATACGGGCGGGCGGCGCGCATGCGCTCCTGGGCGCGGCGCATTTTCGACGCCGCGACCATTTCCATCGCCTTGGTGATCTTGCGCGTGTTTTGCACGCTCTTGATCTTGCCGCGAATTTCCTTCATTCCAGCCATTGCTTGCTCCTTTGTCGACCCGAGTTGGCGCTTTGGCGCTTACTCGGGTCCCAGTCCGTTTATCGTGATTGATTCCCGGACGGATCAGTATGCGCCGGACTTCTTGAAGTCCTTGAGAGCCGCGTGGAGCGCGTTCTCGTCGTCCTTCGACAGGTCCTTCTTGTCCTCGATGCGCGCGACGAGGTCAGCGTGCTTCGACTTCAGGTATTCGCGCAGGCCCTTTTCGAACGGCAGGACGTCCTTGACGTCGATGTCGTCGAGGTAGCCGTTGTTCGCCGAGAACAGCGCAACAGCCAGTTCCCACACTTGCAGCGGCTGGTACTGCGGCTGCTTGAGCAGTTCCGTCACGCGGCGGCCGCGCTCGAGTTGCTTGCGGGTCGCTTCGTCGAGGTCCGATGCGAACTGGGCGAATGCAGCCAGTTCACGGTACTGCGCGAGGTCGGTACGGATACCGCCCGACAGCTTCTTCACGACCTTCGTCTGTGCCGCGCCACCCACACGCGACACCGAAACGCCGGCGTTGATTGCCGGGCGGATGCCTGCGTTGAAGAGGTCGGTTTCCAGGAAGATCTGGCCGTCGGTAATCGAGATCACGTTCGTCGGAACGAATGCGGTCACGTCGCCGGCTTGCGTTTCGATGATCGGCAGAGCCGTCAGCGAACCCGTCTTGCCCTTCACTTCGCCGTTCGTGAACTTCTCGACGTAGTCGACCGACACGCGCGCGGCACGCTCGAGCAGACGCGAGTGCAGATAGAACACGTCGCCGGGGTAAGCTTCACGGCCCGGCGGGCGACGCAGCAGCAGCGAGATCTGACGGTATGCCCAGGCTTGCTTGGTCAAGTCGTCATAGATGATCAGGGCGTCTTGACCGCGGTCGCGGAAGTATTCGCCCATCGTGCAGCCGGCGTACGGCGCGAGGTACTGCAGCGCGGCCGATTCCGAAGCCGAAGCGGCGACGACGATCGTGTATTCGATCGCGCCCGTTTCTTCGAGCTTGCGCAGCACGTTCTGGATCGACGAAGCCTTCTGACCGATGGCGACGTAGATACAGATGAGATCCTTGCCCTTCTGGTTGATGATCGTGTCGACGGCCACTGCGGTCTTGCCGCACTGACGGTCGCCGATGATCAGCTCACGCTGACCACGGCCGATCGGCACCATCGAGTCGATCGACTTCAGACCCGTTTGCACCGGCTGCGACACGCCTTCACGCCAGATCACGCCCGGAGCGATCTTTTCGATCGCGTCGGTCATCTTGGCGTTGACCGGGCCCTTGCCGTCGATCGGGTTGCCGAGCGGATCGACCACGCGGCCGATCAGTTCGGGGCCAACCGGCACTTCGAGAATGCGACCCGTCGTCTTGACGATGTCGCCTTCCGAAATGTGCTCGTACTCGCCCAGAATCACCGCGCCGACGGAGTCGCGCTCGAGGTTCAGCGCGAGGCCGAAGGTGTTGCCCGGGAATTCGAGCATTTCGCCCTGCATCACGTCCGACAGGCCGTGGATACGCACGATACCGTCGGTCACGGAGATCACGGTGCCCTGGTTGCGAACGTCTGCGCTCGCTTCAAGGCCCTGGATCCGGCTCTTGATCAGCTCGCTGATCTCAGAGGGATTGAGTTGCATTATTCGCTCCTGATGTTCAATTCTGTTGCGTGCCAGCCGCCGCGCCCGATTTTTGTAATCGAGGCGCTCAGGCGGTCAACGCCGCCTGCATGCTGGCGAGCCGCGCGCGGACCGAGGTATCGAGCACTTCGTCGCCGACCGTGACGCGCACGCCGCCGATGAGCGAGTTGTCGATCTCGACGGTCGGCTTCAGCTTGCATTTGAACTTGCGTTCGAGGCTGGCGACGAGGTCGTTCAACTGGGCGCCTTCGAGCGGGAACGCGCTGACGATCACTGCGTCAGCAGCACCTGCCTTGGCGTTCTTGAGCGCTTCGAACTGCGTCTGGATTTCCGGCAGCAGTGCCAGGCGATGGTTCTCGATCAGCATCTGCACGAGGTTCTTCACCTCGGCGGATTCCTTGACCGGCGACTTCACCGCCGCGAGCAGCAGCTCGACGACCTGGGCATGGCTCACCTTCGGGCTCGTCGCGACCGACTGCACCTCGGGCAAGGCCGCAACCTGTGCCAGCTCCGAAACGAGCGTGGACCAGGCGGCGGGGTCACCAGCTTCGGCCACGCCAAACAATGCTTCTGCGTACGGGCGGGCGATGGTTGCAAGTTCGGCCATGATCAGAGCTCGGCTTTCAGTTGATTCAGCAGTTCGGCGTGGGCCGACTGATCGACTTCGCGCTTCAGGATCTGCTCGGCGCCTTGCACAGCGAGAGCTGCGACTTCGGAACGCAGTGCTTCGCGTGCCTTGACGACCTGCTGGTCGGCGTCGGCTTTCGCTTGAGCGATGATGCGTGTCGCTTCGGCGTGTGCCTGGGCCTTGATTTCTTCTGCGACGGCAAGCGCGCGCTTTTCAGCGTCCGCGATACGGCTTTGACCCTCGTTGCGGGCCGTGGCGAGCTCTTCGCCGACGCGCTTGTGCGCCGCTTCGAGTTCCGCCTTGCCCTTTTCCGCAGCGGCGAGGCCGTCTGCGATCTTCTTCGAGCGCTCGTCGAGGGCGTTGATCAACGGCGGCCACACGAACTTCATCGTGAACCACGCGAGGATCAGGAACACGACCATTTGCGCAAACAGGGTTGCGTTGAGATTCACGGTGTTTCCTTCATCGTTGCTATTCCGGGGAATTGAAACGGCAAGGCGCTCATCGGTTGTGAAACTCGATCAGCGCCTCGTCTCCCGTTCCGCCATGCGCCCATTACCCGTTATAGGTCAGGCGCAACCTTCCAGGGAACTTAGCCCGCGAGCTTCGAGAGCAGCGGGTTAGCGAACGCGAACAGCATTGCAACACCAACGCCAATCAGGAACGCCGCATCGATCAGACCAGCCAGCAGGAACATCTTCGTCTGCAGCGGGTTCATCAGTTCAGGCTGACGTGCGCAGGCTTCGATGTACTTGCCGCCCATCAGGCCGATACCGATACAGGCGCCGATTGCACCCAGGCCGATGATGATGCCGATACCGATGGCCGTGAAACCCTGGATGTTGGCGATGAAAGCTTGCATGATCACTCCTTTGTGAGATTTTCTGGAACTGGGGATTTAAAACTGCAATTCTGGTTTGACGAGCACTTAGTGCTTGTCGTGTGCCTGGCCGATGTACACCAGCGTCAGCATCATGAAAATGAACGCCTGCAGCAGAACGATCAGGATGTGGAAGACCGCCCAGACGCTGCCCGCAATCACATGGCCGATGAAGCCAAGCACCGTCGTGTCCGCGCCGAAGCTCCACAGACCGCCCAGCAGCGCGATCAGCAGGAACAGCAGCTCGCCTGCATACATGTTGCCGAACAACCGCAGGGCGAGCGAAACCGTCTTGGCGACAAACTCGATGATGTTCAGTGCAAGGTTCGGGATCCACAGGAGCGGATGCGCGCCGAACGGGGCCGAGAGCAGCTCGTGTGCGAAGCCGCCAGGACCCTTGATCTTGAGGTTGTAGTAAATCATCAGCACGAACACGCCGAGCGCGATGCCGAACGTGCCGTTGAGGTCGGCGGTCGGGACGATGCGCTGGTGCGGCAGTGCTTCGGACAGGCCCAGCCAGCCGATCACGCGGCCCGGCAGGTCAACCGGAATGAAGTCGAGGGAGTTCATGAGCGCGACCCAGATGAACACGGTCAGCGCAAGCGGTGCGATGAATGCACGGTTGCCATGGACGATGGACTTGGACTGGTCCTCGACCATCTCGACCAGCATTTCGATGGCGCACTGGAAGCGGCCCGGTACGCCCGGGGTCGCTTTGCGCGCAGCGAGGCGCAAGATGAGGATAGTCACGACACCGCACAGGATCGACCAGAACAACGTGTCGATGTTCCAGACGCTGAAGTCGACGATCGACGTCTGGTGCGAGGTCGCAAAGTTCTGCAAGTGGTGAGCAATGTACTCGGACGGACCCGGTGCGCTCGTTCCTTCGCTAGCTGCCATATCGTTAAAGCCACCCAAATTGTCGAAAATCGTTTTCGGCCGCTCCCGCCGCAAAACTGTATTGCGGGAACGCACCGCCGTGGATCGTGTCTTATCTGCTTCGCATTGGCTAGCTAACTTCCACCGTCATCGCTTCGACGCCCTGACTTGAGGCGGCGCGATGTTGGTGGGTCAGCGCCACGCGAGCGCGATCCAGTATGTCTTTAGTGCGATCAGGTACGTGACGAGCAAGGGAATCCATTGCACGTCGTGATACCAGAACGCGATGGCGACGAACATCGCAATCGTCGCCCCCATCTTGAAGGCTTCACCGAGCATCCAGTTGAACACGGTGCCGGCCCTGCTCAACTGCTTCAGGCGCGCCGCGAACAGCGCACCGGGAAACCAGCAGATCGCTCCGCCCAGGAACGCCGACAACGCAGCACTGCCCGGCGGCTTATAAAACAGCCACCACGCCAACGTTGCAACCAGGGACAAAACCACTTGCGCCGCGACGACACGAAACGGCGTGACGCGCGATGGGCGACTCACCTGCGCGCCGAAGATTTGCTGGGCTTCGGCCCGGGTAAGCGGAACGATGTCGTTGTTATCTTGCTGGCTGGCGTCCAGCTCATCCCAGCGCGCATTATGATCAACGCGTCCGGAATTTTCCGCCGCTGCATCCTGCCCCCGGCTGGATGCTCCGACTTCGCCCGGCGGTACATCGGGCCCTTCATGCGCCTGCGGCGCTTCGTCTGGCCTCTGACCCACCATCGCTTTATTCCGGAAATTCGCCTTGCACGCGCTTTTTTTACAACGTGCTTACAGCATCGCCAACCAAATAAATCCGGGCGATTGTAAGCGATAGTTGCAGGCAATTCAAGACTTTAGGCCCTTCAATAACACCTGTGAAATGCGACTTCATGATGCGGGAAACGCAGCGCCGCGAAGGTGTGACCGGTAACTGTAAGGGACGAAGCAGGGAAGAAACAATCTTCAGGATGACAAATTAATTACGCGGCCATCTGGCGCGCAATCCAGGATATGCGCCAGGATGCGGGATGGGGTCGCGTCAGAGCAGATGCAGCAGCAGCGCGCCGCCCACAAAGGCCGCGATCCAGAACGGCACGGCGACCAGGTGAAACGACAGCCACACGCCGCGCTCGCCGGAAAGACGCACGGCGATGAGATTCGCCAGCGAGCCGATGGCGACCCCAAAGCCCCCCACGCTCACGCCGAACGCGAGCGCACGCCAGTCGTGCGTGAAGCCCGCGAGCACAATGGCGGCCGGGACATTGCTGATAACTTGCGACAGCACTGCTCCTGCGGCAAAAGCGCGCAGCGGCGTTTGCAGCGACAACGACGTCAGTGCGTGATGAATTGCTGGCAGCGCGGCCACACTGCGCAGAACGATGAACATCAGCACGAAGATCAGCAGCAACAGCCAGTCGATCTTGAGCACGATGCGTATGCGCCAGATCACAAAGCCCGCGGCGACGGCGGCCAGCGCGACGCCTGCGTGGTGCGCATCTGCGAGCAGCACGAACGCGACGAAGAGCACGGCCGCGACGCTCGCCAGCGCGCGATCGACACGCTGCGGCGCGGCGTCTTTCGAGAGATCGAGCGGCGTGGCCTTGAAAAGAAACGCGGCGAGCAGGACGAGCATCGCCATGAGAAACGCACAAAGGGGTGCGAGCCCCACGACGAAGCGTCCGAACGACACCCCGCTCACCTGCCAGAGAAATAGATTCTGCGGATTGCCGAGCGGCGTGAGCACCGAGCCCGCGTTCACGGCAAGCGCGATGACGATCACGAGGCGCTTGAGCGGAAGCGGTGTGAGCTTCTGGAGCGACAGCACGAGCGGCACCACGACGAAAAGCGCCACATCGTTGGTCACGATCATCGATAGCACCGCGGCCAGGGCGACGAGCAACAACGCGAGCCCGCGTTCCGAGTGAATGTAGTGGACGAGCTTGTGCGCGAGCCAGGTCAGCAGTCCTGAATAATCGATACCCTTCGTCAGAATGAGCAGACCCGCGAGGGTCATCACCGTTTGCCAGTCGACCAGTGCGGGCAGCGAGGCGATCGGTCGAGGCGCGTAAATCTGCAACGCCACGAACGCCACGACGAGGATCGCAAGCACGGGCTCCGAAACGGCGAATGCGCCGATACGGCGCAACAGGCTCAAGGGCTGACGCGCGCCCTGCTCCGATTCGCGCACCGGCTTTATGCGCCGGCGTGCGCGCTTGCCCCGGCGACGCGCATCACACCCATCACGCCGCCGTTTCGCCGCGCAGACGCAGCAGGATGCCGTCGAGCGCGTCGAGGTCGCCGAAGTCGACCGTGAGCTGCCCTCGCCCGCGCCGGCCGAGCTTGATCTTCACGGATGCGGCGAGCAGGTCCGACAACTCCTCTTCGAGGCGGCGCGTGTCGCGGCCGCCGTCGTGCGCGGCCTTCGCCTTCACTGTCGGTGCCGCCTTCGTCGTGGCCGAAACGAGCTTCTCCGTTTCACGCACCGACATCCTCTTGTTGACCACCTGGTTCGCCAGCGTGATTTGCGTGGCGGCGTCCACGGCAAGCAGTGCACGGGCGTGGCCCATGTCGAGGTCGCCGGCCAGCAGCATGGTCTGCACGGGCGCCGCGAGGTTGAGCAGACGCAGCAGGTTCGACACCGCGCTGCGCGAGCGCCCCACCGATTCGGCTGCCTGTTCGTGCGTGAAACTGAACTCGTCGAGCAGGCGCTGAATACCCTGCGCCTCTTCCAGCGGATTCAGGTCCTCGCGCTGGATGTTTTCGATCAGCGCCATCGCGGCGGCGGCCTGGTCGGGCACGTCCTTTACGAGCACCGGCACTTCGGTCAGGCCGGCGATGTGCGCCGCACGGAAGCGCCGCTCGCCCGCGATGATTTCGTAGCGGCCCGTCGCAATCGGGCGCACGAGGATCGGCTGCATCAAACCCTGCGCGCGGATGCTCGCGGCCAGCTCCTGGAGCGCGCCCTCGTCCATGCGCGTACGCGGCTGGTACTTGCCGGCCTGCATCTGCGTGAGCGGCAGCGTGTTAGGCGCGCCGTCGATCTTCACCGCCTCGGTGATGTCCGCGCTGCCGCCGAGCAATGCTTCCAGCCCCCGGCCCAGCCCCTTCTTCCGTGCTACTGCATTCATCGTGCTTCCCCAGTCTCTCGTCAGAGTGCGCGCACGCGCTCGATCATTTCCGCGCCGAACTGTACGTAGGCCTGCGCGCCGCGCGAGGCGCGATCGAACACCACCCCTGGCAAGCCGTAGCTGGGTGCTTCAGCAAGGCGGACGTTGCGCGGGATCACGGCGTCGAAGACCTTGTCGCCGAAGTGCTCTTTCAACTGCTCGGAAACCTGCTGCTGCAGCGTGATGCGCGGGTCGAACATCACGCGCAGAAGGCCGATCACCTTCAGGTCGCGATTCATGTTCGCGTGGACCTGCTTGATCGTATTGATGAGATCCGAGAGGCCTTCGAGCGCGAAGTATTCGCACTGCATCGGAATCACCACGCCATGGGCGGCGCACAGGCCGTTGAGCGTGAGCAGCGAAAGCGCCGGCGGGCAGTCGATGAGTACGAAGTCGTACTCGGCGTCGACTTCGGCGAGCGCGGCCTTCAGGCGCCGTTCGCGCTGCTCGACCGTCACCAGTTCGACCTCGGCGCCAGCCAGTTCACGGTTGGCCGGCACCACGTCGTAGCCGACCTGTTCAGGCCGGGTGCGCGCGGCGTTCACCGTGACACCATCGACCAGCACTTCGTACACCGTGTTCTCGCACGCGGCCTTGTCGATGCCGCTGCCCATCGTGGCGTTGCCCTGAGGATCGAGGTCGATGAGAAGGACACGCTGTCCCTGCGATGCGAGGCTCGCGGCGAGATTGACCGTTGTCGTCGTCTTGCCGACGCCGCCCTTCTGGTTCGCAACGCAGAAGATTTTTGCCATCGTTCGTGTGCCCCTTTTACTGCCTTAAGAAGTTTGCTTACGTTGCGATGCCACCGCATCACGCACCATTCGTGCCGATTGGCCATCGCCGGGCCAGTTCAGGCCGCGGCGACCGGGTCAACCGACACTTCGATCAGGTGACGCTCCGCGTCGAGCATCGGCACGCTCAGACGGATCGTATTCAGCGCCTTGGTGCCCGCCGGCAAGCGTTCGAGCTCGCCTTCGGGGTGCACGCCCTTCATCGCCCAGATCGCGCCGCCCTCGGCAACGAGATGACGGGCCAGTGTAACGAAATCGGCGAGATCCGCGAATGCCCGAGACACAATCAAATCAAATTTTTTCGGTACTTCCACACCGGGACGCAACGATTCGACCCGACCGGTCACTACCGCCAGGTTCGCGAGTCCAAGTTCAGCCTTCGCCTGCGACTGGAACGCCGACTTCTTTTGCACGATATCGTTGAGCGTGACCTGCCAATCGGGGCGCACGATCGCGAGCACAATGCCCGGCAGGCCGCCACCGGAGCCGACATCGAGCACCGTCGCGTCGGCGCGCGCCGGCAGGTGCGGAACGATCGAAAGCGAGTCGAGAATGTGCTGGACCAGCATCTGACGCGGATCGCGGATCGCCGTGAGGTTATACACGGCGTTCCACTTCGCGAGTAGTGCAACGTAATCGAGCAACTGCTCGTGCTGCCGTTCGGTGAGTTCGACGCCAAGCGCCTCTGCGCCCTCTTTCAGCAGACGAGCCAGCGCGTCGCGGTCCGCAATGCCGGGTTGCCTCGAGCGGCCCGTCATTGCGCCACCGGCGTAGAGTCGGTGCCGCTATCGTCCGCAGCGCCCGGATTCTGTCGACGGCGGCCAAGGCCACGTTTGAGATGCACCATCAGCAACGAAATCGCGGCGGGCGTAATGCCCGAAATTCGCGACGCCTGGCCGATAGTCTCAGGGCGGAACTGGTTCAGCTTCTGGCGCGCTTCAAACGAAAGGCCCCGCACTTCCGCATAGTCGATGCCTTCCGGCAGACGGGTATTTTCTTGCGCGCCATTGCGCTCGATCTCGTCGGCTTGGCGATCGATATAACCCTGATATTTGATGCCGATTTCGATCTGCTCCTTGATCTGGGCGAGCAGAACCTCGTCGTCGGCGAGTGGCGTTTCCGGCGCACAAGCGCCTTCGCGCAGACCACAAACGCCGTCATAACTCACGCCCGGGCGACGCAGCAAGTCCGCGAGGTTGTATTCGCGGTCGATCGACTTGCCGAGGAGTGCCGTCGCTTCTTCAGCCGAAAGTGTCTTGGGGTTCACCCAAGTCGACTTCAGACGCTCTGTTTCACGTGAAACAGCATCGCGCTTGCGGCAGAACGCGTCCCAACGAACGTCATCTATCACGCCCAGCTCACGACCGCTCTCCGTCAGGCGCATGTCCGCGTTGTCTTCACGCAGGCTCAAGCGGTATTCGGCTCGGCTCGTAAACATGCGATACGGCTCGGAAACGCCCTGCGTCACCAGATCGTCGACCAGCACGCCGAGGTACGCCTGATCGCGGCGTGGGCACCATGCGTCCTTGCCTTGCACCTGCAGGCCTGCGTTCATGCCGGCGAGCAAGCCTTGCGCTGCCGCCTCTTCATAGCCCGTCGTACCGTTGATCTGGCCCGCAAAAAACAGGCCGTTGATAACCTTGGTTTCGAGCGAAGCCTTGAGTCCGCGCGGGTCGAAGTAGTCATATTCGATCGCGTAGCCCGGACGCAAGATGTGCGCGTGCTCAAGGCCGCGCATCGAGTGCACGAGCTCGAGCTGCACATCGAACGGCAGGCTCGTGGAGATTCCATTCGGGTAGAACTCGTTCGTCGTCAGGCCTTCCGGTTCGAGGAAGATCTGATGCGATTCCTTCGAGGCGAAGCGATGAATCTTGTCCTCGATGGACGGGCAATAGCGCGGCCCCACCCCTTCAATCACGCCCGTGTACATCGGCGAGCGGTCGAGACCACCGCGGATAATGTCGTGGGTGCGCTCATTCGTATGTGTGACCCAGCATGGAATCTGACGCGGATGCTGTTCCGCGCGGCCGAGGAACGAGAACACAGGGACCGGATCGAGGTCGCCCGGCTGCTCTTCGAGCACCGAGAAGTCGATCGTGCGGCCGTCGATACGCGGCGGCGTGCCCGTCTTGAGGCGGCCCTGCGGCAGCTTCAGCTCCTTCAGGCGCGACGAGAGCGTCACGGCAGCAGGGTCGCCAGCGCGGCCGCCCGTGTAGTTGTTCAGGCCCACGTGGATCTTGCCGTCGAGGAAGGTCCCCGCCGTCAGCACGACTGCACGGCTGCGGAAGCGGATCCCCACTTGCGTGACAGCGCCCACTACGCGGTCGCCTTCGACCATCAGGTCTTCCACGGCCTGCTGGAACAGCCACAGATTCGGCTGATTCTCGAGGCGTCGGCGGATCGCCGCCTTATAAAGAATACGGTCTGCCTGCGCACGCGTCGCCCGAACCGCCGGGCCTTTGGACGAATTAAGGATGCGGAACTGGATCCCACCCTCGTCCGTCGCAGCGGCCATGGCGCCGCCGAGCGCATCGACTTCCTTGACGAGATGGCCTTTGCCAATGCCGCCAATCGACGGATTGCAGCTCATCTGGCCGAGCGTTTCAATGTTGTGCGTGAGCAGGAGCGTCTTGACGCCCATGCGGGCGGCGGCAAGCGCAGCCTCGGTTCCGGCGTGACCGCCGCCGACGACGATTACGTCAAACTCTGTGGGATAAAGCATGGCGGGATGTCACGCATGGACGGAAACGACCGCGTGAGCCTTCTCAGAAAAAGTGGTATGCGCGAATTATAACGGTTTCGCGTTTTCGGCCGTTCACACCCGAATTTTGTTCCCAGAGTCGGCCTGTGTTGAGCAAAAAAAGCGGCGTGTTTCACGTGAAACACGCCGCTCATTTCTACAGCGATAGACGAAGTCAGACCGGTTTCTTCGCCAACCCGAGATACGTTTCAATCACGCGTGGGTTCTGCGCCAGCTCCGCCGCTGGCCCTTCGAGCGCCAGATCGCCGGTTTCCAGCACGTAGCCGTAATCGGAAATCTGTAGTGCGGCGCGCGCATTCTGCTCGATGAGCAGCGTCGCGACGCCGGTTTGCCTCAGCGCACTAATGATGTGGAAGATTTCCTTCACGATCAGCGGCGCCAAACCAAGACTAGGCTCGTCGAGCATCAGCAGATCGGGCTTGCCCATCAATGCGCGGCCGACCGCGAGCATCTGGCGCTCGCCGCCCGAGAGCGTGCCGGCCGCCTGCGCCCGGCGTTCCTTTAAGCGCGGAAACAGCGTGAAAACCGGTTCAAGCTGATCGAGGAAATTACGCTCACCGGCGCGCTTGCGGCGGTACGCGCCGAGCACGAGGTTGTCCTCCACCGTCATCGAGGCAAACAGTTCGCGCTTTTCCGGCACGAGACACATGCCGCGCGCCACACGCCGCTCGATCGGCAGCGCGCCGATCGCCTCGCCCATATAAGCGATACGGCCGCTCGCATGGCCCGTCACAGGCAGCGCGCCCATGATGGCGTTGAGCAGCGTGGACTTGCCCGCGCCGTTCGGGCCGATCACGGAGACGATCTGCCCCGCGCCTACCTTGATCGCCGCTTTGTGCAGCGCCTCGATCTTGCCGTAGCGAACCGCGAGTCCGGAAACTTCCAGTACGGGAGTCGTCATCATTCCACCCCGCCCAGATACGCTTCCAGCACGGCCGGATCCTTCTGCACCTCTTCCGGCAAACCTTCTGCGATGCGTGTGCCGAACTCCATCACCACGAGGCGGTCGGTGAGATTCATCACGAAATCCATGTCGTGTTCGACCAGCAGCACACTCATCCCCTCTTCTCTCAACTTGCGCAGCAATGCCGCCAACTGTTGCTTTTCCTGGTAGCGCAGGCCGGCCGCAGGCTCGTCGAGCAGCAGCAAGGTCGGATCGCAGCACAGCGCACGTGCAATCTCCAGGATGCGTTGCTGACCTAGCGCGAGGCTGCCCGCTTCGTCGTACATATGCTGCTCGAGCCCCACGCGGTGGATCTGCTTCGCCGCCTCGCTCATGAGCCGCCCCTCTTCCGTCGCATTGAGCTTGGCGACGCTGCGCAGCACGCCCGCATGACCACGCAGGTGCGCGCCGATGGCGACGTTCTCGAGCACCGTCATCGTCGGCAGCAACTTGACGTGCTGGAACGTGCGGCCAATGCCGCGCGCGACGATTTCACGTGAAGTCAGCCGGTCGATGCGCTCGCCGCGAAACGTGATCTCGCCGCTGGTCGGCTGAAGCACACCGGTCACGAGATTGAAGGTCGTCGACTTGCCCGCACCGTTGGGACCGATCAGGCCAATGATCTGCCCCGCCTTCACTTCGAAACTCACGTCGTTTACGGCCACGAGACCGCCGAATTGCTTGCGCGCCTTATTCACCGACAGCAGCATTTCGCCCGTGGCCGGCTTGCTGCGCTGCGGCAACGCTTCGGCATTCTCGGGCACATGCGCCTGCGGACCACGCGGGAAGAAGCGCGCCACGAACGGCCAGACGCCGCGCCGCGCGTATTGCAGCAGCAGCACCATCAGAATGCCGAACACGATGATCTCGAAGTTGCCGTTCTCGCCAAGCAGCTTCGGCAGCAGCGTCTGCAGCCAGTCCTGCAGCACAGTGAGAATCGCCGCGCCCAGCACTGCGCCCCAGACGTGCGCCACGCCGCCCACCACGGCCATGAAGAGATACTCGATGCCGTGATTCAGACCGAACGGCGTCGGGTTCACCGCACGCTGCAAATGCGCGTACAGGAAGCCCGAAACGGCTGCGAGCACCGCCGCATAGACGAAGATCACCACACGCATCCAGCCGGTGTTCACGCCCATTGCCTCGGCCATCATGCCGCCGCCGCGCAGTGCGCGAATCGCCCGGCCCATGCGGCTATTAAGCAGATTTTGAACAGACACCACGGATGCAAGCACTACGACCCAGATCAGGTAGTAGATATGGCGGCCCGATTCGAGGTCGATGCCCAGCACATTCAGCACGGGAATGCCGTTGATGCCGTCGTACTTGCCAAGCATGTCGAGATTGCCGAACAGGAAGAACAGCGCGAGGCCCCAGGCGATCGTACCGAGCGGCAGGAAGTGGCCCGACAGGCGCATCGTCACGAGCCCCAGAACGAGCGCCACGAGCCCCGTGATTACCACGCCGACAATCAGCGCGAGCCAGGGCGAAACGCCGTACTGCGTCGTCAGATACGCGGTCGCGTAAGCACCGAGCCCGACGAACGCGGCCTGGCCGAAGCTCGTCATCCCGCCGATGCCGGTGAGCAGCACGAGCCCGATCGCGACGATCGAATACAGGCCGATATAGTTGAGCAGCGTGATCCAGTACTCGGGCACGTGCACCGGATGCGGCAGCACCGGCAACGCGAACATCACCACGAGGAACAGCCAGAAGAAGCGGTTGTGCATGACGAATCGTTTCATCGCGTCACTCCTCTTCCTCTTCGGCGTGCGGCGTCGAGAGCGAGCGCCACAGCAGCACGGGGATGATCAGTGTGAACACGATCACTTCCTTGTAAGAGCTCGCCCAGAACGACGAGTACGACTCCAGCAGGCCCACGAGCACGGAACCTGCCGCAGCCAGCGGATAGCTCACCAGGCCGCCGATAATGGCGCCGACGAAGCCCTTGAGGCCGATCAGAAAGCCCGAGTCGTAGTAGATGGTGGTGAGCGGCGAGACGAGAATGCCGCACAGCGCACCGAGGCCCGCGGCGAGCGTGAACGCGAGCCGCCCGGCCTGCGTGGTGCCGATGCCGACGAGCCGCGCGCCGAGCCGGTTCACCGAGGTCGCGCGCAGCGCCTTGCCCGAAATCGTGCGATCGAAATAGAGATACAGCGCGACTATCAGCACGGCGGCCGTGCCGATCACCCAGAGGCTTTGGCCCGAGATCGACAGGCTGCCGATGTTGAACGTCGCGTCGGAGAACGCGTTCGTACGCGAGCCTTCCGCGCCGAACATCACGAGCCCGAGGCCCACCATTGCGAAGTGCACGGCCACCGCTACGATCAGGAGCAGCAGCGTGGTCGCCTCGGCGATGGGCTCATACGCGAGGCGATAGATGAACGGCCCCATCGGCACCACGATCGCGAGCGTGAGCGCAATCTGTACGAGCATGGGCAGCTGCTGGCTCGCCACGCCGCGCGTGACCGCATAGAGCGCGATGGGAAACAGCAGATACTTGCCCGCGAGCGAGACGAGCGTGCGCGCCGCGTGGCGCCGCCGTTCGGCGTGACGCACGAGCCCGGCGGTTTCGACCACGAAGCACGCCGCGCCGAGCGCCACGAGCAGCCAGCAGGTGGCCGGAAACTTCTGCGATTGCAGCGCGGCGAGCGTGAGCGCGCCATACGAAACGAATTCGCCCTGCGGAATGAAGATCACCCGCGTAACGGAGAACACCAGCACCAGGGCGAGCGCGAGCAGCGCATAGATCGCACCGGTGGTGATGCCGTCCTGCGCGAGGATCGCGGCGATCGATAAATCCATACTCCCCTCTTCCTGAAACCTTCTGGAACCTGAAAAAACAGCGACGTCGAAAAAAACGGAAATGCTGGCGTGAACCGTCCCAGGCGCGGTTCGGACTTCACGTGTGAGAAGCCGGCGCGCAGCAATGACGCCGCACACCGGTCATGCTTGTTCTCGCGTGTTCTCGATTGTCAGTGGCCAGAATGACGCCGTGACACGCGCGTGGTTTTCACGGGAAAACGCGCTGCGCTTTCCCGTGTGCCGCACGTTATTCGCCCTGCAGCTTCCACTTGTTGTTGACGATCTCGACGATCACGCGCGCGCGCTGGTCGAGTCCCGCATGATCCGTCGCGCTCATGTTGAAGATGCCGTGCGCGCCCGCCACGTCCTGCGAGCTTTCGAGCGCGGCGCGCAGCGCCACACGGAATGCCTCGGTGCCAGGCTGCCCCGCCTTCAGCGCGACAGGAATCGCGCGCTGGAGCAACTGGCCGGCGTCCCACGCATGACCGCCGAAGGTCGCCACCGTGCCAACGCCATAGGCCTTCTCATAGGCCGACTTGTAGGCCAGCGCCGACTTCTTCACAGGGTTCGAATCGGGCAACTGATCGGCCACGAGAATCGGGCCTGCGGGCAGCAGCTCGCCTTCGCAATCCTTGCCGCAGACGCGCAGGAAGTCGTTATTCGCCACGCCGTGCGTCTGATAGACCTTGCCCTTGAAGCCGCGATCCTTGAGCGTGGTCGCAGGCAGCGCCGCAGGCGTACCCGAACCGGCGATCAGAATCGCATCGGGGTTCGCCGACATCAGCTTGAGCGCCTGGCCCGTCACCGACGAGTCGGTGCGGTTATAGCGCTCGCTCGCCACGATCTTGAGGTTGTGCTTCGCGGCTGCGCTGGTGAATTCCTTGAGCCAGCTGTCGCCGTAGGCGTCGGTGAAGCCGATGAAGCCCACCGTCTTCACGCCTTGCTTCTCCATGTAGCTCGCGAGCGCGTCGGCCATCAGGCTGTCGTTCTGCGGCGTCTTGAAGGCCCACTGACGCTTCGCGTCGATCGGCTCGACGATCGCGGCGGATGCGGCGAGCGAGATCATCGGCGTCTTGCCCTGCGCAACGACGTCGAGCATGGCGAGCGAGTTCGGCGTGACCGACGAGCCGATGATGGCGTCCACGTGGTCTTCGTCGATCAGCTTGTGCGTGTTCTGCACGGCCTTGCTCGTGTCCGAAGCGTCGTCGAGCACGATGTACTGCACGCTTTTGCCCGCGATCTCCTTGGGCAGCAGCGCGATGGTGTTCTTCTCGGGAATACCGAGCGACGCGGCCGGCCCCGTTGCCGAGAGCGTCACGCCAATCTTCACCTGCGCGGCGGCTACGCCCGCCGTGCCCATCAGCGCCGCTGCGACTCCGGCACTAATCGAGCTCAAAACCCACTTCTTCGTTTTCATTGCGCGTCTCCAAACGCTTGGTCTGCGTGTTTTCGATTGATCCTGCGCCGATTACTAGGATGTTCGTAATTCGACGCTGGCCTTTGAGTGTAGTAATCGGGATCGCGCGTGTAATGCATGGTTTTCCCTGCCTGCGGCGCCGCACAAGCCGCCGCGCGTCAGGGTGCGCTCTCCGCTTTATCGACTGCTGTACTGACCTGCTGTACTGCCCTGCTCCCCTGCTGCTGCAAAACCGTTGCAACGGCAACAAAAAAGGCACCTCAAACGAGCGTGCCTTTTTCGTGTTTCGTGCGTCATTCAACCGGCACTCAATCGCCGGCGAGTTTCCACTTGCCGCCGACGATCTCCACCATCACGCGGGCACGCTGGTCGAGACCCGCGTGGTCCGTCGAACTCATGTTGAAGATGCCGTGCGCGCCAGCCACGTCATGCGAGTTTTCAAGCGCGGCGCGCAGCGCTTTGCGGAAGGCCTTCGAGCCCGGCTGACCGGCTTTCAGCGCGGCCGGAATCGCCTGCTGGAGCAAGAGCCCCGCGTCCCACGCGTGACCGCCGAAAGTCGAGATCGAGCCTGCGCCATCGGCCTTTTCATAAGCGGCTTTATACGCAAGCGCCGATTGCTTCACGGGATTCGAATCAGGCAATTGATCGGCGACGAGCAGTGGCCCAGCGGGCAGATACGTGCCGTCGCAGTCCTTGCCGCACACGCGCAGGAAGTCGTTGTTGGCCACGCCGTGCGTCTGGTAGTACTTGCCCGCGTAGCCTCGCTCCTTGAGCGTTTTCTGCGGCAGCGCGGCCGGCGTGCCCGCACCCGCGATGAGCACCGCGTCGGGGTGCTGCGAGATCATCTTGAGCACCTGGCCCGTGACCGAGGCATCGTTACGCGCGAAGCGTTCGTTCGCGACGACCTTGATGTTCTGCTTTGCAGCGGCCGCGCTGAATTCCTTGTACCAGCTCTCGCCATAAGCGTCTGCGAAGCCGATGAAGGCCACCGTCTTCACACCGTGCGCGGCCATATGTTGCGCGATGGCGCCGGCCATCAGCGCGTCGTTCTGCGGCGTCTTGAAAACCCACGAGCGCCTGGCATCCATCGGTTCGACGATGGAGGCCGCTGCGGCCATGGAGATCATCGGCGTGGACGTTTCCGCAGCCACGTCGATGATGGCGAGCGAGTTGGGCACGACAGTCGAGCCGATCAAGGCGTCGACGTGATCTTCGCTCGTGAGCTTGCGCGCGTTCTTCACCGCCTGCGTGGAATCTGTGGCGTCGTCGAGCACGACGTAATCGACTTTTTGGCCCGCGATTTCCTTCGGCAGCAGCGCAACCGTGTTCTTTTCCGGAATCCCGAGCGAGGCAGCCGGCCCTGTAGCCGACAGCGTCACACCGATCTTCACATCTGCATACGCCCCGCCGGCAGTCGCCGCGAGCACCCCGGTCGCGACGCAAGCCGCCCCCATCCAACGCAAAACCAACTGCATCTCCACTCCTTCGATATTCGTTTTCTTTATTGCTACGGAATTGTGGCGCACCGCGGCCGATTACCTCATAGGCAAATCGATAATCAGCTGCGGGAAATCAACGCAAAAATGCTGACCGCATGGTCGGTGATTGGCGAGTGTAGCGGTCTGCGTATTCAGATGGCAAGCGCTTTCCATCTGCTTACAGTGAGGAGGATTGCGCGCTTACTTTGCGTAATATGCAAACGCTTGTGCAGCCGGGGAAAGCCGGCCGTACGGCCTGATTTGCGTAATTTGGGAAGGGATAATCGGAGCGTGCGGAAGTGCCGAAAGTGCGTGAGTCGAACGCCCCCGCAGCGCACAAAAGATAATCGGCTCGCCGTTGAAAGCAGGCGCGCAGAAATATAAAAAGCGCTGTTGGATTCTCATCCAACAGCGCTTCCTTGTCCGGGCACTTGGTGCCTCAGTTGTCTCCTCGTTCTCCACCTGCAAATTCGGTGCATCAGAACTAGGTGCAACTTTAAACTTCACCCCCCTGTGCAGCAACTAGCATTTACCCTAGTGGTGCAGTGCGGCACCGAAATGGGGCGCGGCGCCACAGATTTGTCGCACGGCGGGCCGCTGCGGCATGCCGCAGCGCGACATCTTTGCCTGGTTTTGCCAGCCGGGCCGGTGGGCGACTATTCTATCGTAGTCCAGAGCAGTCCTGGCACGCCAGGTCGTCAAGCGCGCAAGGGCCGCACGCGCGCCACGATTTCGCCGACAATGCCGCGCCGGAACGCCAGCACACAGGCGATGAAGATGATGCCCGTGACGATCGTTGTGGACTCACCGAGTGAGCGGAACCACTCCACGCCCGTCCCTCTTGCGAGCGCCGTGCCGATGTCGCCCAGCCGGTCCTCCAGCGCGACGATCAGCGTCGCGCCGAGCAGCGGCCCGAACAGCGTGCCCATGCCGCCCACGAGCGTCATGAGGATCACGAGGCCGGACATGGTCCAGTACGCGTCGCCGAGCGTTTCGAAGCCGAGTACGAGTACCTTGAGCGCGCCGGCCAGACCCGCGAGCCCCGCCGACAACACGAATGCGAGCAGCTTGAAGCGGTCGGTGTCGTAGCCGAGCGAAACCGCGCGCGGCTCGTTCTCCTTGATTGCGCCGAGCACCTGCCCGAACGGCGAATGCACGATGCGCACGATCAGACCGAACGCCAGCACCATCACGACGAGCACGACGTAGTACAGCGTGAGATCGGAATCGAGCGCAAGCACGCCGAACAGCTTGCCGCGCGGAACGCCTTGCAGACCGTCTTCGCCATGCGTGAACGGCGCCTGCAGGAACACGAAGTAGACCATCTGCGCGAGCGCGAGCGTGACCATCGAGAAGTAGATGCCCTGCCGGCGAATCGCGAAGATGCCTACCACGAGCCCGAGGACCGTGGCCACTGCCGTGCCCGCGAGCACGCCCAGCTCGGGCGTGAAACTGAGCGACTGGATCGCATAGCCGGCCGTATAGCCCGCGCTCGCGAGAAACATCGCGTGGCCGAACGAGAGCAGGCCCGTGTAGCCGATCAGCAGGTTGAACGCCGCGGCGAACAGTGCGAAGCACAGCACCTTCATCACGAAGAGCGGATAGGCGCCAGCGAACGGCGCGACGATCAGCCCGATCAGCAACAAACCATAGAGCGCTTTTCTTTGCATCATCGTTCCTTGCCGAAGAGACCAGCGGGGCGAATCAGCAGCACGATCGCCATGATTACGAACACCACGGTCGCGGAGGCCTCAGGCCAGAACACCCGCGTGAAGCCTTCGATCACGCCGAGCATGAGGCCAGTGAGGATCGAACCCATGATCGAGCCCATGCCGCCGATCACGACCACGGCGAACACGGTGATGATCATCGGCTGGCCCATGAGCGGCGACACCTGGATCACGGGCGCGGCGAGCACGCCCGCGAACGCCGCGAGTGCGACGCCGAAGCCGTAGGTGAGCGTGATCATGAGCGGCACGTTGATGCCGAACGCCTCGACGAGCTTGGGGTTCTCCGTGCCCGCGCGCAGATACGCGCCGAGGCGTGTCTTTTCGATCACGAACCAGGTCGCGAAACACACGGCAAGCGAAGCCACCACCACCCATGCGCGATAGTTGGGCAAATACATGAAGCCGAGATTCGTCGCGCCGGCGAGCAGGTCGGGCACCTCATAGGGCTGCCCCGACGAGCCGTAGATCGACCGGAACACGCCCTCCACCACGAGCGTGAGACCGAAAGTGAGCAGGAGTCCGTACAGATGATCGAGCCGATAGAGCCAGCGCAGCATGGAGCGCTCGATTACGACGCCGAACAGGCCGACCACGAGTGGAGCGACAACGAGCATCACCCAGTAAGGCAGATTGAAGTACGCGAGCCCCATCCACGTGAGCATCGCGCCCAGCATGAACAACGCGCCGTGGGCGAAGTTGATCACGTTGAGCATGCCGAAGATCACCGCAAGGCCAAGGCTCAGGATCGCGTAGAACGAGCCGTTCACGAGCCCGAGGAGCAACTGGCTCAGCATTGCCGGAAGCGGAATGCCAAAAATCGTCATGAAAGCCGCCCATTGACGCATTAACGGATTACGCAATCATGCCGCGCCCGGCGCACCAACCTCGGGGCGCCGGGCGCGGCATACGACTGCGGCATTTACGCGCTCGCGCTTACTTCCACAGCGCGCACTTGCTCTCCTGCTTCGTCGTATAAGCCTGCTCGCCCGGGATCGTCTGCAGCACCTTGTAGTAGTCCCACGGCTTCTTCGACTCGGACGGCTTCTTCACCTCGACGAGATACATGTCGTGGATCAGCACGCCGTCCTGGCGGATGTAGCCGCCCTTGGTATAGAAGTCGTTGACCTTCGTCTTCTTGAGTTGCTCCATGACCTTGTCGGAATCCGTCGTACCGGCCGCCTGCACCGCCTTCAGATACGTCGTCACCGCCGAATAGTCAGCCGCCTGCAGTTCGGACGGCATCTTCTTCATCTGGTCGAAGTAGCGCTGCGCCCACTTGCGCGTGTCGTCATTCTGGTCCCAGTACCAGCCGGTCGTGAGCACGAGGCCCTGCGTGGTGTCGAGTCCGAGGCTGTGCACGTCGGGCAGGAACATCAGCAGCGCCGCGGTCTTCATCGTCTTGTTGATGCCGAATTCCTTCGCGGCCTTGATCGCGTTGACCGTGTCGCCGCCCGCGTTCGCGAGGCCGAGGATCTGCGCCTTCGAGGCTTGCGCCTGCAGCAGGAACGACGAGAAGTCCGACGCCGAGAGCGGATGGCGTACTTCGCCGAGCACCTGTCCGCCGTTCGCCTTCACGACGTCCGCGGTGTTCTTCTCGAGCGACTTGCCGAACGCGTAGTCGGCCGTCAGGAAGAACCAGCTCTTGCCGCCCTGCTTGAGCACCGCGAGGCCCGTGCCCTTCGCGAGCGCGACCGTGTCATAGCCGTAGTGGACCGTGTACGGCGTGCACTGCTCGTTCGTCAGCGCGTCCGTGCCCGCGCCCGTGTTGAAGTACACCTTCTTCTTCTCTTGCGCGACCTGGTTCATCGCCAGCGCCGTGGCCGAGTTCGTGCCGCCGAGCAGCATGGTGAGCCCGTCACGGTCGAACCATTCGCGCGCCTTCGAAGCGGCGATGTCGGCCTTGTTCTGGTGATCGGCGTACTCGATCTGGATCGGCTTGCCGAGCACCTTGCCGCCGAAGTCCGCGACCGCCATCTTGATCGCCGTGAGGCCGCCCTGGCCGTCGTCGTCGGCGTAAAGGCCGGACATGTCGGTGATGAAGCCGATCTTTACCGCGTCGTCGGCGGCCTGCGCGCTCCCCGCGCTGAACGCCATCGCAGCTGCCGAGGCGGCAAAGAGGCCCGCGAGCCGCGCGAACGTGGTTTTCTTCATTGCAGTCTCCTTCCTTGGTTGCGTAATTATTCAGGAACACTCCATGAACACTGGAGGCAAAGCGATTCGCGCGGCGCTCATCTCACGCTCACGTCGCGCGCAAAACCAGACAAAATATTAAACGCCCAGCAGGTCGTGCAGCACCGGCATCTTTCCCTCAAGCTCGGCCGTGCCGAAGTGCTCGACGATGCGCCCGTGCTCCATCACGTAAAAGCGGTCCGCAAGCGGCGCCGCAAAACGGAAGTTCTGCTCGACCATCACGATCGTGTAGCCGCGCGACTTCAGGGTGAGGATCATGCGCGCGAGCGTTTGAACGACCACTGGCGCGAGACCTTCGGATATCTCGTCGAGCAGCAGCAGGTTCGCGCCCGTGCGCAAGATGCGCGCGACGGCCAGCATCTGCTGCTCGCCGCCGGAAAGTCGCGTGCCCTGGCTGTTGCGCCGTTCGGCGAGATTGGGAAACATCGCGTAGATCTCGTCGAGCGACATGCCTTCGGCCAACTCCGCCCGCTTCTCACCCTTGGCGCCGATATACGGCGGCAGGAGCAGATTTTCTTCGCACGAGAGGCTCGCGAAAATGCCGCGCTCCTCGGGGCAATACCCCACGCCGCAGTGCGCGATGCGATAGGTGGGCATCTGGATGGTCTCGCGCCCGCCAATACGGATCGAGCCCGTGCGCCGCCCGGTGAGCCCCATGATGGCGCGCAGCGTCGTCGTGCGCCCCGCACCGTTGCGCCCGAGCAGCGTCACGACCTCGCCGCGCCCGACGGAGAGATCCACACCGTGCAGAATGTGCGACTCGCCATACCACGCCTGCAGCCCCGCAATCTCCAGTGCCTTCGCGCTCCCGGCTGCGCCGGCGGCGGCAGCCGTTTCGCGTTCGGTGACCGTATTCATGCGTGCGCCCCCGTCAGCGCCGCGTCCGCACTGCCCATATAGGCCTCGGCGACGAGCGGATTCTTCGAGACTTCGGCGTAGCTGCCTTCGGCGAGCACCTCGCCGCGCTGAAGCACGGTGATGGTGTCGGAGATGCCGGCAATCACGTTCATGTTGTGCTCGACCATGAGAATCGTGCGCCCGCTCGATACCTTCTTGATGAGCGCCGTCACGCGGTCCACGTCTTCGTGGCCCATGCCCTGGGTTGGTTCGTCGAGCAGCATCAGCTCGGGCTCCATCGCGAGCGTCGTGGCAATTTCCAGCGCGCGCTTGCGGCCATAGGCGAGCTCGACCGTGGGCACATCGGCGAAATCGGTGAGACCCACTTGCGTGAGCAGATCCATCGCGCGGTCGTTGAGCTCCGCGAGCGTGCGTTCGCTCTTCCAGAAGTGGTAGGCGGTGCCGAGCGAGCGCTGCAGCCCCACGCGCACGTTCTGGAGCGCCGTGAGGTGCGGAAACACGGCCGAAATCTGGAACGAGCGGATGATGCCGCGCCGCGCGATCTGCGCGGGCCGCTCATGCGTGATGTCGATGCCGTTGAAAACGATACGCCCCGCGCTGGGCACGAGGAATTTGGTGAGGAGGTTGAAGCAGGTGGTCTTGCCTGCGCCGTTCGGTCCGATCAGTGCGTGGATCGAGCCGCGGCACACGCGCAGGTTCACGCCGTTCACGGCCGTGAAGCCCTTGAACTGTTTCGTGAGGTCGCGCGTCTCCAGAATCGTGTCGCCGAGAATCATGTCCCCTTCCGAGCGTGGTAAGGCGTAACACTGCAGACCGTCCGTGACTCGTGGTGCACGGTGAGGTCCGGCGCGGACGTGACGGCGCGCCTCCCGATGCGCGCAACGCGCGCCTGCCGACTATCGCGTCATTGTCTCGCCAATGATGCAGCGCAATCATTGGGATTTGCACTTAAGGGAGCGCCACAAGGACAGCAAACATTACAACCGATAGTTGACGACAGTTCGACAAAAGATATCAGCACGTTAGAGACACGATCACCGCAAACCCGCATCTGACAGGTGTAAAAAAACACGCGCGCGGAAGCGCTTCCGCGCGCGTCCCATATTGTTGTCGAATCGACGCTGCCTTGCGCGTCGCTCCATGCCCTCAGGCGGTCGTCAGCGTTGCACCGGCGGCGGCCTCCGTTTGCGCACGCACCCCCTCGCGACGGTCGGCGCGCAGCATCGCGGCGGCGCGCTCCGCGATCATCAGCGTCGGCGAATTCGTGTTTCCCGAGGTAATGGTCGGCATGACCGAGGCGTCCACCACACGCAGGCCCTCCACGCCGCGCACCCGCAGGCGCGCGTCGACCACGGCGTCGGGGTCGTCCGCGCGGCCCATGCGGCACGTGCCGACCGGATGAAAGATCGTCGTGCCAACGTTGCCCGCCGCCTCGCGCAACTGCTCCTCAGTCTGAAACGCGAGCCCCGGCAGGATCTCGTGCGGCTGGTAACGCGCAAGCGCGCCAGAAGCCGCGATGCGCCGCGTGAGCCTTATCGAGTTGGCCGCGACGCGCAGGTCGTGATCGGTCGAAAGATAATTGGGTGCGATCGCGGGCGCCTGCGACGGGTCAGCCGAAACGGCGTGGATACTGCCGCGCGACGTGGGCCGCAGGTTGCACACCGACGCGGTGAACGCGTTGAAGCGATGCAGCGGCTCGCCGAAGCGGTCGAGCGAAAGCGGCTGCACGTGATACTGGAGATCGGGCCGCGTGAGCGCGGGATCGCTCGGGTCCGATTTCGCGAACGCGCCGAGTTGCGAGGGCGCCATCGACATGGGCCCGCTCTGGAAGAACGCGTACTGCATGCCGATCATCAGCTTGCCCCACCAGTGCGCGGAGGCCGTATTGAGCGTACGCACGCCGTTCACGCGAAACGCCATGCGCAATTGCAGATGGTCCTGGAGGTTCTCGCCCACGCCGCGCAGATCCTGCACGACGCCAATGCCGAGTTGCGCGAGCCGCTCTGCATCGCCGATGCCGGAAAGCTCGAGCAATTGCGGCGAATTCACGGCCCCGGCGCTCAGGATGACTTCACAACGTGCCCGCGCGACGTAATCGACGTCGCCGCGATACTCCACGCCCACGCAACGCTTGCCTTCGAATATCACGCGCTGTGTGAGCGCCCCGGTGACGACGGCGAGGTTGGGCCGCTTCATCGCCGCGCGCAAGAACGCCTTCGACGCACTCCAGCGCACGCCGCGCTTCTGGTTCACCTCGAAATAGCCCACGCCGCTGTTGTCGCCGCGATTGAAGTCGTCGGTGGCGGCAATGCCCTGCTCTTGCGCGGCGTGCGCGAACGATTCGAGAATTTGCCACCGCAGGCGCTGCTTCTCCACGCGCCATTGGCCACCCGCGCCGTGAAACTCGTTCGCGCCGCCGTGATGGTCTTCGCTGCGGCGGAACACGGGCAGCACGCTGTCCCACGACCATGCGGAATCGCCGGTCTCGCGCGCCCAGTTGTCGTAGTCTTCCCGCTGGCCGCGCATGTAGATCATGCCGTTGATCGACGACGAGCCGCCCAGCACGCGCCCACGCGGGTAGGAGAGCGAGCGGCCGTTGAGGCCTTTTTCGGCGGCGGTCTTGTAGAGCCAGTCCGTGCGCGGATTGCCGATGCAATACAGGTAGCCCACGGGAATGTGGATCCAGTGATAGTCGTCCGTGCCACCCGCCTCGATGAGCAGCACGGAGACGTCCGCGTCTTCGGTCAGGCGATTGGCGAGCACGCAGCCCGCGGTGCCCGCGCCAACGATCACATAGTCGAATTCGCCTTCGAGGCGGCGCGTGGACGCGCCGCGTGCTCCCTGAACTCCACTCGGTGCAGGCATGATGTGTCTCCAGCTACTACCGTTCTCGTTATGTCGTCTTTCTGGAACTGCGATTGCTGCGCCGGGCAGCCTCAAATACTTCGTCATGCTTGAAAAACTGTCCGGCTCCGGCTCGCCTACTTTGCCACCGGCATGGTGAACTCCGCGCCCTTGGCGATGCTGTCGGGCCAGCGCTGCATGATGCTCTTGTAACGCGTGTAAAAGCGCACGCCTTCATCGCCGTATGCATGGTGATCGCCGAACAGCGAGCGCTTCCAGCCGCCGAACGAGTGCCACGCCATCGGCACCGGAATCGGCACGTTGATGCCCACCATCCCCACCTTGATCTGGCGCGAGAAGGCGCGCGCGACGCCGCCGTCCGAGGTGTAGCACGACACGCCGTTGGCGAATTCGTGCGCGTTGATCAACTCGACGGCGCTCGCAAAATCGGGCACACGCACGACCGAAAGCACCGGACCGAAGATCTCTTCCTTGTAGATCGTCATGTCGGTCTTCACGTCGTCGAATAGCGTGCCGCCGAGGAAGAAGCCGTCCTCATGACCGTCCACCTTGTGGCCGCGCCCGTCCACGACGAGCCTGGCGCCCGCAGCCACGCCCGCCTCGATATAGCCCTGCACTTTCGCGCGATGCACGCCCGTGACTAGCGGCCCCATTTCCGAAGCGCCGTCCATGCCGCTGCCGATCTGCAACGCCTTCACGCGCGGCGTGAGACGCTCGACGAGTTCGTCGGCGATATGCCCCACGGCCACCGCCACCGAAATCGCCATGCAGCGCTCGCCGGCCGAACCGTAGGCCGCGCCGATTAGTGCATCCACGGCCTGGTCGAGATCGGCGTCGGGCATCACGACGAGGTGATTCTTCGCGCCGCCCAGCGCCTGCACGCGCTTGCCGTGCCTAGTGCCTTCCGTGTAGATGTATTCGGCGATCGGCGTCGAGCCGACGAACGACAGCGCGGTAACGTCGGGGTGCGCAAGCAGCGCGTCCACGGCCACCTTGTCGCCGTGCACGACGTTGAACACGCCGTCAGGCAGCCCCGCTTCCCTGAGCAGTTCGGCAAGCCGCACCGAAGCGGAAGGATCACGCTCTGAAGGCTTCAGCACGAACGTGTTGCCGCACGCGAGCGCGATCGGGAACATCCAGCACGGCACCATCATCGGGAAGTTGAATGGCGTGATGCCCGCGACGACGCCCAGCGGCTGGCGCAGATTCCAGTTGTCGATGCCGCCGCCGATCTGGTCGGTGAAATCGGTCTTCAGCAGATTGGGAATCCCGCACGCGAACTCGACGACCTCGATGCCGCGCATCACCTCGCCCTTCGCGTCGGAGAACACCTTGCCGTGTTCGCGCGTAATGAGTTCGGCGAGTTCGTCGTGATGCTGGTCGAGTAGATCCTTGAACTTGAAGAGAATGCGCGCGCGCTTGATGGGCGCCATCTCGGCCCAAGCGGGAAACGCCGCCTGCGCAGCGGCAACAGCGGCGTCGACCTCCGCCACGGTTGCGAGCGGCACACGCGCGCTCACTTTGCCGAACGCCGGATCGAAGACGTCTCCATAACGCTCGCTCGTTCCAGCCAGCGGCTTGCCGTTGACGAAGTGGGTCAGCATGCGTACGCCGGCTTCCGTCTGATGTGTCTCGCCCATGGGTGTGCCTCTTTTGTCGTGAAGCCTCGATCTAATTAGCGTAATCGCGAGGCCTGGGCGCGATCCAATGATTAATGCTCAACAGCGATATAAGGCGGTTTAATATCAGGAGATGGACCTGACCTTGCTCCGAGCGTTTGTCACGGTCGCGCGCGAGGGCAACCTCACGCGCGCGGCCACGCATCTGCATCTCACGCAGCCGGCCGTGAGCCTGCAGATCAAGCATTTGCAGGAGGCGCTTGGCGTCTCCCTTTTCACGCGCACCTCGCACGGCCTCGCGCTCACGCGCGACGGCCAGGCGCTGCTGCCGCACGCCGAACGCGCGCTCGCCGCGGCCGGCGACGTGCTGCGCGCCGCTGCTGCACTGCGGCACGAGGTGCGTGGGCGCTTGCGCATCGGCACCATTCTCGATCCGGCGTTCCTGCGCCTCGGCGGCTTTCTGCGCCAGCTCGTCGAAACCTGGCCGCAGATCGAAACGGCGCTGCGCCACGGCATGTCGGGCTGGGTGCTCGACCAGGTGCGCTCGCGCGAGCTCGACGTGGGCTACTACATCGGCCAGCCCGAGCCCGACCCCGATACCTTCCACGCCATCACGCTCACGCGCTTCCAGTATCGTGTGCTCGCGCCCGCGGGCTGGAAGGACCGCGTAAAGGACGCGCGCGACTGGCGCGCACTCGCCGCGCTGCCGTGGATCTGGACACCGCCCGCCTCCGCGCACAATCGCCTGCTCACCACGCTGTTCGAGGCCGCGCATGCCAGGCCCATCAAGGTGGCCGAGGTGGACCAGGAGCCGTCGATGCTCGATCTCGTGAAGTCGGGCGTGGGCCTCACGCTCGCACGCGATTCCACGGCTCTCGCCGAAGCGCACGCGCATGGGCTCACCATCGTCGAAGGCGTGACGGTGCCCACGGAACTCACCTTCATCACGCTCGCCGCGCGGCGCGAGGAGCCCACCATCGCGGCGGCGCTCAAGTCGATCGAAACGCAATGGGCGATATGAGCCGCGCTCATGAAGACGCGCATGCGTCATTCATGTCTGACGTTAGCGCTGGCCGGGTCGCGTAACAGCGCTGTCACACAAGTTTTGATAGATTGGGAATTCGCTCCGCGTTTTCTGCACGCCCAACGGTGTGCTCACTCTGCGCGGCGCGTTTCCAGCCTCTCCCATCGTTCCCCTTGTTCCCTTAGTTCGACAGGAGCCTTGCATGGCCCGCAACATTGAAATCAAAGCCCGCGCCCGTCAATTCGACGCCCTGCGCGATCGCGCTTCCCAGCTCGCCACCGACGCTCCGCTGATCTTTCGCCAGCAGGACTTCTTCTACGATGTACCGCGCGGCCGCCTGAAGCTGCGCCAGTTCGACGACGGCACGCCGCCCGAGCTGATCTTCTATCAGCGCGACGACCGCGACGGCCCGAAGGCCTCGTACTACACGCGCAGCCCCGTCACCAACGCCGAGGCCATGCACTCGCTGCTCGCCACGGCGCTCACCACGCGCGGCATCGTCTCGAAGGAGCGCCACGTGTATCTGGCGGGCCGCACGCGCATCCACCTGGACCGCGTGGATGGCCTGGGCGACTTTGTCGAGCTGGAAGTGGTGCTCGGCCCCGAGGACGACGAGCAAGGCGGTGAAGCCGAAGCGCACGCGGTGTTCGCGAAGCTGGGCGTGGACGAAAGCGATCTCGTCGCGGTGGCATACGTGGATCTGCTCAATACGGCCAACGCGGCCTGACATCTGTGGTCGGCCAAGCGGGCCCTTGCGGCCCGCTACGCCATTGCGCTCACGCCGCCGGCGCGCCCGGCTCCAGATGCCCGAGCGGCAGCGGCCCGTTGCGCTTGAAGGTGGTGAGCACGATGTTCGAGCGCACGCTGTCCACGCCGGGCACGCGCATGAGCTTCTTCATGACGAACGTCGAGAGCGCGTTCAGATCGGGCGCGACGATGCGCAGCAAATAATCGGCGTCTCCCACCACAGCATGGCATTCGAGCACTTCGGGCAGCACGTCGATCTGCTGCTGGAACTGCTCGATGATCGAATCCCCATGATGCTTGAGCTTGAGGCTCGTGAACGCGGTCACGCCCAGCCCGAGTTTTTCGGGCCGCAGCACCACGCGATAGCCGTCGATCACGCCTGACGCCTCGAGGCGCTGCAACCGCCTGCCGATCTGCGAGGGCGAAAGCGGCACCTGCTCGCCAAGCTGCTGATGCGTGGCGCGGCCAAAGCGCTGCAGCACGTCGAGCAGCGCCAGATCGAAATGGTCGAGTTCAAGCATGAATGAAATCCGCATTAATTGACGATGTTGCGCTCGATTATTGCATAACATAGCCACGTCTCATTGAGTACGCGCACATGCCGCGCGCCAACCGCTCTAGACTTGCATGACAGCAAGCCTTTTTAGTGGAGCGTTACGAACATGGTCGCCGCCACCGCGAAACTGCAGGAGCAGTTCGACGCGGGTCTCACTACCCGTCCCGATTTCACGATCGACCAGCCGCTCGAACGCTACGGCTCGGCCGATCACGCCGTCTGGGACCTGCTGTACCGGCGCCAGCGCGCCCTGCTCGAAGGCCGCGCCTGCGATGCGTTCATGGAGGGTGCGCTGCGCATCGGCCTGAATGTTTCCCATGTTCCATCCTTCGCGCAAGTGAGCGAGCGTTTGATGGCGGCAACCGGATGGCGCATCGTGGCCGTGCCGGGCCTCGTGCCCGAGCGCATTTTCTTCGAGCACCTTGCGAACCGGCGCTTTCCGGTCACCTGGTGGATGCGCCGTCCCGATCAGCTCGACTATCTGCAGGAACCCGACTGTTTCCACGATCTGTTCGGCCATGTGCCGCTGCTCACCGACCCCACTTTCGCCGATGCGATTCACGCCTATGGCGGTGCCGCGCTCGCCGTCGAGGAACGCGCGTTGCCGTTGCTCGCGCGGCTCTACTGGTACACGGTGGAGTTCGGCTTGATACGCGACGCGAGCGCACCCAATCGCGTGAAGATCTACGGCGCCGGCATCGTCTCGAGCAAGGGCGAGACGCTATACAGCGTGGAGAGCGCGGCGCCGAACCGGCTCGCGTTCGACCTCGGCCGCGTGTTGCGCACGCGCTATTGCATCGACACGTTCCAGAAGACCTACTTCGTGATCGACTCGTTCGCACAGCTTTTCGAAGCGCTGGGCGTGGGCATCGCTTCGCGCCTGGCCGATCCGGCGGCGCTCATCGCGGCGCCGCCTCACGCGGCAGGCGACATGCTGCACAGCGACACGATCATCACGCGCGGCACGCGCGAGGGCTGGCTCGACGACGCAGACGTCTGAACGACACGCGGGCTAATCGACGCAACAGTGGACGCAACTGCGCTTTGCGCCGCAGCAAGCGCGCGTTCCATGATTCGAGCGCTCGCACGCGTGCCCCATACGTGAAAAAATGGCTGATCGGCTAACGGCGCACGCCAGGCCTCAAGCTCAATACAGGTGCAACGATGATCAACCGACTCACATCCGAAGAGCGCGCATCGCAACTCGCCGACCTGCGCGGCTGGCAAGCCGTCGCCGGCCGCGATGCGATCCAGCGCCATTTCCGCTTTGCCGACTTCAACGAAGCCTTCGGCTTCATGACGCGCGTCGCCATCAAGGCCCAGGAAATGAACCATCACCCCGAGTGGTTCAACGTGTACAACCGCGTGGAGATCACGCTTTCCACTCACGAAGCCGACGGCCTCACCTCGCGCGACATCGAACTCGCGCGCTTCATCGATTCGATCGCGCCGGGACCGCTCAGCGCATAAGCGGCGCTACCAGGCATGGGTACGCTGTGCGCACGGCGAAGACATACAACGAGCGCACAGCGCACCGTGAAAGCATAATGCAGGGTGCCGGGCCTTCAAACCTTCAGCTTTGAAGGCTATTCTTGATGGATACGTAAGACTCCCAGGCAGCGCGGGCAATCGGGTCTAAACGTTCCGGTGAGATGGCGTTCTGACGCTGTACAATCAGCAGCGCATAAGGCTTGGAGAGCGCACTCGCCTCCTGGCACAACGCGAGTTCATCGCCAATCGAAGGCGAGCGGTTGCGCCAGAAGTTGATCGCGGCTTCGAGTTCGGTGATCGAAATATCGGACATGTGGATCGTGATCGCGCAACCGTCGGGCTGTGCCTTGAGGCTAGCAAGCGACGCTTCGCGAACTGCGTGCCTGAACGCTAAAACCCATTGTACTTGAGCGAATTCCATGCGACTCCTTCTGATCGAAGACGACCGCCCTATCGCACGCGGTATCCAGTCCAGCCTCGAACAAGCCGGCTTCACCGTCGACATGGTCCACGACGGCATCTTCGCCGAACAGGCCCTCACGCAAAATCGCCATGAGCTCGTGATCCTCGATCTCGGGCTGCCGGGCATCGACGGCATGACGCTGCTTTCGCGCTTTCGCCAAAGCAACCGGCACACGCCCGTCATCGTGCTCACCGCGCGCGACGAATTGAACGACCGCGTCCAGGGTCTGAATTCCGGCGCCGACGACTACATGCTCAAGCCGTTCGAACCGGCCGAACTCGAAGCGCGCATTCGCGCCGTGATGCGCCGCAGCGGACCGCACGGCGACGTGCCGCGCCCCGAAGTGTCGCTCGGCGGCGTGCGTCTGTCGGGCGTCGATCGCCGCATCTTCAACGACGACAAGCCGCTCGAACTCTCGCCGCGCGAGTTCGCCGTGCTCGAAATGCTGCTGCTGCGTCACGGCCGCGTAGTGAGCAAGGCGCAACTGCAGGACCACCTCACGCACTTCGGCGGCGACCTCGGCGACACCGCGATCGAAGTCTATGTGCACCGCGTGCGCAAGAAGCTCGAGAACTGCCGTGTCGAGATCGTCACGGTGCGCGGCTTCGGCTATCTGCTGCAGGAAATCCGCCAGGCGGCCTGATTCGCCTCGTTTCCTGAGCCAGCCAGCGGCGGCGGGTCACTCCGCCGCCGTTTGCGCTTGATGGCGCCTGCTCCGTGATGCCGGCTTCCGGTGCCTCACCGGCACTTCAGCCGCCACGCCCGCGGCCCGCGTACAATGGATCGGTCCCGTGCAGCGCCCGCCGCCGCACCCACGATTCGTCATTCGCCCCGAAGCCATCATGTCCTCACCTGCCGCAACGAGTCTGCGGCGCACGCTGCTACGGCGCCTCGCCGCCCCGCTTTCGCTGCTCGCGCTGATGAGCGGCCTGATCGCCTATTGGCTCGCCTGGCAGTACACGCAGCACGTGGTCGACCGCTCGCTCGCCGACCTCGCCACGGCCATTTCCCGCCAGATCCAGATCGCCGGCGACGATGCCGCCAGTACCGTCCCGCCGCTCGCGCAGGCGATGTTTTCCGACCCCGTCGAGCACCTCATCTATCGCATCAGCAACGGCGAAACCGAAATCGCGGGCGACCACGACCTGCCGCTGCAGGGCACCAACGTGCGCCGCATGCACTACGCGTACGTGTTCGAAACGATTTATAAGGGCGTCACGGTGCGTGTCGCCCAGGTGCGCGTGCCGCAGGCACATGGCAATCCGATCGTCGTGGAAGTCGGTCAGCCGGTGCATCATCGCTTTCGCATCGCGGCCGAATTTCTCGTCGCGATCATGATGCCGTTGCTGCTCCTGCTGCTCGCCGGCTGGGTCATCGTGTGGCGCGTGGTCAACCAGCAGCTCAACCCGCTCACCGCGCTCGCCGACTCGCTCAACCGCCAGACGCACACGTCCCTCGAACCCGTGGACGAGACCTACGTGCCGGTCGAGATCCGTCCGCTCACGGGCGCGCTGAACGCACTGCTCGGCCGCCTGAAGACCGCGCTCGACGCGCAGCGCAAGTTCATCGCCGACGCCGCCCACCAGCTGCGTACGCCGCTCACCGCGGTGAAGCTACACGCCGAGCAGGCCGTGAACGCGCGCGAGCCGCAAAAGGTCAACGACGCGGTGCGCGAGCTACGTGCGGCCGCCGATCGCGCGGTGCGTCTGTCCAATCAGCTGCTCTCGCTCGCGCGCGCGGAGCCGGGTGAACAGGCCGCGCGCTTCGTCGATATCGACATGGCCGCGCTCGCCTTCGAGACAGGCGCCGAGTGGGTACCGCGCGCGCTGGCGAGCCACGTCGACCTCGGTTTCCAGCGCCTCGACGATCCCGAAAACGACACGCCGTTGATGGTGCGCGGCAACCCCGTGCTGCTGCACGAGGTCATCGCGAATCTGCTCGACAACGCACTCAAATATCTGCCGCCCGCGCGTCTCGAAGGCGCGCGCATCACCGTAACCGTTTCGCAGTCCTCCGCGGAAGGCCTGCCGACGGCCGAGATCATCGTGGAAGACAACGGCAGCGGCGTGCCCGCTTCGCAGCAAGCGGATCTCTTCAAGCGCTTTTTCCGCGGCGACGGTCAGAGCGAGAGCGGTGTGGATAGCGGCGCGGGCCTTGGTCTCGCGATCGTCCACGACATCATGACGCTGCATCGGGGCAGCGTGCATTACGAAGATGCGCCGGAAGGCGGCGCGCGTTTCATCGTGCGGCTGCCGCTCGCGCATCGCAGCGCGCCTGGCGGCAAGGACGCCAGCGAGCGGAAAGACAGCAAGGAGGCCACCTCCCTGGAGACCGCGCATCTGCGCGCGCTCGAGTCGGACGAGACGTCTCGCGAGAAGAAACCGACCCACCAGGCGAGCATCGATCTCTGATGCTGCAAGTGCCACGAAAACGACAAGGGCCGCTCATGCGGCCCTTGTGCTTGATGCGGTGCGACGCGCGTTGCGGCGCTTACTTCTTCTTTTTGCTCTTGCCCTTCACCGCTTTCGCGCCCTTCGCAGACTTGTCGTCGTCGGGCGGCGCGAGCATCGTGCCGCGGCACTTGCGGGCGCCGCAACGGCATTCGTATTCGCGTTTGAGCTTCTTCGTCTGCTTCGCGTCGATCACAAGGCCGTAATCGTAGAAGAGTTCCTCGCCTTCGGCGATATCGCGCAGCGCGTGAATATAGACGTGTCCTTCGATTTCCTCGGCTTCGCAGTTCGGCGCGCACGAATGATTGATCCAGCGCGCGCTGTTGCCCTTCACCTTGCCGTCGATCACGTCGCCGTCGTCGAGCGCGAAATAGAACGTGTGATTCGGTTCGTCAGGATTATGTGGATGACGCCGCAGCGCTTCCTTCCAGGAGATGCGCTCGCCCTTGTATTCGATCAGTCGTTCGCCGGTCGCAATGGAGACCGCCGCAAACACGCCCTTGCCGTGCACGCCCGACTGGCGCACGACGATCCTGCGTTCACTCATTGAATGAATCCTTGTGAAGTACTGGGGGAGACTGTCCCGGTCATGACAGGCGGCGTGAGCGAGTTGCCTTCGCATCCTCTCGCGCGCCGCCTGCGGCTCTCTCACGAAGCCGTGCCCAACGGTCTGCCTGGCCTTGCATCAAACCTCGCGTGCTGCCTCGTCGCGGTCCGTACGCAAACGCGGCGCCGATTGGGCGCCGCGCTCATGCGACGCCCGGCGCGCCACAGACGGCATCGTACACGCTCGCGCCTCTTTCGTTCAACCCATATGCGCCGTGAGAAACCACGACGCCCAGCGTGTTTCAGCGCTGGCCGAGCGTCGTCTCGCCGAACAGCTTCTTCAACTCGCGCGGTTGCGAGCGCCAGTATTGCGGCGGCGCGCTCACGCTAGCGCCGAGTTGCGCCGCGGCGTGCCACGGCCAGCGCGGATCGTAGAGCATCGCGCGCGCCATCGCGATCATGTCGGCTTCGCCGTCTTCGACGATCTGGTTGGCCTGCAAGGCGTCGGTGATGAGGCCCACCGCAATTGTCGTCATGCCGGTTTCGGCCTTCACCTTGCGCGCGAACGGCACTTGATAGCCGGGCTCGAGCGGAATCTTTTGCAGAGGCGACACGCCGCCCGACGACACGTCGATCCAGTCCGCGCCGCGCGCCTTGAGCGCCTGCGCGAAGACGACGGTGTCCTCAGGCGTCCAGCCGCCATCGACCCAATCCGATGCCGAAACGCGCACGCCAATCGGGCGATCGGCGGGAAATTCGGCGCGCACGGCGTCGAAGACTTCGAGCGGAAAGCGCATGCGGTTTTCGCGCGAGCCGCCGTACTCGTCGCTGCGCCGGTTCGCGATCGGCGAGAGAAATTGGTGCAGCAAATAGCCGTGGGCCGCGTGGATTTCGAGGGCATCGATGCCAAGACGCGCAGCGCGGCGCGCCGTGGCCACGAACGCATCGCGCACGCGATTCAGACCCGCGACGTCGAGTGCGAGCGGCGGCGCCTCGCCCTCCTTGTGCGCGAGCGCCGAAGGCGCGTGCGGCAGCCAGCCACCGTCGGCGACCGAAATCAGCTGGCCACCTTCCCAAGGTACATGACTCGACGCCTTGCGCCCCGCGTGCGAGATCTGCATGGCAACGCGGATAGGCGAATGGCGGCGGATGGCGGCAATCACGGGCTCGAGTGCGGCTTCGGTCACGTCGTCCCACAGGCCGAGATCGCCAGGCGTGATACGGCCGTCGGGCTCGACGGACGTCGCTTCGATGCAGAGCATCGCGGCGCCCGAAAGCGCCAGGTGGCCGAGATGGATCATGTGCCAGTCGTTGGCTTCGCCGCGCTCGGCGGAGTACTGGCACATCGGCGAAACGACGATGCGATTGGGGAGCGTCACGCCACGCAGTTCGAGCGGAGTGAAGAGCTTGCTCATGGGAGGTCCACGGACGGTTGGCAGAAGCGTCCGAGAATAGCACGCACTTTTTTCACGCGTTCGACAAGGAACACAACGCGTACGCGGCGTGCGCCCGCGCGAGGTGGATCAAGTTGGGTTCAGGCTGGGTTCAGGCGCGCTTCAGGGTTGGCGCGCGGCCATCTGTGCATCGACGGCATCGAGCCATTCGCCGAACATGCGGCTCGCCTGCGCTTCGAGCCGCGGCCCGTGGCGCGCCGTGTCGTCGCGCAGCGCGTTCACGTCCACGCCCGCGCTGGCGATTTCAGCGGCATGACCGATCAGCCAGGGCTCGAAGCGGTCGGCGCGCACTTCGGGATGGCACTGCAGGCCGAGCACGTGGTCGCCCCATGAAAATGCCTGGTTCTCGGATAGCGGCGTGGAAGCGAGACGCGTCGCGCCCTGCGGCAGATCGAAGGTATCGCCATGCCAGTGCAGCATGGAGGTCGCCGCGCCGTCGAGGTGCTGCAGCGGCGAGGCGCGGCCCGCGTCGGTGAGCGTGAGCGGCGTCCAACCGATCTCGGGCAGGGGTCCCGCATACACGCGAGCACCGAGCACCCGCGCAATGAGTTGCGCGCCGAGGCAGATGCCGACCGTAGGCAGACCCGCCGCGACGCGCTTTTCGATCATCGCGGTAAGGGGAACGAGTGTGGGGTAGCGCGCATCGTCGCACGCGTTGATCGGGCCGCCGAGCACGACCATGAGCGACGCCGACAAGGGATTGAGCGCGCCAACACGCGCGAAGCCGACGTCGACGTAACGCACGGGGCGTCCACGGTCGCCGAGCACGCGCTCGAAGCTGCCGAGGTCCTCGAAATAGACATGGCGCACAGCCAATACTTCGCGATTCATCGGCACATTCCCGGGTCGGCTGTGGGCGGCATGCACGTCACCGCTTTTTCACGGCGCGTGCGAACGTTCGCGCCAACGGTCGTGACAAGAAACTTGTGGCAAATACTTGCGAGAACTACACAAATTGCCACGCATGCGTCTGATGCACACAACGTCGGCACGCCATCGACAAAGCGATACTTTGCATTACCGTGCATTACATGCATGACGCGCGCCGCCCGCAGTGGGGCGGCGGCGCAGCTTCAGCCTTAAACCGCGAAGATCTTCCAGTTTTTCTTCTGGGTCGTCACGTCGGCCTGTTCGTAGACCGAGCAATCGAGACGCAGATCCGTGTCAGCCATGTTGATGTTCAGAAGCTGGCAGTGATGCGGCGTCTTCTTCGGGTTCTTGCTCGGCTCGAAATGCGAGCAGGTCAGGCACATGCGGTGTTGCGGGCTGGTTTCCTGCGATTCGAGCAGATAAACCGTCTTGAGCAGCGTGCGATAAAGCGTGGACTGCTCGTCCGCCTTCAGCGTGCCGACCGCCTTCGACAGGAAGTCGGGCCACTGCGAGGCCTTTTTCGCCGCCGTGCGGCCGCGCGAGGTGAGACGCACCGCGAGTGCGCGGCCGTCGTCGAGCGCACGGCGCTTTTCGACCAGCCCCTTGGTTTCGAGCGTGCTCACCGCATCGCTGGTGGTCGCGGCCGTGAGGGCCGTTTCACGCGCGATCTCGCCGAGGCGCATCGGCCCCTTACGCTGCATCAGCAGCACGAGAATTTCGCCCTGGGTAGGCGTGAGTCCTGCCCCTTCGGCCCAGTCCCACGCCTGGCTCCGCATTGCCGTGCTAAGTCGCAGCAGGCTATGGGTCACCCGCCCGGCTGCCTGCTCTCCGTATACGCCTTCGCTCATAGTCTTTCGCTGGTTATTGGCAGCTTGCGCTGCATCGTCAGCCGCCGCTCTGACCGACGGCCTGTGGGAACGCTGGCGCCCGGTTCCCCGAGCGCCGCACCATCTCAAAAAATTCCTGCTCCGCGTACGCCATCGTATGCGTTGCACTGTCATGCTGCTTGCCGCAGGCCCCGGAAACATCCTTCAAGTCCCGACGCCGGTGCAACAAACCGACATTCTATGCGAGAGCGGCAAATCGCACAGCTAACTTATCCAACGTGAATTGTGGATAACCCGTTGATAAGCACGCTATTGCCATGTGTACAAATTCTTGACCGCTCGCAATCGTCGCCCCGTGACTCATGCAGGTTATCGCGGATTTCTGTCTCAAACGCAACTGGAATCTGCCCGATTGTGGCTAACCAATCATTACGTAGTCCATTGAGTTTGCAGGGAAATCGAAGGTTACTCACAACGGTGGGGGGCCATTTGTTCATGAATATGGACCATGTCGAGATCCAGGTCAAAAAAATAAGAACCCCCAGGTACCTCGAAGCCAGCAAAAAAATTTTCGTCCGCCTCAAAAAAGTGGCGCACGGAACCAACGCGACCCGTTTTTGGCCCGTTTTTTACCCGCTTCTTACCCGTTTTCCGGTCCCTGAAAGCACGAAGGGCAGCCCGAAAGCTGCCCTTGCATCCTGTTTTGCCGGCGCGGGCCGGATCTGGCACACCGCGAAAATCGGTCAGTGGTCCTGTGTGTCCGCCGGCTCGCCCTTGCGATTCCCGTCAGGCACGCCAGCGCAGGCACTGCTGCCGCACGGCTTCGTGCAGCGATTTTTCCTCGGCTACCACGCTGCGCAGCCACGTGGCGTCGTTGTTCTGCGCGCGGGCGATCGTGCCGATTTCGGTGAGCGCGCGCGTCGAGCCGAGCACCTCGCCGTGCGGCGCGATCCGGTCCAGCGTTTCGAGAATGTCTTCGGAAATCGTGCGGCGCTCGCCTGTTTGCGGATTCACGCAGGTGCCGGCCAGGCCGAAGCGGCACGCCTGGAAACGGTTGAACGTGTACACGAGGTAGTCGTCCTCGAGCGGCGCAATCGGTCGATCGGTAAGCAGATGGCGTGCGAGCGTCTGGATGTAGCAGGCGATCGCGGCGGCGCGCTCCACCGAAAGCGGCGTGTCCATCACGCGCACCTCGATCGTGCCGAAGCCCGGTTTCGGGCGGATGTCCCAGTAGAAGTCTTTCATGCTGTTGACAACGCCCGTGTGCACCATCTTCGAGAAGTACTCCTTGAACTCCTCCCAGCCCAGCACGAACGGCGCGCGGCCCGACAGCGGAAATGCGAACACGGAATTCAGTCGTGCCGAATGAAATCCGGTGTCCACGCCCTGCACATAGGGCGACGACGCCGAGAGCGCGATGAAATGCGGGATGAAGCGCGAAAGAGAGTGCAGCAGGAACAGCGCGCTGTCCGCATCCGGGCAGCCGATATGCACGTGCTGGCCGAACACGGTGAATTGCTTCGCAAGGTAGCCGTACAGCTCGGAAAGATACTGAAAGCGCGGCGTATCGACGATGCGACGGTCGCTCCATTCCTGGAACGCATGCGTACCGCCGCCGCACAGACCGACGTTGAGACGATCGGCCGCGGCGACGAGCACGTCACGAATCTTGCGCAGGTCGGCCACGGCCTGCTCGTGATTCGTGCAAATGCCGGTGGAGAGTTCGATCATGCTTTCGGTGATTTCGGGCGTGATATTGCCCGGAATCTCCTGATCTTTGACGAGGCGCATGAGGTCGCTGCCCGCCTTGGTCAGATCGTAATCGTGCGTGTTGACGATCTGCATTTCGAGTTCGATGCCGAACGTGAACGGCTTCGAATCGACAAACGTTTCAAGTGACATGGCGTTTCCTGTCAGGGCGTCGCGCGCAAGCCACTGGCCGCGCGCGCCGCGAGATTCATTTTTCGCCGCGTTCGCCGACGAGCGCAAGCGCGCGATAGACCAGCCAGGGTCCGAAGAGCTGCAGCACGACGATCGAGCAAAGAATGATCGCGCGCAGGCGCGGATCGAACGTCGGATAAAGCTCGTAGGTGTCTTCGACGAGCAGCAGCGCGAGCGCCGACATTGGCGTCAAGGCGATTCCGAGGGCCACACCCTGCTTCCAGTGCAGCCCACTCGGTTTGGCAAATATCAGCACGCCGACGAGCTTGCCCACGAGACGTGCGACGATCAGCCCCGCTGCTGCCGCGCCGCCCACGAGAACGTCGTGCCACTCGAAGTTGGTGAGCGTGAGCACGAACAGAATTACCGTAAGCAGCCATCCGGCCGTGCCGAAGTGCTGCGGCCACAACTGCGGGCGCGGCTCCAGATTCTTCACGATGATGCCCGCGGCAAGCAGGCTCAGGATCGTCGAAAGCTTGAGCAGATGCGCAATGGCGATCGCCAGCAGCACGAGGCCGAAGAGCGCGACGAACGAGTGCTCGTCCTGCGGGCTCAGCCGACGGTAAAACAGCGTGCACGCGCGGGCGAGCACGAACGCGAGAATCAGCGAGCCGATCAGCAGATAAAGCGGCTGCAGGATCGTCGCGAACACGTTGCCGTACATTTCCTGATGCAGCCAGGTCGAGGCGAGCTTTTCCACGATCACCGCATACATGCTGTTGAGCGCCGTGAGCGTAAGCAGGCGCTGCGTGACCTGGCCTTCTGCGCGCAGTTCGGTCTTGAGCTGGATCACCATGGCAGGCGACGTCGCCATGGCGATCGCGGACACGACGAGCGCGATCATCGTCGGCACGGAAAGGAACAGCAGCACCGCGAGCACGAGCACGAAAGTGAGCGAAGACTCGGCAAGACTCGAAAGGATGAGCCAGGGATTGCGGCGGATCCAGCGCAGGTCGAGGCGGCTGCCCAGTTCGAACAGCAGCAGGCCGAGCGCGACGTCGAGCAGCGGCCGCGCGGACGTGCCGACATCGGCGTCGATCACGCCGAACCCGGCCGACCCGGCAATGAGCCCGATCACGCCATAGCCCGAAATCCGCGGCAAGCGCCACGCCCGATAACAAAGCTCGCCGCACAAACCGGCGGCGAGCAGCGCGAGCCCGGCCCAGAAAATACCGTCGAGCGGCAACGGCCAGGCGGGAAAAAACGAAAACGCCGATTTCATCGTGGTGGCTTCTCCTTGGCAACGACATCTTGCGTGGGATCGAATCCGGCTGTCCGACGGTAGATCGACATACGACTGGCTAACAGGCAAGCCGCATGCCGCACGAGGCGAACGACACCTCTACCCCCCGTCTTTTGCCTGCCTGCGCGTCAGCCGATGCAGCCGGCTAGCCCGGCGATGTGACGATAGGGCGAACTGGCGCGAATAGGCGCTTCCTGCGGCGAGTGCGGGCAAACAGTGCGGCAAAACGCTGCGGCAAAGCAGTGCGCCGGCACATGACGGTGCGGCGAACAGCCGGTACGGGCGCCTTGCGTGTGGTGTGGCTGCGCCCGCGTTGGATGAACGAACGCTGCCGTCTACCCTGAGCACTCAGATTCAGGATGAGGGGCAACCGTTCCTTGGATGCGTCGACCGTCTGATGCGGCATTTGACGCGGAAAGAACGGCGATTGTGCCATAGCTTTTTTGCAATTGTCCCCACCTCCTCGAAAGCATCGACAAAGACGGTAATAGCGTCCTCAGTGTGCGCTTTTGGTGACGTATGCGGAAAAAATGACCGCGTCGACAAGCCGCTTTCGTCTGGGGTTTTCGAACTCCGGTTGGGTCGTACTTGCCCGGTAGCGATGGCGTTAGCCTAGGGTTTACGGTTTACCGTATGTATACGTAGTAGAAGTTAACAAGGGCCTGGGTTTGCTGTGGATAACCGCGGTTTACGGAAAGGAATCCATGAGTTGGCGCTCGCACAACCGCGCGCAAAGCATGTGCGGTCCACGCGCACTTCGAAGAGTAACTTTTGGGCCTGGAACGGGCTGTACCGAGTTACCCAGTTTACGTCCACATCGGTTCCACAATCGATTCGCTGGCAATTCGCGCGGTTATCCACAGATTTGCGTGAATAACCCGGTTGGCCTGTTTCCGTGCGCCGCGCTCAAAGACTGCGTTGGCGCAAGTCGCGCTGCAGGAAGCGCGCCGGATCGAGCTGGTCCGCAAGTTCCCGCTCCAGCGGCCACGGCTCGCCTTCGAGCTGCGACGCGATCAGTTCCGCCCCCAGCCCCGCCCACACGAGTCCGCGCGAGCCAAACGCATACGCGCCGTAGAGGCCGCTTGCGCGCGGCAGGTCGAGCGGCCATGCGCCGGCCAGACGCTGGGCGCCGCGGCGGGCGGCGTCTTCGTCGGCGAGCGGGCCGAGCATCGGCATGCGGTCACTGGTGACGCAGCGGAACGCCACGCGGCCCGCGAAATCGCTCTCTCGCTCGCTCTGAGCATCGGCAAGCTCAGGCAGCATCTGCGCGACGCGTTCGATATTCTCGGTATGGCCGGCGGCGCGCAGCGCGTCGTCGGCGTCGTCGACTTCGTAGGTGGCGCCTGCGAGTGTGACGCCGCCGTCGAGCGGCACCGCATAACCTTCGCCGATCACGGGCACGCGCAAGTTCGCGAGCGGGCTGGGATCGACGAGGGTGAGCTGGCCGCGCACGATGCGGGTGGGCGCATGCGCGAGCGCGGCGGCGCGCGAGGCGTCCTGGGCGTTGGCGAAGATCACCGCGGCCGCCTGGGCGACGAGCCGTCCGGCGTCGTCGAACACCTGCCATTCGTCGGAAGCGTCCTCGCCGGCGCGCGCAATGCGACCGATACGCACACCGAAACGTGTCTCGACCTGCGCGCCGGGCAACGCGGCGGCGTAGGCGCATTGGGCGCGGCAGAGCGTGGCCGGGTCGATCGCGCCGCCCTGCGGATAGAACCACCCACCCTGATTGAGCGCGACGCCGGCCAGCGCCTGCGCTTGCTCGCGCGTGACGGCGCTCACGAATTCTTCGGGATACCCGAACGATTCCAGCGCAGCGGCGACGGCACGCGATTCGTCGTCGGTGGCGAGATGGAGCAAGCCGGCGTGCGAGCGCCTGGGCGCATGGCCGGCGGCTTCGAGCGCGGCCCAGCGTTGCAGCGCGTAGAGAAACCCCGCGCGCGTGATGCGCGACGCGCTGCTGTCGTCGCGGGAAATCAGCGGATGAAACACGCCGGCCGGATTGCCCGATGCCTCGAGCGCCGGCGCGGCGTTGCGTTCGATGAGCGTCACGCGCCAGCCGCGCACGGCCAGCCGCTCGACGAGCGCACAGCCGGCGAGTCCCGCTCCCACGACGACGGCGTGCCGCTCGCGTAGCGCAAGCGGCAGCGGCGGCTCGTAGCGGCGCACGCGCCAGCGCGGCGCGAAGCGTCCGACCAGCATCTCCCATTTGCCGTTGAAGCCTTCCACCTTGCGGTATTCGAAGCCGCTTTGCTGCAGCGCGCGCTTGACGTCCCCCGAACTGCTCCAGGTCGCGAAGGTGGCGTCCTCGCCGGCAATGCGAGCGAGCGCCTTGAAAATGGCCGGGGACCAGAGGTCCGGATTCTTCGCAGGGGCGAAGCCGTCGAGGTAGATCGCATCGGCGCGCATCCACATTTTGGGAAATACCTCGAGCGCGTCGCCGAAAACGAGCGTGAGGGTGACGCGTCCGCCTTCGAATTCCAGGCGGTGTGTGCCCGGCACGAGCATCGGCCAGGCGTTCACGAGTTCGCGCGCGAGCGGCGCTTCGCGTGCGTGCGCAACGACTGCGTCGAGTGCGGTCTGCAGGTCGTTGCGCGCGAACGGATGTTTTTCCACCGAAACGAAATGCAGGCGTTCGCAGCGCGCCGGGTCGTCGCGCCATGCCGACCACGTGGCGAGAAAGTTCACGCCCATGCCGAAGCCGGTTTCGGCCACGGTGAAGATCCGCCGGTTTTGCCAGCGCTGTGGTAACGCGTTGCCGTTCAGAAAGACGGCTTGGGCCTGTGCGAATGCGCCTGCAGCGCTGTGATAAACGTCGCCGTAGATGGGCGAAAACGGCGTGCCGTCTTCCCGAAAAGCGAGCGTGGCGGGTGTCAGGGTGGCGGTCATGAGGAGCGCGAAGCCAGAGGTGAGGAAAAAACAGGTAAGGCTCGAGGCTGGAAAAAGCGTGTGGCGAAGGCTGATCGCGTCGCCGCAAACGCTTGCCGGGCCGGCGTTTGGCCGCATGCTGCGTTGGCGCGGCGCAACGCGTGCGGCGGGAAAAACGTCGCAGGCGGGGGGATTTGCGAGGGGGGACACCCCTAAAACGTCTGCAAGCTCCAAAAAACCCGCATTTCCCGCGCGAAATCTTCGAAACCCTTGTCGTTATTGGGTTTGCGCTGCGCTATCATAGCAAGCGCCGCCCAGGGAAGCGGCAGCACGGACGTTGCGGCATAAGACACACGCTAGCCGCCGCAACGCGAAAACGCCGGGGTGCTCCGGGTCCGTCGCTGCTCGACGGCGCGGCACGCGTCCGTATAATCGGCGCGTTCGCGCTGTTCGTGTCAACCTAAACACAGAAAGGAACTTCTCAATGAATAAACAGGAACTGATCGACGCCGTCGCAGCACAGACGGGCGCTAGCAAGGCACAAACCGGTGAGACGCTGGACACGCTCCTCGAAGTGGTCAAGAAGGCTGTGTCGAAGGGTGACGCGGTTCAGCTGATCGGCTTCGGCAGCTTCGGTTCGGGCAAGCGCGCAGCCCGTACGGGCCGCAACCCGAAGACCGGCGAAACCATCAAGATTCCCGCTGCCAAGACCGTCAAGTTCACGGCTGGCAAGGCGTTCAAGGACGCCGTCAACAAGCGCTAAGGCATTGCCGCTTTAAGTTGACACCCGCCCCTGGCGGGTTTTTTTTCGCCTGCGCGGTTCATGCAGCGCGGGCGCAAAAGCAAACGGCGCCGCATTTTTGCGGCGCCGTTGTTCGTTGAGCGCGTCGTTCGGGTTAGTCGGGACGGTGGACGATTTCGTCGTGATCGCCGTGATCATGATCATGATCATGATCGTCGTCGTCGAGCTCCCAGGACGGGAACGGGTCGGCGTAGCCCAGCCAGGCTTCGGGGCCTGCCGCGTATTCCGCATCGGTGAGCAGGCACGCATCGAGTTTCGCGCGCCATGCGTCGCGCTCGAGATCCACGCCGATCATCACCAGCTCCTGGCGGCGGTCGCCGACGCTGGGGTCGTCGAGATCGCCTTGCCAGTCGGCGGCGATTTCCTTTTCGAGTTCGGCGTCCTGCGGCCATTCCTCGCGCGGCAGCGCGGCCCACCATGTGCCCGCGGGACCGTGACGACACACGCCGCCCGCCTGCGAGAGCGTGCCCGTCACGTCGTTGCGCGTGGCGAGCCAGAAGAAGCCCTTCGAGCGCAGCACGCCCTTCCACTCCTGGTTGAGCAGCGCCCAGAAGCGCTCGGGATGAAACGGGCGGCGCGCGCGATAAACGAAGTTGCTGATGCCGAACTCGTCGGCTTCGCTGCGCGGCTTATGCGTATGCGCCGGATCGTGGCAATGCGCCGGGTCATCGCAATCGTCATGGTCATGCAGCGACGCGAGCCAGCCCGGCGCGCTCGACGCCGCATCGAAATCGAAGCGGCCGGTACGGATCACTTCCTCGAGCGGCACGTTGCCGAAGCGGCTCACCACCTGCACCGCGCGCGGATTGATGCGCGCGAGAATGTGCTGTAGGCGCGCGAGTTCGTCGTCGCTCACGAGGTCGGCCTTGTTCAGCACGAGCACGTCGCAGAACTCCACCTGATCGACGAGCAGTTCCACGATCGCGCGGTCGTCGTCTTCGCTCGTCGCAACACCTCGCTGCGCGAGTTGGTCGGCGCTCGCGTAGTCGCGCAGGAAGTTGAATGCGTCGACGACGGTGACCATCGTGTCGAGACGCGCGAACGCGTCGAGCGCGACGCCGTCGTCGCCAGCGAACGTGAAGGTTTCCGCGATCGGCATGGGCTCGGCCACGCCGGTCGATTCGATCACGATCGCGTCGAAGCGGTGGCCGGCGCGCGCCGGGTCGGCGAGGCGCTGGATCTCGGTGAGCAGGTCGTCGCGCAGCGTGCAGCAAATGCAGCCGTTCGACATTTCGACCACGCGCTCTTCCACGCGCGAGAGCGCCGACGCGTCGCGCACGAGCGCGGCGTCGATGTTCACCGAGGCGAGGTCGTTGACGATCACCGCCACGCGCAGGCCTGCGCGGTTCGAAAGGATATGGTTGAGCAGCGTGGTCTTGCCCGCGCCCAGAAAACCCGAGAGCACGGTGACGGGCAGTGGCGGCTGGTTCATCGCAGTTGTGGTGCAGAAAGTGAGTCGGGAGGCCCGCCGCGCGAAAGGATCGAAAACCTCGTAAGGGTGCGGCGCCAGTCAGCATTTTGCACCATGCACGCGCGCCGCGCAGGGCACGCGTGCCGCCGCTTTCAGGGCGCGAGCACGCCGTGGGCACTCAGCGCGGTTGAGCGCGCTACTGCATGAGATGCCACTTGCGCAGAATGTCGGCGATTTGCTGCGCGTACTGGTCGCGCATCGTTGGCGTTTCGGAATGGTAAGCACCGACGGCAGCCCACGTGTTGCCGTACTTGTTCATCTTCTGGCGCAGATGCCACGCGGCGATATAGACGTTCTTGCACGGCTCCATGAGCGTGCTTTGCGAAATGCCGTACTGCGAAAGCACGGGCAGATGCACGGAATTGATCTGCATGACGCCGTAGTCGGTCGAACCGTTCGCATTCCTGTGTACTGCGTCGGGCCGGTTGTGCGACTCCTGCCAGGCAATGGCGCGCAGGATCAGTGGATTGACCTTCTGGTAGCGCGCGGCCTCGTCGAAACAGTCCGCGTGCGCGAGCGTGCTGACGCTCGCGGTGACGAGCACCACGGCGGCGGCAAGCGTAGCGGACCAGATGTTTTGCATGACGACTCGCGCGGAAGCTGACAAAAGGGCAAGCAAAAGGGCAAGCAAAAAGACAAGCAAAGAGGCGAACGGCACAGCCTGAAGAATGACGCAATCTCTCGCTGGCCGGCCTGATTTCTGGCGAGCAATGCGGGAATTCCCACATAAAGACGGGGGAAACGTGCGTTGGCCATCCTTCGGGCCGCTCGTATGATACCGGTCACCGATGACGCGTCAAGCTGGCCGCTCGGACAAGGCGCGACGCTTCGAGCCGATCGAAGTCCGCGCGGCCCAGCTCGCGAGACACGCATGCTTACAAATAGCTTGGGATTACCGGCTGGCGCGGCTCGGCGATTAGAAGAATTCCCCGGAGAGCCATTTTTTGTGACAAATTCGACATGAAAAACTGCTACTGTTCCATCTTTTGTTGACTAACGGACGACCGGGCTGAGGAGAGCCGGCGCCGGCACTAGTCAGAAAAGCACAGGCGAGTCGGCCCCACAGCCGTACGTCGAGGACGAATAGCCGCGCGCGTCTGCCGCTGGCTTCGATAAGACACCCATGAGAAGAAATCGTATGGCTTTGCGTCGCGTCGCCACGGCGCTGCTCGTGAGCGGACTCATTACGGCACAACTTGCCTACGCGCAGGTCACGCTCAATTTTGTCAACGCCGACATCGACCAGGTGGCGAAGGCAATTGGCGCCGCCACCGGCAAAACGATCATCGTCGATCCCCGCGTGAAGGGGCAGCTCAATCTCGTCTCCGAGAACTCTGTACCTGAAGACCAGGCGCTCAAGACCCTGCAGTCGGCGCTGCGCATGCAAGGTTTCGCGCTCGTGCAGGATCACGGCGTACTGAAGGTCGTGCCGGAGGCCGACGCCAAGCTGCAGGGCGTGCCCACCTATGTGGGCAATGCGCCCACCGCGCGTGGCGACCAGGTGGTGACCCAGGTGTTCACGCTCAGGCACGAGTCGGCGAACAACCTGCTGCCAGTGCTGCGTCCGCTTATCTCGCCGAACAACACTATTGCCGCCTACCCGGCCAACAACACGCTCATCGTCACCGACTATGCGGACAACGTGCGCCGCATCGCCTCGATCATTGCGGGTGTGGACTCGGCCGCCGGCCAGCAGGTGCAGGTGGTGCCGCTGCACAACGCCAATGCGCTCGACATCGCGCCGCAAATCGCGAAGATGCTGGACCCGGGCGCGATCGGCGCCTCGGACCCGTCGCTGAAGGTTTCCGTCGTCGCCGACCCGCGCACCAACTCGCTGATGCTGCGCGCCTCGAACGCGCAACGCCTTGCCTCCGCGGTCCAGCTCTCGAAGCAGCTCGACGCGCCGACCAGCATGCCGGGCAACATTCACGTCGTCCCGCTGCGCAACGCCGACGCCACACAGCTCGCCAAGACGCTGCGCGGCATGCTCGGCAAGGGCGGCAACGATACGTCGTCGTCCGGCAACGCGAACGGCTTCAACCAGAGCGGCAACAGCGGCGGCGGCGGCACGTCGACCGGCACCTCCGGCACGCCGCCGCTGCCGTCGAGCTCGCTCGGCGGCGGAACGTCGTCGGGCAGTTCGCTGGGCGGGGGCAGTTCATACGGCAGCGGCGGGAGCGGCAGCAACGAAGCACCGTTCCTCGGCGGCGACAAGGACAAGGGCGACGATAACCAGCCGGGCGGCATGATCCAGGCAGATGCGGCGACCAACTCGCTGATCGTCACGGCGCCGGATGCGGTATACCGCAACCTGCGCGCCGTGATCAACCAGCTCGATGCGCGGCGCGCGCAGGTCTATATCGAAGCGCTGATCGTCGAACTGAACTCGACCACCAACGCCAACCTGGGCATTCAGTGGCAGGTGGCCAGCGGGAACGTCTACGCGGGCACCAATCTGGCCACCGGCAGCGGTAACAGCATCGTCAACCTGACGGCGGCGGCGGCGGCGGCCGCCAGTACCGGCGGCCTTGCCAACGCGCTCGGGGCTTCCAACCTCCAGCAGGGCCTGAATGTCGGCTGGATCAAGAACATCTTCGGCGTGCAGGGGCTTGGCGCGTTGCTGCAAGCGCTCTCGCAAACGGCCGACGCCAACGTGCTGTCCACGCCTAACCTCATCACGCTCGACAACCAGGAAGCGAAGATCGTCGTGGGTACGAACGTGCCGATCCAGACCGGTTCGTATTCGAACCTCACGAGCGGCACGGCGAGCACGGCGTTCAACACCTACGATCGTGTGGACGTGGGCTTGACGCTGCACATCAAGCCGCAGATCACCGACGGCGGCATCCTGAAGCTGCAGCTGTACACGGAAGACTCGGCCATCGTGACAGGCACGACCAACGCGACGACCAATCCGGCCGGCCCTGAGTTCACCAAGCGTTCGATCCAGTCGACCGTGCTGGCCGACAACGGCGAGATCATCGTTCTCGGCGGCCTGATGCAGGACAACTACCAGGTCGCCAACAGCAAGGTGCCGCTCCTCGGCGACATTCCGTGGATCGGCCAGCTGTTCCGCTCGGAAAACAAGACGCGCGAGAAGACCAACCTGATGGTGTTCCTGCGTCCGGTGATCATCAGCGACCGCGACACGGCGCAAGCGGTTACGTCGAATCGCTACGACTATATCCAGGGCGTGACGGGCGCATACAAGTCCGACAACAACCTGATCAAGGATCGCGACGACCCGGTCGTGCCGCCGATGCCGCTCGGCCCGAGCCAGGGCGGATCCGTGCTGAACCTGTTCGATCTCGACCAAATGCGGCGTCAACAGGCGTTGGGCGTGCAGCCCGCGGCTCCCGCAAATCCGGCAAGCGCCGTGCGCATGCAGCCCGCCGAACCCGTGCAGACCGCGCCGGTGGAAACCATGCCGGTGCAACAGGCGGCGCCTGCCACGACGCGGGTGCAGCCGTGAGCACGCCTCACGCGCCTGCGGCCACAGGCGGCTCGGACCGCGAGCCGCCGTCGCCGCTTGCCGCGCGGCTCGTGCCGTACGGCTTTGCGCGCAGCGGCCAGATTCTGGTCGCCCAGCAGCGCGCCGAAGGCCTCGAAGTGTGGATCAGCGAGCGCACCTCGCAGGCCGCCATCGCCGAGGTCGCGCGCAACTTCGGCGCGTTGGCGCTCGTGCGCGTGCCGGCCGATGAACTCACGCAGGCCATCAACCAGGCGTACGCGCGCCAGGACGGCAGCGCCGCGCAGGTGGTGGGCGAAGTGGAAGGCGAAGTCGATCTCTCGCGCCTCATGCAGGACATTCCCGAAGTGGAAGACCTGCTGGAGTCCGAAGACGACGCGCCGATCATCCGCATGATCAACGCGCTCCTCACGCAGGCCGCGCGCGAGCAGGCATCGGACATTCATATCGAGCCGTTCGAGAATGCCTCGGTCGTGCGCTTTCGCGTGGACGGCACGCTGCGCGACGTCGTTCGCCCGAAGAAGGCGCTGCACGGCGCGCTGATCTCGCGTATCAAGATCATGGCGCAGCTCGACATCGCCGAGAAACGCCTGCCGCAGGACGGCCGCATCACGCTGCGCGTGGGCGGGCGTCCGGTGGACGTGCGCGTCTCCACGTTGCCAACGGGCCACGGCGAGCGCGCAGTGCTGCGTCTGCTGGAAAAAGACGCGCAGCGCCTGAACCTCGAAGCGCTCGGCATGGCCGGCGACACGCTCGGCAAGTTCGACCAGCTGATCGCCAAGCCGCACGGGATCGTGCTCGTGACTGGCCCGACGGGCTCGGGCAAGACGACCACGCTCTACGCGTCGATGTCGCGGCTCGAAACGGCCACGACCAACATCATGACCGTGGAAGACCCGATCGAATACGACCTCTCGGGCATCGGGCAAACGCAGGTGAACGAGCGCATCGGCATGACGTTTGCACGCGCGTTGCGCTCGATCCTGCGTCAGGACCCGGACATCATCATGATCGGCGAAATCCGCGACCTCGAAACCGCGCAGATCGCCGTGCAGGCCTCGCTCACGGGCCACCTCGTACTCGCCACGCTCCATACCAACGACGCCGCTTCGGCGGTGACGCGTCTCACCGACATGGGCGTCGAGCCGTATCTGCTCGCGTCGTCCCTACTCGGCGTGCTCGCGCAGCGCCTCGTGCGCCAGCTCTGCCCCGTGTGCAAGGAAGAGCGCGTGGAAGACGACGGCCGCAAGCGCTGGCATCCGGTGGGCTGCGAGCGTTGCAGCCATTCGGGCTACGCAGGGCGGCGCGGCGTGTACGAACTGCTGCTCATCGACGAGCCGATTCGCGCGCTCATCCACCGCAACGCCGCCGATGCGGAGATCTTCGCGTCCGGCCGCGCACAAGGCATGCGCACGCTGCGTGAAGACGGCGAGCGCTGGGTCGACGCGGGCAGGACGTCGCTCGAGGAAGTGCTGCGCGTGACGGGCGGCGCGTGATGAGCCGCACGATGAACCACCAGATGGACTCTCAATAAAAGCGAGGGCGATCAGCAATATGCCGGCATTTCGCTTCGAAGCCATCGACCCCACGGGCAAAGCGCAAAAAGGCGTGCTCGACGCGGACAGTGCACGTGGCGCACGCGCGCAGCTGCGCGGTCAGGGCCTCACGCCGCTCGTGGTCGAACCGGCCGCGAGCCGCACGCGCGGCGCGCGCCAGCAGCGGCTTGCGCTCGGGCGCAAGCTCTCGCAGCGCGAGCAGGCGATCCTCACGCGCCAGCTCGCGAGCCTGCTGGTCGCGGGCTTGCCGCTCGGCGAGGCGCTTGCGGTGCTCACCGAGCAGTCCGAGCGCGACTACATTCGCGAACTGATGGCGGCGATTCGCGCCGAGGTGCTCGGCGGCCATTCGCTCGCCAGCGCGCTCGAGCAGCATCCGCGCGACTTCCCGGACATCTACCGCGCGCTCGTGGCCGCGGGCGAGCATACCGGCAAGCTCGGCATCGTGCTCTCGCGCCTCGCCGACTACATCGAGCAGCGCAACGCGCTCAAGCAGAAGATCGTGCTCGCCTTCACGTACCCGACGATCGTCACGATCATCGCGTTCGGCATCGTCACGTTCCTGCTCAGCTACGTGGTGCCGCAAGTGGTGAACGTGTTTGCGAGCACGAAGCAGCAACTGCCCTTGCTCACCATCGTGATGATGGCGCTCTCGGGGTTCGTGCGGCAGTGGTGGTGGGCGGTACTGATCGCCGTGGCCGTGGTGGCGTGGATCGTGCGCTCGACCTTGCGCCGGCCAGGCCCCCGCCTCGCATTCGACCGCTGGATGCTCACCGCGCCGCTCGCGGGCAAGCTCGTGCGCGGCTACAACACCGTGCGCTTCGCGAGCACGCTCGGCATTCTGAGCGCGGCGGGCGTGCCGATTCTGCGCGCGCTGCAGGCGGCCGGCGAAACGCTCTCGAACAAGGCGATGCGCACGAACATCGACGAAGCCATCGTGCGCGTGCGCGAAGGCACGTCGCTGTCTCGCGCGCTAGGCAACACGAAGACGTTTCCGCCTGTGCTCGTGCACCTGATCCGTTCTGGCGAGGCGACCGGCGACGTGACGACCATGCTCGACCGCGCGGCCGAAGGCGAAGCGCGCGAACTCGAGCGGCGCACGATGTTCCTCACGAGCCTGCTCGAACCGCTCTTGATCCTGGCGATGGGGGGCGTGGTGCTCGTGATCGTGCTCGCGGTGATGCTGCCGATCATCGAGCTGAACAACCTCGTGCAGTAAGGCGTACGAACTGTACGAAGTTGCAAGAAGCCGAGCGTGCGGAACTCAGCGCACGTAGATGGTGGGACCGGCTGCGTTGGGCGGCAGGAAGATTTCGGAGTGCACGCCGTGGCGGTCGATGACGATCGAGCGGGGGCGCACTTCGAAGAGCTTCGAGTTCTGGTCGATCGGGCCGCCGAGCGAGATGGCCCTCGGCGGTTCGCCGCCCACGCTCACGATGGCCGCTGCGCCCTGCGCGAGCGCGAGGATGCCGAAGAGGTGAATGTCTTGCACGGGGTTGCGCTCGAGCCTGCCGCCAAACAGCGTACCGGCCTGGTCGAGCGAAACCGGCGCCTGAGCGGCGGCGGCCTGCACCGGCGCCGCGCGGCTCGTGGCGAGGGTGATCGTCCACCACGTGGCCGTGGCGCAGAACACCGCAAACGCGGCGAGGGAAAGAAGGCGGATTTGCAGTGGGTTCATGCGCTCATTGTACGAAGGTTTATGAAATTTTTGATGTACGCGTTTGCCATGCCCGCAAGGCGTCGGAAAGGCGTCATCGTGTGACATTACAATGACCCGTCATGCATGCGAGTACCCAGCCAATTCGAGCGGCGGGTTCGATTGCAGGCGGGACGAAGCGCGGCGCACAGGCGTGCACCGCAACCATATCTAGCGAGGGAGGAAAGAACTCATGTCCATGTGGGCCAAACGCCGTGCCGAAATCGAAGTCACGCGCGCGCGCCGCCAACGCGGCTTCACGCTCATCGAAATCATGGTCGTGATCGCGATTCTCGGCATTCTGGCCGCGTTGATCGTGCCGAAGATCATGAGCCGTCCCGATGAAGCGCGCCGGGTCGCCGCGCGCCAGGACATCGGCACGATCATGCAGGCGATGAAGCTCTATCGCCTCGACAACGGCCGCTATCCGACCCAGGACCAGGGGCTGCAGGCGCTCGTGCAAAAGCCGACCACGGACCCCGTGCCGAACAACTGGAAGGACGGCGGCTATCTGGAGCGTCTGCCCAATGACCCGTGGGGCAATGCGTACCAGTACCTGAACCCGGGCGTGCACGGCGAGATCGACGTATTCAGTTACGGCGCCGACGGCAAACCCGGCGGCGAGGGCAACGACGCCGACGTCGGGTCCTGGCAGTAAGTCATCCGCCACGCCGCATCCATGCATCCGAGCCGCCTTTCCCCTTGCCGGGACCGCCGATCGTCACGCACCTCGCGGGCCTCACGCGCGGGCGTGCGCTCGCGCGCGGCGGGCTTCACGCTGCTCGAAATGCTCGTGGTGCTCCTGATCGCGGGGATTCTCATCTCGCTCGCTTCGCTCACGCTCACGCGCAATCCGCGCACCGACCTGAACGAAGAAGCGCAGCGGCTCGCGCTCCTGTTCGAATCGGCGGGCGACGAGGCGCAGGTGCGTGCCCGGCCCATTGCATGGCAGCCGCTCGCGGGCGGGTTCCGCTTCGACGTTCATACCGAGGACGGCTGGCGTCCGCTGCGCGACGATCTGCTCGGACCGCGCCAGTGGGAAGGCGGCGTGACCGGTGTGGCGATCACCTACCCCGGCGGCGACGACACGCAGGCGAACCGGCTCATTTTCGGCACTGAAGCCGTGGACGTGCCGGTACAGGTCACGCTCTTTTCGGCAGCCGGCCGCGCGACGATCGTCGGCACCGGCACTGGCCGCTTCGAGGTGCGCTGAGATGCGGCTCTCGATACGAGGGGAAAAGCGCGGCCACTGCGCTCGCCTGGATCGTCCGGCTCGCCCGCTGCGTGAGCGCGGCTTCACGATGATCGAGGTATTGGTTGCGCTCGCAATCATCGCGATTGCGCTGGCCGCTTCGCTGCGCGCCGTGGGCAGTCTCGCCGCGAGCGAGGCCGATCTGCACGATCGCCTGCTCGCGGGCTGGAGTGCGGACAACACGCTTGCGCAACTGCGTCTCGTGCACGCGTGGCCGGACCTTGGCGATAGCAGCTTCGACTGCTCACAGGGCAATCTGCGGCTCACCTGCACGCAGCATGTCGCGTCGACGCCCAACCCCGTCTTTCGGCGCGTGGAGGTGTCGGTGACGACGCCCGGCCGCTCCGGCAATCTCGCGCAACTCGTCACGGTGCTCGCCAATGAGACGAACCGCTCGTTGTGACCGCGCGCGCGTCGCCTCGTCAGCGCGCGGCTTCACGCTGATCGAGCTGCTCGTTGCGATCGCCATCATGGCCGTGGTGGCGATCCTCTCGTGGCGCGGCCTCGACGAGATCGTGCGCGGGCGTGAAACCATCACGCGTTCGATGTCGGAAGAACGCGTGTTCGCGCAGATGTTCGACCAGATGCGCATCGACTTGCGTGAAGCGGCCTCCGACGACGAAGCGGACGGCGTCGCCATCTCGCTCGACGGCGGCGCGCTACAGATCGTGCGCGCGTTCGCGGTGCCGCCGGGCGCGGCGCCCCGCCTGCAAGTGGTGCGTTACCGCGTGACGGGCGGCCAGGTGGTGCGTTATGCCTCGCCGCCGCTCGCCAATCTCGGCGAACTGCGGCGCGCATTGCGCGGCGGCGAAGGCGACAACTGGGGTGCGTTGCCGATGATGAGCGGCGTGGACGTCATCAACGCGCGCCTGTACGTGCCGAAGACGGGCTGGACGGCGAACATGCAGGACGTGCGCTCGCAGGTGAGCGGCAACAACGACGATCTCAAGGTGCCGCAGCTCGGCAACGCGCCGCTGCCGCGCGCGGTGACGGGCGTGCAGGTGAGCGTGGGTTCGCATTCGCTCGAGCGGCCGGTGGCCCGCGTATTCCTGGTGGGGGAATGACGTTGCGCACACAACGAACTTGCACCCGACGATCCAGCCGCTCTGCACGCGCGCGGCGCGGCGCGGCCATCATCAGCGCGCTGCTTGTCGTGGCGCTGTCGGCGATCCTCGTCTCGGGCATGTTGTGGCGCCAGCAGGTGCAGTTGCGCCGCATCGAAAATCAGCGGCTGCTCGCGCAGGCGCAATGGATCGCGCGCGCCTCGCTCGACTGGACGCGCCTCGTGCTGCGCTCCGAAGCGGATACGTCGGCGGGCATCACCTATCTCGGCGGCGCGTGGGGCGTGCCGCTCGCGAGAACGCGCCTGTCCGACTTTCTCGGCCAGATCGGCGAGGCGCGTGCGCAACAGGGCGCGGACACCTGGCTCTCGGGTTCGATCGAAGACGCCCAGGCGCGCTTCAATCTGCGCGACCTCGTGGCGACCAGCGCGCCGGGCTCGCTGCAGCTGAACCTGACGGAGATCGAAGCGTTCGCGCGCCTGTTGCAGATTCTCGGCATCGACCAGCAACTCGCAAAGAACACCGCGGTGTATCTGCGCTCGGGCCTCGCCTACTCGGCAACGCGCTTCCAGACGCAAACCGCCACGACGAGCGGCACCTCGCAAACCGAGGTGCTCGCAGGCGGCGGCTCGACAGGCGGGGGCAACTACACCGACAACCCCGGCATCTCGGACAGCGACAACAACAGCGGCGTCGCGCCGCTCCTGCTGACGAGCGTCGACTCGCTCCTCGACGTGCCCGGCTTCACGCCCGACGCCGTCGCGCGGCTGCGCCCGTTCGTGACGATCCTGCCCACCGTGACGCCCGTAAACATGAACACGGCGAGCGCCGAAGTGATCGCCTCCGTCGTAACTGGTATGAGTCTTTCGAACGCACAGGCCCTCGTCGCGCATCGCCAGAGCGTGTTTTTCCGCAACGTGAGCGACGTGCAACTCGCGCTCCAAGGCGTGGGCGTGAAGCAGGTCTCGATCGATACCACGCAGATCGACGTCAACACGAGTTATTTTCTGGTGCATGGGCGCGTGCAGCACGAGCGTGCCGAGGTGGACCGCACGACGCTTGTCTGGCGCGACCCGCTCACTCATACGACGCGCATCGTGCGCGTTCGCGACGAACCATGAATCCGTCCCTGACCAACATCGAAAAGAGGTGCGTTTGAGCACGCTGATTGTTCTCATGCCGCCCCGCGACCCGGCGGTCCACTCGCAGGAATGGCAGCTGCCGGAACTGCCGTTCGTGCTGCTCGACAAGACGGGCAACACGCAGCGCGCGGGCCGTTCGGCGCTTGGGCTGCTGCCGAAGGCCTCGGCTACCATCCTGATGATCGCCGCGCGCGACCTGCTCACGCTCGCCGCCGCCGTGCCGCCGCTCAAGGGGCCGCGGCTGCGTCAGGCGCTGCCGAACGTGGTCGAGGATCATCTGATCCAGGATGCGCAGACCTGCCATCTCGCGCTCGATCCCAAGCGCCTGGCCGACGGCCGCCAGGTCGTGGCGGCCATCGATCGCGGCTGGTTCCGCTTTCTCCTGGAAGGCTTCACCGCCGCGGGACACCGCAATCTGCGCGCTGTGCCGGTGGCGCGCTGCCTGCCGGCCGCGCAGGCGGTGGAAGCGGTTCAGGAGATCCAGGTGACTGAGCCTGCCGAGCCGGGCGCAGCGCCCGACGCCGCGACTCCCTCCACGCCTGCGCTCGATCCCGTGACCGCGTGCGTGTTGGGCCATGTCGTCGCGACCGCACCCACGCTGCTGCCCGGCGTCGCGCCAGAGCTTTCGGCCGCTACGGCAGAAGCGGCGCTCGAACTCGCGATTGTGCGCGGCGCGCTCGCCGAGGGCTTCGCGGTGCCTGCCGCGAGCGTCGTTGCCACCGTAACGGCGCTCGCCGGCAGCGCGCCGGTTTCGGGCTACGTCCTCGCCAATCTGCCGGGCGAGCCCGTGAGCGCCGCCGCACGCGCGTCGCTCGCCGCCGCGTTGCCGGGCGCGCAGACGCTCACGTTCGAGGCGCTCGCGCGCCGCGCGCTCGCCTGCCGCTTCGACCTCTGCCAGTTCGAGTTCGCCTCGCAGCCGTGGCGGCTCGATCGCGCGACGCTGCGCCGTCTGCGTGTGCCGATCGTGCTCGTGGCGGCGTCGCTCGTCGTGGCGGTCGTCGGCGCGAATATCCAGTGGCTCATGATGGCGCGCCAGCGCGACGCTATCAGCGCGCAAATGACCGAGCTGTTCCTCAACGCGTTCCCGAAGACGACCGTCGTGCTCGATCCCGCCGGGCAGATGGCGCGCCAGTTGCAGCAGTTGCGCCTGGCCGCGGGCGAGCCCTCGCCCGACGACTTCCTCGCGCTTTCCGACGGCCTCGCGCGCTCGCTCGGTCCGGTGCCCGCGAACGGCATCGCGGCCCTCGACTACCACGACCGGCGTCTGGACGTGACCTTCAAGCCAGGCGTCAGCATCGATGCAGATCTCGTGAAACGCCTCGCGGGCAACGGCCTTGCGGGCACCGTGGATGCAAGCACGGGCAAATGGACTATCAGGAGCGCATCGTGAAGACATCGGCTATGAGCGGCGCGTGGGCCGAGGCCTGGACGAACTTCTGGGAGGCGCGCACGACGCGCGAAAAGACGCTGCTCACGTGGGGTGGCGCGGCGCTCGCGCTGGCGATCGGCTGGTCGGTGTTGTGGCAGCCCGCCGCCGACGGCCGCGCGCGCCTGCGTGAGAGCTTGCCCGGCATGCAACGCGCGCTCGCGCAGATGACGGCCGAGGCCGACGAGGCGCGCTCGCTGGCGGGCGCTGCAGCGAGCGTGGCGCCGGGCGGCCAGGCGCTCAAGGACGCGGTCACTGCCTCGCTCGCCGATCACGCGCTTACGGGCGGCCAAATTCAGCTGATCGGCACGACGGTGCAGGTGCAGATGAAGAACGTGTCGTTCCCGGCGTGGGCCGCGTGGCTCGACGACGTGCGCAAGCAGTTCAAGGTGCAGGTGGTCGAGGCGCACATCACCGCGCTGAAGGCCGATGGCCAGGTCGACTTGACGGCCTCGCTGCAACCGGCGAATACGCATTAAGAAGAAAAAGCGCGCATTGAGAAGCGCGCACTGAGAATCGCCGGAGAAATAGGCAATGAATTACTGGATGCGGCGCCTGCGCGCCGCGTTGCCCTGGCTGCTCGTGGGCGTGCTGTCGAGCGCTGTCGTGCTGCTCGCCCGCTTGCCCGCGGCCTGGATCGCGCCTCAGTTCGCGCGTGCGACCCAGGGGCACGTGAATCTGATCGACCCGGAAGGCTCGCTCTGGCACGGCTCCGCCACGCTGATGCTCGCCGCGGGCCAGGACGCACGCGGCGCGACGCTGCTGCCGGGGCGCATTGTCTGGCGCACGGCGTTCTGGCCGCTTTTCGTCGCGCGCGTGCGCATGGAAATGCTGCAGACCGAGGCGATGCCCGACGCAGTCACGGTGGATGCGTCGTTGCGCGGCGCGAACGTGAGCGCGGGCACGATCGCCGTGCCGGCGTCGTTGCTCGCGGGTCTCGGCGCACCCTTCAACACGCTCGATCTGGACGGCAAGGTGCGGCTCGCGTGGAGCCCGTGGCGCATGTTCGGCACGGATGCGTTCGGACGACTGACCGTCTCGCTTGCCGACATGAGTTCGCGCGTTTCGCTAGTGAAGCCGCTCGGCACGTATGAGGTGGTGCTGCAGGCGCAGGGGGCGACGTCGACGCTCGATCTCTCGACGCAAAAAGGACCGTTGATGCTAGAGGGGCGCGGCTCGTTCTCGCGTGCGTCGGCGTCCTTTCAGGGCACCGCGAGCGCGGCGCCGGATCAGCGCGACAACCTGGCAGGCCTCTTGAATCTGCTGGGCCGGCCGGTTGGGCCGGGAACCGTCGCGCTGACGTTCATGCGCTGACGTTCGTGGGTTGTTGAGCGTGCGCCCGCCTGCGCGGGCGCGTACGCATTATTGCGGCTGGGCGGCCGTCGTAGCCGTAGTCGCTGGCGCCGAAGCCACTGCCGGTGCAGCCACGCTGCCGGTCTCGCGATCCATCTGCGAAGCATCCCAGCCGCCGCCCAACGCCTTCACGAGCCCCACCGACGACACCATGCGCTGCCCGCCGATGCTCACGAGCTTCTGCTGTGCGGTAAAGGCTGTGGCCTGCGCGGAAAGCACGTTCTGGAAATCGGTCGTGCCCGCCTTGTACTCGTTCGTCACGATCGCGAGCGCATGCTGCGCCGACTCCACCGCCTGCTGCTGCACGACGACCTCTTGCCCGAGGATGCGCTGCGAAGCGAGGTTGTCCTCCACGTCCTGGAACGCGGCCAGCACCGTTTGCCGATAGGTGGCCACCTGCTGGTCGTAGGCGGCGCGCGCGGCCTCGGTCTGGGCCTTGCGCAGCCCGGCGTCGAAGATCGTGCCGGCAAGCGAGGGCCCGAGCGTCCAGAAGCGCGACGGCATCTGCAACAGCTGCGACATCACCGAGCTTTCGAAACCGCCGCTCGCGGAAAGCGTGAGCGTGGGGAAGTACGCCGCAATGGCGACGCCGATCTGCTCGTTGGCGGACGCCGCCTTGCGCTCGGCCGAGGCGATGTCGGGCCGGCGCTCGAGCAGCGCCGAAGGCATGGCGAGCGGCACCGTGGGCGGCGTGGCGGCGAGCGGCGACGGCGGGATCGAGAACGTGGAGGCGGGCTGGCCGACCAGCACGGCGATCGCATGCTCGTCCTGGGCGCGCGCCACACCGTTGTCGATCGCGGAAGCCTGGGCAGACTGCAGCTGGGTTTGCGCCTGAATCACGTCGGCTCGGCCCGCGACGCCCTGGGCATACTGATTTTGCGTGAGCTGCAGCGACTTCTGGTACGCGACGACCGTGTCGTCGAGCAGCTTCTGCTGCGCGTCGAGCGAGCGCAACGTGAAGTATGTCTGCGCGAGCGTGGCCTGGGCCGACAGACGCGCGTTCGCGAGATCGGCGGCGGCGCCCTGCTGGCTCGCCTCCTGCGAGCTGACCGTGCGGCTCACCTTGCCCCAGAGATCGGGTTCCCAGGTGGCGTCGAGCCCCAGGTTGACGTTGTTGTTGATGCTGCCGCTCGACAATCCGCCGCTCGAGTTGGCCACGCGCGTGGGCGTGTACGAGCGCGTGCCCGAGAACGAACCGCTGATCACGGGGAAGTACGCCGCCCGCGCCTCGCCCACGAGCGCACGCGCCTGGCGGTAGGCGGCGGCATATTGCGCGACCGTCTGGTTGCTGGTGTTGAGCTGGTCCATCAGCGCGTTGAGCTGCGCGTTGTCATAGATCAGCCACCAGGCGCCGCGGTCGGCGGTATCGGCGGGTTGCGCGACCTTCCAGCCCTCGGGCGCTTCCTTGAACGAAGCGGGCACGGCGGCGCTGGGCCGGTGATAGTCGGGGCCGACGGCGCAGCCAGTCAACTGGAAGGTGAGCGCGGCGGCCGCGCACAGCGCCAACGTGGAAAGCGGCTTGGGCGCACGGCGCGCCACGGACCCGGCGGATCCAGCGGTCGCGCCGGAGCGGACGAAACGGCAAGGCATGCAAGGATTCCTGTCGATGCAACCGGCGCGCGGTCGGGCGCGCACGGGGTTGTCGCGTTGCGGCAATGGTAGCGCACGCGCTAGTCATTACGCGGAATCCGAAAGCTTACGCGTTGGAAGGGTTGGCGGGTGTTACGGCGTGGGGTGCGCAGGTTACGCGTCGTTACGGCGGCGCATCGGCGCGCGGCAGGCGAGCTGGCCGCCACCGCACACGGGCGCGGCCGCTGCTGCGGCCGTTGCGGTCACGGGCCTGGCCGGCACGACAGCGCTTGCTCCGGCGGGTTCGTGCCGCGCGCGCCGGCGCCGCGCCCACACCACGGCCACTACCGCGATCGAGCCGCCCGGTAGCGCAAACATGGCCGCATACAACGCGAGCCTGCGCCAGCGCGACGACTCACCGGCCTTCGCGAAGGCGTGGCGGGCGGTGTCGGTGACAGAGCGGCCAAGGCCGCCAAGCGCGTTGATCAAGTAAAGCATGATGCGGAAGCGGGTGAACTGGGAAGAATGAAACTGGTTGCCTGTCATAATATTGACTATGCAATCAAATCGCAACATACTTTGCAGCGCATCAATGCAACTGTTGTTTTTACGCGCCGATCACGACAGCTGAAACATTCGCGACCCGCCGACCGATTTATCTGCCTGAGCAGCGAAGTAACCCGTTATAATCCGCTCGTTTTTTGAGATGCTGCAAAGCGAACTGCCATGAGTGATGGTCCTTTCGTCCGGGCGAGGCTAGGCGTCGAGCCAAGTCTCGGCTATTTCCTCTCGACCGCGCGCAATGTGCTGGCCGGGCGCATCGACCGTGCGGTCGCGCCGCTCGGGCTCACATCGTCGCAAATCGGTGTGATCCTTTTATTGTGGTTCGAGCGCGCCAGCACGCCGAACGAGATGTCGCGCGCGCTCTCGTACGACACCGGCTCCATGACGCGCATGCTCGACCGGCTGGAGAAAAAGGGCTTTCTCGAGCGGCAGCGTAGCCAGGCGGACCGCCGGGTCGTGGAACTCGCACTGACGGATCAGGGACGTACGGCGGCGCAGCAATTACCCGACCTGATCGCCGCGGAGATGTCCGAGCAGTTGCGCGGCTTCGCTCCCGAAGAAGTCGCGACGCTCGTTCATTTGCTGCAGCGCTTCATTGCCAATGACGGCTCGACCATACCGCTCTGCGGATCGATGGACGGCTCCGGCAAGGACGCAGAAGCGCCGGCGCAGGAAGACGGCGACTAGAAACGTGCCACGACGCGCCGCAGTGCAACACGTGGCGAAGTTTGAGTAAATTACTGTCTGGGCAGAAAATGCACAGACACGAAATGGCAAGCCGGCGTACGCTGCTCCCCGGGGGCAGTAGCAACGGCCGACCCAACAAGGACACGGAACATGGCAGCTTCTCCCGCGGTGCCCGCGCAGGCCGAACCCGCACCGTTTTCCGGCGGCACGCTCGCGCTCCTCACAGTCGGGCTCGCGCTCGGAACCTTCATGGAGGTGCTGGACACCTCGATCGCCAACGTGGCGGTGCCGACCATCTCGGGTAACCTGGGTGTCGCCAACAGCGAAGGCACGTGGGTCATCTCGTCGTATTCGGTCGCCTCCGCGATCGCGGTGCCGCTCACCGGCTGGCTCGCGCGCCGCGTGGGCGAAGTGCGCCTCTTCACGCTTTCCGTGCTGCTGTTCACGGTGGCCTCGGCCGCTTGCGGCTTCGCGACGAACTTCGAAACGCTCATTGCGTTTCGTCTCGTGCAAGGGCTTGTTTCCGGGCCGATGGTCCCGCTTTCGCAGACCATCCTCATGCGCTCCTACCCGCCTGCCAAACGCGGCCTCGCGCTCGGGCTCTGGGCGATGACCGTGATCGTCGCGCCGATCTTCGGACCGGTGATGGGCGGCTGGATCACCGACAACTACACGTGGCCGTGGATCTTTTATATCAACGTGCCAATCGGCCTCTTCTCGGGCATCTGCGCGTACCTGCTGCTGCGCGGACGCGAGACGAAGACGATGAAGCAGCGCATCGACGCCGTGGGCCTCGCGCTCCTCGTGATCGGCGTGTCTTGCCTGCAGATGATGCTCGACCTCGGCAAGGACCGCGACTGGTTCAACTCGACGTTCATCGTCACGCTCGCCATCATCGCGGTGGTCGCGCTCGCGTTCATGCTCGCGTGGGAGGCGACGGAAAAAGAGCCCGTGGTCGATCTATCGCTCTTTCGCGACCGCAATTTCGCGCTCGGCGCGATGATCACCTCGTTCGGCTTCATGGCCTTCTTTGGCTCGGTGGTGATCTTCCCGCTCTGGCTGCAGACCGTCATGGGCTATACGGCGGGCCTCGCGGGTCTTGCCACCGCACCGGTGGGCCTGCTCGCGCTCGTGCTCTCGCCGCTCATCGGGCGCAACATGCACCGGCTCGATCTGCGTATGGTCGCGAGCTTCGCCTTTGTCGTGTTCGCGCTCGTCTCGCTCTGGAACTCGACGTTCACACTCGACGTGCCGTTCAACCATGTGATCCTGCCGCGCCTCGTGCAGGGTATCGGCGTGGCCTGCTTCTTCGTGCCGATGACGACCATCACGCTCTCGAGCGTTCCCGACGAGCGGCTAGCGAGCGCCTCGGGCCTCTCTAACTTTCTGCGTACGCTTTCGGGCGCGATCGGCACGGCGCTGAGCACGACGTTCTGGGAAGACGCCGCGATCTATCACCATGCCGTCCTGTCGGAATCGGTGAGCCAGTACTCGCCGAACACCGTCGCGTACAAGGACGCGCTCGCGAACCTCGGTTTCGCAGGTCAAAGCCTGACAGCCAAGCTCAACGACGTCGTGACGACGCAAGGCTACATGATGGCCACCAACGACTTCTTCCGCATTTCGTGCGTGATGTTTGTCGTGCTGGCACTGCTGGTGTGGGTGACGAAGCCGAAAAAAGGCGCGGGTCCGGCAATGGGTCATTGACGGTCCCGTGAAAGGCTGCCCTGAGCGCGCGCCGGTGCGAACCACGCCCAGCGCGGTCAGGGCCACGCGCGATCAATGCGCGCTCGAAGCCGGCTCGGCCACTGCTGCGCCACTCACGCCGGCCGTGTCGCCACCTGCGCCCGTGGTCGTGTCACCGGGAATGGGCGCATCGACGCCGGTTCGCACGTACTGCTTGAACGCCGCGCCCGCCGACCACGGGTTGGGCTTGCAGCCGAGCGAACTGTCGCAATGCGCGGCGAAGCCGATCGTGGCCGTGCCGTCGGCGTTGGCGGACTTCGTGATTTCATAGGCAAGCAGACGCCGGCCGCCGCCGGGGCCCGACGTCTGGATCAGCGTGTCGGTCACGGTCTGCACTTCGTACTTCGAATGACTGCGCACCCAGCCCTCTGCGCGTTGCCACCAGAGATCGCATTCCGCCTTGTTCGAACAGGTGAGCGGCGCGGTCGCGATCTGCATGACGTCGGGATTGACCTGCCCGCGCGACGCGCAGGCCGCAGCCATCGCGCACAGCAGGATCGCAAGAATTCGTTTCATCGCGTGGATTCCTCCCAGAGTGAGCCGCATTGCGCGCGGCCCGTGCATTTTTGGTGTTTTTCAGCTTCGTTCGTCCGGCGCGCTCGGCGTCCGCGCAGTTCGGTAACGCGGCGCCTACCCTGGTTGGACCGCATCTGCACGCTGGTGTTGCGAGCAAATGCGGTGCCTGGGACACATTTCGGTGGGATGGGCGCGCGCCGCAGCGGCGCACCGGCGCGGCTCAGACGCTGAAGCGATTGAGCGTATAAGCGCGATACGCGGCGACGAACGCGTCGAACGATCCGACTTCGTCGCGCTCGAGATGCGCCTGCTCCGCGAGCGATTCGCGCGCGAGCGTTTCGAACTCGGCCGTCGCCGCTGCGTCGAGCGGACGCGCGAGAAATTGCGCCGCATGGCGCTCGCTTTGTGCGCGTGCAAATTGCAGGAAGGACTGCTTGCTATCGCGCATGATTTGCAACACGCGCGCCGATGGCGTGAGCGACGGGTCGGCCAGCTTCGCGCGTTGTGCCGCGAGCGAGCGCGTATGTTCGTCGCTGCCGTGCGCCGCGTCGAGTACAGCGGCTGCGTGGCCGATCTTCTCGAATAGCTCTTCGGCCCACGCGTGCATCGGCACGTCCTTGCCGTCGCGCTTGAGCGCGAGACCCGGGCGGCGCCCTTCTTTCGTCACCAGGCCAAAGTTTTCGTTCGATTCGGCATAGGCGTCGGCAGGCAGGAAAGGGCTTTCATCGAGCGCGCAGGCGAGCAGGTAGGCGTCGAGAAACCGTGCGGTCTCGAGCGAGATGCCGGTTGGCTCGAACGGGTCGATGTCCATGCAGCGCACCTCGACGTACTGCACACCGCGCGCGGCGAGCGCATGCAGAGGCCGCTCGCCCGGATGCGTCACGCGCTTCGGGCGGATCGTGGAGTAGAACTCGTTTTCGATCTGCAGCACGTTCGTATTGATCTGCACCCACTCGCCGTCGCGATGCGTGCCGATCGCCTCGTATGGCGGATACGGCTGGCTCACGGCCTGCGCGAGCGCGTCGAGATAGCCTGCCAGCGTGTCATAGTCGGCGCGCAAGGCGGACTGGCCCGTCGTGTTCGAGTAGCCGAGATCGCTCATGCGCAGGCTCGTCGCGTACGGCAGATAGAGCGTGTCGGCGTCGAACGCTTCGAGCTTGTGCTCGCGGCCGCGCAGGAAGCGCGCGTCGAGCGCGGGCGAAGCACCGAACAGATACATGAGCAGCCAGTTCGTGCGGCGGAAATTGCGGATCAGCGCGAGGTAGCGCTCCGACTGATAGTCGGTGAGCGAGGCCGTGGACTGATGATGCGCATGCAGCACGCGCCACACTTCGTCGCTCAGCGAATAGTTGTAATGGATGCCGGCAATGCACTGCATCGTGCGGCCGTAGCGCAGCGCGAGGCCCATACGGTACACGTACTTGAGATGGCCGATGTTCGAGCTGCCATAGCGCGCGAGGGGAATGCCGTCGTCGGTGTCGGGCAACAGGCCCGGCATCGATTCGTTCCAGAGCATCTCGCCGTCACGCGCGAGTACGGCATAGACGTAGCGGTGCAGTTCGTCGAGCTTCGCGAGCGTGATCGACGCATCGGGCTCGGCAGGCGTGATGATCTCGATCAGCGCTTCCGAATAGTCGGTGGTCAGCGACGGATGCGTGAGCGCCGAACCAAGTGCGGGCGCGTGCGGCGTCATGGCGAGACGGCCGTCGCGCGTCACGCGCAGGCTCTCCTTCTCGATGCCGCGCAGACCGCGCGTGAGCGCGCCGCGATGTGGCCCGTCGCCCAGCACGGAAAGGCGCTGTGCGAGAACGTCGTTCGTGCGTGTAGAGGTCGTGTCTGACATTGAGGCAAGTCGGGCTCGGGCCGGCGGCGCAGTGCTGCGAGCGCTCGCCGACCGGGATTCTTTTCGGTAGCGGGCACTTTAACATCTCGCCGAAAGACCTGCTTGGGCCTGCTTCGGGCGGGGTTTTGGCCTGTCGGCGCGCGTTTCTCCGGGGGCGATGCCCCGTCTCCTTGCACTGCCTTGCGTTGCCCTAGCCGCCGCGCGCCGCGCCAGCGCGATCGGCGATGTCGTTCCACAAATGCATGGCCGCGTACGCGCGCCAGGGGCTCCATGTGTCAGTGCGGGTGCGCTGCTGGGTCGCGCGCACGAGCGCCGGGTCGCGCGCCGCGATGGCCTGCATGAGCACGAGATCGGTCGCGGGCCACGCGTTCGCGTCGCGCCATGCGCGCATCGCGACGTATTCCACGGTCCACGGTCCAATGCCAGGCAACGCGAGCAGCGCGGCGCGCATGGCGTCGAGGTCGGCGGGTTCTGGTGCGGTAGCGTCGATTTGTCTGCTTTGACGTTTGCTGCCCGGATTGTTTCGATCGTTCTCGGCGTAGTCGCGTTCGATGATCACCGCGCCGCTCGCCACGGCCTGCGCGAAGCCCTGCAGCGCGGCGACGCGTTTGCCCGGCATGCCGATGCCCGCGAGATCGGCGGCGGCGAGCGCGGCGGGCGTGGGAAAGCGCCACGCCGTGCGCGCGTGCGCATGGTCGTCGATGCGCTTGCCCACGCGTTCGACGAGGCGCCCGATGATCGTCGTCGCTGCTTTCACGCTGACTTGCTGGCCCACGATCGCGCGCACCACGAGCTCGAAGCCCGACCACGCGCCGGGCACGCGAAGCCCCGGCACGGCCGCGACGAGCGGCGCGAGCCATGGGTCGCTACGCAGATGCGCGGCGACTGCGGCGGGATCGGCGTGCAAGTCGAACATGCGCGAGAGCGGCGCGGCGAGCGCCGCCGCGTGCGCGCTCACGGGTCCGTCGATCTGCACGACGAGGCAATGCTTGCGCGCGTGACGTCGCACGGCGAGCGTGCCGCTCGCGCCGTTGAAGTCGATTGCGCGCAGCCACGCACCATCCTCCACCGCCTCGACGCCCGGTGTTGCGCGGCCGCTGAAGAAGCGCAGCACGCGTGGCCAGTCGTAGGGCGCGCGAAACGGCAGTTCGAGTGTGGCGCTGTCCGTTGGCGCCTCGGTTTGTGCTTCGGATTGCGAGGCGATGGCGCTCAAGCGGCGGTCTCCGGCGTGTTGACGCGGTTCGAGGCCGAACGGGTGTCTTTCGGGCTTTTTGCGCCGTTTTGTGCGCTCTGTGCCGCGCGTGCTTCGGCGTCGATCAGCGCCGCCTTGCGCTCGAGCCCCCAGCGATAACCCGCGAGCGAGCCGCCCTTCTGTACGACGCGATGGCACGGAATCGCCAGCGCCACCGGATTCGAGGCGCACGCACTCGCCACGGCCCGCACCGCGCGCGGTGCGCCGAGCGTTTCGGCGATCTGCGTGTAGCTGCGCGTCTCGCCGTAGGGAATGCGCTGGAGCGCGTCCCAGACGCGCTGCTGGAACGCCGTCGCGGCAATGTCGAGCGGCAGGTCGAAACGCTCGCGCCGGCCGTGCAGATACGCGTCGATCTGCGCGGCGAACGGCGCGACCGCAGCCTTGTCCTCGAGGCACTGCGCGTTCGCGAAATCGGCTGTGAGTGCGGCGGTGAGCGTCGCGGCTTCGTCGCCGAACGCGATCCGGCAAATGCCCTTCCCCGTTGCCGCGATGAGCACGAAACCGATCGGCGTGGGCGTGGCGGCGTAGTGGATCGTCAGCCCCGCGCCCTTGCGGCGATAGGCGGAAGGCGCCATGCCCAGCTCGCCCGGCACGCTGTGATAGAGCCGCGACGACGAACCGAAGCCGGCGTCGGCGCTTGCGCGCGTGACGTCGGCGCCCTCGCCGAGCGCATCGCGCAGCACGGCCCCGCGTCGCGCCGCCTGGTATTGGCGCGGCGAGACGCCCAGCACACGCTTGAAGAGGCGCTGCAGGTGAAACGGGCTGAGGTGCACCGCTTCGCCCAGCTGCGCGAGCGTGAGCCGCTCTTGCGGGTCGGCGTCCAGCGCCGCACACGCCCGCCGCACGATTTCCAGCTCGCGCGGTAGGCCACCCGGGCGGCAGCGCTTGCATTCGCGATAGCCGGCGGCGCGCGCGTGGTCGGCCTCGGCGAAGAATTCGATGTTCTCGCGACGCGGCAGCCGCGACGCGCACGACGGGCGGCAAAACACGCCGGTGGTGCGCACGGCGTAGAAGAACGCGCCGTCGGCGCGGGCGTCGCGCGACGCGACGGCCTGCCAGCGGTCGGCGTCGTTCGCCCACTCGCTGTCTGGCGTTTCCTTGGGTTTGGTGGGTTTCATCGCTGGTTTCATTTCAGGGACGGCGCTCATTTGAGGCTCCTCGAAGTGCCTGTCTGTATGCCCTTACTCTAACTTCGCGTACGGGCGATGGCGCGCCGGATCTTGCGCTGTCATCGCGGTCGACATCTGCCATGCGCGCGCTCTTGTCGGGCACTTATCTGGCACTTTTATGGCCCTCGGTGAATCCCTGGTGGCGCCTTGCCGATTCCCGTGCGACAAAATGGCAACTTTGCGGGTTTTCCCTTAAAAAGTTGTTGCGTCGCGACAGCCGACTCGGTATAGTAGTTCCTGTCTCCTCCATGTCTCCTCCTGATATGGATTAAGCCCGCTCACAGCAGCGGGCTTTTTTTCGTCCAGCGTTTCTACACGCCAGCTCGGCCCACCCGCGCCGATTCCGCCTCAGTGCTTTCGGCTATTGTCCGCCGGTTCCCACGGTTCTGCCGCCGGCGATTCCGGTTCGCGAGGCTCGCTGAAATGCGCGCATTCTGCGCAGCCCCGCGTCCACAGGTTCATCATGAGAAGCCCTGTACGACCTCGAGGACGCCATGCGGATCCAGATTCGCGAGATCGATCACGTCGTTATCCGGGCGGCCGATATGGCCGCCATGACGCGTTTCTATTGCGAAGTACTCGGTTGCCAGCCGGAGCGTGAACAGCGCGATCTCGGCCTCATGCAGTTGCGCGCGGGACGCTCGCTCATCGATCTCGTCACGATCGGCGGCCCGCTCGACCGGGGCTCGGGCGCGCCGCCCGCTGGCGCGAGCGGCAACATGGATCATCTTTGTCTGCGCGTGGAGCCGTTCGACGCCGAGGCGCTCACGTCACATCTGACGCAGCATGGAGCGCGTCCCGGCAATGCCGTCGAGCGCTATGGGGCGGAGGGTTTGGGCCCGTCGCTGTATCTGTTCGACCCGGAAGGCAACATGGTCGAACTCAAGGGGCCGCCGCACGCTTGAACGCGCGCGGCCTGCTTTCACACGTTTTCGGGTGCCTTGAACACGTTCCATTCGACTGCCACTGGCTCGGCGCTCGTATTGCCGATCCACGCCGCGCCGTCCTGCACCGTGCATTGCAGGCGCATGGTGCGCTCGGCCAGCGCGCCGAGCGACGCGGCAACGCCCTCGCCCAGCGACCAGACTGTCACGTTGCGCAGGCGCTCGACCTTGTTGCGCACGCCTTGCCACCAGATGTCGGAGGTGCGTCCGCCGTAGGCGATCACGATGACCTCGCCCGCACGGCCGCTTGCCTTGGCAATGCGGCGCTCGTCGGGCTGGCCAACCTCGATCCACGTTTCGATCGCGCCCGTGTAGTCCTTGCACCAAAGGTCGGGCTCGTCCGTATCGGAGAGGCCCTTGCAGAATTCGAGCCGCTCGCTCGCAAACAGCGCGAACGCCGCGATGCGGACCATCATGCGGTCGTCGGTTTCGGACGGATGGCGCGCGATCGTGAGCGCATGGTCGGCGTAATAGTGCCGGTCCATGTCCGCAATCTGCAGTTCTGTCTTGTAGATGGTCGATTTGAGTGCCATACCGAATTCCGGGCGCGCGAAAGCCGCACATGATAGCGAAGTTTCAAGCAAGCCACGTGCCGGTCGAGTAGACGCGCAACGCGCGTCGATGCGGCGCGCGACGCAATGCGGATGGTCTGACGAGAAAATGACGGGGGTTTGACAGCGGCGCGATGCGTTGCATCACGTCACGTCACGGCCGCGCGCCCAGCAAGCACGATGGCCCGGCGCGCGTGCGTCGGGCCATGTCGAGAGGCGCGTTGGGAGGTGCGGCCTTACTGCTTGATGAAGCGGTCCGTGGTCCAGAGACCTTGCTCGTCGGTGTTCGCCGCGTTGACGAATTCGACGTCATGGCCCACCACCTGTACGACGCGGAACGACTGGTTGTCGGGCGTGGACAGACACTGGAACCCTGTGAAGTATTCCTGCATCTGCTGACGCTCGCCGGCCTGCTCGTGAAGCGCAACGGCGTCGAGCTTGTCTTTCGTGAGGCAGCCATAGGCGCCCGGCTTGAGTTGCACCGTTTGCTGCGGCTTCACGCCGACATCCTGAGCTTGAACCGCAATGGCGCAAGCAAGGCTGGCCGCCGCGACGACCATACCGGATAGCATTTTCATGGTTGCCTCCTGCGGGTTTTTACTCGGGTTAGCTATGTATTTAACTCTCATGCCAAACCCGCGCCTTTAAACATAGAAAACTGACGAAAGACTGCAAGCCCGACTTGTGTGCGCTTGCAACAGTCGTGGAGCCTTGCAGCATGGTGTCGAGCGCCACGATACCGTCCAGCTTGAGTCTGCTGGGCGTTCAGGAGCACTCCGAAGCATCGATTACATAGCCCCGCGCCTTATCCAACAAGGCGCAGCCGCTTATAGCGGGGATAGGACAATCGAGCTTGCTTTGATTTAAACGATTTAGTGGCTAGCCGATCAGCCGATGACGCGGCGCACCCAAAGTCACATGCGCGCCAATTGGGAACGGGTACATTAATGGATTGGCGACAGAATAAAAACGATGCCAGGCGCTCCGCGAAGCTCTCGAAACGAAGCCGCGCGCCGCGCTTGCATACCGCAAAAGTTCGTGGATAAATCGGGCTTCCCAATGGAGGAACCCCATGACTTTCGCTCACTGGCTGCCGTTCGCGATTGCGTCGGCCATTCTCGTTGCCATTCCCGGCCCCACCGTGCTGCTCGTCGTTTCCTACGCGCTTGGCCATGGCCGCCGCTACGCGCTCGCAACTACGGCTGGCGTCGCGCTTGGCGACTTCACGGCGATGACCGCTTCCATGCTCGGACTCGGCGTGATCCTCGCGGCTTCCGCCACGCTGTTCTCGGTGCTGAAATGGGTTGGCGCCGCCTATCTGATCTATCTGGGCGTGAAGCTCTGGCGTGCGCCCGTGGGCGTTGGCGACGCACCGGATACCTCCGAGACGCGCACCGGCCGCATCTTCGCGCATGCGTACGCGGTCACCGCGCTCAACCCGAAGAGCATCATTTTCTTCGTCGCCTTCGTGCCGCAGTTCATCGATCCGCATATGGCCCTGGCGCCGCAGATCGTCGTGTTCGAAGCCACCTTCCTCTTGCTCGCGACGCTCAACGCGTTCGCCTATGCACTGCTCGCGGCGGCCGCGCGCAAGGTCGTGCGCAGCCCGCGCGTGCAGCGCGCAGTCAATCGTACGGGCGGCACGCTGCTCATCGGCGCCGGGCTCTTTGCCGCCGCGTGGAGAAAATCGACGGCATAAGCGGCTCATCCGGATCGATTGCGAGTTGGTCGCGGGGCACGTCCCGGGCCCCGCGAACCGGGCACGCGAGCTGCTTAACGTGGGTTGCGTTGGTTGGCGAACATTGTTTTCAAGCTTCGTTGCGCGCCCAATGGGCAAACTGTCGCGTCTTGGCTACAATGCAATTGCAAACCGCTTGACAACCAGGAGGTAATCGTGATCGAACACGTAATACTGGGCGCGTTTCTGGTGATCCCCCTTGTCATTGTCGTCTTCCTGTTTTCCGACGAGATCCTCGAGGAGCATCGACAGCGCGTAGAAGCGGGAGACGGACATCATATGGACTGGCGTCATCCGCTGCGCAGCCTTCTGCATCACTGAGCGGGAGCACGCATCGCGCGGATGAACGCGCCGAAGCACATGGGTGGCACTCGTGGATTTCGAGTTCTCCTGGATGGCGTACTTCGTCGCATTGTTCGTGCTGATGGTGCTATCCATCGCGCTCACCCTTCTCTGTCCGTCTGCCGGGCAACGCGGTAACACGCCGCGCTCACACGAGGCAGATGCGCACGACGGCGAGCACGCACGCTGACGGGATTCGCTCCCGGCCAGCGCGCGCTGACAAGCCACACCTTCCCGTAATTCTGCGTTACCACTTGCAGCACCTGTATCCAGCGATCAGGCTGACAATCGCTCGCATGTTTTCAAAGGTTCTCAGGGAGAACGACATGCGAAAGATGGCGGCCGTCCTGGTGCTGGCGGGGTGTGCGGTGGCGGCGGGCCCCGCGAGCGCGCACGATCACGGCGGTGACGTGGTGGGTGCGCTGGTTGGTGGCGCGTTGATTGGCGCCGCGGTGGGCGCCGTGCTGAACAGCGGTCCGGCGGTGGCCTACCCGGCTCAGCCGGCCTATGTGCAGCCCGCGCCAGTGTATGCGCAGCCCGCGCCGGTTTATGCCGCCGCCCCGGCCGGCGCGGCGTGCTACGACCAGTATTCGGGCCGCTACGTGCCTTGCGCGCCGGTCCAGACCGCGCCGCCGCCGCAATATGACGACGGCTACGCGCAGCCCGGCTACGGACAACCGCCGGTTTATGCCCAGCCTGGCGGCGGCTGGTAATTCATGAAGCGGCGCACGCCACGGTGCGCCGCCGATCGCATAGGTCGCTCCTTGCGCCTAGCTCGTCTGCTCGACGGGTGTCACGCTCAGGTCGAGTCGCTGCGTCAAGCGGATCACACCGATCTCCACTGCGCGATCAATGCGCGAAACATCGAAGAGACGCTGCAGTGTGTCGATACCGTCCACCGGCACGCCATCGATCGTCACGATCGTGTCGTCCACGCGCAGGCCGCCGAGCGCAGCGGGACTGCCCTTGACGATCTCCATCACCCGCACGCCAGTTGTCGCGCTCAGGTCGAAATAACGCTGCACCTTGCGCGCGATCGGCACTGTGGTCCCGGCAATGCCGATATAGGCCCGCCGCACCCGGCCGTGCGCGAAGAGTTGCGTGATGACCCACTTTGCCGTGTCAATGGCCGTGGCGAAGCAGATGGCCTGCGCACCCGGAATGATCGCCGTATTCACACCAATCACCTGGCCCACCGAATTGATCAGCGGACCGCCCGAGTTGCCCGGATTGAGCGCGGCGTCCGTCTGGATCACGTCGTAGATCATGCGGCCGGACTCTGAACGCAGTGAGCGGCCGAGCGCCGACACCACGCCCGTCGTCACCGTTTGCGCGAGGCCGAGCGGGCTGCCCACGGCGATCGCGATCTGCCCGACGCGCAGGCTCGCCGAATCGCCGAGCGACGCGTGCGGCAGCGCCTCTGGCGCCCCGATACGCAGCACAGCGAGATCCGTGCTCGGGTCGTCGCCGACGAGGTCGGCGCTCTGCGTCGTGCCGTCCGCAAGCGTCACGCTCAGCTTGCTTGCGCCATGCACGACGTGGCTATTCGTCAGCAAGTAGCCGTCCGGCGTGAACAGGAAGCCCGAACCGCTGCCGCCGCGCGCGGGGGCCTGGCCCGATGCGCGGCGCTCGACGGCAATGTGCGCGACGGCCGGCTGCACGCGCTCCAGCGCGCCGATCACGGTCCGCGAATAGGCGTCGAGGAGCATGTCGTCGTCGAAGCCCGGGCGCTGGTTCGCGCCGTCGGAAGGGACGCCACGAGCCAGATCGTCAATGAAGGAAGGTCGTCTGCCCACGATCTGAATCTCCGAAAAAGTGGGCTCTACATGTAGGGGGCGCGCGACGTTTTCAAGAGTGCGCGCCGCGTCGGCCGAAACGCTAAGGATTGTTAAATCGGGGCGCAAACCGTTGCTGCGCCTTGGGCGAGCCGCGAGAACGGTGTGGCGGCGACAACCCCTCGGCGCCGCGTAGGATGCCTCATGGCAAGCTCTTGACCGCGGCCCCTGCCGCGGTCTTTTTACGTCTGCCAGCCCGTTGGCGAGCACCCCGGAAAAGAAAAAAGCCCGCTTGCGCGGGCTAATCCATGCTCGGGTGACATGGCGAGGTTAATCGGGAATTCGCGGCGCCGGGCGCTCGCAAAGCAAACTCGTGAACCGGTGAGTCAGGCGGCCAGCGCCTCGCGCACCGCTGTGCCGGTGGTAGCCCGACGCGATTCGAGCACGACCATGAGCGCATCGACTGTCCGGAACTGGGACGGCGTAATCTGGGCGAGGTCGAGCAACGCGCAGAGGCGCTCGTACCAATAATCGAATGAAAAGACTGCCGGCGTCGTGCCAGCAGATAACGAGGGCGCCATTGCGCGCGTGATATGCGCGATTTCGTCGTCGATGAATCTCATGGTTGCCCCCGTGTGCTGGTCCAACGTCTTGTGAAAACGTATCTCGCCACTTTAGTGCGGCGGCGGCGCGTGTCCAGCTATCACATCGGATAGGTCAAGTTTATAGGTCAGACATCAACCTTTCAGAGGGCTTGTTACGGTCCCCTTAATGTCGCCAGCCGTGGCCGTAATAGCCGCCCACGCCAACCCCGATATCTACCGACGGCGCCGCGTAGTAGCCCGGCGCATAGCCGTAGGCTGGCGCAGGAGCGTACGCGTACGGCGGCGCCACCACACAACCCGTGAGTGCGGCGGACAAGCCAACCAGAGCAATAACGCAGAAGAGTGTTTTCATCGTCGTTCTCCTATGCCACTGATTGTCGACGAGCCACGCCGAGGCAAGGGTTTGGAAAAGCAACGATGTGTGTCCACAAATTACAGCCGCATACAGCGGCCGCTGTGCGTTCAGGGAGGGAGAGAGGGGCGTGTCAGCGAGCGGGGGCGTTGAAGCGCCCGCAAAAGAATCGCCTGCTCGCCGTTTTCTGGATTGATCGCACTACGAATTAAATGGCTTTGCAGATAGCTCGTAGTGCGCTGAGGTGAAGCTAAACAAGCGTTGCTTTTGAGTAGCGTCGCCAATTCGCTTGACGGTCGCTGGAAAAAGCGCCCGGGCCAGAAGGCCCGAGCGAAGCCGTCGAGTCAACGACGGCGGAGGTATTCGATTAGGTATGCGAAACGCCTACAGGGGATCATGGCAAGCGTTTCAGCGATATTGCCGTGTTACGGATGGTTATACATTGCGTTCCAGTCGGACTTGAGCACCGCCGGGTGGCTCGCATCCGAGTTGCCGGCTGCCACGCCGCCATAGCCGCTCGTTGCGCCATTCGCGGCGGCTACCTTGGCTTCGGCTGCGAGAAGATCGTCGGGGTAGTGCGGGTCGGCCCCGGCGCCCGGATGCCAGCCCGCCTTCGCGAGCTGTTCGAGCTCGGCGCGCACCTGGGCGCGGGTAACGGGCGCATTCGATTGCGCGAACGATGCCACCGGCACCGCGAGTGCAACGGCAACGGCTACGGTCTGGATCAGGGACTTCATGTTAACTACCTCCTTTTGGCTTTTGGTTCGGGGCGACAACATGTCTGCATCCGATGAGCGAAAGTCTAGGAGGATTGCCGCCGGGGGTTAACCCTCAAGCTTCGAAGGGATTGTTCCAGGCTGAAGAAGAATGGGGCGGGGTGCGTTTCCGGGTTACTTCCCGATACAAAACCGGCTGAAAATCACGCCCAGCAGGTCATCGGATGTGAATTCGCCGGTAATCGAATTCAGCGACTCCTGCGCGAGCCGCAGCTCTTCGGCGAACAGATCGAGCAATTGCGAATTCTGGTCGGCGTGCGCCGTCGCATGTGCGAGATGCTCGCGCGCAGCGCGCAGCGCGATGAGATGCCGCTCGCGCGCGAGATAGACGCTTTGCGCGTCCGCCTGCCAGCCCGCAATACGCAGCAACTCGGCGCGAAGCAGCCCGACACCGTCGCCCTGTTTGGCCGAAAGACGCAACTCACAGACTTCGCTGCCGTTCTCGGCGCGACGCTTCGCCACTTCCGGCGGCACACCGGTCAGGTCGGTCTTGTTCAGCACTCGCACAACCGGCACACCACCGGGAAAGCGCGCGGCGATCGCCTCGTCTTCGGCGTTCATGCCCGTGCGCGCATCGAGCAGATGCAGCACCACGTCTGCGCGGCCGATCTCGCTCCACGTACGCTCGATGCCGATCTTCTCGACCTCGTCCTCCGTGTCGCGCAAACCTGCTGTGTCGATCACATGCAGCGGAATGCCTTCGACCTGGATGGTTTGGGAAATCTTGTCGCGCGTCGTGCCGGCAACGGGCGTCACGATCGCGAGTTCCGCGCCTGCCAGCGCGTTCAACAGCGACGACTTGCCGACGTTGGGTTGTCCCGCGAGTACGACCGAAAGTCCCTCGCGCAGCAGCGCGCCCTGGCGCGCTTCGGAGAGCACGTGGTCGAGCTGCTCGCGAATGCGTGCGAGCTTGCCGCGCGCGTCCGCAGCCTCCAGGAAGTCGATCTCTTCTTCGGGGAAATCGAGCGTCGCCTCCACGAGCATGCGCAGCGTCACGACGTCGTCCACGAGCGCGTGGATGTCCCGCGAGAACGCGCCATCGAGCGAGCGGCCGGCCGAGCGCGCCGCCGCTTCGGTGCTCGCCTCGATCAGATCGGCCACGGCTTCCGCCTGGGCCAGATCGAGTTTGTCGTTGAGGAACGCGCGCCGCGTAAATTCGCCAGGTTCGGCGAGGCGCAGCCCGAACTCGCGGCCGGCCTCGATGCAGCGCTGCAAAACGAGTTGCAGCACGATCGGGCCGCCGTGGCCCTGCAGTTCGAGCACGTGCTCGCCGGTGTACGAATGCGGCGCGGGGAAGGACAGCGCGATGCCCCGGTCGAGCACCGTGCCGGTGCCGTCGAGGAAGGGTACGTAGCTCGCGTGGCGCGCAACCAGTTCCTGGCCTGTGAGGGCCTTCATCAACGCAACGGTCGCCGCCGCGCCGGCGCGGCCGGCCGAGACACGCACGACACCAATCCCGCCGCGTCCGGGCGCAGTAGCAATGGCGACGATGGGATCGGAATCGGTGGCGAGCATGATGGGCGTGGACCGTAGAGCAGGGCTGGAATCGGGATTGAGTGCGGGGACTCACTGCGGTCTCACGAGCACTCGCAAAACGCGGGGCATTGTAACGCGCCAGACAGAGCGTCTTCTGGCAGGGAACCCGGCTGAGATTTGTCTCGCTTTATCTTAAATTAGCTAAGATTCGTCTTAAGCGATTCTGTCAGATTTCGGACAATTCGAGCGCCAAAACCCGAAAAGGCCTTGCCACGAGGGAATGCGCGGGGATCTCGACCGAAGTCATAAGCCAGTCAGAAGCAGGTGAATTGTCACTTTCTCACGTTAAAACTAGCCTAACTGGTTGTCATCTTCGGCAATTTCGGGCTGCACAATCTGGCCCATGCCGACCTCCAACGAAAAAGCCGCCTTTGCCGAACGTCTTAGGTTCGCTATGAAGCGCGCGCCCGAAAAACTACGCGGCAGTACCGACCTGGCCAACCGGTTCAATCTGCGCCATCACGGCGAGCATCCGGTTTCGCCGCAAACCGCTCACAAGTGGCTGAGCGGCCGCACCATCCCCACGCACGACAAGCTGGAGACACTGGCGAAATGGTTCGACGTGGACATCCACTGGCTGCACTACGGTCCTCCGGGCAACGCGGGCTCGACCGTGCCGCGGCCCCGCAAACCTGACGGCAAATATCCGGTTTCCGAGGAAACGCTCGAACTGGCCTCGAAGATCGAGTCGCTCAGCGCCCATCACCGCTATCTCGTGCAGGAACTGGTCGCCCAATTCTACGGCGACGCGGACAAGAACTAACGCGCACGCACGAACGCTGCGCTCTGCGCCGTCAACGAAATGGCGCGCCAACAATGCAAAAAGCCGTCCGGTTCGCACCGGACGGCTTTTTTTTGAGCCTTGATTGATTCAGGTGGCGGCATCACTGCCGCCCCAGCACTCAGGCGGCCTTCTTCTTGCCTTTGCCCATCATGCGCGTGATGTAGTACTGCTGCGCGATCGACAGCACGTTGTTCACGACGTAGTACAGCACGAGGCCCGCCGGGAAGAAGAAGAACATGACCGAGAAAGCGATCGGCATGAACATCATCATCTTCGCCTGGACGGGGTCCGGCGGCGTCGGGTTCAGCTTGGTCTGCACGAACATCGAGACGGCCATCAGCACCGGCAGGATGAAGAACGGATCCTGTTGCGAGAGGTCGTGAATCCAGAGAATCCACGGCGCGCCGCGCATTTCCACCGACGAGAGCAGCACCCAGTACAGCGAGATGAACACCGGGATCTGGATCACCACCGGCAGGCAGCCGCCGAACGGATTCACCTTCTCGGTCTTGTAGAGCTCCATGAGCGCCGCGTTCATCTTCTGCGGGTCGCTCTTGAAGCGCTCGCGCAGCGCCTGCATGCGCGGCGTGATTTCCTTCATGCGCGCCATCGACTTGTAGCTGGCGGCGGACAGCGGGAAGAAAACGGCCTTGATGAGCAGCGTGAGCAGCACGATCGACCAGCCCCAGTTGCCCACGTAGCTGTGAATCTTCTCGAGCAGCCAGAAGAGCGGCTTGGCGATGATCGTCACCCAGCCGTAGTCCTTCACGAGCTCCAGACCCGGCGCGATGCCTTCGAGCATGCGCTCTTCCTGGGGACCCGCGAAGAGGCGCGCCTGCACGGTATCCGTTGCACCCGGCGCGATCGTGCCGAGCGGCTGCTTCAAGCCGACGCGATAGAGCGAGTTGTCGAACTTCTCGACGTAGATGCTGCGTTTGGCGCCTTGCTGCGGAATCCACGCGGTCGCGAAGTAGTGCTGCACCATCGCGACCCAGCCGTTGTCGGCCTGGGTCACGAAGTCGGCCTTGTTCTTGTCGATGTCGCCGAACGTGATCTTCTGGAAGTGATGCTCGTTCGAGTACACCGCCGGTCCGATGAAGGTGTGCGAGAAGCGCGGCGTTTCGACCGGCTGGCTATCACGCACGATTTCCATGTAGAGCGTGGGCGAAACCGGCGCGCCGCTGACGTTCTGCACCTTCCAGTCCACGCCGATCACGTAGCTGCCGCGCGTGAACGTGTAGGTCTTGGTGACCTTCACGCCGCCTTTCTCGGGCGACTGAAGCGCGACCTGGAAGGAGTTGGCGTCGCCGGTCAGCTCGCGCGGACCATCGACCGCCGTGAACACGTCGTTGTGGTTCGGGAAGTCACCGCCGAGCAGGCCGGTGCGCGCCAGGTACGTGTGGTCGTTCGTGTGGTCGAACAGCGTGATGTACTGGTCGGGACCCTTGCCGTCGGCGCTTTCCTTCAGGAGCGAAAGCTTCACGAGCGTACCGCCGCGCGTGTCGATCACGCCGTCGTAGACGTCGGTGCGAAAGTGAACGAGCTGCGCTGCGGCTGCAGCCGGCTGGGCGGTGTTCGTCGGCGCCTGACCCGCGGCGGCGGCGGCCGTCGGCAGGTCGGACGCGCCGTTGGCGGCGCTAGCCGGCGCAGGGCCGCCCGCGGCGGTTTGCGTCTGCGTTTGCGTCGCGTTCGGGAAGAACATCGACTGGCGTCCATGGTCGCGCTGCCAGTTGTCGTACAGCATGACAGCTGACATGAAGAAGATGACCCATAGGACGGTGCGTTTGATATCCATGCGTTGTCTCAGTGTCGATGGAATGGCGCGTCAGCGCTTTTTCGGAGATGCAGGCGGGACGAGATCGACGCCGCCCGCCGAAAACGGATGGCAGCGGCACAGCCGCCGCGCGGCGAGGTAAGTCCCACGCGCGGCGCCATGATACTGGATTGCCTCGCGTGCGTAATCCGAACAGGAAGGATAAAAACGGCACCGGCTGCCGAGGAGGGGACTCACGGCAAGCTTGTAGAAACGCAGCAGTGCGATCAATACCGTTTGCATGGCGTTGCGGCCTGGCTGCGCCGCGTTCGATGACGAACCACGTGCCGCTTGCGCGGCGTCTACGTCGGATATGCCGGACTTGCGCGCCCCGCTCATGATGTGCGGGTCTTGCTCTCGTCCGGCGGCAAAGCTTTACCGGCCTGGACATGCGCCGGTTCTCCCGCTGGTTGCCCACTTGGTACCGCAGCCTGCGTCGCGCAAGGGGTGCGCGCAGATGTCGCAGGCGCAGCGCTGCCACGCCGCGTCACTTCGCGCGCGGCCTTTTCGAGCAGCGTCTCGATCTCGCCGCGGCACAAAGCTTTGAGCCCCGGCGAAGACGCGGCCGGCCGTGCCTTGCGGTCGAACTTCGTATGCAGGCGTAGCAGCAGGTCGAAACCTTCGAACTGCGCACGGCGCACACGAAATGCTTCGCGGGCAATACGGCGCACCAGGTTGCGCGTGACCGCGCGCGGTGCGTACTTCTTGCCGATCACGAGCCCGAGCCGTGCCTCGTTGCCGGTGGGCCGACCGTACACGACGAAGTGCTCGGTGCGGCGCCAGGGGCGCAAACGAAAAACGGATGAGAACTCATCCGTTTTCAGTAGCCTTGCGGCTTTCGGAAAAGCGGCTTGCGTTCGCGACGGCATGACGCCCCGATCAGTTGCCAGGTTCGTCCTGTTCGCCGTGCTCGCGAGCGGGCCGCTACCCGTGATTTCGCTGATAGCGATGCTGCCCGACTTAGACGGCGAGGCGCTTGCGACCCTTCGCACGGCGTGCGTTGATCACTTTGCGGCCACCAGCGGTCTTCATGCGCACGCGGAAACCGTGGGTACGCTTGCGACGGGTAACGGAAGGTTGGAAAGTACGTTTCATGTTGCTCTCACTGTTGAGTTTTGACCGCGGCGAGCATCGCGGAAAAAGGCAATGGCCGGTGGTACTAGGGATTGGTTTTCGAGGAACCCGCTATTTAAGCCGGTTTTTCGTTGGTCGTCAATAGGTTAGGCGATCGAACCTTCTGGAACGGGCGCGCAGCGCCTGCATCGACCGCGGCGACAGCACGAACGAGCGTGCGTTGATCAGTCCCTGTGGATAACTTCCTGGTGAGGGTATTTCGGCGTTAGAATCTCGCCTATCCCAAGAATCCTGCATGCCGCTCCGGCCCGCCTGCTTGCCGCAAGACCCTTGCCGCGCGGGCTTCCGGAGCAATTGCCGTCGCCTCGTCAGGGCCTCGTCGCGTATGTGCGACAAGAGCGGAGCGACAGACATGCATGCAAACAAAACGACCACAGCAACTCGATGAACGAATTCTGGCAACACTGTTCCGCATTACTGGAGCGTGAGCTAACGCCCCAGCAGTACGTGACGTGGATTAAACCGTTGGCCCCGGTTGCCTTCGATGCTGCGGCGAACACGCTGCAGATAGCTGCTCCCAACCGCTTCAAGCTCGACTGGGTCAAGAGTCAGTTTTCGGGCCGGATCACCGACATGGCGCGCGACTTCTGGCAGACCCCGGTCGACGTGCAGTTCGTCCTCGACCCGAAGGCGGGCATGCGCGCCCCTCATGTCGCACCGGCACCCGCCGCGTCGCGCGCGCCGCTGGCTGCCGCGCCTGCGTCGGTCATGACCGCAGCCGCTGCGCCGCAACCGGCCGCCGTGACTGGCGGTACGGGCCTCGCCGGCATGGTGCAAGCCGCGTCGGCCGCCGCCGCTCGGGCCTCCGCCGAAGACGCCGCCGACCTCGACCTGCCCAGCCTCGACGCGAACGAAGCCGCCGCTGGACGCCGCACATGGCGTCCGGGCCAGGGCGCCGCTGCAGCCGCCTCGAGCGGCGAACCCGACCCGACCTACGAGCGCTCGAAGCTCAACCCGGTGCTCACGTTCGACAACTTCGTGACAGGTAAGGCGAACCAGCTCGCGCGCGCGGCCGCCATCCAGGTCGCCGACAACCCCGGCATCTCGTACAACCCGCTGTTCCTCTACGGCGGCGTGGGCCTTGGCAAGACCCACTTGATCCACGCGATCGGCAACCAGCTCCTGCTCGACAAGCCGGGCGCGCGCATCCGCTACATCCACGCTGAACAGTATGTGTCCGACGTGGTGAAGGCCTACCAGCGCAAGGCGTTCGACGACTTCAAGCGTTACTACCACTCGCTCGACCTGCTGCTGATCGACGATATCCAGTTCTTCTCGGGCAAGTCGCGCACGCAGGAAGAGTTCTTCTACGCGTTCGAGGCGCTCGTCGCCAACAAGGCGCAGGTGATCATCACGAGCGATACGTATCCGAAGGAAATCTCGGGTATCGACGACCGCCTGATCTCGCGCTTCGACTCGGGCCTGACCGTGGCGATCGAGCCGCCGGAGCTGGAAATGCGCGTGGCCATTCTGATGCGCAAGGCTCAATCGGAAGGCGTGAGCCTGAACGAGGACGTGGCGTTCTTCGTCGCGAAGCACCTGCGCTCGAACGTGCGCGAACTCGAAGGCGCGCTGCGCAAGATCCTCGCGTATTCGAAGTTCCACGGCCGCGAGATCTCGATCGAGCTGACCAAGGAAGCGCTGAAGGACCTGCTGACGGTGCAGAACCGCCAGATTTCGGTCGAAAACATCCAGAAAACGGTGGCCGACTTCTACAGCATCAAGGTCGCCGACATGTATTCGAAGAAGCGCCCGGCGAACATCGCGCGCCCGCGCCAGATCGCCATGTATCTGGCCAAGGAGCTGACGCAGAAGAGCCTGCCGGAAATCGGCGAGCTGTTCGGCGGCCGCGACCACACCACGGTGCTGCACGCCGTGCGCAAGATCGCCGACGAACGCACCAAGGACGCCCAGCTCAATCACGAGCTGCACGTGCTCGAGCAGACGCTGAAGGGGTAATACGCAACCAGGCGGCGCCGGAATGGCGGGGCGGACGGTCGCATCCCGAAGGGTTTCCCTTGTTTATTGCGCGGATCGCCCCCAATTTAGGGAAGTGGTCCGTTTTCAGGCACAATATGGGTTTAACCGCCCGGCGGTCCGGGGCGGGAACCACGCAGCGGGCTGTGCTGCACCAACCGCCTGAGCGGCGCCAAAGCCGCCGACTACACCTGCAGATTCGTGGGGTCACGTGGGCGAAACCGGCGCCAGGCGGGCGCGCAGACCGTCACATCAACGAAGGAACTCTATGCAACTGGTCAAGACCGAACGCGATAACCTGCTGAGGCCGCTGCAAACGGTGAGCGGCATTGTCGAACGCCGCCATACGTTGCCGATCCTCGCCAATCTGCTGATCACCAAAACCGGTTCCGACGTCTCGTTCCTGTCGACCGACCTCGAGTTGCAGATCACCACGACCGCCGACTTCGGCGTCGGCAACGACCAGGTGGCCACGACCGTCGCCGCGCGCAAGCTGCTCGACATCCTGCGCGCCATGCCCGACGGCCAGGTCACGCTCACGCTCGCCGACAAGCGCCTCACGGTGCAGTCGGGCAAGAGCCGCTTCGCCCTGCAAACGCTCGCCGCGGACGAGTTCCCCACGGTGGCGCAGGCGAAGGACTTCGGCGCGAACCTCGCGGTGCCGCAGAAGACGTTCCGCCAGTTGCTCGGCATGGTGTATTTCGCCATGGCGCAGCAGGACATCCGTTACTACCTGAACGGCATGCTGCTCGTCGTGGACGGCGACCAGCTCATGGCAGTCGCGACCGACGGCCACCGCCTCGCGTTCTCGTCGATGAAGATCGAAGGCTCGTTCGCGCGCCAGGAAGTCATCATCCCGCGCAAGACCATTCTCGAACTCCAGCGCCTGCTCGAAGACATCGACGACGTGCTGAAGATCGATATCGGCTCCACGCAGGTGAAGTTCACGTTCGGCCAGGTCGAGCTCGTCTCGAAGCTCGTGGAAGGCAAGTTCCCCGACTTCCAGCGTGTGATCCCGAAGGCGCACAAGAACACCTTCCAGATCGGCCGCGAAGAACTGCAGCGCTCGCTGCAACGCGCGGCGATTCTCACGTCCGACAAGTTCAAGGGCGTGCGCTGCATCATCGAGCCGGGCCAGCTCAAGATCATGTCGACCAACGCCGACCAGGAAGAGGCGCAGGAAGAGCTGGAAATCGCCTACCAGGGCGACACCATCGATATCGGGTTCAACGTCACGTATCTGCTCGACGTCCTCGCGAACCTGAAAGTCGACACGCTGGAAGTGAGCCTCGGCGACTCCAGCTCCAGTGCACTCATCACGGTTCCCGAGAACGAGGAATTCAAGTACGTGGTGATGCCGATGCGCATCTAAAAAGCGCGACAGAAGAAGAACACCAGGGGGCGCTGCGCCCCTTTGGCGTTTTTATGGCTTTTTGAAAAAGTCTCGAGCAGTAACACAGGCAGTAAGCAGAACCGGAAAATTCCATGACTGATACGAACAACTCGCAACCCGACAACAGCAGCTATGGCGCCTCGTCGATCCAGATCCTCGAAGGTCTGGAGGCAGTGCGCAAGCGGCCCGGGATGTACATCGGCGACACGTCGGACGGCACCGGTCTGCACCATCTCGTCTTCGAAGTGCTGGATAACTCGATCGACGAAGCCCTCGCCGGCTACTGTAATGACATCCGCGTGGTGATTCACGCGGACAACTCCATCTCGATCACCGACAACGGCCGCGGCATTCCCACGGACGTGAAGATGGACGACAAGCACGATCCGAAGCGCAGCGCCGCCGAAATCGTGATGACCGAGCTGCACGCGGGCGGCAAGTTCGACCAGAACAGCTACAAGGTCTCGGGCGGCCTCCACGGCGTAGGCGTGTCGTGCGTGAACGCGCTCTCGAGCGTCCTGCGTCTCACGGTGCGACGCAACGGCAAGAAGCACTTCATGGAATTTCACCGTGGCGTGCCGCAGAACCGTGTGCTCGAAGAGCGCGACGGCTACACGGTCTCGCCCATGCAACTGCTCGGCGACACCGAAAATCGCGGCACCGAAGTGCACTTCATGGCCGACGAAACCATCTTCGGCAGCGTGGAGTACCACTACGACATTCTCGCCAAGCGTATTCGCGAGCTCTCGTTCCTGAACAACGGCGTGCGTATTCGCCTGACCGACCAGCGCACGGGCAAGGAAGACGATTTCGCCTTCGGCGGCGGCGTGAAGGGCTTTGTCGAGTACATCAACAAGGCGAAGCAGGTCCTGCACCCGAACATCTTCTACATCCAGGGTGAGAAGGACGGCGTGGGCGTGGAAGTGGCGATGCAGTGGAACGACAGCTACAACGAAAGCGTGCTGTGCTTCACGAACAACATCCCGCAGCGCGACGGCGGCACGCACTTGACCGGCCTGCGCGCGGCGATGACGCGCGTGATCAACAAGTACATCGCCGACAACGAAATCGCGAAGAAGGCCAAGGTGGAAACCTCGGGCGACGACATGCGCGAAGGTTTGTCGTGCGTGCTTTCGGTGAAGGTGCCGGAGCCGAAGTTCAGCTCGCAGACGAAGGACAAGCTGGTTTCCTCGGAAGTGCGCGCGCCGGTCGAAGAAGTCGTGGCGAAGGCGCTCGAAGAGTTCCTGCTCGAAACGCCGAACGACGCGAAGACCATTTGCGGCAAGATCGTCGACGCCGCGCGGGCTCGTGACGCTGCGCGCAAGGCGCGTGAAATGACGCGCCGCAAGGGCGTGCTCGACGGCGTGGGCCTGCCGGGCAAGCTCGCGGACTGCCAGGAAAAGGATCCGGCGAAGTCGGAGGTCTACATCGTCGAGGGCGATTCGGCAGGCGGCTCGGCCAAGCAAGGCCGCGATCGCAAGTTCCAGGCAATCCTGCCGCTGCGCGGCAAGGTGCTGAACGTCGAAAAGGCCCGCTACGACAAGCTCCTGTCTTCCGAGCAGATCGTCACGCTCATCACCGCGCTGGGCTGCGGCATCGGCAAGGACGACTACAACCTCGAGAAGCTGCGTTACCACCGCATCATCATCATGACCGACGCGGACGTAGACGGCGCGCACATCCGCACGCTGCTGCTCACGTTCTTCTATCGCCAGATGCCGGAGATGATCGAGCGCGGCTACGTGTATATCGCGCAGCCGCCGCTGTACAAGCTCAAGGCGGGTAAGGACGAGCGCTATCTCAAGGACGATTCGGAGCTTAACGCGCATATGCTGCGTCTCGCGCTGCAAGGCTCGGAGCTCGTACCGAACGAAGGCGCAACGCCGATCTCCGGCGACGCGCTTGGCGAGCTCGCGCGCTCGTACCAGCTTGCGCGCGGCGTGGTGGATCGTCTCTCGCGTCTGTACGACGAGCGCGCGCTCGAAGCGATCATGGACGGCGTGGCCATCGACCTGTCGAGCGAAGCGTCGACCGAGGCTTCGGCGCGTGCGCTCGGAGCGCAACTGCGCGACGATCCGCTCAAGCCGGAAGTGAGCGTGGTGCCGATGTACGACCAGGTGCGCGAGCAACGTTCGCTGCGCGTGGAGCGTCGCCATCACGGCAACGTGAAAGTCTCGGTGATCGACGAGGAGTTCCAGCTCACCGCCGACTATCAGCAGCTCGTGAACACGGCCAATACGTTCAAGGGCTTGATCGGCAAGAACGCCGTGATCAAGCGCGGCGAGCGCAGCATGGCCGTGAACGACTTCAAGAGCGCGATGAAGTGGCTGATCGCGGATGCCGAGCGCAACGTGTCGAAGCAGCGCTATAAGGGGCTTGGCGAGATGAACCCCGGGCAGCTGTGGGAAACGACGATGGATCCGACCGTACGGCGTTTGCTGCGCGTGCAGATCGAGGACGCGATCGCCGCCGATGGCATCTTCACGACGCTCATGGGTGACGATGTCGAGCCGCGTCGTGCGTTTATCGAGAGCAATGCGCTGCGGGCGGGGAATATTGACGTTTGATCGTCTGTCTGGTGCTGTCATTGAAAAACAAACGCCCGGGAAACCGGGCGTTTGTTTTTTGTACTGCCTCACGCCGCAATTCATACCGCAAAGCCCACCGGGATGACATAGACGACGCTCTGCCCGGAAGGCAAACCGAGCGCCTGGGCTGCCTGCGGCCCATCGACCGCGCCCACGGGCACGGCGACCAGCCCGAGCGCAACAGCCTGTAACAGCATGTTCTGGGCGGCGTGCCCGGCCTCGAGGTCGCTATACACACTGGCTCTCGCGCCGTACCTCTGGGTGAGTCGGCCCGGATCGGCAGCCACCACGATCAAGGCCGGCGCCGCACCGACAGATGCCTGGTTGAGCGAAAGCGCTTTTAGCTGGGGGCGCATATCGGGCGTAGCGCGCGTCTCGGCCCGGTGGCCGTGAGGCAGGTAGTGCATCACCTCCGCGGGGGTCACCGCGTAAAGTTCAAGCGCATACAAAGCGCCGGCCGAAGGCGCCGCGCGCTTGCCGTCCGGGCTGGTGACGCCCTGGCCGGCCCACAGCAGTTGGCCGATGGTCTCGACAGGCAGCGGGTCGGACCGGAAGGTGCGTACCGACCTGCGCCGCTGGATGGCATCCTCGAGAGAGACCGCGCCGGAGATTTTGGCCTTAGGCAGTGCGATTTCTTTGGCGTACTTCGCCGGGCTCTCCTGAGCGTGACCGGTGGAAACCTGGGTAATTGCGCCCGCAGCCAGCGCAGCCAGCAATTCACGGCGTTTCATCCGGCGCCTCCATGAGTGACGGAGCAGGCCTGCATGGCCTTCGCGATTCTCACTATTTCAGGTTTTCGAGCGACACTCGGGCCATAGCGCAATTCGATCAACAGTCACCTTGCTGGCCCACTGGCAAAAGTTATAGACCGTAAATTCGGGATTGCGAGGTCCGATTCAATATCGCGATTTTCACCCGCGAAAAAGCGCCCTTGGTGGCGCTATTTTTTCGGCTGGAAGACTGCGGGAATTCGCGCCCTGCACTGTCCACAGGCCCCAGCGGATAACCCCCGGAAAACCCCTGGAAATCACTGTGCATGAATTGGGGATAACTTCGGCTGCGCGTAGAGTGTGGAAAAGTTGCCAGCAGCTGCCGCGCGTTGTCCCGTTAACGCCCGCAAGGTTATGTTTTTTCCACAGCCTTGTTTACCCAATGGTTTTCCACGGTTATCCACAGAATACCCAGGGGCTTGTTAACTATTACTACGTTTACGTATACATACGTTATTAAAACCTTAGAACCCTCGCATCGGAAACGAAGATGCCGCTGGAAAACGTCCCGGCGGCATCGTTCAAACCGTGCGAATCGCGCGCCTCATGCGAGCGGGATATAAAGCTCCGTCTTCAGGTCATCCGGCGTCGCCTCATCGGGCGTATTCAGATAAACCTCGAACGATGGCGCCGAAAAGTCAGGCTTGCGTCCGAGCTTCTGCAATCCTTCGTTGTAAAACCACATCCACGCCTGGCCGAGCCCTTGATACGGCCCCTTGTGCAGCATCATCGCGTGCTCGCCGCCGCGCAGCTGGAACTTCTCAACAGGCGCCCCGATCTCCATGTCGGTTTCGTGCCCCAGATGCAGCGCCGCTTTCGAGCGCAGCTTCGACTCTTCGACCGTATTGGGATCGTCGTAATAAATGCCAACCATCTTCGCGCCCGACGTGCGCACGTTGCGCTCGCCGAGCCATTGCGCGAGCGTGTAGAACGCGTCGCCGATCTTCATGTACGGACCCACGTGGCTGACGGCGAGCAGGTCCATCGGCTCGAGGGTGAGGAGCTTCACGTCGTGGTTTTGCATGATGGCGTCTCCGGGTGCGATGGCCGCGCGATTGCGCGGCGCCTGCGAACCAAGATAGCACCGCGCTGTGTGAGACGCCCTTGGCGTGCCGGGCGCTCGAGCCTCACAAACTCACGCGTGTCACCGGATGCGCCTCAAGCCACGCGTTCTCTTCGTCGTCGTAGAGCCGCGAGCGCGTGAGAAAGCGCAGGCCCGTGGGTCGTTCGAGCGAAAACATGCCGCCGTTGCCTGGCACGGCGTCGATGATGAGCTGGGTGTGCTGCCAGTACTCAAACTGCACCTCCGTCATATAGAACGGCATCCCGCCGATTTCTCCCAACTGCACGTCGGCATTGCCGACCATGAACTCGCCGGCGGAAAAGCACATGGGCGCGCTGCCGTCGCAGCAGCCGCCCGACTGGTGAAAGAGCAGGGAGCCGTGCTCGCGAGCCAACTGTTCGATCAGCGCGAGTGCGGCCGGCGTGGCGGTAACGCGTTCGACCATGTTGTGATGCTTCCTCTCAAGATGCAACGAAGGAGGCGTCGCGCGCGGCAGCGGCCTTTGACCGCAAAACGCCGCGCGCGACCCACAGGGCACGCAGTGCGATCAGAAGAACCCGAGCGGCTGGTCGCTATAGCTCACGAGCAGGTTCTTCGTCTGCTGGTAATGGTCGAGCATCATCTTGTGGTTCTCGCGCCCGATGCCCGACTGCTTGTAGCCGCCAAACGCCGCGTGCGCCGGGTAAGCGTGGTAGCAGTTGGTCCATACGCGCCCCGCCTGGATCGCGCGGCCGAAGCGGTAGGCACGCGTGCCGTCGCGCGTCCACACGCCTGCGCCGAGGCCGTAGAGCGTGTCGTTGGCGATTTCCAGTGCTTCCTCTTCGGTCTTGAAGGTCGTAACGGACACCACGGGTCCGAAAATTTCCTCCTGGAAGATGCGCATCTTGTTGTGGCCGCGGAAGACGGTGGGCTTCACGTAATAACCGTCACCGAGTTCGCCGGCGAGGTTGTTGCGCTCGCCGCCAATCAGGCATTGCGCGCCTTCCTGCTTGCCGAGGTCGATATACGAGAGGATCTTCTCGAGCTGCTCCTGCGAGGCCTGCGCGCCGATCATCGTCTTCGTGTCGAGCGGGTGGCCCTGCTGGATCGCCGCTACGCGCTTGAGCGCACGCTCCATGAAGCGGTCATAGATCTTCTCGTCGATGAGCACGCGCGACGGGCACGTGCACACCTCGCCCTGGTTGAGCGCAAACATCGCGAAGCCTTCGAGCGCCTTGTCGAAATAACTGTCGTCGTGGTCGAGCACGTCGGCGAAGAAGATGTTCGGGCTCTTGCCGCCCAGCTCCAGTGTCACGGGAATGATGTTCTGGCTCGCGTACTGCATGATGAGGCGGCCCGTGGTGGTTTCGCCCGTGAAGGCGATCTTCGCGATGCGCTTGTTCGAGGCGAGCGGCTTGCCGGCCTCGAGGCCGAAGCCGTTCACCACGTTGAGCACGCCGGCCGGCAGCAGGTCCTGGATGAGTTCGGTGAGTACGAGAAACGACGCGGGCGTCTGCTCGGCGGGTTTGAGCACCACGCAGTTGCCGGCCGCGAGCGCCGGCGCGAGCTTCCAGGCGGCCATGAGAATCGGGAAATTCCACGGAATGATCTGGCCGACCACGCCCAGCGGCTCATGGAAGTGATACGCGACCGTATCGTGATCGATCTCGGAGATGCCGCCTTCCTGCGCGCGCACGCAGCCCGCGAAATAGCGGAAGTGGTCGGCGGCGAGCGGGATGTCGGCGGCGAGCGTTTCGCGCAGCGGCTTGCCGTTGTCGATCGTCTCGGCCACGGCGAGCTTGTGGAGGTTCTGCTCGATGCGATCGGCAATGCGGTTCAGAATGTTGGCGCGCTCGGTGGGCGAGGTGCTGCCCCATGCGGCTTTGGCTTTGTGTGCGGCGTCGAGCGCGAGTTCGACGTCGGCTTCGCGAGAGCGCGGAATGGACGTGAACGCGTGACCGGTAATCGGCGAGATGTCGTCGAAATACTCGCCGCCTAGCGGCGCCACCCACTCGCCGCCGATGAAGTTGCCATACTGCTTCTTGTACGGGAATTCGGTGGTCAGGAATTGCATGTCCGCGTGATTCATCTGCGTGCTCCTCTGTGTTCTCGATCTCGATATGGATGGACGCGGCGAGGCCGCGCTACCGCGGCACGCTAACGCGAGAACCATGCCAGCGCGGCGGCGCAGCGGCGCGCTGGCGGGCGGTCGCGGCCCGGCGCGTGCATGTCGCCGGAATGCGCGGCGCGCGAGCCTTCAGGGCGGCGAAAGGATTGCGTCAGGCCGGAACAGAAGGGTGGGCAACTGCTCAAGAAGTGAACAGCCCGGGAGCGGAATATCGGCGGGACTCGGAGATTTGCGGCGCGCGGGCCGCACTTGCTGTAGGCTTTGCACCCGTAACAGTCAGGAGAGTCTGCATGTCGAGTACATTCGTTTGCCGCAACCAGTCGTGCGGCACCCCGTGGGAACAGAGCGAGGTGGTGATCAAGAACGAAGGGCAGGGGCCCTTGTTCCGGTGTCCACTGTGCGGCGCCCGTAACTACCTGGAGCAGTTCGAAGACGACGATGGCAACGTCGTCTATGAGCAGGTGGACGGCAAGCCTTTCCTCTGAGCGCTGGCGGCTAGAGGATCTGGGCGGAATATGCAGCCAGACCAGGAGCAGGACTAGGAGCGTCGTGACGAGCGCACCGACGCATCTAGTCAAAAAAATCTATGGGAAAGAGTCCGAAAAGCGAGACCTGCGGATCGGAGTTCGATTGTTTGGATTCCGAATTTTTTCGCCGCCTATGCCGTTACGGACGTGGCGAGCGTGGAAAGTGAATGACCGGGCTGCCGACGAACGGCGAAGCGCGCGCGTCGGGCGGCGAGGCGCTGGCTTCAGCGGCTTCCATCCCCCTTTAGTCGGACTATTTGTTACCTATCCATACGGGTAGGCTGGCGAGCGCCCCGGAGCGTCTTACAGTGCTTCATACGATAAGAAACCACGGCAGGACCAACGGGGAAAGCCATGACATTCGTCGAACAGGAAATCGCGCACATCGCGCGCGTGATGCCGCCGTCGCTGGCTGGCGATTTCGAGATGCCGGTGATGGGTGTCGCGTACTGGCGCAAGCGCCTGCACGCGCTTCTAAAGCAAAACCATCTGACTCACGTTCAGCTTTCGACCGTCGACACGCTGCTGCGCCAGCTCGACGGCTTCGAGGCGCTCGGCCGCTGGCTGCCGCGCCCTAAGCAGGCGTCGCGTCACGTGAGGCGCGCGAAGTAACCCAGGCCCGTGGCCGCGGAGAAATGCAAAAAGCCCGATCGCAAGGATCGGGCTTTTTGGCTGAATTCGCTGGTGGGGCGTGAGTGACTCGAACACTCGACCTACGGATTAAGAGTCCGCTGCTCTACCAACTGAGCTAACGCCCCCAACAGAAGCGAAATTATGCAGGACTTTTTGGGACTTGGCAAGCCCCCTCTGTCAATTTCCTGAAAATAGTTTGTCGATGCGGCGCAAGCCCCGTCTGCGCAGCCGTTTGGGCCTTTAGCGCGAGGGCCGTGCTGTCCCGGTATGATGTCGCCACTCCTGGCGTCAAGCCAGATTTCAAGCCAGTCGCTGTGCGCCGCCTGTTCGCCGAAGTTGGCTGAGCCTCGTTGCAATCGGCTGGAATCGTCGCACGGCAATCCACAAAGGCAAAACGATGGACGACAACGCAATCGACGCGCTGCTGGAGCGCGTGCTGGCCCCGTGGGTGCGCGCGCTCGGGATGAAACCCGTCGAGGTCGCGGAAGACAGCGCCACCCTGCGCCTGCCGTTTTCCGGCGAGCTGCGCCATTCGGGCGGCGTGATCTGCGGCCAGGTGTTCATGGCGGCGGCGGATACGGCCATGATCGTCGCGATAACGGCCGCGCTCGGCGGCTTCAAGCCCATGACGACCGTTGCGCTGAACACCAACTTCATGCGCGCGGTGCGCAAGGGCGACGTGCTCGTCACGGCGCGAGTGCTGCGCATGGGCCGCAATCTGGTGTTCGGTGAAATAGAACTCTACGACGAAGACGGCCGGATGGCGGTTCACGCGACCTCGACTTACGCGCTGCTCGATTAAGCTTGGCGCTTCCGATCGTTTTCGGTCGCTTCGAAGGACGTAGAAGGCATGTTCGATCAGGTGGTTTTCGCTGGCGGCGGCAATCGCTGCTGGTGGCAGGCGGGGTTCTGGGACATCGTCCAGCCAGAGCTGCGCATTCGCCCGCGCGTCATTACGGGCATTTCGGCGGGCGCGGCCACCGCGTGCATGCTCTACACGCGCGACGCCGACTGGGTCATGCGCTATTACGAGGAAGCGCTGCGCCACAACAAGCGCAACGCCTATTGGGGCAATCTGCTGCGCGGCGAGTCGGTGTTTCCGCATTACCGCATCTATCGCCAGGCGCTGCTCGACATCTACGGCGAGCCGTTCACGCAGCTTCAGGACGCGCCTGAGATCCGCATCGGCGTGTCGCATGTGCCGCGTTGGCTCGGTGCGCGCAGCGCCGTGGCGGCGGGTCTCATTGCGTACAACATCGAAAAACACATCCGCAAGACGCTGCACCCCACGCTCGGCCGCAAGCTCGGGTTTCATCCGGAGTTCGTGACGGCGCAGGAATGCGCGAGCGTGGAGGATCTGGCCGATCTCATCCTGCAGTCGTCATGCACGCCGCCGTTCACGCCGGTGCTGCGGCGCGACGGCCGCCCGGTGCTCGATGGCGGCATGGTCGACAACGTGCCGGTCGGCGCGCTCGATGACACGCCCGGCCGTGTGCTGGTGATGGTGACGCGGCTCTATCCGCGTCCGCAGATGTTCGTGGTGCGGCATCAGGCGGCGCAGGGCGTGCAGCAGCGCCTTTACGTGCAGCCGTCGGCCAGGGTGCCGATCTCGAGCTGGGACTACACGAGCCCACAGCAGATGCAGCACGCCTACAACCTCGGCCGAGTGGACGGCGAGCGTTTCCTCGCGCGTTTGCCCGAGGTCATGGAAGCGGCCGCGAACGCCTGAACGCACGCGGCCGAATCAAGAGCAGCTGGAAAGTGCGGGAGGGGCGGCGCGCGCCGCCCCGCGCGGCCGTGCTTACTTGCGGCGGCCGCCTTGCAGTGCTTCGGGGTTTGCGACGCTCGCGTGCTCGCCCGCGTCGAACGCGAGGATGTTGCCGAACGCCCCGCCGAAATACAACTCGTAGCTCTCGCGCTCCACATAGCCGATGTGCGGTGTGCAGATTACGTTTTCCATGCGCAGCAGGCTGTAGCCCTGCAGGATCGGCTCGCTCTCGTACACGTCGATCGCGACCATGCCCGGCCGGTTGTGCGCGAGCGCGCCGAGGAGCGCGTTTTCTTCCATCAGCTCTGCGCGGCTCGTGTTGACGAGCAGCGACGTGGGCTTCATGCGCAGCAGGTCTTCCTGCTTCACGATCCCGCGAGTGTCATCGTGCAGGCGTAGATGTAGCGACAACACGTCGCTCTCTTCGAACAGCGCCTCGCGGCTTGCGGCGGCTTCGTAGCCATCGGCACGCGCCGCTTCGAGCGAATGCTCGCGACCCCACACCAGCACGCGCATGCCGAACGCCTTGCCGTAGCCGGCCACGAGCCGGCCGATCTTGCCGTAGCCCCAGATGCCGAGCGTCTGGCCGCGCATCACCTGGCCGAGGCCAAAGTTGGGCGGCATCGCCGAGGTCTTGAGGCCCGACTGCTGCCACGCGCCCTGCTTGAGGTTGGCGACGTACTGCGGAATGCGGCGCTGCGCGGCCATGATGAGCGCCCACGTGAGTTCGGCGGGCGCGACGGGCGAACCGGTGCCTTCGAGTACGGCGATGCCGCGCTCGGTGCAGGCCTCCATGTCGATGTGCGGACCGGCCTTGCCCGTCTGGCTGATCATGCGCAGATGCGGGAGCTTGTCGAGCAGTTGCGAGGTGATGCGGGTGCGTTCGCGAATCAGCACGAGCGCGTCGACTTCGGCGAGGCGGCTGGCGAGCTGGCCGAGGCCGCGCACCGTGTTGTTGAAAACCTTGACCTCGTGGTCGGCGAGCAGTTGAAAGCAGTCGAGCTTGCGGACGGCGTCCTGGTAGTCGTCAAGGATGGCAATTTTCATGGCAGCGGGTTGTTTTGCGTGTTATGCATCGCGCCTTTCGTAGCGCGACTTCGGTGTTCATCTGGTGGTTATCCCACTATGCAGCGCCGGGAAGACTGGTATGAATATGGGGAGCCTTCACGTCGCTCGCCGCGTGCAGCAGCAGGCATTGCAATTGCGCAAGTCCGAGGCTACGCACGCAGGTTATTGACGCGGTAATCAGCCGCGAATTTGCAACTTTTAACAGCTTGTCGGGCTCCGATGCAAGCCGCTTTACAGACGGTTTCGAACCCCAGGCTAAAGGACCTTGACGACCTGCCCAACTGCGCGAACCGATTCGCATGTTGATCTGCCATCAACATTCGGTTCGTATGAGTTGCGCCTCTCGCGTGCAGCGTCTAAAAGGGCCGATTCCCTTTTTACAGCCCTAAAAATGGAGACAGCTCGATGAACCATCCCGATTACCAAGCCCAGGCCGCCGCGCAGGTGCCCGCCTGGGTCAGGCACCGGAAACTGATCAATTGGGTGCAGAAAATCGCAGCGCACACGCAGCCGGATCGCATCGTGTGGTGCGACGGCTCCCAGGAAGAATACGACCGCCTGTGTGCGCAGATGGTCGAGGCCGGCACGATGCGCCGCCTCAATCCGCAGAAGCGCCCGAATTCGTATCTCGCGTGCTCCGAGCCGTCGGACGTCGCGCGCGTGGAAGACCGCACCTTTATCTGCTCGCCCACCAAGGAGGATGTCGGCCCCACCAACAACTGGGTCGCGCCTGCCGAAATGCGGGCGACGCTCGACGGCCTGTTCGCAGGCTCGATGCGCGGCCGCACGATGTACGTCGTGCCGTTCTCGATGGGCCCGCTCGGCTCGCCCATCGCGCATATCGGCGTGGAGCTTTCCGATAGCCCCTACGTGGCCGTGAACATGCGCATCATGACGCGCATGGGCCGCGCCGTGTACGACGTGCTCGGCGAAGACGGCGCGTTCGTGCCGTGCGTGCACAGCGTAGGCGCGCCGCTCGCGGCGGGCGAGAAGGACGTGCCGTGGCCGTGCAACAAGACGAAGTACATCGTCCACTTTCCGGAAACACGCGAGATCTGGAGCTATGGCTCCGGTTACGGCGGCAATGCGCTGCTCGGCAAGAAGTGCTTCGCGCTGCGCATCGCTTCGACCATGGGCCGCGACGAAGGCTGGCTCGCCGAGCACATGCTGATTCTCGGCGTGCGTTCGCCGGAAGGCCGCAAGTACCACGTCGCGGCGGCGTTCCCGTCGGCGTGCGGCAAGACCAATTTCGCCATGCTGATTCCGCCGCCCGCCATGAACGGCTGGGAAATCACCACGATCGGCGACGATATTGCGTGGATCAAGCCCGGCGCCGATGGCCGCCTCTACGCGATCAATCCGGAGGCGGGCTACTTCGGCGTGGCGCCGGGCACCGGTGAGAAGACCAATTTCAACGCCATGGCGACGCTCAAGGAGAACGTGATCTTTACGAACGTCGCGCTCACCGATGACGGCGACGTCTGGTGGGAAGGCATGACCGACGAGCCGCCCGCGCACGCGATCGACTGGCTGGGCAACGACTGGACGCCCGCCATCGGCAAGGAAACCGGCTGCAAGGCCGCGCATCCGAATGCGCGCTTCACGGCGCCCGCGTCGCAGTGCCCGTCGATCGATCCCGAGTGGGAGAACCCCAAGGGCGTGGCCATCGATGCGTTCATCTTCGGCGGCCGCCGTTCGACCACGGTGCCGCTCGTGACCGAGGCGCGCGACTGGACCGAGGGCGTCTACATGGCCGCGACCATGGGCTCGGAGACCACGGCGGCGGCAGCGGGGCAGCAGGGCGTGGTGCGCCGCGATCCGTTCGCGATGCTGCCGTTCTGCGGCTACAACATGGCCAACTACTTCGGCCATTGGCTCGACGTGGGCGAACGCCTCGCCAGGGCCAGCGCGACGGTGCCGCGCATCTTCTGCGTGAACTGGTTCCGCAAGGGGCCTGACGGCAAGTTCGTGTGGCCGGGCTTCGGCGAGAACATGCGCGTGCTGGAGTGGATGGTGCGCCGCATCGAGGGCAAGGCCACGGGCGACGAGCACGCATTCGGCGTGTCGCCGCGCTACGGCGATCTCGACTGGAGCGGCCTGAACTTCACGCAGGCGCAGTTCGAGCAGGTGATTTCGGTGGACGCCGACGCCTGGCGCGCCGAACTCGCGCTGCACGCCGAGCTGTTCGAGAAACTCGCTCATGGCTTGCCAGAAGTGTTGAAGGACGCCCGCAAGACGCTGGAAGCACGTCTGTAATCCTGTGACGTGAGTGCTCGCTAACTGAATGGCCGCCTTCGGGCGGCCATTTTTATTTCCGGGGTCGAATGCATTGGTGCGGTGCAGAGGCCCGTCTGTTCGGCGCTTGAATGGTTATTTCGCTGCGATGCGCAAAATTGTTTCGTTCGAGGTAACAATCGGACCTCTGTTGATGCGTTTTGGGGTGCAGTCGAAGAATTCGTAAAGAAAATAGGGGCTTCGGAGGCAACTTCTGCACGATTTCTGCTGTCGTAGGAGAATTCGCGGTTTCCTCCGCTGATTAACAGCGGGGTAGTAACAGGCAGGAGTTGTCTCATGGATCATTTGCAGTCGATGCGAGTATTTGTCAAAGTGGCCGACCTCGGCAGTTTCGCCCGGGCCGCTTCTGCGATGGATATTTCCAATGCGGTTGCGACGCGGCACGTTGCCGACCTCGAAGGTCGACTCGGCACGCGTCTGCTCAATCGCACGACCCGCAGTCTCTCCCTGACCGAATCGGGTCAGGTCTATCTCGAGCGCGCCCGCCAGATTCTCGATGAGCTCGAGGATGTCGAACAGATGGTCGTCGCGCGCAATCACGAACCCGTCGGCACGCTGCGCATCGTCGCGCCGGTCGTGTTCGGGCTCCACAACCTCGCTCCGGTGCTGCAGACGTACACGCAGCGCTATCCGCAGGTCATTCCCGACGTCACGCTGGTGGACCGTCAGGTCGATCTCGTCGAAGAAGGCTTCGATCTGGGCGTCGTGACCGCGCGCCAGATGCGCAGCGCCAGCATCGTCACGCGCCGCCTCACCACGGGTTGCATGACCGTGTGCGCCACGCCGGCGTACCTCGAAAAGCACGGCACGCCCACGCGCCCCGAGCACCTCATGGAGCACCCGAGCCTCTCGCTGCCCTCCGAGTACTGGGGTGACGAGCGCGTTTTCACGGGGCCGGACGGCGAAGTCCGCGTGCGCCCGACCAACGTGATCGTGGCGAACAACACCGAGATGCTGCGCCAGTTCGCGCTGCTCGGCATGGGCATCGCGATCCTGCCGAGCTACCTGATTGGCCGCGACATGACGCGCGGGCGCCTCGTGCGGTTGCTTGGCGACTATCGTCTGCCGCAGGTGGAGATCAACGTCGCGTATCCGAGCCGCCGTCACCTGCCGGCCAAGGTGCGCACGTTCATCGACCACCTCGTCGAGCACTTCAGCCAGACGCCGAACAGCCAGCTCGGCGAGCAGTGGGTCAAGGACGGCCTCGCGCGTCCGGCAGTAGCGGCTCGCAATGGCGTTGCGAGCGAGGACTACGATGGCGCGCAGCCCGTGCAGGGCGGGAGCCTGCATGACGGCGAGCACAACGGCATGGACGGCGAGCGCGCACCGAAAGCCGCGCGCGCTTCGGCAGCACGCACCCGGACTTCGGCGATCTCGCCGCTATAAGCCTGATATCACCGTTCATCGGTCGATAAAAAAGGCGCAGCTTCGTGAGAAGCTGCGCCTTTTTGTCTGGCTGTGCTCGGGCCGCCGACGGCCCGAGAAAGGACCGCTTACGACCCTGTCTTGCGCGCCGGCGTCTTGCGGGCGGCGGTCTTGCGCGCCGGTGCGGCTTTGGCGGCCGCCGTCTTGCGCGCGGGCTTCGCCGCCTTGCCTTCTTCAGCCGAATCCGCCGCGTCGTTCGCGGCATCGTCTGCTTCAGCCGATGCGGCCGATTTCTTCGCGGCCGTTTTGGCCGCCGTCTTCGCACTCGGCTCCTTCTTCTCGAACTCGAAGCCGATCTTGCCGTCCGGCTGCTTGACGAGGAAAGCCTTGAAGTTGCGGCCCGTACGCGACGATTTGAAGTTCGTCAGCAAGTCGGTGCGGCCTTCGGCCAGCAGCTTGGCCATCTGGTCGCGCGTGATCTCCTGCTGAAGGATCACCTTGCCCGAGCGGAAGTCGCAGCTCTTCGGATTGGCAACCGAGTGCTCGCACACGTAGCTCATGCCGTGCTCGTACACGCGGCCCTTGCACTTCGGGCATGCGCCCACCGGCTCCTGCTCCGAGAAGTCGGGCACTTCGCCATCTTCAGCGCCAGAGTCCTGGCCGAAATCGAACTCGAGCTTGTAGTTCTTGATTTCGTCGTCGAACGAGAGCTTGAGGATGGCGGAGAACGGCCGGCCCATCTTGCTGCGGAAGCCCGAGAGCGGGCCGATCGTCTTGTTCTGCAGCAGCTCTTCCACTTCGGGGATTTCGAACTGACGGCCGCCCGGAATCTTCGAGATCGAGAACTCGCACTTCGTGCATGCGAAGCGGCGGTAGTTTTCCTTCACCTGGCCGCCGCAATTCGGGCACGGCGTTTGAAGCGTCGCGTAGTCGCCGGGGATCGTGTCCGAGTCGTATTCCTTCGCGCGCTTCACGATGGTCTGCGTCATGCGGGCGATTTCCTGCATGAACGCGTCACGCGGGAGCTTGCCGCGCTCCATCTGCGAAAGCTTGTACTCCCATTCGCCAGTGAGTTCCGGCGCGGTGAGTTCTTTCACGTCGAGACCCCGCAGCAGCGTCATGAGCTGGAACGCTTTGGCCGTAGGGATCAGTTCGCGGCCTTCGCGCACGAGATACTTTTCGCCGAGCAGACCTTCGATGATTGCCGCGCGCGTGGCCGGCGTGCCAAGGCCCTTGGCGGCCATGGCCTCGCGCAGCTCTTCGTCGTCCACGAGCTTGCCCGCGCCTTCCATGGCCGAGAGCAGCGTCGCTTCGTTGTAGCGCGCAGGCGGCTTGGTCACGAGCTGATGCGCCGCGATCTTGTCGGTCTTGACCTTCTCGTCCTTCTTCACCGGCACGAGGTTGGCGTCGTCGCCGCCCGCGTCGCGGCCATAGACCTGCAGCCAGCCCGGCTCGACCAGCACCTTGCCTTCGGTCTTGAAGTGATGTCCTGCGACTTCGGTGATACGCGTGGTGACGCGATATTCCGCCGCCGGGAAAAACACGGCGAGGAAGCGCTTCACGACGAGGTCGTACAGCTTCTGTTCGGGCTCCGAGAGCGACTTCGGCGCCTGCAGCGTGGGGATGATGGCGAAGTGGTCGCTGATCTTCGAATTGTCGAAAATACGCTTGTTTGGCTTCACCCAGCCCTTGTCGAGCACCTGCTTGGCGTGCGGCAGGTAGTTGTTGCTCTCCTTGAGCATCTCGAGCGTGTGCTTGACCGTTTCGAGATAGTCCTCGGGCAGCGCGCGCGCGTCGGTACGCGGATAGGTGAGCACCTTGTGCTTTTCGTACAACGCCTGGGCGAGGCCTAGCGTGTTCTTCGCCGAGAAGCCGAAGCGGCCGTTGGCTTCACGCTGCAGGCTCGTCAGGTCGAAGAGCGCGGGCGAGAGCTGGGTGGACGGCTTCGATTCTTCGCTGACCGTGCCTTCGCGGCCGTGGCAGGCGGCGACGATCGTCTCGGCAGCCGGCAGGCTCCAGAGGCGCGAATCGCGCTTTTCCGGATCGAACTCGTCCCTCTTGAATTTCGGGTCGTACCAGCGGCCTTCATAGAAACCGCCCGCGCAGACGAACTCCGCACGCACTTCCCAATAATCGCGCGGGATGAAACGGCGGATTTTCTCTTCGCGTTCAACGACGATCGACAACGTTGGCGTCTGAACGCGGCCAACCGTCGTGAGGAAGAAGCCACCGCCCTTGCTGTTGAAGGCGGTCATCGCGCGCGTGCCGTTGATGCCGACGAGCCAGTCGGCTTCCGAGCGGCAGCGGGCGGCGTCGGCGAGCGGCTGCATGTCGTGGTCGCTGCGCAGGTTCGCGAAGCCGTCGCGGATCGCCTGCGGCGTCATCGACTGGAGCCACAGGCGCTGGACCGGCTGCTTCGCCTTTGCGTGCTGCGCGATGAGGCGGAAGATCAGCTCGCCCTCGCGCCCCGCGTCGCAGGCGTTGATGAGCTGCGTGACGTCCTTGCGCTTCATCAGCTTGTTGAGCACCTTGAGCCGCGATTCGCTCTTGGCGATCGGGTTCAGGTCGAAGTGCGGCGGGATCACGGGCAGGTGAGCAAAGCTCCACTTGCCGCGCTTGACCTCGTATTCTTCCGGCGCTGCGATTTCGAGCAGATGGCCGACCGCCGACGAGAGCACGTAGTCGTCGCTCTCGTAGTACTCGTCATGCTTGGTAAAACCGCCCAGCGCGCGCGCGATGTCGTTCGCGACGGATGGCTTCTCGGCGATGATCAGAGCTTTGGACATGACTGGTTGCTTGTGGGTGTATCCGGTTGGCGCCCCGGGGCCGATGCCGCCTGAATGGGCGCTTGGGCGCGATGCCCGCGTTGCTGCCCCGCTCGGGGGGCCGTTCTCGACCGCTTTATAGCACATGGCGCGCCGGCGTCGATTTTTGCGTCATCTCATGACAACACCCGCGCACCCGCCAGGGCGCCCAATCATAAGGGCGCGCCAGGTCGTGCGGCAAGCGGCGCTTCTGATCGGGGCCAGATGCTGGTTGCGCTCAAACCGCAGTCAGGGCGGGGCGCAGCTTGGGCGCATCGGACACGCCCGGCAGCGCTGTGAGGTCCGAGAGCATGCGCTCGACCACGGCGGCGTGCGGCAGGACCGTGCCGAAAAAGCGCGTGGCGTGACCGTCTTCGATCAGGATGGTCGGGAAATTCTCGACATCGAGATCGTCGAAGCGGTCGGCATGGGTTTCGATGTCGATGTACGCAAAGCAGACATCGGGATGCGCCTCGGCGATGCGGTCGAACGTGGCGCGGTAGTCGCGGCACGTCCCGCACCATTGCGCGCACAGGCACGCGACGAACAGCGTGTCCTGGTCGCTGACGCGTTCGGCGATCTGATCGGCGTCGGTGTCGAGGTCTAGCGCGGGCATGGTGGTTCCTTGCGTTCTCTTATATATAGAGCGGGTATTTGGCGCGAATGTATCACGGCGGCGCGGGCGGTGATGCTCTCCCAATCCGCGGCATCAGGCGCGCGAGGCCCGCACGAACCAGCCGCCCGGCAGGGCGTCGAGGTGTCCCGCGAGTTCGAGTTGCAGCAGCGTGCCTTGCAGCACCGCTTCGGTCATGTCGGTGCGCTGTGCGAGGATTTCAACCGTGGCCGGTGCGTGACCGAGCGCTTCGAGCAGGCGCCGGGCTTCGGCGCCAAGACTTGCGGGCGATTTTCGTGCTTTAGCACGATTCGCACGCGGTGGCTCGGAACGTGGGCTTTCGGGCGCTAGCAGTGGCGTCTCGCTTGCGTCGTCGTCGCGCTGCATGTGACCGAAGGGAATCGAGACCTTCTGGCGGCATTGCCCCCGCCGCGACGCGAGCGCGCGCCTGGCACCCGAGGGTGGCCCGACGTTCAGTGCGTCGAGCACCTCTTCGGGCGTTTCGACCAGCTGTGCGCCCTGCTTGATGAGCCCGTGGCAGCCACGCGTGAGCGGCGCGTGAATCGAACCGGGCAACGCGAATACGTCGCGTCCCATTTCGTTGGCGAGCCTTGCCGTGATGAGCGAGCCGGAACGTTGTGCGGCCTCGACCACCACCACGCCTTCGACGAGCGCGGCAATCACGCGGTTGCGCTGTGGAAAGTTCGCGGAGCGCGCCGGGGTGCCAAGCGGCCATTCGGAGACGAGCGCGCCGTGTGCGGCGATCTCCGTGGCGAGTGGGTGATGGGCCGGGGGATAGACGAGATCCGCGCCGGTGCCGATCACGGCGACGGTGCCGCCATGTTCGTGGAGCGCGCCGCGATGCGCGGCGCCGTCCACGCCGAGCGCGAGCCCCGAGACGACCGTGAGACCCGACGCGGCGAGTGTGCGCGCGAAGCGCGCGGCGTCTTCGACGGCCTGCGGCGTGGCGTTGCGGCTGCCCACGACGGCTACTGCGCGTGCGTGGAGCAGTTCGAGCCGGCCCTTTGCGTAGAGCAGCGGCGGTGGATCGGGCATATCGAGCAGGCGGCCCGGATAGGCCGGGTCGGCAAGCGTGATGAGCGCGTTGCCGGACGCCGCGAGCCACGCCTGCAGGGCTTCGAGTCGTGCTGCGAAGTCAGGGCGGGGCTCGGCCAGTGCGGCATGTGCGGCTTGCGCACCGGCCACCGCGGCGAGTGCGGTGAACGGCTGGGCCAGCACGTTTTGAGGCAGGCCGAACGCGCCGAGCAGCGCACGCAACGCAGTGGGCCTCAGGCCGCGCGCGAGGGCGAGGCGCAGCCAGTCGGCCAGTTCTTCGGGAGACAGCGGCAAGGTCGTCGGCATTGCGTTTCCCCGGCGCGGACGGTTTGCCGCACCTCGTGATAAAATTTTCACCATCCGAAATACACCGTGGCGTCCTTATCCGTGGCATTGCCCGCACGCCTTCTGGCGCAGCGCATTCACACGGGCGACAGCGTGTTCAACGTTGAATTGCGGCCCTTTCGTCCGAATATGAGGAGATATCCTCCGTATCCGGCACCGGACCCGCAAGCTGGTCGAATGGCCAGGCCGCGCATCGTTCCCTGTTCCTGGCTCAATCAGGCGCCCATCGAGAAACCCGTTAAATCATGGCTCTACTGAACATTCTTCATTACCCGGACAAGCGTTTGCACAAGGTCGCGAAGCCGGTCGAGGTGGTCAACGACCGCATCCGCAAACTGGTCGCCGACATGGCCGAAACCATGTACGGCGCGCCGGGCGTCGGTCTCGCGGCCACCCAGGTCGACGTGCATGAGCGCGTCGTGGTGATCGACGTTTCCGACGCGCACGATGAGCTGCGCGTGTTCATCAACCCGGAGATCATCTGGTCGAGCGCCGAGCGCGAAGTGCATGAGGAAGGCTGTCTTTCAGTGCCGGGCATCTACGACGAAGTCGAGCGCGCGGAAAAGGTGCGCGTGCGCGCGATGAACGAAAAGGGCGAGACCTACGAGATCGACTGCGAAGGGCTGCTCGCGGTGTGCATCCAGCACGAAATGGATCACCTGATGGGCAAGGTGTTCGTCGAATACCTCTCGTCGCTCAAGCAGACGCGCATCCGGAGCAAGATGAAGAAGCTCGAACGCGCGATGTAATCGCGATCTGATCGTCGATTCGATCGTCGCCTTGACCGTAGTACGCCGCGCCGTCTCTTTCTTCATCAACCCGCCGCCACGCACCGAGCGCCCATGAGCCACACCCTTCGCGTCATCTTCGCCGGCACGCCGGAATTCGCCGCCGCGGCGCTCGCTGCGATTCACGAAGCGGGCTTTGCCGTGCCACTCGTCCTGACCCAGCCGGACCGCCCGGCAGGCCGTGGCATGAAGCTCCAGGCAAGCCCGGTCAAGCGCTATGCGCAGGAGCACGGCATGGCCGTTGCCCAGCCGTCATCGCTGCGCCGTACGGGCAAGTATCCGCAGGAAGCCGCCGCGGCGCTGGACCTGCTGCGCGCCACGCCGCACGACGTGATGGTGGTCGCAGCCTATGGGCTGTTGCTGCCGCAGGAAGTGCTGGAAATCCCGCCGCGCGGCTGCATCAACATCCATGGATCTATCCTGCCGCGCTGGCGCGGCGCGGCGCCGATTCATCGCGCGATCGAAGCCGGCGACGCCGAAACCGGCATCACGCTCATGCAGATGGACGCGGGGCTCGACACGGGTCCGATGATCTCCGAGGTGCGCACGCCAATCGCGCCGGGCGACACCACGGGGACGCTGCACGACCGCCTTGCGCAACTCGGCGCGAAGCTGATCGTGGATGGGCTCGTCGCGCTCGAGCGCGACGGCGCGCTGCCCGCCACGCCGCAGCCGGCAGAAGGTGCGACTTACGCCGAAAAGATCGGCAAGCAGGAAGCCGCGCTCGACTGGCGCCGGTCAGCGGTGGCGCTCTCGCGGCAGATTCGCGCGTTCGACCCGTTCCCGGGCGGCGCAGCCACGCTGGACGGCGCGCAGCTCAAGCTGTGGGCCGCCGAGCCCGTAGAGCGCTCAGCGGGCGCCGCCGCCGAGCCGGGCGAGATTCTCGAAGTGAGCCCGGCGGGCGTGGTGGTGGCCTGCGGCGAGGGCGCGCTGCGCCTCACGCAGCTGCAAAAGCCGGGCGGCAAGCGGCTGCCCGCGCGCGAATTCCTGGCCGGCATGCCGCTGGCGGCGGGGCTGCGCTTTCAGTTGCCCGAGGCCCCTGCGGCCTGAACCAGTGCTCGCGCTATCGCCTGAAAATGGCCGAAAGGCCAAACGCCGTGAGACTCCCAGCGCGCTAGAATCAATGGCGTTTGAAGCGCGTTTTTCGATTTTGAGGTTGTCATGCTCGGCATTACCCATTTCGGTTTCTTCCTCGTCGCCGTATTTCTCCTGAACGTGACGCCGGGGCCCGACACGGCCTATATCGTCGGCCGCAGCGTTGCGCAGGGCCGCGGCGCGGGGCTCGTTTCCGCACTGGGTATCTCGGCGGGTTGCTGTGTGCACACGCTCGCCTGCGCGTTCGGTTTGACCGCGCTGCTCGCGGCGTCGGCGACGGCGTTCACGGTCATCAAGATCGTCGGCGCGATCTATCTCGTCTATCTCGGCGTGCGCCTCGTCCTCACGAAGCACGAGGACAGGCCCGCCGCAGGCGCCGCGCAAGCCGCGCCGCCTGCCGCCGCCGCGCGCCCGCTGCGCCAGCTCTTCGTTTCGGGTTTCTGCACCAACGTGCTCAACCCGAAGGTCGTGCTGTTCTTCGTCTCTTTTTTCCCGCAGTTCGTGACCACGGGGACAGAGCACAAGGCGCTGGCTTTCCTCACGCTCGGCGCCGTGTTCATGCTGATGAGCACGGTCTGGAACAGCTTCGTCGCGTGGGTGGCGGGCAGCGTCACGCAGCGCTTCTCGGGCAAGCCGGGCGTGAAGAAGTGGCTCGACCGTACGGTTGGCTCGGCGTTCGTCGGGCTGGGCCTGAAGCTCGCGAGCGCCGCGCGCTGAGATTGAATTTTTCGCAACTGCCCATATCTAACAAATCGCTTACAATGTGCTCGCCCGCGTTCGGCTGACTGGCTGGCGGCGGGCGTTCAACGATCGATTGGATCCCCTGGTGGGTGAAGGAGCACAGCACATGTTCAACTGGGTCAAAACCGCGATGTTGATGGCCGCGATTACGGCCCTTTTCATCGTGATTGGCGGGCTGATCGGCGGGCATCGCGGGATGGTGCTGGCGCTGTTCTTCGCGCTCGCCATGAACTTCTTCTCGTACTGGTATTCGGACAAGATGGTTCTGCGCATGTACAACGCGCAGGAAGTCGACGAGACCACGGCGCCGCAGTTCTATCGCATGGTCCGCGATCTGGCCACGCGTGCGGGCTTGCCGATGCCGCGCGTCTACCTCATCAACGAAGACGCGCCCAACGCCTTCGCCACGGGCCGCAACCCCGAGCACGCCGCAGTCGCGGCGACCACGGGCATCCTGCGCGTGCTGTCCGAGCGCGAAATGCGCGGCGTCATGGCGCACGAGCTGGCGCACGTGAAGCACCGGGATATTCTCATCTCGACCATCTCGGCCACCATGGCCGGCGCGATCTCGGCGCTCGCCAACTTCGCGATGATCTTCGGCGGCCGCGACGAAAACGGCCGCCCGGCGAACCCCATCGCGAGCATTGCCGTGGCGCTGCTCGCGCCGATCGCGGGCGCGCTGATCCAGATGGCGATTTCGCGTGCGCGTGAATTCGAGGCGGACCGCGGCGGCGCCGAGATTTCCGGCGATCCGCAGGCGCTCGCCTCGGCGCTCGACAAAATCCACCGCTACGCGCAGGGCATTCCGTTCCCGGCGGCCGAAGCGCATCCGGCCACGGCGCAGATGATGATCATGAATCCGCTCTCTGGCGGCGGTTTGCAGAACCTCTTTAGCACGCACCCGTCCACGGAAGAGCGCATCCGCCGGCTGATGGAGTTGGCCGCAGGCGGCAAACGCTAAGGCAACAAGTGGTAACGGAAAAACGCCTCTTCGGAGGCGTTTTTTTATTCAGCCCGTCGCCGCGGCGTCGCCGTCCACATGTCGAGCGCCTGCTCGGGCCGAAACCCGCAATGCCCGCTGGCGCAGGGAAACCACGAAGAACACGAAATAAACACCGATGAACCAGGACACGTCGAGCGCGTAGTACACGTGCCCAAATTTGACGATGATCCAGGCAGCGATAAACGCCAAAGGTACGGCATAGAAAAACACGCGATCCATCCGGTTATCGTCGCTGCGGCTCTGGAAGAGCGAAACGTAGCAGCACGCAAAAAACGGCGCGATGTCGTATTCCTTCATTCTCGGATTTAGCGCTAGACAGAACGCGAGGACGTAGAACAGCCTGCCGGGCACGTTTTCGTTTTCGGAAACCATCAGTCGCCGCCCGCGCAACGGATTGACCGCGTACGCGAATAGCGCCACGACCACCAGTTCGTAGAACAGGACGTCTTCCAGGGTCGATAACGCGCGGACGTGCTGTTCGAGTATCCCGAACAACACGAGCCCGGAATCGTTCTGGGCGAGCATCTGCCAGCGCAGCAGGGTTTCGAAGTCGGTCCACAGGCGCGGTTCCAGCGCGAGCTGCGCGATGGTTGCGAGCGCAACACACAAGGGCACGGCGAAGAAATAGCGCATACCCCTGGGGATAAAAAAGAACACGACGGCGTACGTCAGGAAATAGATCTTGATGGAGGCAAAAAGGGCGATGAAAAAAGCTAGCGCGCAATACTTTGCCGTCGCGCCGCCACTTTGCTGCGAGGCGTGCTGTGGACCGTCCTGCGAAGCCGCATAAAAGAGCGCAATGATCAGCAGGTGGCCGAAGATCGCGAAATTCCCCGTGAGGATGCCTCCCACGCCCGCGCCACCGGTCAGAAACCCCAACGCACCCGCGACGACGAAATCCGCATGCCTGATGCTGTAGGCGAGATAGATCAGCGACGCGAAAACGAATGCCAGATAGAGCCAGTGAAACGGAATGCGCGAGAAGAGATTCAGGAAGAGGGGCGGATAGACGAAGGGGAATCCGTGCGCGACATACGGATTCGCGCCGCGCTTGAACTGATCCAGCGCGTACGCGTACACGTTGTAGTCCCAGAAGGGCGAGAACAGCTTTCCGCGTCCCTGCTGGTACACGGAAAAGAGCGCGACGAAGGCGAGGAACGCGAAGTCTTGTTTCTTCCCGAGCAGTTTCATGATGGCGACTACGACGCAGGGAGGAGGGGGCGTTTTCTGTCGCCATCATGCGGCGAGCCGTTAGTCGGTATCCGCCAATATGTATCCCTGCGATTTCATCGCCCGCCGCCTGCGGGCGCGGTGCCGTCAACGGAATCGCGCCGGGCTGGCAGTGTTGCGCGCTCGCCACGCTACAATGGCTCGCTCGTGCATCATTGACGCCGCGTTTTCACCGCGGCCCGCTTCCGGTTTCTTCATGACATCCAGCCCATCCCGGCGACCCAACAAGCCGTCTCACGGCAAAAAGAGTTCCGCATCGCCCGCGCGCCAGCGGGGCGCAGCGCCGGCGCGCAGCGACGCCGTGCGCCTTGCCCCCGATTCGCTCGGCTTTGCGCTCGACCAGGCCGCTCAGGCGGTCGGCGCGGTGCGCGCCGGTGCGGCGCTGCCCGCCGCGCTCGCGAGCGCCTTCGCCGCCTCGCCTGCCGACTTCGCGCCGCAGGCTCGCGGCGCGGTACAGGACATCGCGTATCGCACGATGCGGCGCCTCGGCACGGTCGACTGGCTGATCCGGCAGCGCGTGAGCAAGGCGCCGCCGACGCTCGTCGCGAACTTGCTGGCCTGCGCGCTGGCGTTGCTCGCCGAAGACGAGGCGAGTGCCGCCTACACACCGTTTACGGTCGTCGATCAGGCCGTGCGCGCTGTGGGCGCGCGCCGCGACATCGCTTTCGCGAAGGGGCTCGTCAATGCGGTGCTGCGCGGCTTTCTGCGCGAGCGCGACACCGCGCTTGCCGCCGCCCAGGCCGATGAAACCGCGCAGTGGAACTATCCGCGCTGGTGGATCGACGCGGTCCGCGCCGCATGGCCCACGCAGTGGCAGGCGATTCTGACCGCGGGCAACACGCAAGGCCCGCTCACGCTGCGCGTGAACGCGCGCCGTGCGAGCGCTGCCGAATACGTCCAACGGCTCGCCGCCGAAAACATCGCTGCCACGCAGATCGGCGAACACGCCGTGCGCCTGGCCGCGCCGTTGCCGGTGGATCGCATTCCCGGCTTTCCGGCGGGCGACGTGTCCGTGCAGGACGCCGGCGCGCAAGTGGCCGCGCAAATCCTCGACGTGCGTGATGGGATGCGCGTGCTCGACGCGTGCGCGGCGCCCGGCGGCAAGAGCGGCCATCTGCTCGAGCTTGCCGACATCGACCTGATTGCGCTCGAAAGCGACGCCACGCGCGCCGTGCGCATCGGCGAAAACTTCGCGCGCCTCGGTTTTGCGCAGGACGATCCCGCGCATCCCATGCGGCGCGCAAAGATCGTGGTCGGCGACGCGGGCAATCCTGCCGCGTGGCACGACGGCGAAGGCTTCGATCGCATCCTCGCCGACGTGCCGTGCTCGGCCTCGGGCATCGTGCGCCGCCATCCGGACATTCGCTGGCTGCGCCGCGAGAGCGACATCGCGGCGCTTGCCGCCGAGCAGCGCCGCATCGTCGATGCGCTGTGGCCGCTCGTGAAGCCGGGCGGCGAACTGCTCTACGTGACCTGCTCGATCTTTCCCGAGGAAGGCGAGGCGCAGGCGCGCTGGTTTGAAAGCACCCATGCGGATGCGGTACGATTGGACGCCCCAGGGCAACTGCTGCCCGAGGCGTTCGGCGCGCCGGCCCGGGGGCCAGAAGGCGGCGCAGCCAGCGAGGCGCGGCACGATGCCGCTGCAAAGGCCGAAGTGACGGCAACCGTCTTTCCCGTTCCCGATCGCACCGCAGATCACGACGGATTCTTCTACGCGCGCTTTCAGAAACGGTGACCATTAAACGCTTCTTCCCGCTGCGGTTCGCGGCCCTGATCTGGCTGGTGCTTGCCGTCGTCGGCTTCGTGGCCGCCGCGCCGGCTCGCGCCGACTCGATCTCGGTGCAGCGCGCGTCGCTCCAGGCCGACAGCAATGGCTGGAGCCTCGACGCCCGCTTCGACTTCGACCTCAACAGCAGCCTGGAAGACGCGGTCAACAAGGGCATTCCGCTCTACTTCACCACCGACTTCGAGCTGACGCGCGCGCGCTGGTACTGGTTCGACGAACAGCCGGTGAGCGTGTCGCAAAGCATTCGCCTGTCGTTCCAGCCGCTTACGCGCGAGTACCGCGTGTCGAGCGGCGGCCTGCAGCTCGGCTTCTCGACGCTTGCGGACGCGCTTGCCGTCATCAAGCACGTCACTTCGTGGCACGTGATCGATCGCAACGAGGTGCATGCCGGCGAAACGTACACGGCCTCGGTGCGCATGCAACTCGACGTCGCGCTGATGCCCAAGCCGTTCCAGATCGACGCTGTGAACAACCGCGACTGGAACCTCGCTTCCGACTGGAAGCGTTTTAACTTCACGGTGACCGAACGTGCTAAATAAAGTACGCCGCGCCACCAGCTTCAGCAGCGTCGTCGTCAAGCTGCTCGTTTCCACCGTCGCGTTCACGGCGACGCTGCTGCTCGTCCTGCTTGCCGCGGCGAGCGCGAACACCGAGTTCTTCGACCGCTACTACGGCTGGCTCTACGCGGCCAATATCATCGTCGCGCTGATCTTCCTGTCGGTGGTCACGGCGCTCATGATCGTGATCGTCGTGCGCTTGAGGCGCGGCAAGTTCGGCACGCGGCTGCTCGCGAAGCTCGCGTTCTTCTTCGCGCTCGTGGGCGTAGTGCCGGGCGGCATCATCTATATCGTTTCGTATCAGTTCGTCTCGCGCTCGATCGAGTCGTGGTTCGACGTGAACGTGGAAACCGCGCTTACCGCAGGCCTGAATCTCGGCCGCGGCATGCTCGATGCATCGCTCTCCGACCTGCAAACCAAGGGCCGTCTCATGGCCGAGCAGATTGCGAGCGGCGACGCCGCAGGCACGACGCTCACGCTCCTGCGTGCGCGCGACCAGTTCGGCGTGCAGGACGCGATGATCGTCGAGCCGGTGCGCAGCATGTCGGGCGCAGCGCCCGACATGCACGTCGTGGCGCAGGCGTCGAGCAACTTCTCGTCGCTCATGCCCGCCGATATGCCCACTTCGCTCATGATCGATCAGGCGCGCGGGCGCGGCTATGCGGCGATCGAGGGCGAAGTGGACGGCGACCCGCATCAGCTTGGCTCGAAGGGCGCGCTTCGATTGCGCGTGGTCACGCGCATTCCCGATGCGAACACAACGGATCTGCAGCCGGTCGAGCGTTTCCTGCAGCTCGAGCAGCCGGTGCCGTCCGCGCTCGCGCGCAATGCCGACGCCGTGCAGCGCGCGTATCGCGAGTATCAGGAGAAGGCGCTGGGCCGCACGGGCCTGCGCAAGATGTATATCGGCACGCTCACGCTCGCGCTCTTCCTTGCGACCTTCGTCGCGATGATGCTCGCGCTCGCGCTCGGCAACCAGCTTGCCAGGCCGCTCTTCCTGCTCGCGCAGGGCACGAAGGAAGTCACCGAGGGCGACTACACGCCCAAGCGCGAAATCAAGTCGCGCGACGAACTGGGCTTCCTTACGCAGTCGTTCAACGCGATGACGCGCCAGCTTTCCGAAGCGCGCCAGGCCGTGGAGAAGAACCGCGTCGCGCTCGAGCATTCGAAGGCGTACCTCGAAAGCATTCTCGCGAACCTCACGGCGGGCGTGTTCGTGTTCGACCGGCAGTTCCGCCTCACGACGGCGAACCCCGGTGCGGAGCGCATCTTCCGTCAGCCGTTCCAGACGCAGCTCGGCGTCGCGCTCGATCATATCGGCGCGCTCACGGAGTTCGGCGCGATGGTGCGCAAGGCCTTCGCCGATCAGGAAGCGTCACGCGGCGACGGCGATCAGGGTCGCGGCCACTGGCAGCAGCAGTTCTCCGTGCCGATTCCGGGCGAGAGCGATCCGCTCACGCTGCTCGTGCGCGGCGCGCGCCTCGTTTCCGACACGGGCCGCGACGCGGGCGACATGCAGACCTCGGGCTACGTCGTGGTGTTCGACGACATCTCCGACGTGATCTCGGCGCAGCGCTCGGTGGCGTGGGGCGAAGTCGCGCGGCGTCTTGCGCACGAGATCAAGAATCCGCTCACGCCGATTCAGCTCTCGGCGGAACGCCTGCAGATGAAGCTCTCCGACAAGCTTGCGCCAACGGACGCCGAAGTGCTCAAGCGCGGCGCGACCACCATCGTCAATCAGGTCGCGGCGATGAAGCAGATGGTCGACAACTTCCGCGACTACGCGCGCACGCCGCCGGCCGTGCTCGCGCATCTGCAGCTCAATGATCTCGTGAGCGAAGTGCTCACGCTCTACGGCGCGGAAGAAGGCAAGAGCGCGATCAAGGTCGAGCTCTCCGACTTGCCAGTGATACGCGGCGACGCGACGCAATTGCGCCAGGTGATCCACAACCTGCTGCAAAACGCGCAGGACGCGGTGGCCGACACGCAGAATCCTCGCGTGACGCTCGAGACTCGCGCCGTAGAATACGGAGACCCCGACGCGCAAGGCCGTACGCGCGTGGCGGTGCGTCTCACGGTATCGGACAACGGCCCGGGTTTCCCGGCGCGCATCCTCACGCGCGCGTTCGAACCCTATGTGACGACCAAGGCCAAAGGAACAGGACTCGGGCTTGCGATGGTCAAGAAGATCGTCGACGAGCACGGCGCGCGCATCGACATCCGCAATCGAATGAGAGCGGGCGATGTGATCGAAGGCGCGCAGATCTCGATTCTCTTTCTCCAGTTGGCAGACGATGCCGCCACGCCCGGACCCGGTCGATCCGGGGAGGGGCAGGCGCGTGTCGAAGCGGAGCAGGGATCAAAAGCAACAGTGCAGACAAGGGCAGCGTAAATGGCAACCATCCTGGTGGTAGATGATGAAATGGGCATCCGGGAATTGCTCTCGGAGATCCTCAGCGACGAAGGACACGTCGTGGAACTCGCGGAAGATGCGCAGCAGGCGCGCGACTTCCGGCAGCGTCACGTGCCGGACCTCGTGCTGCTCGATATCTGGATGCCGGATACCGATGGCGTGACGCTGCTCAAGGAATGGGCCGCGCAGGGCCATCTCACGATGCCGGTCATCATGATGTCGGGGCACGCGACCATCGACACCGCCGTCGAGGCGACGAAGATCGGCGCGCTCAACTTCCTCGAAAAGCCGATCGCGCTGCAAAAGCTGTTGAAGGCGGTCGAGCAGGGGCTCGCGCGCGGCACAGCCGCGCCGGTCGCGCCGGCCACATCGGCGGCGGCGGGGAAATCGACGGTGGGCGGACCCGCGGTCGTGGCATCGGCGGCGGCGCTGCCGGTGCTGGGCGCCGACGGCGTGCATGGCATGCAGGCGGGCGGCACGGCCACGCAAACGGCATCGATCTCGTTCGACATTCCGCTGCGCGATGCGCGCGACGCGTTCGAGCGCGCCTACTTCGAGTACCACCTCGCGCGCGAGAACGGCAGCATGACGCGCGTGGCCGAGAAAACGGGGCTTGAGCGCACGCACCTGTATCGCAAACTCAAGCAGCTCGGCGTGGACCTCGGCAAGAGCAAGGGCGAATGAACGTGTGAAAGTGAGCGGCGCGGCCAGCGTCATCAATTGTGCGAAAGCACTTGGCAAGCGCTGCATTCATCGCTATAATCTTTTTTCTTCGTTGGCCCGGTAGCTCAGTTGGTAGAGCAGCGGATTGAAAATCCGCGTGTCGATGGTTCGATTCCGTCCCAGGCCACCAGAATGCAGCCCCAGGAGATCGTTCGATTCCTGGGGCTTTTTCGTTGTGCTCGTTGTCCGCATTGTCTTGTGGGTTCCAGACATCGACGGTATCCAGGGTATAAGGGTGCGCCGATGCCCGTGCAGGGGCCCCGACCTATACTGCATGAGCCGGCGCGGGGTTGTCCCTGCCGGTCCGCCCGGGCGCATCGAGCAACAAAAGCAAGCAACGAAAGCATTCGCGCGGAAACCTCATACACGGAGTTTCACGGTGACTCGAACAGAAGCCAAGGGCGCGCTCGTACTGTTTTCCGGCGGCCAGGATTCGGCCACGTGCGTCGCATGGGCGCTCGACCGCTACGAGAGCGTCGAAACGCTCGGCTTCGATTACGGCCAGCGTCATCGCGTCGAACTGGAATGCCGCGAGGGCTTTCGCGCGGCGATTGCCAGCACGTTCCCCGAGTGGGGCGAGCGCCTCGGCGACGATCACATGATCGATCTCTCGGTGCTCGGCTCGATCAGCGACACGGCCATGACGCGCGAGATCGAGATCGAAACCGCCGAGAGCGGCTTGCCGAACACCTTTGTGCCGGGCCGGAACCTGATGTTCATGCAGATTGCCGCGGCGATCGCTTATCGTCGCGGGCTCAAGGTGCTCGTGGGCGGGATGTGCGAAACGGACTTCTCTGGCTACCCCGACTGCCGCGACGACACGATGAAGGCGCTGCAAGTGGCGCTCAATCTCGGCATGGACACGCGTTTCGTGCTGGAAACGCCGCTCATGTGGCTCGACAAGGCCGACACGTGGAGGCTCGCCGAAAAGCTGGGCGGCGAAGCGCTGGTGGACATGGTCCGCGTGGAAACGCACACCTGCTACGTGGGCGAACGCGCCGAGCTTCACGCGTGGGGCTTCGGTTGCGGCGAGTGCCCGGCGTGCAAGTTGCGCAAGCGCGGATATGAAGCGTATCTCGCCGGCGAGAATGTGACGGAAGCACCGGTCTGAGCGTTAGCCTCGGCCCGCACGCGTGACGTTCGCTGTGAATGAATATGGCCAGGGCCGCGCACGGGCGGTGCGCCCCCGCCGACACGATGATTTCGCGCCCGAGACCAACCGGCTTTGCACGCGCCTTGCGCTCATGAGCCAGAACCAGGCTGCACGATGACTTACGCGGTAAAGGAAATTTTCTACACGTTGCAGGGCGAGGGCGCGAACGCCGGGCGTCCGGCCGTGTTCTGCCGGTTCGCCGGCTGCAATCTCTGGTCGGGCCGCGAGGAAGATCGCGAGCAAGCCGTTTGCCGCTTCTGCGACACTGACTTCGTCGGCACCGATGGCGAGAACGGCGGCAAATTCCGTACGCCGGAAGAACTCGTCGCGAAGATCGCGTTGCTGTGGCCAGAAGGCGAGGGCAACCGCTTCGTGGTTTGCACGGGCGGCGAGCCGATGCTGCAGATCGACCAACCGTTCGTCGACGCGCTGCACGCCGCCGGTTTCGTGATCGCGATCGAAACCAACGGGTCGCTGCCGGTGCTGGAAACCATCGACTGGATCTGCGTGAGCCCGAAGGCCGACGCGCCGCTCGTCGTCACGAAGGGCAACGAGTTGAAGGTTGTCGTGCCGCAGGAAAACCAGCGCCTCGCTGAGTACGCGAAGCTCGATTTCGAGTATTTTCTCGTGCAGCCCATGGACGGAGCGTCGCGCGACCTGAACACGAAGCTCGCCATCGACTGGTGCAAGCGCCATCCGCAGTGGCGCCTGTCGATGCAGACCCACAAATACCTGAACATTCCCTGATTCACGCGAATTTACCTGAAGAAGCGCCGTGCTGACGATCACCCGAAAACTCGAATTCGACGCGGGCCACCGCATCCCCGACCACCGCAGCCAGTGCCGCAATCTGCACGGCCATCGCTACGTGCTCGAAATCACGCTGGAAGGCGACCTCGTCGAAACAGAGGGCGCGCCGGACCGCGGCATGGTGATGGACTTCGCCGATGTGAAGTCGCTCGCGAACCAGCATCTCGTCGATCTGTGGGATCACGCGTTCCTCGTCTTCGCGGGCGATACACAAGTGCGCGGCTTCCTCGAGACGCTGCCGGGCCACAAGACGGTCGTGATCGACCGCATTCCGACCGTGGAAAACCTCGCGGCAATCGCGTTCGACATTCTCGCGAACGTGTACGACGCGCACTATGGCGTGAATCTGCGCCTGCACAAGCTGCGCCTGTACGAGACGCCGAACTGCTGGGCCGAAGTCACGCGCGACTGACGCGCGCAGGACCCGCTTTACCCGCCTCACCCTCGCTCCGACGACCCGCGCAAGGCGGGTTTTCCGTGCCGTCCGCCAAGTTTTTGTCGCGGTATGATCATTGCCGCAAGGCCTGCGCATCCCCGCGCGCGGCCCGACAAACACATAACGGAGCGAGACCTGCCGGCTGCCGCGCTACCGGGCGAAACCGCCCGCGCCTGACGCGTGCGCCCCGCAGCCTCGCCGGGAGCACGGCGATGAGCACCTTCACCAATCCCCTCAAGGAACGCCTCAAAGAGGCGGAACCGCTATTCGGGTTATGGCTTTCGATGGGCAGCGAGACCGCCGCTGAGGCGCTCGCACACGCCGGCTTCGACTGGCTGCTGATCGACATGGAGCACACCCCCAACGACAGCGCCGACACCATCGCGCAACTCCGGGCCATCGCCGCCGCGCATCTGCCCACCGAGCCCGTAGTGCGTCTGCCCGGCAGCGAGCCATGGCTCGTCAAGCATGTGCTCGACGCGGGCGCGCGCACGGTGATGTTCCCCAACGTGGCCTCGGCTGAAGAGGCCGCGCGCGCGGTGAGCCTCACGCAGTACCCCGATGCGCGCACGCCCGGCGGCCAGCGCGGTGTGGCGGGCGCGGTGCGCGCGGCGGCCTACGGGATGCGGCGCGATTACCTTCAGGGCGCGAACGCGCAGATCGCGACGATCGTGCAGATCGAGTCGGCGGCGGCGCTGGCCGAAATCGAGAAGATTGCGAGGGTGCCGGGTGTCGACTGCCTGTTCGTGGGTCCCGCCGATCTGGCGGCGAGCCTCGGCCATCTCGGCGACTCAAAGCATCCGGACGTGGTCGCCGCCGTGCAGCGCATCGTCGCAGCCGCGCGCGAGGTGGGCGTGGCAGCGGGCATCTTCGCAATGGATGCGGCCGCCGCCAGGCAGTATCGTGAGATGGGTTTCAGTTTTATCGCGCTGGCCGCCGACGTCATGTGGCTCGTGCGTGCGACACGCCAGGCGCTCCAGGAGGCGAGATCATGAAGCGTCCGAAAGCGCTTTTGGGGCGGATGGCGCGCGCGCTTGCCATCGGCTGTTTCGCGGCCGCAGCGCTCGGCGTGAGCGCAGTCGCGGCAGCCGCCGACGCCGCTAGCGCCACCGCGGGCGCGCAATCCGATCCGCAAACCGCCAACGCCGTTGCCGATTACAACGCGGGCAACCTCAGCGGGGCGCGCGCCGAGTTCCAGGCGGCGGCCGAGCGCGGCAACCGGCTGGCGGAGTTCAACTACGCGATGATGCTCGTGAACGGCGAAGGCGGAGCCGCCGATGTGGGCGAGGGCCGCAAGTGGCTGCGCAAGGCGGCGGACGCGAACATGTCGCATGCGCAGTACGTGTACGGCAAGATGTACGACGACGGCGACTTCGTCGAGCGCGATCCCGTGCAGGCACACCAGTGGTTCCTCAAGGCGGCAAAGCAGGGCCACGTGCAGGCGGAGCTTGCGCTCGCGAACCAGTACCTGGACGGTCGCGGCACCACACGCGACAACAAGCAGGCGTTCTACTGGTACAAGAAAGCCGCAGAGGGCGGCGACATGACCGCGCAATACGTGACCGGTTCGTTCTACGAGCGCGGCGGTGACGGCGTGCCGAAGAATCTCAACGTCGCGCGCGCGTACTATGCCGCGGCGGCGGCGCAGGGCGATCCCGTGGCGCGCCTGAAGTACCAGCAGTTGAGCGCGCAGCTGATGAAGTCGGCGCCCACGCAGTAAGCGCCACAAAGAGACCGCCGAAACGAAAACGCGCCGGACAATGCCGGCGCGTTTTTTTGCTGCTGCGATCGAGCGGGCATGGCCGCTCGCCGCGCCCTCAACTCTGCATCAACCGCTTCTGGCGTCCCACGCTCATGATGAGCCCGATCGCCACGCCGAGCGTAGTGAGCGCCGTGCCGCCGTAGCTCATGAACGGCAGCGGCACGCCCACCACGGGCAGGATGCCGCTCACCATGCCGATGTTCACGAACGCGTAGGTAAAGAACGCCATCGTGAGCGAACCGGCCAGTAATCGCCCGAAGAGCGTCGCGCCGTTCGCGGCGATATAGAGCCCGCGCGCGATCAGACACATGTAGAGCGTGAGCAGCACGAGGCCGCCCGCCAAGCCGAACTCCTCGGAGAACACCGCGAAGATGAAGTCGGTGTGCTTTTCGGGAATGAACTCGAGGTGCGACTGCGTGCCCTTCAACCAGCCCTTGCCGAGCGGGCCGCCCGAGCCGATCGCGATCACGGCCTGGATGGTGTGGAAGCCCTTGCCGAGCGGATCGGAGGTCGGGTCGAGCAGCGTGCAGATGCGGTGCTTCTGGTAGTCGTGCATGAGCGGCCAGTTCACCTGCGGCTGGCAGATCTTGTCCTGGAACGCCGCGATCGAGGCCACCGCGATCACGCCCGCGATCAGCACCGGCACGATCAGCTTGAACGAGAGCCCCGCGAAATAGATGACGAAGAGGCCCGATGCGAACACGAGCACGGCGGTGCCGAGGTCCGGCTGCTTGGCGATGAGCCCCACGGGCACGAGCAGAATCACGAAGCCGACGACGAAGTCGTACCAGCGCATCACGCCTTCTCGGCGCTGGTAGTACCACGCGAGCATGAGCGGCGTGGCGATCTTGAGGATTTCCGAGGGCTGAATCACGACGCCCACGTTGATCCAGCGCTTTGCGCCCTTGCGCGTGAGGCCGAATAGCGCCACGGCGATGAGCAGGGCGATGCCGAAGGTATAGATCGGCACCGCGAAGCGCATGAGCGTGTTGGGCGGCACATTGGCGAGCGCCCACATCAGCACGAAGGTGAGCATGATGTTGCGCAGCTGGTCTTCCACGCGGCCCGGCACGTCGAGGCTCGCGCTGTACAGCGTGACGATGCCCACGCACAGCAGCAGGAACACGGTGAGCGCGAGCGGGCGGTCGAAGCCGAGGAACATCTTGCGCAGCGTGTCGAGCACCGCGCGCTTGTCGATCTTGTCGAACTGGAGGAAAGGCATGGTGACTTCCTTACTCGTCGATGCCGCCCGTTGCGGGCTTGGGCGGCGGTGCGAGCGTGGCCGCGTCGCTCGCGCTGGCGGGGCGGCGCGGGCGATGGGGGCCAG
>NZ_JAMBPR010000161.1 GCF_024206475.1 Paraburkholderia sp. CNPSo 3274
TGCGCCACGCAAACACCTGGTTCGCATTCACCTGATGACGTCGGGCTACCCCGGAGACGGTGGCTCCGGGTTCGAAGGTCTCACGCACAATCGCCAGTTTCTCTTCAACTGAGCGGCGTCGGCGTTGCTCCGGCTGCGTCAGAACCTCAACGGGTTCCATGTTGTTAGTTGTAGGCTTAAACATAGGCGGAAGACTACCTCATAGTTTAAGCGTTACCCAGTGTCCGGTTTTCGCGGGGGCCGGCCCACAAAACAACTTGAGGTACTCCATCCATATCAACGACGGTTGCCGTCGACCAATAGTGCTTCTCCTCGCACACCCGCAGTGCCTCTTGCGCCGCCTCGATGGCGATCTTGAGCGGAAGCGTGTAGTGATATCCTGGTTGCGGCGCCTGTTGCGCATGAGCAGAAGCTGAGATAGTTGAAATGCATATAAGCGATAACCGCCAAAAGCCGGTAAGTGGCTTCGCGAAATTCATGAGACCTCCTATTAGCCGGCCGCGCAGTCAAATGTCGTTCGGAGTTTGCGGTGACTGCCCGTCAAAAGGCAGAAGATCCACGCATCCTTGCTTTTACTGTAGCCTTTGCTCTCTGCTAAACAAACATCGCTCGGTAAAAGGTGTATTTCCTGATGCGCAGCCACCCTCGCCGGAGAAGAAATCGTTTTCGGAAACGGGGTGCGCAAGCATAGGTGCGGTATCTGTCAAAAGTTCGCGTGGATAGTGCGCACAAGTAGCCGCTGTTAGATGCGGTGACGTCACGTAAACGTTCAGACCAGTGGTCATCTTGGCACGCCCGTTTTCACAATCGGATCGAGCACAACGCACCGGCATGTCCACTATTTGAAGATTGGAGTCTCATGTGGACACGCTCGGCTGAACTGTTGCGCGCTTTTCCAGTAGAGCTGTATTTGTTCGTTTAACCCTCAATATCGTCTGAAGCAGGCACTAACGACGTCTCGGTGAGATTAAATCGAACATCTTCTAAACCGTGACCGGAAAAGGTACTTTTGAAGAGACGCACAGGTGAACAATCCAAGATCAATAACGTGACGTGGGCGACTACTCGCTATCTCGGCGTGCGTCAAGCGCTTGTGGAGATTCGCATGAACGGTGACTCGGCAAATAAAAGCGGCCCCGATCCGTCTAAGGGTGTGCCCATCGAGTCGTTCGGAGGTCATTTCGGTAACGACGTAATGATTGCACGGGCGGTGAATTCCTCGCTGTTCTCGCTGCCTGTTCTCACTACCACGCGCCGCTCGGCGAAGAGTCGATTGTCGGGGGCACAGCACGTTGCCCGTGGCATCACGCTTGCTTCAGCCTGCGCACGGGCCAGGCGGTGCGAGCGCCGGCGCTAAGTCCCGTCGGGTGCTGGTCCACGACGATGCGAGGTGACAAGGTCTTTGTGCCCACAGGCTACCTTTGCCTGCTGGTTCAATGCCCGCGCTCTGCCAAGCGCCGCAGGAGATCGTTACCGTCGGCGTAGGGGCTGCTGGTTTTGCCGCTTCCGAGCGCCGACGTCGGCTCTGCTATGCGGGCAGTCTCAAAATGCTAAGCGACGGCGATGCACCGCCCGCGGACCGACCGAGTCACTGCAAAGATTATCTGGCTGGGGTTGCGTCTGAAGAATGGGGCTGCTTCGCGAAGACGCCTTCTACGCAGAGCAACGCATCGATCTTCGTCTGGAGGCAAACGTCGTACGTCTTCACTTAAAGCCGCACACGAAGCGGAGCTCGCGGATGAAAGCAAGGTGCCCTACGACCGCCAGTTGCTCGCCACGGGAGCCGAAGCTGTTCACCGGCCGGTCCCTGGTATGGATTTACAGCGTGTGCATACACTTCGCCCCCTGGCTGACAGTCGCGTCATTACTAGCCGTGCGGCGACCACTTCCGGTCCAACGAAGCTGGCCCCCACTACGACGACCCTTCGCGCATTTCCTTGTAGCGGTAAGTCCATTCGTGCGGAGCATTGGGTGGTCGCACAACGTCAGGGGCAACGGACTCATTCGTGGCTCCACAGATTCCGGCGTCTTCGTATCCGATTCGATCGTCGTAGCGAAGTTCATGAAGCATTCCTCAAATTTGCTTGCTCGCTCGTCTGCTGGAACAAATTCAAACGAGCGGAGTCGGCTTGTTGAACTAGCCTCTTAGTAGCCATAGCGAACGCGCTAGGCAGGGGCTGATATCGCCAGCGATGCAAGAGGTGTCAATCGTGTAGTATTTTTTTGAGACGCAGCTCAGTTGCAGCACGTCGATCCTGGTGTGCGGTCATCGGCTGCGTCGCGCGAACGCCAAGCCGTATACGGCGGTCCTGAGGAGCGGCATTTTGTCATCAGAGAACTCGATTCCGTCGGTAAGGTTGGTTGGCAGGAACAGCAAGTCTTTCTGCACCTCCCGACTGTTGGCAAGGGTCGTGTGGAGTGTCAGTACGCCAAGGTCGACCACATGACGCTCGTTGGGCCAAGGCTGGCTCGGATCCTTGGTCTGGTCACCGGCTTCAGCAAGCTGTGCCATGAGATGAAATACGACCGGCTTCTTCGCGATGCGCCGCGGCAGGTCGTCTATAAGAAAATCGAGCGGTTTTCTGTCCGCCTCGTCAGCAGTCAGATACACGAGTTCTTCGGGGTTCATGACGTACCGCACCGCCTGCCTACGCCCTGCCTTATCGACGAAGATAAACGCATTGAGGCCGCGGTACTCCTCGTGTGCGAAACTGTCCGGGGTGGCCGCAGTGTCGAAGGAGGCAGAAACCGTCTGGTGGCTGGCAGCGAATTCATCCAGTCTGGTCGGTTTGGGTGCGCCGTCGGGACTCTCGCTTATGGCCCTCAGCAGATCGCGGAACCCGTCTCCAGTCGCCATCGGGAAGGTCTTTATCGCCAGCATTACGATGTCGACTTCGGTCCCACCGGGCATATGGAACTTGACAGCCATTCCCTTGATGTTGCCAGGTGCGCCGTCCGGGATGGCCGGGAAACCACCGTCGTTCGAAAAGCGTGCGGTAAAGGGGATGCTGCTGCCGTCGAAGAGTGCCGCGCAGCTCAATTCCGCCGCTGCAGGCGTGGCAACGAAACTGCCAAGCGCAACGATGCCTTTCGCATGGTTGACGCGGAAGCCCGGATGGGTTCCATAGATCTTGTAGAAAATGTCGACAATCTCGCTTGCGAGCGAGGTGTAGTCGTCGCCGGACGACTCCTGGGTCGACAGTCCGTCCATCGGTGAGTGGCTCATGTAAAACCTCCGCATGAATTGAGCAGTGTCTTTCGCCAATCCGCCCCATGTTTTCTACCTACGCGCTTTGGATTCGCTCTCGAATGCGTGGTTCGGACAAACACTTGTGAACAGAAGGAAATGATCATGCGCAGCGGGACGGAGATGCCTACTGCCCAAGCGAGGCAGGCGCGGCATGATCGGACACACTTCCACTCTCGATCCGGTGCCTTACTCGCCAGTCTCCAAATATGCCGGCTCGTGGCTGTCTTGTTGTCGCTCTATAGCCGTTTTATCGAAGAATAAGGTAGGTCGCATCGGCGGGCGAAACGCATTCAACCGCGGATGAGCAACCATTTTTGTCAATCGATGTTGGTCCACCGTGCATCACGGCAAACTCGATATTTTCTCGCGGGACAAGAATGTTTATCCATGATCGGGGTTGGCTCGGAGCGTCCGCAATCCTAGAATGGTTTCTATGGAAATTTTTACATCGACTTATAAAAAAATACGCCCGCCGCCAGCCATCATTTTAATCTATATTATTTTAACGAAATTAGCCACCGTTTTATCTTGTTTGGAGAAAATCGATGCATTCAAATGTCAATAATGAATATAGCATTACGCGCGTTAGTGATGATTATTGGCGCATCACGATTAACCATCCGCCTTTCAACATCTTCGGACCGCAGTCGATTCCGATGCTCAATGACGTCGTCACTGAAATTGAAAGCGACCCATCGGTAAAAGTCGTCGTATTCGACAGTGCGGTACCGGGATTTTTCCAAACGCATTTCGATTTCGTCCCACCTCTCGAGACCACCACAAGCATGCCCCCCGGTCCCACCGGCTTGCCGCCACTTCCAGATATTTTTGTCCGTCTCGCGCGCTCTTCCGTGGTGACAATCGCCGAGATCCGAGGGCGTGCTAGCGGCGTTGGCAGCGAACTTGCCCTAGCGTGCGACATGCGATTTGCAAGTCGTGAGAAAGCAGTACTGTCGCAGTTCGAAATCGGCGGCGGCTTTACTCCAGGCGGGGGGCCGATGGTACGTCTCCCGCGTTTGATCGGCCGAGGTCGTGCGCTGGAAGTTTTGCTGAGTGGCTGTGACTACCCTGGTGAGATCGCAGAGCAATACGGCTATGTCAACCGTGCCCTTCCCGACGCCAAACTGTCCGATTTTGTGGATACATTTGCGCGTCGGATCGCGAGCTTCGATAAACAGTCTCTAGTTGATATAAAAGAAATGGTTAACGCATCTACCTTGCCGTCAGAAAAGGAAGTCGCCGCGGAATGGAGCGCATTCATTACCTCGGTTCAGCGGCCGGCGGCCCAGCGCATAATCACGGAACTGATGAAACTCGGACTGCAGAAAAATCCCGACGTGGAAACCAATCTCCCCAAGTACACCGGCGAAGTCAATCTGCCTCGTTTGCCATAGGGTCTTAACCAATGCAGCACAACTTGTATAGGGGTAGGAAACGGCGATCGCCGTCCCCTCCCTCCGAACCCGGTGTGCGGTTTTCCCGCGACGGGCTCTCCAGTCAGTTGTTTCCACATCGGGATTGGCGCGCCAATCGAAGGGCCTCGGACATCGTGAACAGCCCAAGATCAGCGAAGAAGGCATTTGGCCATCGGGTGTGATCGCGAAGGCATCGACCCTGACCCGGACGGTGAAGCTGTCGACGCAGGATCGCTCGTAGGCGGCGACGAACAAAGCCGTCGACGGTCGAGAAGGTGTAGCGGTGGGCGTGCTGGAAATAGCCAAACCAGCCACGCAGGGTCGGGTTGATCGACGCGATGATGCTCTCGATCGAATCGCCCCTGTTGCGCTTGGTCAGGGCGCGGATTTTATCCCGCAGCCCCATGAGACTCTTCTTGCGCACCCAACGTTGACCTGCCTCGAACCGGTAACCCAGGAACTCGAACCCGTGACCCTCCAGCCGGCAATCCCCAACGTGGGTTTTGTCAGGATGCAGTGTCAAGCCGTTCGCATCCACCCAAGCCCGCATGCGAGTGAGCGCATCTTCCGCTTCCTCACGTGTACGGCATAACACCACGGCGTCATCCGCGTAGCGCACCATGACCAGCCCTGCCTGTCGCATTTCCACGTCAAGCTCGTGCAGGTACAGATTTGCCAACAAGGGGCTAACAACCGCCCCTTGAGGACTGCCGGAAGTCGGCGTCCAACGCGTCATGTCTTCCATGATGTCTTGCTTGAGAAAGTACTGGATGAGTTCCAGAACCCGGCCGTCCGAGATTCGCCCTGCCACTCTCGCAAGAAGAGGTGAGTGTGGAATCGAGTCGAAATAGCTTTGCACGTCGGCATCGACCACCCAGCAGTAGCCCGCTTTCACATGCCGGTCTACCTCGCGCAGCGCATCCTTGCAGCCCAAGCCCGGGCGAAAGCCGTAGCTTCTCGGCTCGAACTCATGTTCAAAGATCGGCTCGATCACCAGCTTTAGGGCCGCTTGAACTACGCGGTCTTTTACAGCGGGTATACCGAGCGGGCGGCGTCCTTTACCTTTCGGTATGTAGACGCGCCGCACCGGCTGTGGGCGGTAGCTACCGTCCTGCAATGCATCCGCCAGTTCAGCGAGGTATCGGTCTCGCGCTTGCGCGAATCGATTCACGCTCATGCGGTCAACTCCCGCCGCCCCGGCATTCTTCTTGACCTGAGCCCATCCCAGCGCGAGCGTGTCCAGGCGAAACACCTTGTCGATCAGACTATGCCATTTACCTCCTTTAACTCCGTTTCGTAGAGCAGCCAACATAGCGTGCCGCGCGTCAAACAAGATGAGAGCAGCGCGTCAATCAGGATGAGAGTACTGGCGTTGCGGCAGCGGTGGAGGGCGTAGCCCGGAACCGCTGCCGCAACGCCGCGCCGAGGAGTCCGCCCCGCTGCCGGGGTGCCTTGTCGGTGGTCGCGGTAAATCGGGTATGAACAGCTCTTCCATGTAGCGAAGGGAGGCTGAGTTGCCCGGCCGACACATCAACGACCATCAGATGAGGCTCTACATGAAGT
>NZ_JAMBPR010000162.1 GCF_024206475.1 Paraburkholderia sp. CNPSo 3274
GGGCGCAAACCCCGATCCCGCTCTTCCTTGCGCACCCAGCTACGCAGCGTCTCGCCCGAGCAGCCCAGCTTCGCTGCGATCGAGGCGATCACTTTCCATTGCGATTCGTGGTCGCCCTGATGTTCCAGTACCATTCGCACAGCCCGCTCACGAACTTCCGGCGAGTACCTTGGGGACTTCTTCTTGGTGTTTTCCATAGCTCCATTTTCTCAAGAAGTGGAGCCTCCGGAAATCCCGGGGCGGTTCACTCACTTCACGGATTGAGCCTCGTAATCCGTTGGCCTTGTACGCCAAGCCCGGCCATCAATCCTTGCTGACCAAAGATAAATGCGTAGACGTCAGCCTGCAGTGTTGTGGTGTTCATCGACCTGGCTGCGCCCGCATCCACGACTACAACGGTCGGGCCTACGCCAACGGCCCAACCACTACTATCGAAGGGTTGGCGCGCGGCTGCGTCGGTCATCAGAAACAACGTCTCCGAGAGCGTCTGCGCACCAGCCTGCAGGCCCCACGAAACCCCAGTGTTTCTGAAGTAGCCTAGGACTTTGCCGTCGGAACCGAACAGTACGCCTCTTCCGCCTTGCGCGCCGACCCCGAGGCCCGCCCTGACGATGTTCGGAAACACGAGAACTGCCTTCGCCCGATCATGAAGGTCCCTGGCTCTGGGCGCCGTGTCAAACAGTTGCTGCAGCGCCGCGCGCGCTTGCGCCTCCAGTTCTGGATCACCCGTTCCTGGCGACGAAGTCCCTTGCGTTGAACAGGCCGCCGTGAGCAGCAAAAGCGGGACCACGAGAAAAAGCCACAGACACTTGCTCATGACACGCGCTCCATGCGAACGGCGACCTGGCGGTATGAAACGAACTCCCGCATCGGGATCTTCTCCGGCCATATGAATAGTGGCACCTGCTTGCCGTCAAGACAACTGGACCTTGGTCTCATAGCGACGTGGCAGGTCCCCGGCAGCCATCCCGGTCCCGCAATCCTGCGGAGTCGGCTTGCTCGCCGCGCGACGAGCTTTTCGTCAAGGCAGTGCGTTCCGCAATCGACAAGCGCTACGTGGTCCGCTGACCGGACGGAGGTCCGGACAATGACTTGACGGGCATGTTTTGGACCTGACGGTCCGGTATCCGTCAAGGAGCCGCCCCTCGAATGTCGGTGCAAGAGCGCGGGCCAATGACCGTAGATGGCCGACCAGCGCCCGACGACCATGCGCAACGTTTGCCTCTCGTGCGCGCGGCATACAAAAGGCATAACCCGACCCACTTCAGACGTCGAACCGTCAAGGTCTGGCAATAGTGATGACGCGTGCACGCCAAGGCGGAAGAGTTCATAGCGAATACGTTTCCTTCGCGCTTCCCGGTATTAAAAAATACTCGACACTCCAGTCACGCGGAAGTTGACTCTCCAGAGCGGCTTCAACATTTGCGCAGGCGATGAACAGACGCTCTTGCGCGCGAATGCGGGACGACACAAAGTTGGGATAGATCTTTACTGGAGCTCGAATATCGAACGGAGAGTTCTCGCGGACCTTCTCGCTTGCTTTGAGAAGCGAATGTAGTGCATAAAGCGCTCCATCCTCATCACCACGGCTCTCGACCGCAAAATAAAGAGCTGCCAGCGGATTGTGTGACCAGTCGAGCAAGCGCGTTGGCAGGCCATGATGTTGGGCGATCGACAACTACGTTGACAAACACCGTTGTCTGGGACTAGTTGGAGATGACTACGAGCTTCCCGACAAAAAATATCGAACAGACTTTTTTCGTATTTTTCCCTTGACGTTGATGTGTGCATGCCTCGTCCCACGGACGGAGTGAGCGTATAGGCGGCGCAGGAATGCCCACGAAATACCCACCGTCCTCGCGCCTCGGCGAAATAGCGGGGAATCGCAAGAACCAAAAAGTCGCTAACGGAGGTAATTTTGGCTGGCTGCATTGTTTTCCCTCGACGGGATGCATGACGCTGGATGCGGAAGTCGCTTCGCAAGTAGCGCTCAAATCATCAGAGCCGAAACGGTGGGGCCGCTACCGACAGGCCGATCCATGTATGCCTCATATCTGCGCGTGCGCCCGCAGCGGACGACAACGTACTCGACATAATAGACACCCTAATGACAGTTGTCATGGCGAGAACCGACGTGCGAATGTCTTTGTACAGGCGTTGGCCTGAGGCCGTAGATGGCCGTCACCGGCAGTTCAGCGGCGCGTTGGGCGCGGTTCGTAGTGCCTGATGTGCCGAGGCTTGCGCACCTTGATGCACTGGCTCCCCCAGTCGCCACGTACTCCGGTGATGGGGGCTTCAGCGGAGCCTACCTAGATCGGAGCAAGCATGGTCCCGCGGCAACGCCTGGCGCCGCAGCGACAGATGTACTCGCTGCATGATTCGCGTGCTTTCGCAGGGATCTCAAGCGCGTAGTCGATGAACAGTTCCTCGCCGGGCAGGATGTCCTTGAGCGCGTTGATGTAGACGCGGCCTGATTGCTCGATCGCCTCGCAGTTCGCCTTACAAGCATGGTTGAGCCAACTTGCGCCGTTTCCGCCGCGGCCGCCATCAATGACGCGTCCGTCCGACAACCCGAAGAGGAAAGTATGCCCGGCGTCGGTGCGCCGCGCATAGGTGCGGGTCGCTTCCCGCCAGGTGGTGACGAGCCCCTTGTATTCAAAGATGCGCTCGCCGGCGCAAAGTGCCCGCAGGGCAAAGACGCCCTTTCCGTGGATGGGAGACTGCCGAACGGAGACGCGCTTCATGCCGGGGAAATGTGATGATGGGGAGGTCGGGAGTATAGCCGCAGAAACGGACCCAACATCTGGCAGCGGATTGACGCGTCAGGATCCGCCGGTGAGTGGCACTTTTAATACGTGCTACGAGTCCAGGTTATATAGAAGATAGAAAGGCTGCTGTGAAAACGAGGCCATGGGCTTGCCCGCCCTGGTTGACCTTGCAGATCGTGGGCGCGGAACGCGGGCACGCCCGCTGACCATGGTGGAGAAGCGCCCGTGCCCCCGCGCGAAGCCCGCGATTGTCCAGGGCTGGCGCATATGACGCCTGTTAATGCAGTTCGGTGTCGCGATGAGTCGCCCCAGCCGGTCCGCAGTACAGTCCCCCGAAGGGATGCGCGCAACAATACCGTCAACGTGCCGGCCTTACCAGCCTGGTTAAAACGCAGCGACGATCCCGGAAGGTACGGTCAGGCGCGTCGAATTGCACGGGCCAGGTCCGACAGTCGGTACGGCTTCGTAATGAACACGAAGTCAGCCAGCGCACCCCCGTCTTGCTGCCGCGACGGGCCGAGATGGCCAGACGCAATCACGATGCGCAGCTCAGGGTACGCTTCGCGTGCGCGTCGTGCCAGCTCGATGCCGTCGAATTCGCCCGCCATGACGATGTCCGTAAACAGGAAGTCGATGCCTGGATTTCTCGCGAGGATACTTAACGCCTGCTGGGCGTTTGCCGCGGTCACGACAGCGTATCCGATGCTCCGGAAGAGCTCCGCTGTGGCTTCCAGCACCTCGCTCTCATCATCGACGACGAGAACCGTCTCTGTCGCCAGGTCGGCGACGGGGGGCGTCGTCGGTGCGTCATCGGCGAGCGCAGGCAGATAGAGGCTGACAGTGGTGCCGGTGCCGGGGCAGCTGGCGATGTCCAGGACGCCTCCGGACTGGGTGATGAAGCCATACACCTGGCTTAGGCCAAGGCCCGTGCCCTTGCCGGACTCCTTGGTGGTAAAAAACGGTTCGGTGGCTCGGGCGATGACTTCCGCAGGCATGCCGCACCCCGTGTCCGTGACCTCAACCAGAACATATGGGCCGGCGGCCGCCTGACCTTGACCTTCATGCAGATCGGCAGTCCGGATGCGAATGATGATCTCGCCGTCCGTGCCGATAGCGTCCCGGGCATTCACGACCAGGTTCAGCAGTGCGGCCTCGAAGCGGATGATGTCCAGTTTCACGCGTCGTTGCGTGGCCTGGCAGTCGATGCGTAGCTGGACCGATGATGGGATGGCCCGCCCAAGCATGGAGTGGAAGCCCTCGATGACCGTCGCTATGTCACAGACTTCGGGGTGCAGGGGTTGCTGCCGGGCGAAGGAAAGCAGTTGCTGGGTCAGGGTGGCACCGCGCGTCACGGCGCGTCGCATCGATTCGAGCATCTTTGCGGTGACGTGTGCGGGGGGCTGGGTAGCGAGGACGTCAAGACCGCTGGAAATGACTGCGAGGAGATTGTTGAAGTCGTGGGCAACGCCGCCCGTCAGTTGTCCGATAGCCTCGAGCTTCTGGGCCTGGAAAAGTTGCGCGTTCGCCCGTTCCAGCGCCTCGGCGGCCTGCCGCCTTTCCGTGACATCGCGTGTAATCTTCGCAAAGCCGAGCAGCTTGCCTTGCGCGTCGCGGATGGCATCGACGACGACGTGAGCCCAGAACCTCGTTCCGTCCTTGCGGACGCGCCATCCTTCCTGCTCCGAGCGGCCCTCCGCCGACGCGCGGATCAGTGTGGCTGCCGGCTTCCCTTTTTCCCGGTCTTCTTCAGTGTAAAAGCACGAGAAGTGGCGCCCGACAATTTCAGTTTCGGTATAGCCCTTGATGCGCTGGGCGCCCGCATTCCAGTTCGTCACGATACCCTCGGGCGAGAGCATGAACAACGCGTAGTCCGTGACGCCCTGCACCAGCAGCCGGAAGCGCCGTTCGCTTTCCAGCAGTGCTTCCTGGGCGGCCTTGCGCTCCGAAATGTCGCGCGTGATCTTGACGAAACCGACGTGCTCACCTGCCTGGTCGAAAATCGGGTCCAACACGACGCTGGCCCAGAAGCGCGTGCCGTCCTTGCGCTGGCGCCAGCCTTCCTGCTCGAACTTGCCCTCGACGAGGGCGGTGCGCAATGCGCGTTCTGGCAAGCCCGCTTCCCGGTCTTCCCGGGTATAGAAGACCGAAAAGTGGTGGCCGATGATCTCTTCCGCCCGGTATCCCTTGAACCGTTCTGCCCCCGCGTTCCAGCTGCTGATGTGGCCGCCAGGGTCAAGAAAATAGATAGCGTAGTCGCGCACGCCACCGATCATCAGTTCGAAACGGCGCTCGGGGGAAAGGCCAGTGTCAGTCTGCCCGGCAAGCTGCATCGAAAATGCTCCTGGTTGGGATCGGCCAGATTCGCCACGGCACCCGCGACCGGAAAGCTGGCTTTCCGGCACGCCGGTTGCGATCGGACAGCGCAACCGGATGCGACCATGGAGACGCCTGATCAAGAATCCTTTCCCGCCCGCCACGCCTGGTTCACAAGACGTAGCGTGCGGACCGATGGACAGCCCCATATCGTCGTCGTGGATGACAATGCTGCCGCTGCGGACGCAGTGCGTGTCGCGCTCGGCCAGGCGGGTTACCAGACGTGCGCGGCATACAGCGGCGCGCACGCCGTCGCCGAGTGCGAGCGGGCAAACGCCCACGTCGTCCTGCTCGACATCACGATGCCCCAGGTCGACGGTCATGAGACGGCCGGATGCTACGCGCACGCGCGGCGACGCGGGACATGATCATCGTCGCATATACGGCGCTTTCGCTGGAAAGCGTCAAAGCACGCGTTGTGCCCGGTTCCTTCGACGGCTATTGCCGCACGGGGGCCGCGATCGCGGATCTCGTCACCTTGAACCGCCCCGGGATTTCCGGAGGCTCCACTTCTTGAGAAAATGGAGCTATGGAAAACACCAAGAAGAAGTCCCCAAGGTACTCGCCGGAAGTTCGTGAGCGGGCTGTGCGAATGGTACTGGAACATCAGGGCGACCACGAATCGCAATGGAAAGTGATCGCCTCGATCGCAGCGAAGCTGGGCTGCTCGGGCGAGACGCTGCGTAGCTGGGTGCGCAAGGAAGAGCGGGATCGGGGTTTGCGCCCGG
>NZ_JAMBPR010000163.1 GCF_024206475.1 Paraburkholderia sp. CNPSo 3274
CTGGAGGCTGCATCTCGACTCGGCATCCACGAAGCAACACTCACCAGGTGGGTCGAATACGGCCTTATCAAACGACACGCCTATAACGATTATGCGTTCCTCTATGAAGTCCCGGATTCCCACCCGCCTGTGAAGCACAGCAGCCGATGGGATCGACTCACTAACCGTGCGAAAGCGGCGCGAGCGCGCGTAGCATCTAAAACCCTCTGATCCGCGAATAGGAGTTGCAGTATGAATCCAGCTAGTTGAGCAATAGCCAGAATCCGTTGTGATCCCAGCCCAGGATCTTGATACGATCACATCGCCGATTCGTGAACACGTAGAGCGACGAATCCATCGGATTGAGGCCCATCGCCTGCTCCACGAGAATCGACAGGCTGTTCATTCCGTATCGGAAATCGACGGGATCGCGATGCAGATAGACGTTCAGACCTTCGTCGAACCGGAACACGCCAGCCTCCCGAGCACCTCGATGATCGTCGTGATCTCTTCAACGCCAGTCTCGCCGAAGTCGAGTTCGACACCGTTGGGTAACCGAACATGCAGCGCGAGCGCTATCGACGCGACCGGAGTAGACGGTGTCGACGGCGACACTGGCGCAGAGATGACGGGAACAAACACCGGTAAGGTACTTGCATTGCTGGGGCCTCTGACCGTCGGAGCAGGAATGTCGATCGAGACGCCATCAATTACCATTGGGTCTGGCTCCCGGGAATCGTGCAGGATCTGATGCTGATAGCGCGTGATCCACCGACGTAACTGGTTCGGGTTGACGTCGTGGTCCATGGCCGCACGCGCGATCGACACGCCCGGCTTCAGGCATAGTGCGACCAGTTCCCGTACAGCATCCTCATTAAATTCGCGCCGGCCATCCCGTTTCTGGCCAACGACCAGCCTGCTGCGGAGGTCTCGATTCTCGTTCATTGCGGTCTGAGTGCATGTGTCCACGCGGACACTTAGGTTCAGACCTTCAGCCACTCATTGGAAGGACGTTGTTCCTCGACCGCATACAACTAAAACGGCTCTGGCGTGTGCTGAGACGATTCTTCATTGTGGTGGCCGACGCGATCCAGGACGAACGGTCAGCGACTGCCGACAAGCTGCGCCGCGCAAGCCCGCATTGGATGCGTCACACGCACGCGTCGCACGCGCTGGCACGGGGTGCTGAGCTGATCATGGTGCGCGATAATTTGCGCCATGCGTCGATTTCGAAGACGTCGACCTACTTGCACAGCGATGAAGTGCAGTGGGCCCGGCAGTTTGATCATGCGTTCGAGGCACGCAAGCGGTAGACCGACTGCAGACCGACGACGCTGGGACAATGATAGTGTCTGTGGGCTGAACACTGCTCAACCAAACCGACAAAAAATCAGAATTTCTCCGCAAAATCATCGAGCTAAGATTATTTTGGCGAAAATTTCGCGATTACCCACACCGGCAAATTAGGCGAAGCGCCATGTAGACGATGGCGACACCGCCGTGTTCAGGCGGGATCGCTCGGGCTGAGTTGTGTGGCAATGGTTCGCATAATGCCCTGAACTTTTCCTACCGACCATGGTGGCCGGCAAGGAGAGGCTGGCGTTGACATCAGTGTCATCGCATTCTGGCTGGGCCATGAAAGCATCGACACGACGCACATCTACATGGAGTCCAATCTTGCGCACAAGGAGGAAGCGCTAGGTCGCTTGCAGCCTGTCGGGCAGCGGACGCCGCGTTTTCACGCAACCGACAAGGTCATGGCCTTCCTCGAAACCCTCTGATTATGCGCACCGCAACGGCCGGGGTCTCATGTTCCAGACGGCTCCCCGGCCGTCGTTTCGCCTAATTTGGCGGTGTGGGTAATCGTTAAAACCTCGCCACATCTCCGCCTAAACTGCTGAGTTTAATACGAAAACCATGAGAATCTAGCCGATCTGCTGGCTGGCTACGGCAACAAAATTCAAACCAGTTTTCGATAAACTCTTAGCAGAGCTATCCCGCAAATCAGCGGAACTACAACTGCATTACAACACCTTACGAGGCCATGGCCGGATCGGTAATGCTATCTGCACCGGTTTCGACGTGACCAGCAACCTTGCACATGAAATTGCTGTTTTCCTTAAGGGTGATGCTGAAGTTGTACCAACTCATGCTCGCGGTGAGATCGATCGGCAGTTCAACGGTTTGACCCGCCGGAACCCTGGTCGTCTGCGGCGCCATCTTGTAAGCGTTGTCGCTGACCGTGGCATTCACATCGCCCGAACCAACGTTAATCAGCGAGAGGCGGATCGAGCCATCGCTACCGTAGCACGTTTCAACTTGCAGGGCGGCGCTGGTGCTCGGAGTATCAACATACTCGCGAACGAAGCCGTTGGGACCGGTGACGCGCAGATCGTATGCACCGCTGGTTAATGTCCAGAAATCATCCAGGGTCTTGCTGTCTTCAACCGTGTAGTACTTTGGTGCATTCGACAGGTTCAGACGGTCAACAACGCGGTAGCACACTCCGACACCACCCGTGTTACCGAAGTGCACTGCAGGGCCACCACCGGTGACCGCGCACTTCGCGAACAGCTCATACGGAATTGCACGTGCCGGACGAGTGCCGGACTCAACCACCGGCTTGCCGGCCGGCGTTGCCGGTGGCGTCGGAACAGGTTTGTTGATATTTGCTGCCGTCGCAGCAGCATAATCCACGGCGCTAGTTGGCAGCGGCACTGACATACTGATAGTCGGAACCGAAGTCGGGAAAACATCGTTAGGCGTCTTGAAGTTAAATGCCGAAGTCAAGTCACCGCAAACTGCGCGACGCCACGGGGTGATGTTGCCGCAGTGCACGCCAAATCGCTGTTCAATGAAGCGGATCAGCGAAGTATGGTCGAACGTCTGCGAGCAAACATAACCTCCACGACTCCACGGCGAAACGACAAACGTCGGCACACGATTGCCCAGACCGAAGGGGTTGCCGTCGCCAGGGTTGATTTCGTCGCTCGTTTCCACGGTGCTCAAACCGTTGGCCGACGTAGCCGCAGGGCGCGGTGGAGCCACGTGGTCGAAGAAGCCGTCGTTCTCGTCATAGGTTACGATGAAGGCGGTCTTGCTCCAAACATCCGGATTCGACGTCAGTGCATCCAGAATACGTGCGATCCACTCGACGCCGTATGCTGGCGGCCACAGTGGGTGCTCACAGAAAATTCGCGGAGCGAACAGCCACGAAACCTGCGGCAGCGTATTGGCCAGCACGTCTTGCTTGAATTGCGCCAGGGTTCGCGGGTTGACGCCGCGGTCGTACAGCGGATTGCCCGGCAGAGCATTGACGAAATTCTGGAAGGCGAGAAGCACGTTCATACCGCCATCGCTGTTGTCGTTGCTCGTCTTGTCGGTGCCTTGACGGTACGCGCCCCAACTGATGCCTGCATTTTGCAGCGATTCAGCATAGGTCACCCAGCCCGGACCGTACATATTGCCCTGACCATTGGTGAACTGGGTAATGTTGTTGTTATCGATAATCGGCCCAAAGCCGCCGAGACCATGCGGATCGTTACTGCCGGTCAGCATGTACAGACGGTTCGGGCAGGTCGGGCCGGGCATCGATGCGTGGTACGCGTCGCACACAGTAAATGCATCAGCCAGGGCGCAGTGGAACGGAATGTCCTGGCGGTTGATGTAACCCATCGTTGCCCCGCCTTTCGCCAGGACCCAATTATTCATGCGGCCGCCATTGTTGGCAGCTTGACTATCCGGCCACGAGTGCGGCAGACCCTTCCAGATCGGGAAGTTAGTGTTGTCGGTATCAATGTGGAACGGCGTAACGATCCCACCATTGCGGTCCGGCTGAGACCAGATATCCGAGGTTACCGACGGGTCGTTGAAACCACGAACGCCGGGCAGCGAGCCCAGGTAGTGGTCGAACGAACGGTTCTCGAGCATCAGAATAACGATGTGCTCAACGTCATTGATCGTGCCGGTACCGTTGTTTGCCGGAGTAGCCAGCGCGCGTTGGATAGCCCCAGGGAAAATAGTCGACGCGACTGTCGTACCCGCTGCGGCTGCCGCAAGACGCATGAACTGGCGGCGACTAATTTGCATGTGTTCCATTAGTTCGAGCACCTGTAGGTTTGCGCGCGGGGCGTGCTGGTAGCTTGGGCGCCGCTGTCAAGGCCTTTCCCCGAGCATGCCGCGAAACATAAGGCGATAAGGATGGCTGCCGCCATCTTTATCATCAAAGATTTTCCAGTCATTATTTCCCTACGAGGTTGGTTGGTTAAAATAAATTATCGATCGCGTTCGACGGTGGCGGAATCATCCGCAGCACGCCGCTGACTGACCACGCTTCAGCCTGTGCGATGCTGTAGTACGCACCGTTGGCGATCACACAGTCCACATTCACACCGACCGCCAGTATGCTTTCAGACCGGCCTCATTGGACACGGTGTCTTCCGTGAACACGATCGAGTGGACGTTCATCTCCGGATCGACAGATGGACCTTGCGCCACGGCATCCGACTGGCATCGCGTCCGTATTTCTGACGGTACCATTCGCTGGTCCGGCCGAAATTGACAAACCTCATGACTTTTTAGCAGTCCATAATGACATCTGCATGGCAAATTGTGCGCATGACTCGGGGACAACGTGGTTTGCTAGACCTTCGTTGTAAGAGACTTGCACTCTTTACTCCTTGCCGGTCTCCCGGCGCACTGACGATTTTACTTCGCTGGCAAACGAAGTAATTTCGTCAGCCCGGAGGCCCCAGCCCTGTCCTGGCGGGCATTGGCCGGTGACGACATTACTTCGCTGTAGGGGTTGTAAGCCGGAACCGCAGAAATTTTGGAAGTCCTTTGATTTCAGGTGGTTAGAGAAGGTCGAGACCCGCAAGCATGGCCGCGATGTCGATCGGGTTCTCGTTGCGAAACGTGTAATGCCCGAGGAAGTGGATGTGCCGCCACGCCACCGGAGAAATCTTCTTCAGCATCGCGAGCGCCTTCTCATTTCCCTCCCGCTGGTAGCGTTCGAGCAGTTGTGAGAGCAGTACCGAGTTGAAGGCGGTCACGACATTGGCCAGCAGCCGGCCGCACTCGTTATTGATCGCAATGTCCAACTGATTGCGGGTTTTCCGAAGGGGCCGAATTTGTCTGCGAGCCCCACCGGGAATGGCTTTCGGAGCTGGCGAGGGGGAGCGGTTAAAGTGAGGGCTTTGCGGATGCGAAAATGGCTGCAAACCATGGCCGGCAGGCGATTCCCACGAAATTGAGTGAAGCGCAGTTCGGGCAATTTGTCTTGCCGCACCTGAGCCGGGGCCGGCGCGGCCCGCCGCCGACGTTGCCGTTACAGAGGATGTTCAACTACGTCCTGAAGGCGCTCTATATGGGGTGTCAATGGAAGATGCTGCCGATCGAAACGGATGCAAAGGGGCTGCCTGAAATCCACCACACCCGCATCTACCGGATCATGCGACGCTGGCAGGCTGACGGCAGCATCGACCGGGTCTTCGCGGGCTCGGTCGATCAACTGCATCGGGAC
>NZ_JAMBPR010000164.1 GCF_024206475.1 Paraburkholderia sp. CNPSo 3274
CACCGTCGAAGGCGCGAACGCGAGCGCCAATCTCTATACGCTCGTCGAGACCTGCAAGGCAAACAGCATCGATCCCTACCGGTACCTCACCTGGCTGTTCCAACACCTGCCTCTGGCGAAAACCGTCGACGACTACGACGCGTTGCTTCCCTGGAAAATGCCGGCGGACCTCCGCTGACCCGCATCACTATCACACCTCACGCGCTCCGCTACCATACTCTGAAGGGCGTCGTTCGTGGATCGCATACAAAAAATCAGCCTTGATTGTTCCAGCACTATCAAATCGAGGAGACGATGGACCGCCTGACCCAGATTCAGTTGTTCGTGCTTACTGCGGACCTTGGCAGCTTGTCCAGGGCCGCTGAGCAACTCGATATGTCTAACGCTGCCGCGAGTCGCACGCTGAGTCTGCTCGAAGAGCAACTCGGCACGCGTCTGATTGAACGCACGACGCGAAGAATGTGGCTCACCGACGCCGGCCGGGAATATCACCGGCGATGCGGGCTGGTGCTTTCCGAGCTGGCAGAGGCGGACTCGATCGCCGCCGATGAGAGCGTAAGTCCCCGAGGGGTACTTCGTGTCACGAGCTCCGTGTCGTTTGCGATGATGCATCTGGCGCCGGCGCTGCCTGACTTCCTGAAGCGCTACCCCAATCTGTCGGTCCAGTTGACTGCAGCGAACCGGTACCACAACTTCATCGAGGCTGGTATCGACATTGCCATCCGCACCAAGGAACACGAGGGAGATTCTGGAATCACTGTTCGACGGCTTGCCGAAACCCGACGTGTGCTCGCCGCGTCGCCTGACTATCTCTCGACGCACGGTCGGCCGCAAACTCCACAGGACCTGGGGCAACACCGGATGCTGATCTACAACCTGTCGGTTGACCCGCATCAGCTCCATCTGCGCCGCGGGGAGGACGAATGCACCGTATCCATCTCGAGCGCGCTCGATTCGAACGAAGGGCAGGTCATCGTGGCTGCCGGGCGGGCGGGTCTGGGCATCGTCATCCAGCCGATGTACATCATTCACGACGACATCGTCGCAGGACGACTCGTCCCCGTCCTGGAAGACTGGCAACTGCCAAAGCTCACGATCAATCTTGCCTACCAGAGCCGCCGATACCAGCCGGCAAAGATCCGGGTCTTCAGCGAATTTCTTGTCGAGCGCGTCAGGTCGCAGCAACTCGAGAAGCGCTGGATGACGTTCGCTCCCTAAACCAGCAGTATCCGCACCATACCTTGGATTCGCAGACTCTCTGACGCGCAAGTCGCTTCCACACCAGAATGCCGACGTACGTTGCAGCACGCCGGCATTCTCACAACCGCCGGTTCGCACTCCGTCAGGCGCTCGCGCCTTTCGCGGAGCGGGCCCGGGCCAGGCGTGCCAACGGATTGGCCAGCACGCTGCCCAGACGGCCGTCGAGCAGCACGACCATCAGAAGAAGCAGACCATTGACCAGCAGTATCTGGGTCGAGGTCGCATTGAGCAGGCCGAGACCGTTGTTGAGCACCGTGAGGATCAACACGCCAACTGCCACGCCAAGTGGCGACCCGATTCCCCCCTCAAGTGCCACGCCGCCCACAATGGCCGCTGACGCCGCCTGGAGCAGGATATTGCTGCCCATCGTTGCAGACGCGGTGGCAAGGCTAAGCGACAGCAGACCACCACCGAGCGCGGAAAGGCTGCCAGAGATCGCAAAGCCCACCGTCAGGGCAGCCCCGACTCGCGCGCCGCTCTGAACGGCAGCCTTCCGGTGTCCACCTGCCGCGTAGATGTCCCGACCGAGCGTGGTGAATCGCAAAAACAGCGATACGACCACATAGCAGAAGATGGTAATCAGGCTACGCGGGGAGAAGATGCCAAAGATGTTCTGATCCAGGAAGTCGCTCACATCGAGATTCGCCCAGCTCAGGACGCGCCCGCCCGCTAACCAGTAACCGACGCCCGTGAGGAACATCATCGAACCGACGGTTGTGACAAGCGACGAGACGCCAAGCCAGGGCAAAAGCGCTGCGTTCGCGATACCCACCACGATCCCGAAACAGACGGCATAGATCAGGCCAAGCACCGCACTATCGCCGCCAAACTTCACGGTGATCAGGCCCGCGACCGTCGCAAGCGCCGCCACACTGAGGTCGAACTCACCGGCGACCATCGTCACCGACAAGCCCAGCGCTACGATGCCGAGGAAAGCGAACGCCTGGAAAATCGCGTACAGGTTGGCCGCTGAGAAGAAGTGATCGACGGTCAGGCCGAAGTACACGGGCATGCCGATTAGCAGGACCGAACGAATCACAAGATTCAGAAGACGTTGAGATTGATTCATTTCGCTCTCCGCTTATTTTTTGCTGGGCCCGAGACGGGCGAGCAATGCACCGAACACGACCGCCCCCAGCACCACCATGCCTTTGACGACCAATTGATACTCGTAGCTCACGCCGCTCACGAGCAGGATGTTACTGATCACGGCGAGGAAGATGGCGCCGGTAACCGCGTCCGAGATCTGGCCGCGTCCGCCCCGGATCGAGATACCACCGACCAGAACTGCGGCGATTGCGTTGAAGTCGAGGTCGACTCCGTATGTGAGATTGCCTTGCGCCGACGACGATGCGATGAGCGACCCGGCAAGCGCCGCCGCCGCACCGGCAAATCCGTAGCAGAACAGGGTGGCCGCCATCAGGCGCAGACCCGCGACGCGAGCAACCTCCGAACGCATGCCAATGAGCCTGATCTCCCGTCCGATACGCGTCTTCTGGAGTATGAAACTCCCGATGATCACGAAAACGGCGAGCACGATGATCTGGGTCGGCAACCAGCCAAAGAGCTTGCCTTGACCAAGCCAGGTTGCATCGCCATCTCCGATGATGGTAAGGCCGCCGGTATAGAGCACGCCCGCGCCGAGAATGATGGAAGAGGTTGCGATCGTCGTGATGATCGGATTGGCCCGGCCCAGCGCGATGATGGCGCCCTGCACAATGCCTATCGCCAGGCCAGCAAGCACGACTGCGAGAACGGTTACGCCTAGCCCGAGGTGGATCAATGCAGCGAACATTACCGTTGAAACCGCAGCCGTCGCGCCCATCGAGAGCATGAACAGATTGCCGCTCAGTGTGACGAGCGCCATCCCGACTGCACCGACTCCGACTGCGGCAACCGAGTACATCAGCGACTGGACGTTGCCGAATTCGGTGAAGTGAGGAACGACGCCCGCTGCAACGATGATCAGCAATAGCGTTGCAACGCGGATGGAGCCCGCATGAATACTCGTGCTGCCGAACAGTGCCGAAGCCCAGCGCCTATAGAATGTAGGAGAAGCCTGGATAGAGGGTTCAAGAGCGGTTTTATGCATGGCCAGCCTCCACGCGTTGAGTTCTGAACGAAGCGTGGCCACCCGCCGCTTCGCCCCCACCTGCGACGATGTCATGCAGGACCGTATCGCCATCGATTTCGTGTCGCGGCTTGCGACGCACCATCTGGCCTCGGAAAATCGTCACCACCGTATCCGCGAGTTCGAGGATTTCCTCAAGGTCGGTCGAGTAGAAAACCACGGCCAGGCCGTCGTCCGCCATCTTCCGCAGGGTCGAATAGATTTCGCTGCGTGCCCCGATATCCACACCGCGCGTCGGCTCGTTCAGCAGCAGGAGCTTCGGCGCGAGCGCCGCCGCCTTGGCGAGCGAAACCTTCTGCTGGTTTCCGCCGCTCAGGGTGGAAACCTCGTGCCGCAGTCGCTTCGCATCTATCGCAAACATCCCGGCGAGACGCATAGCTTCCGCGGCCTCAGCTGCGCGCTGCATGACGCCGGCGCGGCTGAATTTCGACATCACCGATGCAGTGATGTTGATACCGATCGGAGCGTCAAGAAACACGCCCTTGTCGGCCCGGTCCTCGGCCACGTAACCGACACCGCAACGAAGCGCGCTTCGCACGCTGTCGATCTTTGCGACCTCACCGTCGAGCCTCACAGACCTGGAGATGTCGCCACGCAGTCCGGCAAGCGCCTCGACTACCGTCTCGGCTCCCGATCCAAGCTGCCCGACGACCGCCACGATCTCGCCAGGCGCGACATCGACGCTGAGGGCTTTCAGCTTGTCGTCAACGCTCAGATTCGTGACAGACAGGCGCGGCCGCAGGGATGCGCGTCCTTCAGTGGCCTTGACCGGATGACGTACGAGCTCCCGGCCAATCATCGCCTTCACTACCTCGCCGGTGGTCATGTCTGCGGTCTTGCTCGTGATGACGTGCTGGCCGTTCCGGAAAACCGTGATCCGGTCGGTCAGGGCAAAGACCTCATCGAGTCGATGGCTGACGAAAATCATCGCCGTCCCCTGGTCCCGCAGACGTCGTGCAACATCAAATACGCGCACAATTTCGGCGTCCGACAGCGTGGCAGTCGGTTCGTCGAGCAGCAGGACCTTCGCCTGGCGAGACATGCCGCGCGCAATCTCGACCAGCTGGCACTCAGCGAGACTCAGTCGCGATGCCGGACTGTCCAGCTTGACATGGGAAAGGCCAACCGAATCGAGGTGCGCTCGGACCGTGTCACGGTAGCGGCCCCGCAGGTAAATCTCGCGCTGGTCCGCACCGCCCAGGAGGATGTTATCGAGCACCGAGAGCGTGGGAACAATCGCGAGCTCCTGGTGGACAATCGAGATCAGCTTGGGGTCGGTGCGATGGCCGAGCTTGAGCGGCTGACCATCCACGGTAATCGAGCCATCGTCCGGCTCGACAAGTCCGCCGAGGATCTTGATGAACGTGCTCTTGCCTGCGCCGTTCTCGCCACAAAGGGCGTGGATTTCGCCGGGCGCGAGTTCGAGGCTCACGCCGGTCAGTGCCTTCACGCCGCCGTAGTGCTTCGTGAGGTTCAGGGCGCTGAGCAAGCTCGGCGTTTCAACGGCAGCACCGCCGCTGGTCGGGTCTTGTAGCATTGTCTTCCTCCAATGGAGGATCGGTCTGTCGCCTCGCCGATCCACCTGTCGTCCTGCATCCACCGTATTGCGTCGCGACACCATGTACTGAACCGCCCCGGGATTTCCGGAGGCTCCACTTCTTGAGAAAATGGAGCTATGGAAAACACCAAGAAGAAGTCCCCAAGGTACTCGCCGGAAGTTCGTGAGCGGGCTGTGCGAATGGTACTGGAACATCAGGGCGACCACGAATCGCAATGGAAAGTGATCGCCTCGATCGCAGCGAAGCTGGGCTGCTCGGGCGAGACGCTGCGTAGCTGGGTGCGCAAGGAAGAGCGGGATCGGGGTTTGCGCCC
>NZ_JAMBPR010000165.1 GCF_024206475.1 Paraburkholderia sp. CNPSo 3274
AACCGGTGGTGAGTCCGGTTTGCATGACAGGTCTCCCGAGTGCGATGGAAGAAGGGGCACCAGGTTTGGCAAGCACGACGCGTTCCAGCATCCTGAATTTGGCTTGGCACCCGGTGGTGGTTGCCCTGTCTCCCGATTTGTGACAGAACTAGATCGGCGTCAAGCTATCCATCGGCCGGCTCGCATCGACGCCTGGCTTCTGGCTGACGTACACCGTTCCTGCGAGAGCCAGCCCTCGTGGCACGTTGACTCATATGTGATACGTGATGAAAGTTCGCGATTGCGCCCCGGTCAGCGGCAGAGTATGAGCGCAGCGTCCGCCGTCCTTGCTGGTGCAGGGCGCTTCGGGCGGCATGTCGACTGCGCTCATTCAGGTGGGTCGTGCTGCTGGCTTCGAGGTGCGGGCCACGACGCGCAATGACGAGGGTGCCGCGATCGCCGAGCGCCTCGGCGCCAACCGGATATTCCGCCATGGCGATCAGTTGCCGCGCCGCGCTGATGCACTCGTCGACAACATCGGGGCCGTGACCTGGGCGGACAACCTGGGGGCGGTCAAACGCGGCGGCGTCGTGGTGATCCACGGGGTCACGACCGGGTGCCGCGGAAACCGATCTGCTGCCCATCTTTGTCGAGCAGATCGACATAGGCGGCACCATCATGGGCACGCACGAAGAGATGAAAGCCATGATGCAGTTCATCATCCGTAACGACATCAAGCCGGAAGAAGCCGCTGTCGTGCCGATGACGGAGGCTCGTGCGGCGATCGCCAAGATGATTGACGGCCGCACGCGGGGAAAGACTGGCTTCACGCGATGAGCGCACGGACGGATGCAATTCCAAGCTTTGGACACGGTGATGAAAATCGGTTTTATCGGCGCCGGCCTGATCGGCGGTGGCCTCGCTCGCCTGGCGGTGCAGGCGGGGCACGAGGTGATCGTTAGCAACTCGCGCGACCCGCGTACCCTTTTCAGCGTCGTTGCCGGCGGGTCGCGGCCGCGCCGGCACCGTAGCTGAGGCCGACGCGCTCGGAGACGGGCTTCAGCGGCAGCCCTGGCTGCGTCTGGTCGAGTGTCAGCCGGACGGTCTTTCGTTTCAAAGGATCTTCAGATTCCGAATTTTGCCGATCGAGGGTGAGCGCTCAGCGATCAGGTTCGTGATGAATTCCGGCAGCAGCGCGCGCGGCACATTCACCGGTACATCGGCGATGACCCGAGACGGCACGTGAACGAAAAATTCTTTCGGCGCCGAGGCGAGACTGTGTTCGTAGCTGACGCGGATTTCCATGGCTTGATGTGCTGCGAGGTTATAAAGAAAAATGCGCAAGGCTGCCCGTGATGCGGAAGTCTCTGGCGTGCCGATTGCCTGCCAGAGACCGCACGGCGCGGTGCCTGTCTGCCTTCGACGCGCCGCCCGGGAACTGCTCATCGCTGAAGCCGAAGTTTCACTCCCGTGTCGGAGCATAGCGCCCATCGGCTATTGTCGGAGAGCGCGGACCTGCACGGGCAGACGGGTTTATTACAGCGTCGTACCCCATTTAAAAACTGCGATAAATTATATTATGTTAAATCTGGTGGGCGATCAGGTACGCCCATGACCATTCACTGCGGATCCCTTGGCCTGACCGGACAGCATGTCGGCGCGCCTCCCACTTTATTGATGCTACAATTGATGCAGAGTAGCATCAAACCGGAGGTCAAATGCGAACCACCGTTACCATCGACGACAGCCTTTACCAGCGCGCGCTTGAGCTTGCCGATCCTGACATGGACAAGGCAGACCTGTTCCGGGTGGCAATGCAGACGTTTATTCGCGTGCAGGCTGGCAAGCGGCTGGCAGCCCTGGGTGGTGCCGCACCCGATATGCCCGACATCCCGCGGCGCCGATCCGAGCCTGCGAACCAATGAGCGTCCTCATCGACACATCCGTCTGGGTTGATCATTTCCGTCGCGCCAACACGAGGCTTGTTCAACTGATCACGAGCGACCAAGCGCTGACACATCCAGTCGTGCTTGTTGAACTCGCCTGTGGCACTCCGCCAGCACCTCGCGCCCGGACGCTCCACGACATCGGGCTGCTGCAACATGCAACGCACGCGACTTGGACCGAGGTGATGGAGTTGATCGAGGCGAGACAATTTTACGGTCGAGGCTGTGGCAGCAGCGATCTTACGTTGCTTGCGTCAACCTTGATGACTCCCGGTGCATCGATCTGGACCCTGGACAAGCGCCTCGCTCAGCTCGCCGCTGAACTTGGCATCGCGTGCATGCATGACATCCACTAGACGCGTCACCCGGCACTACCGTCCGGATGAACACTATCGCCGCGGAACGGCCTCAGCATCACTAGCGGTTCTGTCGCGATAAGGATGGCAGGCCGAGCATGTTCCCATATATATCGGATTGCTTATGTCACCAGCGAATGGAACTGAGCGGCTGCCGTTCGGTCATCGCCCTCGTTTTTCATCTGCCCCTTGCGAATCATATGCATCACCTCAATACCAGAGAGAATGATGCGCGCACACCGAAAATCCTTGAAGCCCATCCATCGGTCTGATGATCCGTTTGATCGCTCGATGGTCCTGTTCCACGACGTTGTTCAGGTATTTGTTCTGCCGGATCCTGATCGGGGTTTCGCGGTCTGCGTTGATGGCTTCAAGTGCGGCCAGATTCGCGCCGCTTTTGTCGATAGTCACCGTCGCGGGTTCGCCATTGCGGGCGATCAATTTTTCGAAATATCGCCGCGCCGCAGTCTTATCTCGATGGGCCCGCAGCAGGAAGTCGATGGTGTTGCCAGCCTTGTCGACGGCGCGATACAGGTATTTCCATTGGCCATTGACCTTAAGTGGTCCGTCCTGAACAATTCGTTTTGCCGACAACCGGTGTTACGGTGATTGAAGGCCAGCAACGCGGCGGTTGAGCAAGGCCACCAGAATGAAGGCACAAAGAAGCCGCAGCTTCCTGAGGATCATTCGAAGATTGTGGCCTGCGCCACACAGCACCGCGTGCATCGCGTCGCCGAGCGCACCCTTGAGCCAGTTGCGATCGAGTTTTCCGTCTGTCTTCATGTGACCGATGGCTGGCTCGATCGCGCTGCGCCGTCTGATCATCGCGCGTAGTCCGCGTGTGATGCCCCGCCGCAAGCCCGGGTGGTAGATCTTCACACCATCGACGGCGACACCCTTGTAGCCACGGTCGACGATAGCGACCTCCGGCGTGGCGTCGCACAGGATTGCTGCCTGTTCTAGCGCTTCGGCCAGCGTGTGCCCATCGTACGGATTGCCTGGCATCGAGCGCATCCCAACCACCAGTCCTTCCTTGTGGGTCGTCGTGATCGACACCTTCATGCCGAACTCGTAGGGTGTGCGCACCTTGCCCTTCGCCAGACATTCAACCTCTGGCGCATGTAGTGCGTAGAGCTTGTTTTTGTCCTTCGGCTTCCGCGACAGCATTCGCTTCGTGCGCTCAATCAGCTCCTGCAGGACCGGGAGGTTTGAGTCCGCTACCTGGTCGACCTGTCGCTCCACATCGCGCATCACACGTCCAACGCGCGAACGTAACGTACGCAATGCCTTCCTCATGCGCTTGTACTGCTTCGCGTGAGCGTAGCGGCCAATCTGGCGCGCCAGGTGTGGGGCCTCGCGATTGTAGTTCTGCCTGAGCTTCAATCCGTGCCGTGCCGCAGTCTTCACCAGATGTTCGCGACACCGCTCGAGCAGGCGCGAATCGGTTGGATGGGCGATCGCCTTTTGCATGACCGTCGTGTCGACGATTACGCGCTTCGCGCTTGAGGCCTTGATCACGCCCGCGCGCTTCGCCGCTTCGATCGTCTCAGCCAGCAACTCCTCAACTCCGGCTTCCCCTAGGCGCTTGCGCCAGCGCGTCAGGCTCGACGGATCGATCGGCGGTTCGGTCTGTAAAAACGTTTCGCCGGTGAAGACTTGCCAATACGGGTTCTCCACCCATTGCCAGACCACTTCCTCGTCCGACAGATCGAACGCATGCTGGAGATACAACAAGCCAGCAATCAGCCTCGGTGACGTGGCCGGCCGACCCTTGCGTGAGACGAAGCTCGCGCTCATCGACGCATTCAATCCATTCCAGTTGATCAGATCGGCCAGGCGCACCAGGGGATGCTTCAGGTTGATCTGCTCGCGCAGAGGATGCCGGAACAAATCGCCTTCGCTTACTGGTGTCTTCGGACCCATCCAGACCTCGACAGAATTTGCAGGAAACAACCCAGAATCTGCCAGGTTCCTGCAAATGCATCAACAACTTTCCGCTCCAAACCCTTGCTGCACAAGGCCCTTCGAATTTTTCAGGTTCGACTCATTAAGGCGGGAAAGGAATTCGAAATGGTCTATGTGCCGGGCGCTGATCATGGAGCCCCCGGTATCTTCACCGAGCGTAAGCTCGTGGATTTCTTCGTTCGCAATGTTTTCGGGCAAGATCCGCCTAATTGGAATGCCACATCGACGCATTTTCCGTCGAGTTGATGACCCTTTATACTGATCGCCGTGACCTTGAGTTCGTAGGATTTTTGTATAGTCACATTCAATCGTTTACGTTGGGCTCAGGACTGCTATTGCTTGCCTTCGTTGAACGCAAGCCCGCAAGATTCGTGTGGGAGACCGGCGCAGTGTCATCGCCGGTCGCTGAGCGTCGCCGTCGTTCAGGCGCTACGCCGAAAGCAGTGGGGTCAATGCATTTGCGCGTTGGCGCAGCAGGCACAGGTTTGAGGTGAACATGCCCGTGTTCTTACCGGGTTGCCATGCAACCGATCCCGAGATGGGGCATGTTCCTGGAGACAACTCCGGCGCAACGCGCATGCAGGATGAGGCTGGCCAGGCGCCAGCGGATTGAATTGACCGCGCAGTCAATGTTCGAACCACAGCGAGCTCGTGACATGCCTTGACAATATTCCGCTCATAGAAGGTAAGCTCAACCGCCTTCACCACGCACCTGCCAGATTTACCACCCCAGCCCTTGATGGTTATGGACTTCGCAATCATTTGCTCGCTCGTCCGACTGGGTAGGCCTCGTATCTGGTTTCTGTTCGTCAGGTCGTGGCTTTGCTACACGCTTCCTTCAGACCCCGCCTCACGACGACGCCCTTGCGTTTCACTAGCCCTTCACCACCATCAGGTTGGGCAGGGGACTTTCACCCCCAAGCTGTTGC
>NZ_JAMBPR010000166.1 GCF_024206475.1 Paraburkholderia sp. CNPSo 3274
TTCTCCCAAAAGGAGCAACCTTAACCGCCGGCCGATTGAGCCATCCGCAGTACCGCCAACCAAAACCGCGCCTTTCGTTTCGGCTCACCGAACACGCATTTCGGCGGAGTGAACAGCCGTTTCGGCGGGCTGAACACCGATTTCGGGAAGATGAACACGCGTTTCGGAGCGCCGAACACCGATTCCGGAATACCCCGAAACCGTTCGACTTCAACCGAAATCCGTGTTCGACTTCGCCGAAATACGCACACTTGTGTCCCCGTCGGCCGGCGTACTGCCTCAGATGAGCTGCGGTTGTTGGATGCAAGGGTACGATGTGTGCCTTTTTGAATTTACTTTCACGAACAACGATATGTGGCAGATCTTCCCCAAGGTGCACGTCGATCGCCTTGAGGTGTAGAGCTTCGCCGATACGTAACCCGGAACTGGCAAGCAACCCCAAGATTGCGACGTAGGCAGCAGATCGCAGACCACCCCGCGGTCGCGCAGTCGTCGCCAGATTCAGGATCGATTGCAGTTGTGCAGCGCTCAGAACGTACGGCGGATTGCGACGTGGAGTTGCCAGCAGATGTTTGCCGGGTACCGAGGTCGCTGGATCGACAGCCTTTACGAAGCGCAGAAACCCGCGCAGGGCACTGAGGATGGCAGACTGGCTCGACGGTGCACGGCGAACCCGCATGATCCATTCGATGACATCAGTAGTCTTTATCGATTCACCGGCGCGATCGTGGATAATGTCCTTAACGAAACGTGCGAGCGTTCCGCTATAGGCTTGCCGGTAACCCAGCAACTTGCGGTCTTCGACGTAGCGGCTCAGCAGCTCCTGAAGTTCCTCACCGTTCATGATCTGTCTCCCGGCCACGGCATGGCGATGCGCGACAGCGATGACAGGTCCAGCTTCGCGTAAATGGCGGTGGACTGAAGGGATCGATGACCCAGCACATCGGCGATGTTTTTGAAACTCGATCCGCGTGTCAACATGGTTGTTGCCACGGCATGACGTATCAGGTGTGTTGAACCGCGTGCGGGAGCGATATCTGCTCGAATCAGGGCTCGCCGGACGATCTTGGAAATCGCGCTGGAGTCGGTGAATGGCTGCGACGGCGGAATCGCTTGCAGAAATATCGTCCTGTACGATGATGGAGGACGCTCCCGTTTGAGGTATGCCAGCAAGGCGCGCCCCACATCTCGGGATAATGGCAGGTCACGGTCACGACGGGTCTTGGTTTCACGGATATGAATGACGCCGCAGGCCCAGTCAACGTCATCCAGACTGAGGCGAGCGACTTCGGCAGCACGCATCCCGGTTCTTGCGAGCAGCAGCACTATTGCCGTATTCCGCAATGGTTGAAACGTCGCAGCATCGCCCACGCATTTGATCAGCCGATCGACATCGGCGCACGACAAACGCGGCGGAAGCGTCGCATGACGCCAACGCCGAATTCGTGGAAGCGTTTCCTCCAGACCGGGCTGCGTCAATCCCCTGACGGCGAGAAAGCGCAACATTGCGCGCAGCGCGACGATCGGTGAATTCGATGGCCGCCGCTTCCTGATCGAGAATTCGTGACGCAGGTATGTGCGGAGATGTTCGGTTGAAAGGTCTTGCCAATTCGGCGGACTGTCACCGCACCACTCATCCAGGAAGAGTTGAACGAACCGGCCATACTTCCTTCGGGTGCCCTGCGCCAGACCCCTGACGGCGCCGAGGTATGAATCAAACTCGCTCAGAAACTGGGCTGCGGTCGTGATTGATGGCAAGCGCGCTTCGGGGTATTCCTTCCCGCGCAACAGTTCCGGATGCGTCATGGTCTTCTCCTTGCCGGCCATCATGGCCGGTAGGAAAAGTTCAGGAAATTATGCGAACCTTTGCCATCCTGTCGATCTTGCACAGCGCCGCCTCAGTAATGCAGGGCGCTTTCGCCGTCACCGAGCTTCGCCTAATTCAGCGGTGGGGGTAATCGTTAATATCTGAAGCTTCAGATATTCGCGAATCCCGGCCGACCCTGCTCTAAGCAGCACGAAACAAATGGGCGCGCGTGCAGTGCACCGGTCGTCGTTACATGATGCTCACCCGTAACAGCGGTGGTGGCACGGTGCGTTTCTCGCTCACGCTCACGCTCAACTGGTCGCAAACGAGCGTCCGGTCGACGGCTAGGCGCCGCTGCAGAACGGCCAATGGATACATGTGGCCGTGACGCTCTCGGGCACCACTTTCACCCTGTATTACGCAATGCGGCCAACTTCGCTACCGCTCTTCAAGCGATAAATCGTTATCCCTGCAAGGCGCGCTAGCCGAATTAGTGGGCACTTTAGCGCTTCTGTGAACACCGTTAGCAGAAAATGTGAGCCGCAACACCCGGCTTCTTCTCCGCAGACTGTGTCAAAGTGATGCCCATCAGATTGGAAATGATGGGCATCACTTCGATGTCGCCCTCAGCCGCCGTCTATAACGGCCGGCACGAGTCGCTTACCCTGCTCCTGCGCCACCGCACGGATCGCTTGACGTCAATCAAATTTTCGCCGTTGGGAAGAACGACGGTCATCCCGGCTGACCGGTTCCGAGAATTCTGCATTACCAGCGGATATAAATATACAGGCGAGGACGGGAGGCGCCGATATCACTCCGCGGTGATGGAGAAGTTTTTGGACGCGAAAGGCAGACCGCCAGGCGACGACGTTATCTCGAAGCCGTACTGAACATCGCCGAGCACGACATCATCGAAATAATTCCGCGACTTGAGGTAATTCATGAATGCCAGCACGTCGAGCGTGGTGTGGTCGGTCTTTTTTGTGCGAAGAAACGAATAGACCGTGTTACTGCTATTGCTGCCCACGTAGACATTCCAGTAAGCGCCCGACAGCTGGACATCTTTCTGAATTGGGATCGCGCAGCCGGAAAACGTCCAGTTCGCGGAAATCGGTTTTACGTTGCCGCAGCCATCAGGGGATCCGGTATAGTTGAGCCAGATCATGATTTCATGCGCGTTGTTTCCGGCCCAGATATCGAAGGTCGATTCCCAAGCGCCGCTAGAAGGGGTGATCGCTGAGACGACAGCAGTCAGCGACTTAAGCGAACTGAGGGACTTGTTGACCGCATATCCGATGTGTGGATAGGACTTGATGTGGCCGGTGTCGGGTTGATTTGAAGAGACGCCCCAGTCAAGGTTGCTGTTGGCCCAGATCGTCTGCTTGCCTGCAGCGACACCTTGGCAGGGCGACCAGACGTCATTGTTGAACGTGTAGCTTCCGTAGGAGCTGGAAGCAAAAAGGAGATCGGACGGATAGCAGGACGAGGCTTCGGGCGAAGTTGCAGACCAGGCCTCGGCCTGTGCTTCTGCACTGCAAACCATCAAAGCTGTGGCGGCACAGCCGGCGAGGAATGGCATTCGCTGCATAAGGTTGCTGTCTCCTATAGGGTCGATGATGTCAGTCGAGATTGGTCTCCCTTGGCTTTTAGCGGCGATATGAGCCGTAACATTGCCGAACTGTCATTCATTCCCTTTGCCACTTTTGATTGCCGGTCGGAACCAGCGGCGTTGGTCAAACGGGAACAGAACGTAGTCGCGAACCGTATGCGGTTCCGGTTGGTTGCGAAGACCCACTTCCGGCCATTCCTCTTTTTCCGGCCAGTATGCAGTGCGAAAAACTGTGTCCCAGATGGTGGTGAAGAATCCATAGTTTTGGTGCCGGTGATGCGATTCCATTGAGTGGTGAATGCGGTGAAACTGGTTATCGCCGATGATGTATCGGAGCGGCCCGAGATTCACACGCGTGCTGGAGTGAGAAAGATGCGCCTGAAAGCTAATTAGCGTCATGGCAACCGCGGGCACGACACCGGACTTGAAGTGGATTAGCGCGAGTGGCAGTGCTACAAACATCGCGTAAACAATCGGTTCGGAAATGTGATGATTACAGTTCCATGCAGTCAACTCGCGGATCGAGTGATGAGTCGCATGCAAGCGCCACAGGAACGGAATTGCGTGCTGCGCGCGGTGCATCCAGTAGTAAAAGAAGTCGCCGGCAATTGCAACCAGAACGCCAGAAAAAACCGCCATAAACACCCCGGCGATCGTGTTGCCGGAATGGAGCAACGCCCCAAAATCCACTGTCAGGAGTGGTTTCACCCCTAGCCATTGCAGCCCCATAGCGTAAAGGTGCCAGATTAATGCACCACAACCGATGCGGATTATCCAGTTCCGCACGCCCCGAATGTATGACGAAAAACTGTAGCGGTAGGCCGGGAAGATCAGCTCGAGTACGACGCAGACGTTAGCGAAGACCATCACGAGCTCAAATGAGTTCACGAAGAACAGGGCCATCTGATCAATATCGACAACGTGCATTCATTTGCTCCGGCGAATCGGCGCTCTATGCGCGAGCCTAGGTAAAAGTGGTACTGGCCAGCCAGCGGCCTGACAGCTGTCGGTTCACAGGTCCGAAACTATTTGGCCCAGCGTATCCTATAAATGCCGGCTCGGCATGCAATTGGAAGTGCGGGCGGTAGTGCACGGGTTGCACCTAGCAGGTCAAGCAACATCAGGACCGTAGTACTTCAAACCATAACAGTGACGACTACACAGCAGGTTCTAGTATGCATCGCTTCGCGCCATTGTGAAAATTGATTGTTTGGATCGGAAGCATCCGCGTTCTAAATGCCGTTTGCACCTCAGTACGTAAGTACTGGCGGCATTCAGCCACAACGGATTTGTTGCAAGAGTTGATTGCCACACTGTTCACCGACCCTGCTCTTCTACGACACGACGGCAATCTGATCGCGGTCGACCGTCATTCCTATACCGCCACAGTGGGGTTGGCGTGGCACGAAACCCACAGCGGCGAGTTCGTCTCTCGGGGACATCTGGCCACTGGGACAAGCGAGAAACGACAGCTGGCATTTAACGATTTGATTTTCCTGGCTGCCGCACCGATATAGTCCTACATCATAAATTGAGCGGATGGCGAGGTACGAAAGAACCGACGATCGCTTGTAAGGCGTCCTCTATGGGACCAGTTAAGTGGTGTACTCGAGGCGGCGTTGTTGCATAAATCGAGCATAGGGACGAAGTGGCCTCCATGTTTTCAACCTCAGGCGATACGAACGGACTGCGGGCG
>NZ_JAMBPR010000167.1 GCF_024206475.1 Paraburkholderia sp. CNPSo 3274
CGTCGAAGGCGCGAACGCGAGCGCCAATCTCTATACGCTCGTCGAGACCTGCAAGGCAAACAGCATCGATCCCTACCGGTACCTCACCTGGCTGTTCCAACACCTGCCTCTGGCGAAAACCGTCGACGACTACGACGCGTTGCTTCCCTGGAAAATGCCGGCGGACCTCCGCTGACCCGCATCACTATCACACCTCACGCGCTCCGCTACCATACTCTGAAGGGCGTCGTTCGTGGATCGCATACGTTCCTTCGTGAAGGCCTGACTATACATTGATGTTGGTCGTCATCAAAGCCTTGACACGTTAGATTATGATCGTCATCATTGCAGCCATTCCCAACACCAGATGCTGGAACAACATGTCCGAGAAAACGCTTTTCGAGCCGTACGCCCTCGGTGGCCTGACGCTCACCAATCGCATCGTCATGGCACCGCTGACCCGCAACCGTGCCGGCGCCGGGTTGGTACCCAGCGAGCTGGCCGTGACCTACTACGCCCAGCGCGCCACGGCCGGCCTGATCATTACCGAGGCCACTCAGGTTTCGGCCCAGGCCCAGGGCTATCAGGACACTCCCGGCCTGTACACGCCCGAGCAGATTGCTGGCTGGCGCAAGCTCACGGACGCCGTACATGCCAAAGGTGGACGCATCTTCGTGCAGCTGTGGCATGTGGGCCGCGTCTCGCACACTGACCTGCAACCTGGCGGGACGGCGCCGGTCGCACCTTCCGCCATCCGCGCCGAGACGAAGACGTTCGTCAACAACGGATTTGCCGACGTGTCCGAGCCACGCGCCCTGGAACTCGCCGAGCTGCCGGGCATCGTGAGCGACTTTCGACAGGCTGCGGCCAACGCTATTGCCGCCGGCTTCGACGGAGTGGAAATTCACGGCGCCAACGGTTATCTGCTGGAGCAGTTCATCAAGGACGGGGCCAACCAGCGCACTGACGCCTACGGCGGCTCGATCGAGAACCGTTCGCGCCTGTTGCTGGAAGTGGTCGCCGCAGTGGTCAAAGAAATCGGCGCCGAGCGCACCGGCGTGCGCATCTCGCCGGTTTCGCCGGCAAACGGCATTTCCTGCAGCGATCCGCAACCGCAGTACGACTACATCGCCGAACAACTCAGCACGCAGGGCATCGTCTATCTGCACGTGGTCGAAGGTGCGACTGGCGGCCCACGCGAGGTCGCCGCGTTCAACTATGACGCGCTGCGCCGCCGTTTCAAGCAGACCTATCTGGCCAACAACGGATACGACTTGGAATTCGCCACCACTCAACTCAATGAGGGCAGCGCCGACCTGTTCGCGTTCGGTCGTCCGTTTATCAGCAACCCGGACCTGGTCGAACGATTGAAGGCCGGCGCACCCCTGACGCAGCTCAACCCGGCGACGCTCTATGGCGGCGGCGCTATGGGCTACATCGATTACCCAACCATCTCCGGCTAAGGCCCGCGTCCTTGATTGCGCCTGAGCCAGAAGAACCCTTGCAAAGGAAAGTACCCATGACCACGCTTCCGACTGTCCTCATCACCGGCGCGTCCAGCGGTATCGGTGCCGCCTACGCCGAGCGCCTCTCTCGGCGTGGCCATGACCTCGTCCTTGTCGCACGTGACAAGGCGCGGCTCGATGCCTTGGCCGTGCGCCTGCGTGAGGAAAGCGGTGTGGCCGTGGAAGTGCTGCAGTCCGACCTGACCCAGTCAGTCGATCTGTCCGCGCTCGAGACTCGGCTGCGCGATGACAATCGAATAGGTATCCTGATCAACAACGCCGGCGTGCCTCAGTCGGGCGGCTTCGTGCAGCAAACCTCTGAGAGCATCGAACGCCTGATCACGCTCAACACGACGGCGCTGACGAGGCTTGCAGCTGCGGTCGCTCCACGCTTTGTGCAGTCCGGTAATGGCTCGATCGTCAACATTGGCTCAGTGGTGGGTTTCACGCCAGAGTTCGGCATGTCGATCTACGGCGCGACCAAGGCATTCGTGCTGTTCCTGTCGCAGGGCCTGAACCTCGAGTTGTCGCCCAGGGGTATCTACGTGCAAGCGGTACTGCCGGCGGCGACGCGCACGGAGATCTGGGAGCGCGCTGGTGTCGACGTGAACATGCTCCCCGAAGTTATGGAAGTCGGAGAGTTAGTTGATGCTGCACTGATTGGGTTCGACCGTCGCGAACTGGTCACGATCCCGCCACTGCAAGTAGCCGGGCGGTGGGACGCACTGGATGGCGCGCGCCAGGGACTGATGTCGGACATTCGACAAGCACACGCGGCCGAGCGCTATCAGCGCGACGCCTGACTACTGCCGCTTCTGCCTTAGTCGAGAGTCGGGCCGTGCCTTATCTGCAAAGAGCCATTTCGTGCATCCTGACGCTGCACCCTGCGATTGATTCACGGTTCGCCGTGGCCAGCAATGCGATTACAGCAAACGGCGGTACGACTGATACCACGAGGACTTTGCGCGCAAAGCGTTGGCATTTCTCGCGCAGTGAATTTGCGAAGCTCCGGCAACGAGACCGACATCTCGACACAGGTTCTCAACAGGTGAATACATGACTGACAACCATATCACTACGCCCACTCGCTTCGTGGATGTCGACGGTACCCGATTCGCCTACCGACGCTGGGGTAATACAAATTCTTCGCAGCCGCCTTTACTGTTCCTGCAGCATTTCCGCGGTGGCATGGACAACTGGGATCCATTGATGACAGATGGTCTTGCCCAAAGCCGCGAAGTGATCCTCTATAACGGTCGCGGCATCGCTTCATCCGGCGGGCAACCACGAACACGCATTGAGGACATGGCCGATGACGCAGCGGCTTTCGTTCGCGCGCTGGGCGTGCAGCAAATCGACGTTTTGGGATTTTCGCTGGGAGGGTTTCAGGCGCTGGACCTGACCTGGCGCCATCCCGAGCTAGTGCGAAAGCTGATGCTGCTGGGCACCGGGCCGCGCGGGGGCAATCCGGAAATGGAGCAGCGCGTGCTGACCACAGCGGTCAATCCGGTACCGGAGTTCGAAGACTTCCTCTACCTGTTCTTCGGCCGATCAGCAGAGGCCGAGCAGGCAGCAAGGGAGTTCTGGAAACGGCGTCATATGCGCGCCGACCAAGATCCGCCATCCTCGCCGGAGGTCTCGATCGCACAGATCGAGGCCAACATGCTGTACATGCCGAGGCTCTCGGAAGACGATCCTTTCGCGTATCTGCGTAGCATCCAGCAGCCTACGTTCATCCTCAATGGCGTGAACGACGTGATGGTCCCGACGGTTAACTCGTTCTACATGGCTCGTAACCTGCCAAACGCCCAGTTGTTCATTTACCCCGACGCCGGCCACGCCGCGCAGTTCCAGTACCCGCAACGCTTCCTGGGTCACGCAGTCCAGTTCCTGAGCGAGTGACGCGACGGTCGTCATGGTCCGAACGCACTTTTCTCAAATCTAAAGGATGCCCGAAATGCTTAAGTTCAAGTTCCTGTTGTGGGCATTCGCCCAGATGCTGAAACGCAAGATCAGGAACGACTCCAACGCCGCACGCTACGTCGCGTCCAAGAGCTTGGTATTCCAGATTCGCACGGTTTCGGGTGCCGGCCGCTACTTTGTTATCAAAGATGGCACCGTCCGGTCGTTTGCGGGACTGGCAACGACTCCTCGATTCACGCTCACCTTTACTAGTGCCGCCAAAGGCTTCGAGATCCTGTCGGCCAAGGATGCCCAAGCGGCTTTCCTCAGGGGGGTGGGCAGTAAAGACTTAACCATCAGTGGCGACTTCCGGGAAGTGATGTGGTTCCAGGGCCTTACTGCCTTCCTGCACCTCCCGAAAGTCGTCTTGCCTTACGACCGCACCGCTTTCTGAGTTGCCATGAAGCCAGATCTGCTGAACCAGCGGTTGCGTCTGAACGTCATATGAAACGGTCCACGACGCGATCCAAGGAAGTCACGCACGAGCGCATCGTCGAAGTTGGCGCACGCGCGATCCGCCGCTGTGGATATGACGGCATTGGCATTGCGGACATCATGAAAGAGGCCGGCCTCACCCACGGCGGGTTCTACGCGCATTTCGCCTCGCGTGAAGCCATGCTGGCCGAGTTGGCGGACCGCGCAGGAGCCGAGGCCATCGCCACTTTTTTGCACTTCACGGCCGCCGTGCCTGCCGAACAATCCCTGCAGGCGCTGTTGCACGCCTATCTGTCCAAAGAGCACGTGAAAAACCCGGAGGTCGGTTGCCCGATCGCCGCCCTGGGAACGGAAATGCCGCGTCAGGCGCCGGTGGTTCGACGCGCAATTACCCGCCGCATCAAGGAAATGATCGACATGGTGTCCCGCCAATCGGCCGACTGGGGCCAGCCCGGTGCGCACATGCGCGCCCTGGCGACCGCCGCAACGATGATTGGGGCGGTCGTCCTGGCGCGCGCGGTCGACGAAGAACCGCTGTCCAGATCGTTGCTGGAGGCGGCGCTGGAGCATCTCGCCCCAGCGGCGGATTGAGTTTCGATCGGCTTTTTTTCCCCCGTCAGCATGATGCTCGACATATCAAGGCGGAACCCAAGGAATCAATGATGAAGAGCATCAACCCGGATACCCAATCGGCGACGTCCTATGCCAACGCACAGAACAACCAGGTCAGGGCGGGCGGAACCACCTTCGCTTACCGCGAACTGGGCCCGCGCGGCGGCATCCCGCTGATCCTGCTTAACCACTGGGGGGCCGTGCTGGACAACTTCGACCCGCGCATCGTCGATGGCCTGGCACGCAAGCATCGCGTTATTGCGATCGACTACCGGGGAATCGGTTCTTCCGATGGCATTGCACCCGTGACCGTGGACGGCATCGATCGCGTGGGGGCGATGTCCTGGCCTCTGATGCTCAAGGGCCTGGTGACGCTGCGCGATCCCAAGACCTATCTGTTCTTCACCGCCACCGCCAACGGCCGGCAGGCAGCAAGTGCATTCCTGAAGAGGCTCAAGGAACGCAAGGCGGGACGCGACAAGGGGCCGACACCCGGCGCCTTGCTTCGCCAGCTCAGGGCGATCAAGGGCTGGGGCCAGCAAGCGCCGCAGAACCTCACCCGCTTGCAAATGCCTGTCCTGATCGCCAATGGAGACAACGACATCATGGTGCCCACCAGATTGAGCCACGACATGGCCCGCCGCATTCCCAACGCGCAGCTCGTCATTTACCAGGACGCCGGACACGGAGGCATCTTTCAGTATCACACCGACTTCGTGATCAAAGCACTGGAGTTTCTGGCGCAATAAATCCTTTGCGGTCAGCGACAGGTGAAGTCCCCATGACGCTCAGCAGAATATGAGTTTCGAACAGGTCTCGTCGAAGACAGGCCTTACCTTACTTCACCGAGATTTGGAGAAACAGATGAAAGCAGTCCGGTTTCATAAGACAGGCGGACCAGAAACGCTGATCTATGAGGAGGTGCCCGATCCGACACTCGCCGACGATGAGGTCCTCATCCGCGTCGAAGCAGCGGGAGTGAACTTTGCCGACGTCATGCGTCGGCGCGGCGACGACTATCCTGAGCCGTCCCCAACCCCCTTCACGCTCGGTGCTGAAGTGGCCGGCACGGTTGCCGCCGTTGGAAAGGCCGTGACTTCGCTCCCTGTCGGCACGCCGGTGCTGGCCGCCCCAGGGGCAGGGGGTTATGCACAGTATGTCAGCGTGCCCGCCGCCATCGTGATACCGCTGCCTCCGGGGCTCGACTTGCTACGCGCTTCGGCGCTGGTTGCCCATGGCCTGACCGCCGCGCTGGTCCTGCGCAAGGCCGCTCGACTGGCGCCGGGCGAAACCGTATTGGTGGAGGCTGCGGCAGGCGGAGTGGGGTCGCTCGCCGTACAACTGGCCAGGCTGTATGGCGCTGGCAAGGTCATCGCGGCCGCCAGCAGCCCCGCGAAGCGAGCCCTGGCTGAGCGGCTGGGGGCTGATGCGTCGGTGGACTACACCCGCCCCGACTGGGCCGAGCAAGTGCGCGCACTGACCGACGGCAAGGGCGTGGACGTGGTCCTGGAGACGGCCGGCGGCGACAACGTCGCCGAGGCGTTCAAGGCATTGGCTTCGTTCGGGCGCCTGATCTTCATCGGCCAGTCCAGCGGCAAGACCAGCCTGATCGACCCGTGGAAGCTGACCGTCCCCAATCACACCGTCACCAGCTTTTACGTCGGTGCCTACCTGGCCTTCCCCGATCTGATCCAGGCAACGCTGACCGAACTCATCGGACTGGTCTTATCCGGCAAAGTGACGCTGCAAACGGAAACCGTGTTGCCGCTATCGCAGGCGGCGGAAGCACATCGCCGCCTGGAAGGGCGCAGCACGACCGGCAAGGTCTTACTGCAGCCTTGGGCGTGAGCTGGATTTCGTCCGAACTCTGCCCATCATTTACGGAACATTGGATTTCGAACAACATGAAAGCGCTCACCTTCAAACGCTATGGCAAGTCGCCTGAGATCGGGTTCGCCGAAGTGCCTCGCCCCACGCTCAAGCCTGATGAACTGTTGGTCCAGGTGCACGCTGCGGGATTGAACCCGATCGACAACATGATTCCGGCGGGAACGTTCAAGCCCGTCCTGAAGTTCGAGTTGCCGGCGACGCTCGGCAGCGATATCGCTGGTGTGGTGACCGAGGTCGGCAGCCGCGTGACGCGTTTCAAGCCGGGCGACGCAGTCTTTGCCAGCCTCTTCGATTTCGGTAGGGGCTCGATTGCCGAATTCGCGGCGGTGCCGGAGAGCGTTGCCGCGTCAAAGCCGGTCAACCTTGACTTTGTGCAGGCTGCCGCCGTTCCGATGGTCGGGCTCACCTCCTGGCAAGCGTTGAAGGAGCGCGCCAATCTTCGAGCTGGCCAGAAGGTTTTCATCCCCGCCGGGTCGGGTGGTATTGGCACGTTTGCGATCCAGCTGGCAAAGCACTTCGGCGCCAGGGTGGGAACGACCACGAGTACCGGCAACGTCCAACTGGTAACGAGTCTGGGCGCAGACGAAGTCGTCGACTATAAGAAGCAGGAATTCGAGAAAGTGCTGCGCGGCTACGACGTCGTGCTCGGCACTATGAGAGGAGATGCGATTGAAAAATCCCTGGGCATCCTCAAGCCGGGGAGCAGGATTGTGTCGCTTATCGGGCCACTGGACGCAGCGTTCGCCCGTGCCCGCGGGCTGAACTTTATTCTGAGGTTGGTATTCGGGCTGATGAGCCGCAAGATCATGCGGCTTGCGAAGAAGCGGGATGTAACCTATTCATTTCTCTTCGTGCGCCCCGATGGAGCCCAGCTCGCCGAAATTGGCGAACTGCTTAAGTCAGAACGCATCCGTCCGGTGATTGACAAGGTGTTTCCGTTTGAACAAGCAAAGGAAGCGCTTGAATACCT
>NZ_JAMBPR010000168.1 GCF_024206475.1 Paraburkholderia sp. CNPSo 3274
TGGCGGCCGAACGCATCAAGGACGATCCCGGATTCGATAAGGATCACTGGCCATCGATGGCGGATTCGACATGGGGTACGCAATTGCATGACTACTACAATCGCCGTCCGTACTGGCTGGCGACCGGGGAGCTTCCGGGACGCGATCCTGGCATGAACAACCCGGTTGACCTGTAAAGGCAGTCGGGCTTCGAGAGCGCTTATCGTCCGATCGTCCAGATTGACACGGACCTGATGTAAAACAATCGCCCGGGCGGCAAGCCGGGCATCGGTTTGATCGGCCGATGCCCGCTCTCTTGTGTCAGGGTGGTCGTCGCAGTCTAACGCGGCGATGTGCGGCACACTTTCTGCTGGCTAATCCGGCGAGGCTGCACCGGTGCATGCCCGTCAACGGTCCGCGACCTGAGAGAGGAGACGTCATGGAAGAGATGAGCAATCTACACACGGATCTCGCAGCGGCGCACGGCATTCAACAGCCGTACCGTCGCGCGCCCGGCGCAGTGTCGTGGGCCGCGATCGTGGCCGGTGCGGTTGCCATGGCGGCCTTTTCTCTCATTCTGCTCATGCTCGGTACAGGGCTCGGACTTTCGTCTCTTTCGCCGTGGCCTGGAAGCGGGGCGCACGCGAAGACCTTTGGTTTTGCAGCCATCGTCTGGATCTGTGTGACACAGGTAATGTCCGCGGGACTCGGCGGCTATCTGGCGGGGCGCCTGCGTCGCCACTGGCCCGACGTCAGTGCCGACGAGACTCACTTTCGGGACACGGCGCACGGCTTTATCGCCTGGTCGCTCGCGACACTTTTTTCCGCTGCAGTCCTTGCTTCGGCAATCACTGGCATTGCGCGCGAAGGGGTGCGAGCCGTGGCGACAGGTGACATGGCGGAACCCGGCGTGCAGGCAGCGTCGGGGGTTGGCACGCTTGCCCGCGGGGACGGGGCCGCGGCTTACCGCACGTGGCCGATGGGTTATTTGATCGACGGCATGCTGCGTCCGCCGGCGGGCGCCATATCGCCTGACAATCAGGAAGCTGACGACGCATCGGTGAGGGTCGAGCAGAAGCAGGAAATCGCGCGAATTTTTCTCAACGGCCTGCCTGGCGCAGGAGGACTGGCGCCGGATGATAGCGACTATGTCGCCAGAATCGTTGCCCGAAGAACAGGACTTGCGCCAGCCGATGCCCGCGCGCGAGTTTTGTCCACGTGGTCGCGCCTGCAGGAGAAGGCAGGTCAATTGAATAACGCGGCGCGTGCTGCTGCGGATGAAGCGCGCAAGGCAACCATACACATCACGCTGTGGCTTTTTGTTTCCCTACTTATAGGCGCGTTCGCCGCCAGTCTCATGGCGACGATCGGCGGCCGCATGCGCGAATTCTGACGAGGCCAAGGTTATACCCATTACCGAACCGTCTGGAGACTGTTATGCGCTCGATTCTTCTTTATCTGTTGGGTGTGCCCATTCCGATTATCATCCTGATCGCGCTATTCTGGCACTAAGCAGGCGGGATGCGTCACCCTGTTCCATAGGATACGTTTCGCCCAATGCGCGTGAACCATTTTGCCTGTCCTCCGAGGCCGACGCTCACCGGGGGACAAGTTCGAATGCCGGCGCGGCTGTACGACCCCTTCAGATATTTCGTTCCCCGAATAATTCTCAATGGGAACCTACATTGTAACGACGGATGAAGGTGGCGGTGTCCGGCCGAAGACGGGCGTCGAGTGCCTGGGCCAGCAGTTCGAGGAACAAATTGAGGTCGTCCGTTCCGTATCGACGTTGAAACTCGTCCGAAACGTCCGATATTGCGGCACGCTCGCCGACAGGCGTCAATGTACTCGCGATATGGGAGGCGCCCCGCGCGAGTTCGGCCATAAATCGTCGACGACACTGATCCAGCCGTTGCGCTTTCAAGCCAGCGGTATTTCTTGTCATGTTGAGGAACCCCTCTGTGTTGTCGCGGTAGCTCACCGGCGTGTGAAAAAGCGGGGCTCGTTTGAAGGTTGAGAAAGCGACTGCGCGCGAGGTGACCCGAACGTTCTGGCTCGACAAACTTCACGGAGGCGTCGAAGCCTTCATTGTAATTGTGACTCCCGCCCGGGCCTGCGGTGTGGTGTGAGTAGACGAGCGGACAGATGTCCGGCACCCCGGCAAATAGAGGTGGTCATCGAAGCGCCTTGTAGCCGCATAGGGGCGGCGTCATCAAAGAAAGCGTCCGAGTGGCACGACGACGCAGAGTGCTTCACGCGGACAGCGATAGAGAAGAGCAGAGCAGATCAACCCGCTGGGGGTTGGGGAGGGTGCCGAAATCGGTCGCAGGTCAATTGACATGCCGATGGTACGCCTATTCAGGAACTTGTACAGCTAAAAAATTCTCTGCGACCCGCGACCGCGCGCCCGCGGATGTGCAGCCTCCCGCAAGGGAAAACCGCGCGAAAACGATTAGAGCTCGCCTCAGTGTGACCTTGTCGAGGATGAAGCTCGCTCGCCGATGGAACGCTGCACACGAGTAGAACTCTAGCGTTGGCCCGGCCGCCCGCAGTTCCCGCCAGGACAACGATAAGACACTTGAAAATCGCTCAGTAGCCAGCAGACCGCCTAGTCGATACCTATTCGCAGGGCACGACTCTACTCGATATGAAGTCCTGAATGTTTTCTCTTCACGTAGCCGTTGTTCCGCGATGGAGCGATGGTTTTCCGGAATCTCCGGAGGTTCGGTATGAGCAGCGACCTGCTCAGACGGATTCAGGTTCGCGACCGCGACATTGTCGATGAGTTTCTTCGCTCGGATGCGAACGCACGGGTAAGTGGCTGCTCGTGAACGTGGGTATCCCGCCGGTCTCTGACGCGCATCGCGCGCTGAAGGAGGCCGGCCATCTCGGTCTTTTCCTCCATGGCACTGTTTAACATAATTAACATTATCGCATTTTCGAACGATCGTGCTTTTTGTCGATTGGATGTCTGGAGAGCGCCTTGACCGCCGGCACGCACATCGCGAACCCTGACATTTGATCGCGGGGCATGGTTCATCCGCCTGCAATTGACATCGGGCTCATCGCGTCGGCTGGCCAAACAGCCGCGGATCCAGCATAAAGGGTTCCGTGCTGATCACCTTTACGCTTGCCATCTCTGGATGCATCGGGTTCAGCAGCAGATTGAAGTCGGTAGGACAAACGACCGACGGGACCCGCATCGCCAGTTCCTCGCCCGCCTCAAGCCATTGCCGGCCAAGCGCCCTTGTCGCCACAGGATCGCTCGTCAGGTCTGCCCAGCCGTCCGGCAGGCCGGGTGCGAACGCGGCATCGTAGGCAGCGTCCGGCACCTCCAGCGTCACGAGGAAATAGCCACCGGCCGGTAGCAAGCCCGCCATGTGCACCAGCGCCTCAAGCAGCGCCGTCGACGCGTGGCAGCAGGTGTAGAGCACCCGCATGCCACGCGGGTTCCAGCGGCCTCCGGCGATCGCCGCACCATTGCCGCTCAGGTCATCGGCACGATAATACCCGCGCCGTTCTTTTGCCAGGCGGTAAAGCCTCATGCAGACACGCCGTGAATGACGCGCAGCAGGATCTCACGCACGCGGTCGTAGCCCGGTTGCGAGTCGAGCACCTCGAGCGGGCTGAGTCCACCCAGTTCCGCATTCGATCGCTGCATCCACTCGGCGGCCAGCGCCGGGTCCTCAAACACCTCGACAGCAAGCTGACGCACATAGAGCACACGCGCAACGCGATCCGATTCGGCTGGCGACAGGCGCTCCGCGCGCGCCATCTTGCGCAGGATCGTCGAACTCGGCAGATTGAGACTCGCGAGCAGCGTCTGCACCGGCACGTGCAGCAGGTCCTTCGCCACGCGCTCGATGATCGCCGCTTCCATGCCTTCCCGGATCTGCCGGCGTTGCTCGAGCGGGTCGAACCTGACGAGGAACGTTTCGATATCGTCAGCGTGGGCGCCGGGTCTGCCAGAGCCGGCCAGGGCCTTGCCGGCATGTGCGGCGCCCGGACGCGCGGCCGGGTGACGGCCGGACGGTTGATTCAGGGACATGATGCGCTCCTCCCAGATGGGAATTCCATGACTCCCATTCTAGATCACTCTCAAACGGGAATCAAGATTCTCCCATTTGATCACTTATTTTGCTGACCGGTCCTGGCGCCGGAGACTGAAAAGCCGCAGCAGTTCGTCGCGCAACCCGGAGATATCCAGGACATGCTGCGCCCGTGTCACGGCCACATAGAGGAGGCGCAGCTCATCGTCGTCCGGCATCGGGCTGCCGTCGGCCCCGCGCAGGCGGAAATCGTTGGCAATCTTGACCCGCTTCCACTCGAGACCCTTGGCACGGTGGACGGTTGAGACCACATAGTCGGCGGCGCCCTCCGCCGCCGAACGCTGCGCCAGGGCCCGCAGATAGCCGGTCCCCAGCTCGTCGACGATGCGCACAACCGGCAGCAGGTCCTGACCAAACGCACTGCGCGCAAACGCCTGTGCGTCGCTCCACGTCTCGAACAGCGAAAATGCCGCCGGACGGAACGCGCGCTGGCCGGCCAGCAACCGGTCAGCGCCGTCAGCGTAAGCGAGAATCTCGGCGGGGCTCATCCGGATCGCCGGTCGGTGTCCGGCCTCGAGTCCGGCGGCGAACTGCCAGATCGCCGTGACATTCTTTCGGCACAGGATCGCGTCGACCGGCGGCGCTAGCGCAGGATCTTCCACCATGATCGAGCCAATGGCTTCCTGTCCCCGGATGGGCGTGCGCTCACCGAGCAGTGCGAGC
>NZ_JAMBPR010000169.1 GCF_024206475.1 Paraburkholderia sp. CNPSo 3274
TGCGCCACGCAAACACCTGGTTCGCATTCACCTGATGACGTCGGGCTACCCCGGAGACGGTGGCTCCGGGTTCGAAGGTCTCACGCACAATCGCCAGTTTCTCTTCAACTGAGCGGCGTCGGCGTTGCTCCGGCTGCGTCAGAACCTCAACGGGTTCCATGTTGTTAGTTGTAGGCTTAAACATAGGCGGAAGACTACCTCATAGTTTAAGCGTTACCCAGTGTCCGGTTTTCGCGGGGGCCGGCCCACGCGGCCCATGTGCCATACGTCGCACCTGTCTGTGTGTCTCTGCTCGCCGGGGGTGCCGCATGGATCACATTCAACTCCACCGTCTCCTCCGCCTTCCAGGCGAATCTTCCCGCTTGGGTGCGAGCTCGGGCATTAGCAGTTTTTTTACTCTCGTTCCAAGGCTCAATGGCACGGGGTGCGTTCGTATGGGGTGTCTGCGCAGATCAATTTGGCGTCTCGAAGACGCTAACAGTCGCTGCCTTGTGCATGGTTGTTGGGCCGCTACTAGCGCGACGACACCCTTTGCAAATAGAGTCTGAATTGATGCAACCGCCGACAACGATTGAATCCCGAGGTAGCAACTGATCTGGCGACGGCGCTGGGGATTGACCTCTCGAAATTTCGTGACGCGGCAGCACACCAAAGACTTGCTTGCAGAAACTCGGCCCCATCTCCAATATAAGTTCGCGGTAGGGGATTACCTCGCCGGCTGCGTTCGCGCGTAACTGTGGTTGTCCACCAGCGAGCTTAAGGGACGGCCGCTTTCGAGGCTCCCATTAGACGTCTGCCTCCGGCGAGCATAGATCACCGAGCGAACCTCCAAGGGACGTCGAGATTTGCCCTAGGTGCGATTATGCGCATACCGTTCTATTATCGCTACCTTGCAAGCTCGCTCGATCCGGGTGCGGAATGCCCGTCGCCTAAGCGGGGACATTTCGTGTGCGGAACAAGCGTGCCGTATTTGCGATTCTTTCAGATCGACGTGGTCGGAGTTCGTTGCCCCAAAACCAATCAGCAACTAACGAAAAGGCTGCCAGACACAGGGCGCGCTTGGTAAACGTTGCTATCGATGCAGTGAAAGGTATCAAGCCGATTCATTTCCCGCTCCTTTTACGAGGCCGATAACTTGTGGCAATGATCAAAAGTCGAGGACGTGCTGGGACAGCAAATGGGTACGTATGCGGCAACGAAACGCGATCCAGGATCATTGCCGCTGCACTCACACTTTTCGGTTTGCACGGATTTGAAGGGGCTTCAACGCGAGACATAGCGGAGCTAGCGGGTGTCAACGCACCTGCATTGCGCTATTACTTTTCGAACAAGGAAGGCGTGTATCTGGCGTGTGTCGATCATATAGCTACCACGATTTCTGACCGCCTCGCCAGCCCCGTTGACGCGGCGCGGCTTGTACTTGATACGGACGGCAACGATGATCAGTTAATCTGCGCGTTCCGTGAAATTCAGAAGCATCTCGCTCAATACCTGTTCACCTCGACTGCCCCCGATAGCTGGAGGCTTTTCATGGCGCGAGAGCAGGCGGGCTTGGGGCCTCAGTTTCCCAATGCTCAGTTGCACGATCGTCTGCAGACGCGCCTGATACCTGTGTGCAGCGAAATAATTGGCCGCCTGATGGGCCGAGATGCTGGCGATGAAGAGGCTTTATTACGGGCACTCACCATCACTGGTCAGCTCGTAGCAATTCACCTCACACGGCGTTCGATGATGGTCACTCTAGGCTGGGAATCTATCGATGCACGTCGGCTCCGCTGGATCACATCAGTCGTTGACAAGCAAACGGTTCTACTATTAGAAGAAGTAGTAAAAGAACGGACCGAAAAAAATTCTATCCCTGTAGAAGCGTCCTTCGGCTCAAATAATCGCGAGATTCCAAAAGGATATTAATTCCCGGTCGGTACGCTGTCGAAACCGGCTCTACATTTCGATTCAAAAGCACTCGTCAACCGTCAGGGAGGAAAACGCCCTTCCGACAACAGCCGACGCGAGGGCTTCCTCCGCTCCCTGATGAGAAGCCGTAAGCAAACTCAGATGAAAGCAGCCCGTCAACAACGAGTGTATGTATATCGATTCCATGGCGTAGTCGACATGCTCGGTGACCTCACGATCTGCCACAGCGAACCTTAGCGCGGACTCGATAGATAACTGCGCGACTCGCGCGGCCTCCCCCAACATCGATGTGGAAACAACGGTATCTCCTTCGCATTTCGCCGAGGAGAAAGCGATAGAGTACAGACGCCGTTGTGTGCCCGAGTGAAGGACGACGGCCAATCGCTGTTCAAGTTGTGCGCGCAAATCGCTAAGCGTAGCTCCCTCCAATATCTCAGCCGATATTATGAACGGGTCTAGAGGCAAAGCTGATCGTTCGAATAAAGCGGTCACGAGTGCCCATTTGTTTGAGAAGTGACCATATATAGCGCCCCTGGTCATACCAGCCGCGTGCGCTATGCCCTCAAGCGACGTAGAGGTAACGCCGCGCTCAAAAAATAGAATCTCCGCGCTGTCGAGAATCCTTTCCCGGGTTACGCGTCCTTGTATTTTTCGCTTCACTGTGTCCCCTCGGTCGTCTACGCGCTCTCTTCTCGCGCTGCACCGCTATCCACCCTCTCCGCCGCGAGATGTGAGGCCATGTCCCCGCGCGCCTACTCAAATTTCTTGAACATTACGTCACGCTGACTGGTGACAAGATGCTGCCCACCGTCAACAACCAAAGTCGTGCCGGTTACTCCACGGGCCTCGGCAAGATAGATGGCTGCATCGACAATGTCTTCAAGCCGCGATCCGCGCCGAAGTGGAGTCATTTTGTGAGCCATCTCAAACTGCTCTTGCGTTTGATCACCCGAAACAAGCGTAAGCCCTGGAGCCAGCCCGACCACTCTGACCTTCGGCGCTAACGCCTGCGCGAGTGCAATCGTGGCATTCGCCAACGCCGCTTTCGTCAACGTATAGGAGAGGTAGTCTGGATTCATGTTGTAAAGCTTCTGGTCCAGAACGTTGACAACAACGCCGCGGTGTACCTCGTCGACAACCGCACAATCCGGTATCGCATCGTAGAGCCCGCGCGCCAAAGCCAGTGGCGCCGCGACATTGATCTCCATGAGTTCCAGCAGGAGACCATAAGTAAAGGTCTGCGCCATATCTTCCTCGAACCGCGATGCGCAGTTCATGACGCAATCGAGTCGTCCGAATGCCTGCACACAATCGGGCACAAGTCGTCTCACCTGATCTTCTTTCGACAGATCTGCGCAAAGCGAAATCGCCCTCCCCCCTTGCGCCGCGATCTGATCGACAACCTCCTGCGCTTCGCGCTTCGACTCGTGATGGTGCACGGCAACGTCCCATCCTCGCGCGGCAAAACCGAGAGCGAGCGCACGACCGATTCGCCGGGCCGCTCCCGTCACAAGCACCGATTGCCTACGTGGGCCATCATAGTCAATTGCTGGTTCAGTCATAACGAAACGCCAATGTCAGGCAGACGCAAGGTGCCCTCGAGTTGCGCTTTCGCGCTACCCCTCGATAACCGTGGCAAGGCATAGAATCGGAAGTTCAAATCTCGAGGTTGTCAATAAGACGCGTGCTGCCGAGGCGCGCCGCCGCCAGCACAACGAGCTTCTGCTCGACGACATCCTGCTCCGTTGGAGAGCGTAAGTCGGCCCGCTTTCGGACTGAAATGTAATCGGGTGTCCAGCCTCGATCGACCAGCGTCGAGAACACGCGCCGCTCGATTCGCTGAATATCTTTTCGCCCGCTCGATATTTCCTCACGGACGCTGTCGAGGAGTCGATATAACGTGGGAGCCTCCACGCGCTGTTCGGGTGTCAGGAAGCGATTGCGAGAAGACAAGGCAAGCCCATCGATATCGCGGATGGTCTCGCCGGCGACTACGTCCGTGGGCATAGCAAACTGTTTGCACATTTCTCGGACTATCATCAGCTGTTGATAGTCCTTTTTCCCAAACACCGTTACGCGCGGCTGCGAGCATAAAAGCAACTTCATGACGACCGTGCAGACGCCCTGAAAGAAGCCTGGCCGGAACTCTCCCTCCAGCATGCCGCCAAGCCCTCCAGGAGGCTGCACACGATACTCCTGCGGCTGCGGGTAGAGATCGCGCTCCGTCGGGGCAAAGACGACATAGACATTTTCTCTCTGGAGCTTCTCGATGTCCGCCTCAAGGGTTCTCGGATAACGCTCGAAATCTTCGCCTGGTCCGAATTGCAGCGGATTCACGAAAATGCTGGCAATGACAGGATCTCCATGCTGTCGTGCGAGCCTGATGAGCGATAGGTGTCCTTCATGCAAATTGCCCATCGTCGGCACGAAAACCGTGCGGTTTTGCCCGCGCAACTGAGCTCGCAATTCCTCGACAGACCGAATCAGTTTCATACTTGACCTTGGCTCTGGGACTTAACCTCGTACCGCTTACATGTTCGGATAGTTCGGGCCGCCGCCACCTTCCGGCGTGACCCACACGATGTTCTGCGTCGGGTCCTTGATGTCGCAGGTCTTGCAGTGCACGCAGTTCTGCGCGTTGATCTGCAAGCGGTCGCTGCCGTCGTCGTTCTTCATGAACTCGTACACCGCGGCCGGGCAGAAGCGCGCTTCGGGGCCCGCGTAGGTGCGCAGGTTCACGTTCACGGGTACGCTCGCGTCCTTGAGCGTGAGGTGCGCCGCGGATACTCGATCGGCTTGCACTGTGAAGCGGGTTTCAGCATCTCGTGATCGCGGTGCTGGTGATGCAGCGTCCACGGCACGTTGCCGCCCAGCAGCTTCTGCTCGATGCCCACCATCAGCGTGCCCAGGTACAGGCCCTTGCTCATCCACTGCTTGAAGTTGCGAGCCTTGTACAGCTCCGTGTAAAGCCACGACTGCTTGAACGCTTCCGGGTAGGCCGCGAGTTCATCGCTCTGGCGGCCCGCCTGCACCGCTTCGAACGCCGCATCCGCAGCCAGCATGCCGGTCTTGATCGCCGCGTGGCTGCCCTTGATGCGCGAGGCGTTCAAAAAGCCCGCATCGTCGCCCACGAGCGCGCCGCCCGGGAACACGAGTTTGGGCAGCGACATCAGGCCGCCCGCCGTGATCGCGCGCGCGCCATACGAGACGCGCTTGCCGCCTTCCAGGTACTTGCGGATTTCCGGGTGCGTCTTGTAACGCTGGAATTCCTCGAACGGCGAGAGATACGGGTTCTGGTACGCAAGTCCCACGACAAACCCCACCATCACCTGGTTGTTGTCGATGTGGTACAGGAACGAGCCGCCGTAGGTGTCGCTTTCCAGCGGCCAGCCGGCGGTGTGGATCACGAGGCCGGGCTGGTGTTTCGAAGGATCGATTTCCCACAGTTCCTTGATGCCGATGCCGTAGACCTGCGGATCCGAATCCTTGCCG
>NZ_JAMBPR010000170.1 GCF_024206475.1 Paraburkholderia sp. CNPSo 3274
CCAGAAACCGGCTCGACCAACGGCTAATGAAGCGGGAGTCACAGCGCAGCCGCTGCATGATCGCCTCACGTGTCTCTCCGTCGTCAAGCATCAGGATCAACCGGGCACGCCGCGTGTCTGCTGCGCGCACCGTTTGACTACGAGCCGCCGACAGCAATTGTTTGCGCTCAAGCGTGGTTAAGTTCATCTTTTCCATGTGTTTCATTGAATACCAAATAAGGTGCTTTTTCAATGACGCAATGGACTAGTGCAGATCCTGGAGACACAGCAGGGGCAGCTCACGATTCATCACCTGATTCGCGGCGACATCGAGAAAAAGACCGTGGATGAACTCTCGAATCTCGAGCGTTGGCGCTTTCAGCTAAGCACGAGTCACGGTTAACACCCGTTGGGCTCACCGCGTGGATCGAATATGTATCCGAATGTGTATAAGGCGCTTTTTGATACGCAGGCTTGCACAGGCCACTTTTCTCGACACATGCGCGATACGTCCCGCCGTTCTAATGGCGAGTAGAGGTCGTTTGAACAGGTTTGTCCAACCCCAATGCCAAGAGGTGAATCATGACGCTTCGTAACAAAGCGCTCGCGGGCGTATTCGCTGTGCTGCTCTCTTCTTCCGTTTTCGCGCAAACCGCGGCGCCCGCAACGGCGGTCGCGACGAAGGAGCAGGTCCGCGCGCAAATGAAGGCTGACAAGGCGGCGAACAAAGCCTTCTCGAAGACCGTTTGGCAGGCCGTCTACAAGACGAAGGGTCTGGAGGACACGGACGTCGTCGTGTTTTCCGAAGCGCGCACGGGCAAGGTCATTCTTGCGGGGATGATCATGGACGCCTCGCAGGAACAGCTCGCGCAGGACGCCGCTTCCCGCGTGCCTGGCGTTCAGTCGGTGACCAGCAAGCTGACCGTGTACGAAGCGCACTGATATTGCGCGCTTGATTGTGCGTGTGCGCACGCGCCGACATTGGCCGAATTTTCGCGTGCAGGCGCGTGCGGGTACTTCAAAGCCATTTTCTTTCAGGCGTTAATTTTTCGTGCCGCTATAAACTGAATACCAGCGATGTTCATCCTTGGTCTTCCAGTTTTTCGGAGTTGGAACGCCGTGCTCGTCCGTGTCCTTCGTATACACCTCGAGCCACGCCTGCACGAATCCCAGAAGGTGTTTCCCGTGCGGACGAGATATCTCGTACACCCCGGCGTTCGGGTCGAAAAAATAGAGCGTGCCTCCCCGGCTCTTGTAAAACGCGATCGAGTGCCCGGCACCGCCAGTCTGTTGCGTCAAATCGAGCACGATGGCATTGCCCTTGGGTAACTGTTCCCCGGCTCCGGCGATCATGGCGTCATCAGCGCGCTCGGCTACGAATTTCTCCTGGGGGCGGCCTGTGCGAACATTCGGCTCTACGTACTTTACCTTGTGCGTTTTTTCTTCTGGCGTATACCCGCCCGGCACGAGCTTGAGCGCGTCGACCAACTCGTCACTGGTTTTGTAGCGGTACATCTGTTGCGTCTTCGCGCCCTCCAACATGGTCGCTTCGTTGCGCGCCCCGCTCTTTCTGCCGCTTGGTTGTCCTGGCTGTTTGCCAATGAGTTTCCCCAGCAGGGAATCCGTGGGCGGGGAGATTCCGTTGTGAATGCGAGAGAGCGGATTCAGCGGATTTGAAAAATGTTTGATGGCCGGATTGCGCAGGGGACCATCACGACGAACCAGCCCGTTTGAGGTCGACAACTTCTCCTTGACCCAATTCAATACGACTCCCATGCACACCCCGCCACCCATACCTGTCCCGTAGTTCTCAGTGACCTGGCGATATGAGTCGGCCTGAACGAATTTGTATTCGCGGTGAGCGTGCTTGTTCAGCGCACGGAAATCCCTTGCCATGTCGAGTCCTTTCGGGCGATTGCTGACAATAGAGCAATGTGAAGCGACCTGTATTCAATAACAGGTCACCTTCGGGATTATTCCGTGCGGGCGCGCGTGGCCGTGCCCTCTGTCCGGCGTCTCGAGGGCCAGCCATATTCGGCCGCCTGCCAGGCAAGCAGCCCGGGCAAATAGAACATCAGATCGCGCACGCGCCTTGCGCCAGCGAGCGCGAGGCAAGTGGGCGCGTCGAACCCTAGCAGCCCGCCGATCACGACGAAACCGCCCTCCTGCACGCCAAGGCCGGCTGGCACCAGAAACGCGATGCTGCTCAGCATCTGGATCAGGGCTTCGATCACGAACGCCTGTACAAAGGTCGCGTCCGTGCCGAGCACGCGCAACGCGATCCAGATTTCAAGCGCATAGCCGAGGCATTGCAGCGTCTGCCAGACGAGCACGTAGCGCACGATCACGCCGGTCTGCCGCCAGATCAGTTTGAGGGATAAATCGACGCGCGCGGACTTGCCCACGAGATCGACGACCTTGCCGCTCGTGACGCGGTTGAGCGTGCGTGCCGCGCGCTCGAACGGCCGCGCATGCTGCACGAGCGCGAAGAGCACGAGCAGCGGTATGAAGCCCGCGAGGCCCCATGCGAGCCGCCCCACGATCCGCGCGGTATCGGAAGAGGAATGTTCGAGCAGATAGCCGGCTGCGAGCAGCGCGAAGAGCACCTGGCTGATCAGCGTGAGCTGCATGTCGGCGATGAGGCTCGCCACCGCCGTGGCCGGCCGTACGCCCGCACGGCCAAGCAGCCGGAACGAAACGAGCTCCCCGCCCACGCGCGCAACAGGCAGCAAGCCGTTGATCGACTCGCGAATCCACACGAGTTTGAGCATCGCCGCGAACGACGGACGCTGCGCCGCGCGAATCAGGCTGCGCCAGTCCCATGCATTCGCGCACATCGGCAGGATATGCACGATGGCCGCCAACACGAGGCCCATGCCCGCGCCGCGCAACAGTTGCAGCACCGCTGCGGGATGCTCGCGCCATACGAGCCACACGGCGATCGCAAGACCGACCAGGGCGGCGATACGTCCCATGTGCTTCATCTGCGGGTGCTCTCTAGTGGATGCTCCCGTCTCATTGTGCCCCCCATCTACTGTAACGCTCAGGTCTCGTGGACTGGCGAAAGCATGCCGTTCCTGTCGACGCGAAAGCGCGTGCCGCGCCAAACGACGCCTGACGAACAAAAGCTCGCGACATAGATCGCGAACTGGACCATTTCCCAAAGGGGTAAGCATAACAGTCCGCTGGACTTGTCGCCGGTCGCGCGATCGGTCCTCCAGATCAGCCACGCGCGCGCGCACAGCGCCACGGCGACCAATATCCACGCGGCCGCTGCGCCGCCGGACAATGCCACAGCAAGCATGGCGAGCGCGAACGGATGCATCAGCACGGCGCCCAGATGCCCCGAGCGGTCTGCCGCGCGAACCGTGCGGCTCCAGCGCAATTCGTGCGCAAAGAGTTGGGCGAACGTATTCTCGACGCATGCGTGCCGCACGAGAATGGGCGGAACGGAAACTTCCGCGCCGGCGCGGCGCACGGCTTCACCAATCGCATGGTCTTCGGCGAGGTGATGCGCGAATTGCGCCAGACCGCCAATGCGTTCGAGCATTTCACGCGTCATGGCGATGGACTGGCCGAAGCACGGGCGCGCACGCCCGATTGCAAGCCCCGTGACGACGCCAGGCAGGAAATGAAAGTTGGTCAAGGCCGACGCCACGCGAGGCCAGAATCCGGGCGCGCACAGGCCGCGATAAACCGCGGTCACGAGGCCAATGCCCGGTTGCTGCAGCGCGCCGACCACCTGGCGCAGATAGTTTTTATCGACGAGCACGTCGCTATCGGCAAAGCACAGGACGTCGTGCTCGGCTTTTTCAAGCATGTTCACGAGATTCGCGATCTTGCGGTTGGGTCCGTATAGCCGCGAATCGGCGACGACCGTGATGTGTGCATCGGGATAACGCGCGCGTAGCCGCTCGATGGCGTTGAGTGCTTCGTCACGCGCATCGTGAACGCCGAAGAGATACTGGACTTGTCCCGGATAGTCCTGCTCGAAAAAGCTGGCGAGGTGCTCCTCGAGGTGCCATTCGTCGCCGTGCAGCGGCTTGGCGAGCGTGATTGCCGGAAAGTGCAGCGGCGTCGCCACCTCGCGCGCGAAGAAACGGCCGACCAGCGCGCTCGCCGTGCAGGTATAGATAATGCCGAGCACGGCGCAAAGACCGCTTAGCACCGCAAGCGAATCGAAGAGCAGATGCGAGAACCCGGGCAATTCGGTGCGCATGACTTCGATTGCCGCAGAAGCGACGGCAAGCGCCGTCACGGCCATCGCAACGATGGCGCCCGTTCGCCCCGTCGCGTGCGCGCGGTCCATCATGCCTCGTGCGCGCGCAGGAAGCGGAAGAACTCCACGCCTTCGCGCAGACGCCGCTTCATCATGTCCCAGCTCGTGAGCATCTCGCGCACGATCTCCCAGATCTTCGACGGCCGGAAATAGAACTGGCGATAGAACTGCTCCAGGTGGTGATAGATCTCGTCGCGCGACAGATGCGCATAGCCGATCGCCGCGAGCTGCACCCCTTCCTTGCTCACCAGGTTGATGGTCTTGTTCTCTT
>NZ_JAMBPR010000018.1 GCF_024206475.1 Paraburkholderia sp. CNPSo 3274
GCTGCTCCCGACAATGCTCCGAAGAACATCATCAGGCCGCCACCGCATCAAGCGCCCACACTTATCGGCTGTAAATTTTTAAAGATCGATCGCGAAGTTGCCGCGCAGTTTCGTTCAGACAACCACTTAACTACCGGCTTCTTTCTGCGTTGCTGCGTCTGCAGCAGAGAAACGAGATTATGAAGAATCTTTTTCGCTTCGTCAACCCCTTTTTTTCGCTCACCGCTTAAAAAAGCTGCCGACTCCTGCATCCGCCGGTTTCCGCGGCGGTCCTCGCTGCCTGACGTCAGAGACATCGAACTGCGAAGGGGGCGAATCTTATCGCCCCCGCCGGCGCTGTGCAAGGGGCTGGCGAAACATAATTTCGACCGCCGCTCGCGGCGATCGAAATCTGTCGAGCCGTTACTTGTTCTTGAACGCGGGCTTGCGCTTCTCGACGAAGGCCGCCATCCCTTCCTTCTGGTCTTCCGTCGCGAAGAGCGAATGGAACATGCGGCGCTCGAAGTGCACGCCTTCCGCGAGCGTGGTCTCATAGGCGCGGTTCACCGACTCCTTGGCCATCATGACGGCGGGCAAGGAGAATTCACAGATGGTCGCCGCCGCCGCTAGCGTTTCGTTCAGCAGCTCTGCGGCCGGAATCACTCGTGATACGAGCCCGGCGCGCTCCGCTTCTTCCGCACCCATCATCCGCGCGGTCAGGCACAGGTCCATCGCCTTCGCTTTCGACACCGCGCGCGGCAGACGCTGCGTTCCGCCCGCACCCGGAATCACGCCCAACTTGATCTCGGGCTGGCCGAACTTCGCCGTATCGGCGGCGAAGATCATGTCGCACATCATGGCCAGTTCGCAGCCACCACCGAGTGCGAAGCCGGCGACCGCAGCGATGATCGGCTTGCGAATCGAGCGGATCGTTTCCCAGTTGCGCGTGATGTAGTCGCCTTTGTACACATCCATGAAGGTGTAGCTCGCCATCATCCCGATGTCCGCGCCCGCAGCGAACGCCTTTTCGCTACCTGTGATGACGATCGCGCCAACCCCCTCGTCGGCGTCGAACGCCTTGAGGGCCGCGCCCAGTTCGTCCATGAGCGCATCGTTTAGTGCGTTGAGCGCCTTCGGCCGGTTCAGCGTGATCAGTCCGACCTTGCCACGCGTCTCGACCAGGATGTTTTCGTACCCCATAGCTCCTCCTTTCATCAAAAAAAAGTCCCCAAAAAAATTTTTTACGCCGAACTTTGACTAATGCTAACATTGGCCAACCAACCGGTCGGTCAATTAATTGACACGAGCCCCGTCCAACCTCTCAGTCAACGTTGAGCCATGACACATTCGCTGTTCGCCAAGCATGAGGGCGCGCTTCAAAAAGCGCTTGCCGCCATCGAGACCCGCGGCTACTGGAGCCCGTTCGCCGAAATGCCTAGCCCCAAAGTGTACGGGGAAACCGCTAGCGCAGACGGCGAAGCCGCGTTCAAGGCCCACCTGAATCGCACCTTCGAACTCGACCAACCGTCGACGGGCGAAACCGTCGGCAGCGAGGCCTCGCCGTTCGGCTTCGCGCTCGGCGCGCGCTATCCGAAGTCGACGCCGGACCAGTTGATCGAAGCCGCGCAGCAAGCCCAGCTCGGCTGGCGCGCCGGCGGCCCGCAGGCATGGGCCGGCGTGAGTCTCGAGATCCTGGAGCGCTTGAACCGCGCGAGCTTCGAGATCGCCTTCAGCGTGATGCACACGACCGGCCAGGCGTTCATGATGGCCTTCCAGGCCGGCGGCCCGCACGCTCAGGACCGCGCGCTGGAAGCCGTCGCCTACGCATACGACCAGCTGCGCCGCATTCCCGCCGATGCGCACTGGGAAAAACCGCAGGGCAAGAACCCGCCCCTCGCGATGCAAAAGCGCTTCACCATCGTGCCGCGCGGCACCGGCCTCGTGCTCGGCTGCTGTACGTTCCCGACCTGGAATGGCTACCCGGGCCTTTTCGCGGATCTCGCGACGGGCAACACGGTCATCGTCAAGCCGCACCCGGGCGCGATCCTGCCGCTCGCGATCACCGTGCGTATTGCGCGTGACGTGCTGCGCGAAGCCGGCTTCGATCCGAACGTCGTGACGCTGCTCGCCACCGATCCCAACGACGGCGCACTCGTGCAGCAGCTCGCACTGCGCCCCGAGATCAAGCTGATCGACTTCACGGGCAGCACGCAAAACGGCGACTGGCTCGAGCGCAATGCGCATCAGGCGCAGGTCTACACGGAAAAGGCCGGCGTGAACCAGATCGTGATCGACTCCGCGGACGACCTGAAGGCCGCCGCCCGCAACATTGCATTCTCGCTCTCCCTTTACTCGGGCCAGATGTGCACGGCCCCGCAGAACATCTATGTGCCGCGCGACGGCATCCGCACCGCTGAAGGCCAGGTGAGCTTCGAGGCCGTCGCCCAGGCGATTGCTGGCGCCGTGCAGAAGTTCGTCTCCGATCCGGCGCGCGCGGTCGAAGTGCTCGGCGCGATCCAGAACGAAGGCGTGACGGCTCGCATCGACGAAGCCCGCAAGCTCGGCACCGTGCTCGCCGACAGCCAGACGCTGGAACACCCGCAGTTCGCCGGCGCGCGCGTGCGCACGCCGCTCGTGCTTTCGCTCGACGCCGCCCGCGACGCCGCCCAGTTCACGCGCGAGTGGTTCGGGCCGATCTCGTTCGTGATCGCCACGGATTCGACCGCCCAGTCGCTCAAGCTGGCCGGCGAGACCGCGCGCGACCACGGCGCGCTCACGCTTTCCGTATACAGCACGGACGACGCCGTGATCGAAGCCGCGCACGAAGCCGCCATCACCGGCGGCGTGGCGCTCTCGATCAACCTGACGGGCGGCGTATTCGTGAACCAGTCGGCTGCGTTCTCGGACTTCCATGGCACCGGCGCGAACCCCGCGGCAAACGCCGCGCTCGCCGACGCCGCCTTCGTGGCGAACCGCTTCCGCGTGGTTCAGAGCCGCGTTCATGTTGAACCGAAAGCGACCCCCGCGGTAGCCAGCTGAACGGCCTATGCCGTTCGGCCGAATGGCGCCCGATTGCCCATCCCACTAGCATGCAAGGCGTGAGCGCACTTTTGCGTTCGCGCCCCAGGAACCCGAGATGACCGAAGCCTATATCTGCGACGCGATTCGCACCCCGTTCGGCCGCTACGGCGGCGCCCTCAAGGACGTCCGCGCGGACGACCTCGCCGCGGTGCCCATCCGCGCGCTCGTCGAGCGCAATCCCGGCGTGGACTGGAGCGCGCTCGACGACGTGCTCTACGGCTGCGCCAACCAGGCCGGCGAAGACAACCGCAACGTCGCGCGCATGGCCGCGCTGCTCGCAGGCCTGCCGACCGACGCGCCGGGCGGCACGCTCAATCGCCTGTGCGGCTCAGGCCTCGACGCCGTCGGCAGTGCGGCGCGTGCGATCAAGGCAGGCGAAGCGCGCCTCATGATCGCAGGCGGCGTGGAAAGCATGACGCGCGCGCCGTTCGTCATGGGCAAGGCGGCTTCGGCGTTTTCGCGTGAAGCGGCCATCTACGACACGACCATCGGCTGGCGTTTCGTCAACGAGCTGATGAAGCAGCAGTACGGTGTCGATTCGATGCCGGAAACGGCGGAAAACGTCGCGGAAGAATTCAGAATCAATCGCGCCGATCAGGACGCGTTCGCGCTGCGCAGCCAACAGAAAGCGGCCCGCGCGCAGAAGGACGGCACGCTCGCGCAGGAGATCGTCGCGGTCGAGATTGCGCAAAAGAAGGGGGACCCCGTGCGCGTGACGCTTGACGAGCACCCGCGCGAGACTTCGCTCGAATCGCTCGGCAAGCTCAAGGGCGTCGTGAAGCCGGACGGCACGGTCACGGCGGGCAACGCCTCAGGCGTCAACGACGGCGCCTGCGCCCTGCTGCTCGCCAATGAGGAGGCCGCAAAGCAGTATGGCCTGCGTCGCCGCGCGCGCGTGCTTGGCATGGCGACCGCTGGCGTCGCGCCGCGCATCATGGGCATCGGCCCCGCACCCGCTACGCAAAAACTGCTCAAGCAGCTCGGCATGACGCTGGATCAGTTCGATGTGATCGAACTCAATGAGGCATTCGCCTCGCAAGGTCTCGCCGTGCTGCGTGCACTCGGCATTACCGACGACGATCCGCGCGTGAACCCGAATGGCGGCGCGATTGCGCTGGGCCACCCGCTCGGCGCTTCGGGCGCACGTCTCGTCACGACGGCGCTCCATCAGTTGGAGCGCACGAACGGACGCTTCGCACTTTGTACGATGTGCATCGGCGTCGGCCAGGGTATTGCCCTCGCGATCGAACGCGTCGAGGCATAACGCGCACAGTATCGACCGGCCGCCGGGCGACGCGTTCGGCGGTTTCAGACAGGAGACAACCGATGCCCTACGATGCGATCCGCGTCGAAATCGACGCATCCACCCGGGTGGCCACGATTACGCTGAACCGCCCGGACAAGCTCAACAGCTTTACGCGCGCCATGCACCGCGAGCTTGCCGCAGCGCTCGACGAGATCGCCGCAGCCGGCGCGCGGGCCCTTGTGCTGACGGGCGCGGGCCGCGGCTTCTGCGCGGGCCAGGATCTCGCCGATCTCGACTTCACGCCGGGTGCGATGAGCGATCTCGGCGACCTCATCGATGAGCATTTCAATCCGCTGATCAAGCGCCTGCAGGCGCTGCCGATGCCCGTGATCGCCGCCGTCAACGGCACCGCGGCCGGCGCTGGCGCCAATCTCGCCCTCGCCTGCGACCTCGTGCTCGCCGCACGCTCCGCAAGCTTCATCCAGGCGTTCGTGAAGATCGGCCTCGTGCCCGATTCTGGCGGCACGTGGTTCCTGCCCAAGCGCGTGGGCATGGCGCGCGCACTCGGACTCGCCATGACCGGCGAAAAACTGAGCGCGGAAAAGGCGGAGACCTGGGGCCTCGTCTGGCAAGTCACCGACGACGCGGAACTCGCGCAAACGGCCGGCGCGCTCGCCGCGCGCCTCGCGCAGCAACCCACGCGCGCCATCGTTGCCACGCGCGAAGCGCTGCGCGCATCGGCCACGAACTCGCTCGACCAGCAACTCGATCTCGAACGCGATCTGCAGCGCGAACTGGGCGCTTCGTACGACTACGCGGAAGGCGTCCAGGCCTTCATCGAAAAACGCGCACCACATTTCGAGGGCCGCTGAGATGTCCACGCAAGTTTCGCAACTTCCGGAGGACAACAGCTTGTCGCCCGACGAACTCGCTCGCGCGGCCGCGCAAGCGATGTACGAATCCGACGGCTGCACTCGCGCGCTCGGTATGGAACTCCTCGAAGTGCGCGCTGGTTACGCGCGCCTGCGCATGGCCGTGCGGCCCGAGTTCCTCAACGGCCATCAGACCTGCCACGGCGGGATGATTTTCTCGCTCGCGGATTCGGCGTTCGCCTTCGCGTGCAATTCATACAGCATCAACACCGTAGCGGCCGGCTGCTCGATCGAGTTCCTGCGTCCGGTCCTGCGCGACGAGGTGTTGACTGCCGAAGCCGTCGAACAGGCGCTATCGGGACGCAACGGGGTCTACGACATCCGCGTGACGAACCGGGCAGGCGAAACCGTCGCGCTATTCCGAGGCAAGTCCGCGCAGATTCGCGGCAATGTCATTCCAGTCGCAACGTGAAGCGGGTTTCCCCTTCTCGATTCCGCACGCGTCACGAGTAAAGTTATTAAGATCCAGGAGACACCCATGAGTACCACGCTGCCGCTCGAACCCATCGAAAAGGCGAGCCGCGACGAGCTTGCTGCTCTGCAGCTCGAGCGTCTGAAATGGTCGCTGAACCACGCTTACGAGAATTCGCCGGTCTATCGCCGCAAATTCGACGAAGCAGGCGTGCATCCGTCCCAGGTGCAGTCGCTCGCCGACCTCGCGCGCTTCCCGTTCACTACGAAGAAGGATCTGCGCGACAACTATCCCTTCGGCATGTTCGCGGTGCCGCAAGACCAGATTTCGCGCATCCATGCGTCGTCGGGTACGACGGGCAAGCCGACCGTAGTGGCCTACACGGCGCGCGACATCGACACCTGGGCGAACCTCGTCGCGCGTTCGGTGCGCGCAGCGGGCGCCAGGCGCGGCGACAAGGTGCACATCAGCTATGGCTATGGACTCTTTACGGGCGGCCTTGGCGCGCACTACGGCGCGGAACGCGCGGGTCTCACCGTCATTCCGTTTGGCGGCGGCCAGACCGAGAAGCAGGTCCAGCTGATCCAGGACTTCCGTCCCGACATCATCATGGTCACGCCGAGCTACATGCTCGCCATCGCCGACGAAATGGAGCGCCAGGGCATTGATCCGGCCACCTGTTCGTTGCGCATTGGCATCTTCGGCGCGGAGCCGTGGACCAATGAAATGCGCAAGGCCATCGAGCAGCGCATGGGCATCACGGCCGTCGACATCTACGGTCTTTCGGAAGTGATGGGCCCGGGCGTCGCCTCGGAGTGCGCGGAGACGAAAGACGGCCCGACGATCTGGGAAGACCACTTCTACCCCGAGATCATCGACCCGGAAACCGGCGAAGTGCTGCCCGATGGCGAATTGGGCGAGCTCGTCTTCACCTCGCTCACGAAGGAAGCGCTGCCCATCGTCCGTTACCGCACGCGCGACCTCACGCGTCTCCTGCCAGGTACGGCGCGCACCATGCGCCGCATGGAAAAGATCACGGGCCGCTCGGACGACATGTTGATCATCCGCGGCGTGAACGTGTTTCCCACGCAGATCGAGGAACTGCTGCTGAAGCAGCCGGCGCTCGCACCGCACTATCAGATCATCCTGACGAAGGAAGGTCCGATGGACGTGATGTCGCTCAACTGCGAACCGTGCCCGGAAGCCGCACCCGACTACGGCGCACTCGACGCGGCAAGCAAGGCGCTCGCTTACGACATCAAGGCGCTCATCGGCGTGACGTGCAAGGTGAACGTGCTGGAAGTGAACGGCATCGAGCGCTCTGTTGGCAAGGCCAGGCGAGTCATCGACAAGCGGCCGAAGTAGCAGCGGCCCGCAACGCGTAGCAAAAGAAAAAGCCGGCAAGCGCCGGCTTTTTCGCTTCACGTGTACAGCGCAAGCGCCACTACGATCAGGAATTCGGGAACAGCAGCCACATGCGGCCGCCCTGCTTCATCTTGCCGGCCAGATCGCCAGCGTCGTCGCCAAGTCCCCAGAAGTAGTCGGCGCGCACGCCGCCCTTGATCGCCGTGCCCGTGTCTTGCGCGAACACGAGCCGGTTGAGCGGCGTATTCGTGAGCGGGCGCGTGGTCTGAAGAAACACCGGCGTGCCAAGCGGAATCGACGACGGATCGACGGCAATTGAGCGTTCCGGCGTGAGCGGCACGCCGAGCGCACCGATCGGGCCATCCGCGCCGCCCTGCGCGTCGCCTTCGGAGCCCGCCATCTCGCGGAAAAACACGAAGCGCGGATTGGTGTCGAGGAGCGCGTCCACGCGCGTCGGGTTCGCGCGTGCCCATGCCTTGATGCCCTGCATGGTCGCCTGCGCGGACGTAAGTTCGCCGCGGTCGAGCAGCCAGCGCCCGATCGACTTGTACGGCTGGTTGTTGGTGCCGCCAAAGCCCACGCGCATCACGCTGCCGTCTTCCATCACGACGCGCCCGGAGCCTTGCACCTGGAGGAAGAACGCTTCGATTGGATCGTCCACCCACACGAGTTCGTTGCCGCCCAGCACGCCCGAACGTTCGAGCTGCGCGCGCGGCGGCATTGCGGTACCCGGACGATTGCCGGACGGCCAGCGATACAGCGCGGTCTGATAGATGCCGTGACGCGTGCGCGAACCATGCAGTAGCGGTTCGTAGTAGCCGGTCACGAGGCCGTCGAGCGTGCCGTCGTTGTTGGCGAACTGATAGGGCGTGAAATACATTTCGAAGAATGCGCGTGCGCTCGACGCGTCCAGGTCGTCGAGCTGCGAGGCTGCAGAGCACGCGCGCTGCCAGCGAGGATCCCGCGCGAGGCGCGTGCAGTTCGCGCGCAGCGCCGCGGTCACGCCGATCAGCGAGTCATCCTGCCAGCCCGGCACCTGCTGCCAGGCGACCGGCGTGAGACGTTGCGCGGCGAGCTGCGAGGGCAGCGTGGGCGCACCCTTGGGCGGCGCGTTGTGCACGTAGCTCGGGCCACCGCATGCGGCAAGCAAAGCCGCCAGCGAAACAGCGCCCAACCAGCCGCCTAACCGGACACCCCCTCGCCGAAGCGCGGCCCCCGCGCAATATCGCACCTTTGTGAATCCCGGCATCACCGGGACATCGAGACCAGAATCGACGTCAAAATCACGCCTACAATATTGGCTCTCGATGGATGCCGCCATGTCAGAACTGCTCGACGAATACCCGATGCTCATGTTTGGTCTGGAAGCGCTCCTTGCGCTGTTCCTGCTGATTTTCATCGTTGTGTGGACCGCGTCGGGCAGGAAGAAGCAAGCCTCGCGCGACGATCGCCGTCAGGACTAGCAGACCCCGAATTCTCGCGGCAGTTCAATCCCCGCAGTTCAATCACGTCACTTCAATGCAGCGTGCGCGGCATGCGCAGCACGAACTCGGGCACGGGCGCCTCGAAGCGCTCGGCGTCCTCGGCCACACAGAAGTACTCGCCGCGCATGGTGCCCACCGGGGTCGCGATCACGGCCCAGCTCGTGTACTCGAACTGCTCGCCCGGCTTCAGAAGCGGCTGATGGCCGACCACGCCCAGCCCCTTCACTTCCTGCACGTAATTTTCGCTGTCCGTGATCACCCAGTGGCGCGCGATCAGCTGTGCGCTCACCTGACCGGTATTGCGAATGGTCAGCGTGTACGCGAAGGCATATTGCCGGCGCTCCGGATCCGATTCTTCGGGCAGGTAGCGCACCTGCGACGTCACGCTGAATTCGTACTGGCTCATCCTTGTTCCATTCGCCCGGGTGCGGCTGCTGAGTCCGTTGACTGAGACGCCCGCGCGGCGCGCTCGCGAGCGCGCCGCGAGGCGCGGCACATCGTTTCGCATTCTGCTTGATGCAACGGACACCCGCAACCCGGCGCGGTCCGTGACGCCCGCCGCGAAACGCTCTCCTACTGACGGTAAAATACGGTTTTCCGACAGTTTTTCGATGGCCGCCATGACGCAATTCCGCATCGCCCCCAGCATTCTCTCCGCCGACTTCGCGCGTCTTGGCGAGGAAGTCCGCAACGTCGTCGCTGCCGGCGCCGACTGGATCCACTTCGACGTGATGGATAACCATTACGTGCCGAACCTCACCATCGGCCCGCTGGTGTGCGAGGCGATCCGCCCGCACGTGAGCGTGCCCATCGACGTGCATTTGATGGTGCGCCCGGTCGACCGTATCGTGCCCGACTTCGCCAAGGCCGGCGCGAACCTCATCAGCTTCCACCCGGAAGGCTCGGACCACATCGACCGCACGCTCTCGCTGATCCGTGACCACGGCTGCAAGGCGGGCCTCGTGTTCAACCCGGCCACGCCGCTGAACTACCTCGACCACGTGATGGACAAGCTCGATCTCGTGCTCATCATGTCGGTGAATCCGGGCTTCGGTGGCCAGTCGTTCATTCCCGAGGCGCTCAACAAGCTGCGCGAGGCGCGCGCGAAGATCGACGCCTACACGGCGCGCACGGGCCGCGAAATCCACCTCGAAGTGGACGGCGGCGTGAAGGTCGACAACATCGCCGAAATCGCGGCGGCTGGCGCGGACACCTTCGTGGCCGGCTCGGCGATCTTCGGCAAGCATGACTACAAGACCGTGATCGACGAGATGCGCGCGCACCTCGCGACCGCAACAAGCGCTGCAAACGCAAAATGAACGCCCCGATCAAGTTCACCGCGCCGCGCATCGAAGCGGCGCTGATCGACCTCGACGGCACGATGGTCGACACCGCAGACGACTTCGCCGCCGGCCTGAACGGCATGCTCGCGCAGCTCGACGCCGAGGAAACCACGCGCGAGGAAGTGATGGGCTACGTGGGCAAGGGCTCGGAGCACCTGATCCGCAGCGTGCTCGCGCCGCGCTTTCCCGCGGGCAACGTGGAGGCGCGCTTTGACGAAGCGCTCGCGCTCTACCAGGATGAGTACGCGAAGATCAACGGCCGCCACACGCATCTGTACCCGGACGTCGAAGCGGGCCTCGCCGCACTGCGCGACCAGGGCATCAAGCTCGCGTGCGTGACCAACAAGCCGCACCGCTTCGCGGTCGAGCTTTTGCAGCAATATGGCCTCGCGCACTACTTCGAAGTGGTGATCGGCGGCGACAGCCTAGCGAAGAAGAAGCCCGACCCGCTGCCGATGCTCACCGCCTGCGAGCGCCTGGGCGTGAAGCCCGCGGCGGCGGTTGCGATCGGCGATTCGGAGAACGATGCGATTGCGGGCCGCGCGGCCGGCATGGCCACGCTCACGGTGCCCTACGGCTACAACCACGGCCAACCTGTACAAAAAATTGAATCGGATGGTATAGTTGCCTCGCTGTTCGACGCCGCCAAGGCGGTCGCAGCGCACAATGATCTGACTTAAGTTCTCAACTGAACGTCAACTATCCTCATGTTTCTGAATAAAAAACGGAGTCTGAGCACGATCGACCGGGGAGCCTGGCCCTGGCGTCGCTGGTCGCGCTAACCTCACCCGAGGTTCGCTGAAGATTGTCTTCGGCACCGTTTTTTACTTCGCTGCGCACTCGCGCGTGTCTCGACTCTAAACTGTTGCAGTAACCCGTCGGCTGGTCTGGCCGTTGGCTTTCGTTGTCCTTGCGTGTCGTTTCGCCGTTCGCGGCGAGGGGCGCGAGGCGCGAGCGGCTACGCCTCACCTTCCGTCGATGTACTGCACGCCGGCCCGGCAAGCGCTTGATCATGAGCGCGACCTCGGGCCGCACGAGCGAGCGCCAGCGGCCATCAAGCACTCAAAAACAAACGCCTCGCGCTCACCGCGCGCCCCGTTTTGAGCCGCACTGGGCCCGCACCCGCCGCGACCGGCAGCACGAACAGGATCGGAACATGACCGAACTCGAATTTCAGTCCCTCGCCAACGAGGGCTACAACCGTATCCCGCTGATCGCCGAAGCGCTCGCCGATCTCGAAACGCCGCTCTCGCTGTATCTCAAGCTCGCGCAGCCCGAGCGCGGCGGCGCCAATTCTTTCCTGCTGGAGTCCGTGGTGGGCGGCGAGCGCTTCGGGCGCTACTCGTTCATCGGCCTGCCGGCGCGCTCGCTGATCCGCACGCGCAACGGCGTTTCGGAGGTCGTGCGCGACGGCCAGGTGATCGAGACGCATGACAGCGATCCGCTCGAATTCATCGCGACGTACCAGGCGCGCTTCAAGGTCGCGCAGCGTCCGGGCCTGCCGCGCTTCTGCGGCGGTCTCGCGGGCTACTTCGGCTACGACGCGGTGCGCTACATCGAGAAGAAGCTCGCCGATACCTGCCCGACCGACGACCTCGGCCTGCCCGACATCCAGTTGCTGCTGACCGAAGAAGTCGCGGTCATCGACAATCTCGCGGGCAAGCTGTATCTCATCGTCTACGCCGATCCGCAAACGCCCGAGGCCTACACCAAGGCCAAACATCGCCTGCGCGAACTCAAGCAGCGCCTGCGCACCACGGTGCAGCCGCCGGTGACTTCGGCGAGCGTGCGCACCGAAACGTTCCGCGAATTCAAGAAGGACGACTACCTCGCCGCCGTGCGCAAGGCGAAGGAATACATCGCCGCGGGCGAGTTGATGCAGGTGCAAGTGGGCCAGCGCCTCACCAAGCCGTATCGCGACAATCCGCTTTCGCTCTACCGTGCGCTGCGCTCGCTCAACCCGTCGCCGTACATGTACTACTACAACTTCGGTGAATTCCACGTGGTGGGCGCGTCGCCGGAGATTCTGGTGCGCCAGGAGAAGCGCGGCGAAGACCGCATCGTGACGATCCGCCCGCTCGCGGGCACACGGCCGCGCGGCAACACGCCCGAGCGCGACGCCGAACTCGCAACCGAACTGCTCAACGACCCGAAGGAAATCGCCGAGCACGTCATGCTGATCGACCTCGCGCGCAACGACGTGGGCCGTATCGCCGAGATCGGCTCGGTTACGGTGACCGACAAGATGATCATCGAGAAGTACTCGCACGTGCAGCACATCGTGAGCTCGGTGGAAGGCAAGCTTAAGCCCGGCATGAACAACTTCGACGTGCTGCGCGCCACGTTCCCAGCCGGCACGCTCTCGGGGGCGCCGAAGGTTCGCGCGATGGAACTGATCGACGAACTGGAGCCGGTGAAGCGCGGCCTCTATGGCGGCGCGGTCGGCTATCTCTCGTTCAACGGCGAGATGGACCTCGCGATCGCGATCCGCACCGGCCTCATCCACAACGGCAATCTGTATGTGCAGGCCGCCGCGGGCGTGGTTGCGGATTCGGTGCCCGAATCCGAATGGCAGGAAACCGAGAACAAGGCGCGCGCCGTGCTGCGCGCCGCCGAGCAGGTGCAGGACGGCCTCGACAGCGACTTCTGAGCGGAGAAAAGACCATGTTGCTCATGATCGACAATTACGATTCGTTTACCTACAACATCGTCCAGTACTTCGGCGAGCTCGGCGAAGACGTTCACACGTATCGCAACGACGAAATCAGCATCGACGAAATCGCGAAGCTCAACCCCGCGCGCATCTGCCTCTCGCCCGGACCGAGCAACCCGCAGCACGCCGGCATCACGCTCGACGTGCTGCGCGAATTTGCAGGCAAGACGCCGATTCTCGGCGTGTGCCTCGGCCATCAGGCGATTGGCGAAGCGTTCGGCGGGCGCGTCGTGCGTGCGAAGACCATCATGCACGGCAAGGTCAGCCAGATCGAAACCGACTGCAAAGGCGTGTTCGCCGACCTGCCGAAGCACTTCAACGTCACGCGCTATCACTCGCTCGCCATCGAGCGCGAGTCGCTGCCGGACTGTCTCGAAGTGTCGGCCTGGACCGACGACGGCGAAATCATGGGCGTGCGTCACCGCGAGCTTGCGGTGGAAGGCGTGCAGTTCCATCCGGAATCGATTCTCTCGGAGCACGGCCACGCGCTGTTCGAGAATTTCCTGAAGCAAACCAAGAGCGCTTAACCCCGAGGCAACCATCATGATTACCCCGCAAGAAGCGCTGCAACGCACGATCGAGCACCGCGAGATTTTTCACGACGAGATGCTGCACCTCATGCGCCTGATCATGCGCGGCGAGCTCTCGCCCGTGCAATCGGCGGCCATCCTCACCGGCCTGCGCGTGAAGAAGGAAACCATCGGCGAGATCACCGCCGCCGCGACGGTGATGCGCGAATTCGCGAATCACGTTGAGGTGCAGGACAACTCGAACTTCATCGACATCGTCGGCACCGGCGGCGATGGCTCGCACACCTTCAACATTTCCACTGCTTCGATGTTCGTGGTCGCGGCTGCCGGCGCGAAGGTCGCGAAGCACGGCAACCGAGGCGTCTCCAGCAAGTCGGGCAGCGCGGACGTGCTCGAAGCGCTCGGCGTGAACATCGACCTGCAGCCGGACCAGGTGGCGGCCTCGATCGCCGAAACGGGCATGGGCTTCATGTTCGCGCCCAACCACCATCCCGCGATGAAGAACATCGCCGCCGTGCGCCGCGAGTTGGGCGTGCGCACGATCTTCAACATCCTCGGGCCGCTCACGAATCCGGCCGGCGCGCCCAATCAGTTGATGGGCGTGTTTCATCCGGACCTCGTCGGCATTCAGGTGCGCGTGATGGAGCGTCTCGGCGCAAAACACGTGTGCGTCGTGTACGGCAAGGACGGCATGGACGAAGTCTCGCTCGGTGCGGCCACGCTCGTCGGCGAACTGAAGGACGGCCAGATTCGCGAGTACGAGATTCACCCCGAAGACTTCGGCATGCAGATGGTGTCGAACCGTTCGCTCAAGGTCGAAAACGCCGACGAGTCGAAGGCGATGATGCTCGGCGCGCTATCGAACGAGGCTGGCACCGCGCGCGAGATCGTCGCGCTGAACGCGGGCACCGCGCTCTACTCGGCGAACGTGGTGGACTCGATCGCAGAAGGCATCACGCTCGCGCGCGAGACTCTCGCAAGCGGGCGCGCGCGCGCCAAAGTCGACGAACTGGTACGCTTCACGCAACAGTTCAAACGCTGATCCAGCACCGTTTTTTGCCTCCGAACATCATGAGTGACATCCTCGAAAAGATCATCGCGGTCAAGCGCGAAGAAGTGCGCGCCGCCGAGCAGAGCGCCCCGCTCGAAGAATTGCGTCTGCAGGCGAGCACGCGTGACCTGCGCGATTTCGTCGGCGCATTGCGCGCGAAGCACGACAACGGCCAGGCCGCCGTGATCGCCGAAGTGAAGAAGGCTAGTCCGTCGAAGGGCGTGCTGCGCGAAAACTTCCAGCCCGCCGAAATCGCGCGCTCGTACGCCGAGGGCGGCGCGGCCTGTCTCTCCGTGCTCACCGACGTACAGTTCTTCCAGGGCAGCGCCGCGTACCTCGAAGGCGCGCGCGCCGCGTGCGATCTGCCGGTGCTGCGCAAGGACTTCATTGTCGATCCGTACCAGATCGTCGAAGCCCGCGCGATGGGCGCCGACGCGATCCTGCTGATCGCCGCCGCCCTCCAGCCCGGCGAAATGCGCGACCTCGAAGCGCTTGCGCATTCGCTCGGCCTTGCGGTGCTCGTCGAAGTGCATGACCGTGAAGAACTCACGCACGCGCTCACGCTGAAGACGCCGCTCATCGGCATCAACAATCGCAATCTGCGCACGTTCGAAACGACGCTGGATACGACCATCGGCATGCTCGACGATGTGCCTGAAGACCGCATCGTCGTGACCGAGTCGGGCATTCTCTCGCGTGCGGACGTCGAGAAAATGCGCGCGCTTTCCGTGCACACGTTCCTCGTGGGCGAGGCGTTCATGCGCGCCGACCAGCCGGGCGCGGAACTCGCCCGCATGTTCTTCTGATCGCGCGGCACGATGGGTATCGAACGCGAAATCAAGCTCGCGCTGCCGCGCGACCAGGTGGACGTGGCGCTGCGTCTCTTCGAGACGCGCGCCGGTAAGCCGGGTCGCGCCATCAGGCTCGAGAACATCTACTTCGACACGCCGGCGCTTGCGCTCGCCCGCGCAAAGAGCGCGCTGCGCCTGCGCCGCGCGCCCGAAGGCTGGCTGCAGACGTTCAAAACTGTGGGTGTGGCGCAAAACGGGCTGCACGCACGGCACGAGTGGGAAATGCCGGTGGCGGGCGAAGCGCTTGAAATCGACAAGCTGCTACATGAGTGCGACGAAGCCGGTGTTTCGACGGCGCTCTCGGATGCCGCCGCGAACCTGATCCCCCTCTTTCGCACCGACTTCACGCGCACGCTGTGGACGCTCGAAGTCGACGGCGCGCAAGTGGAAGCGGCCATCGATCAGGGCGAAGTCATCGCGGAAGTGAACGGCGAAACGCGGCGCGCACCCATCTGCGAAATCGAACTCGAACTGAAGTCGGGCGACGAAGCGGCGTTGCACACGCTCGCCGCGGAACTCACGCAGGCGCTGCCAGGCCTCGCGCCGGACGACATCAGCAAGGCCCAGCGCGGATACAAGCTGCGCGAAGGCTGAGAACGAAGCGGCGCGTCTTCGGAGCGCCGCGCAAAAGCGCCCAATCACTCGAGAAAAGCTCGAAAATGGCGCTGTTAGTTGCAACATCGGCACCGATGCCGCAAAAGGCCGCCCTGTCGGGCGCGCCGGATTGAATCGCCACGCAATTGCTGCGACACTTGCCGCCCATGACCTCCACGAAACGCCCGCGCGTCGCGATGCCGGTGCAAGCCTCGCTGTTCGACGACGATCTGTCCGACACGGCGCAAGCCACGCTCGACGAGCCGCCGCTGCCCGAAGTCGACCCGCGTCAGATCACGATCTTCTCGCTTTTCGGCGCCAACGAATTCCCGGCGCCCGAGCGCACGCACGGCGTTATGTCCGCCCCCGCCATGTCCAACCAACCCGCCATGCCCCAGGCCGCAATCGACACCACTCGCCTCGAAGACCAGTTCGATGCGCTGCCCGCCGCCTGGCGCGAGCTGCTCGCGCCTTTCATCGCGAGCGACGCCTACGCGCCGCTGTGCCGCTTCGTCGACGACGAGCGCGCCGCTGGCAAGACCGTCTATCCCGCAGACGTGTTCCGCGCGCTGCGCCTCACCTCGCCCGACGACGTGAAGGTCGTGATCCTCGGCCAGGACCCGTACCACGGCGACGATCGGGGCACGCCGCAGGCGCACGGCCTGGCGTTCTCGGTGCCACCCTCGGTGCGCCCGCCGCCTTCGCTGCGCAACATCTTCAAGGAGATCGCGGCGAGCCTCGGCATTCAAGCGCCGGCGCACGGCTGTCTCGACGCCTGGGCGCTCCAGGGCGTGCTGCTGCTGAACACGGTGCTGACCGTCGAGCGCGCGAGCGCTGCGAGCCACGCGAAGCGCGGCTGGGAGCGCTGCACCGACACACTGATCCAGGAACTCGCTGCGCGCCACGAGAACCTCGTGTTCATGCTATGGGGCGCGCACGCGCAGAACAAGCGCGCGCTGCTCTCGGGTGCGCATTGCGTGCTGGAAGCGCCGCATCCGTCGCCGCTTTCCGCGCATCGCGGCTTTCTCGGCTGCGGGCATTTTGCGCAGGCCAACGGCTATCTGCAGGCGCACGGCCGCCAGCCGATCGACTGGCGTTTGCCGGAGGAAGGCCTCGTGCTCGCTTGAGCCTCGCGGCGCGACGCGCAATGAAAAACGCCACGAGATCGCTCTCGTGGCGTTTTTGCTTTTACAGCCGTCAAACAGCCGTCAATCGCGAACTTTACGCTGCAGCGATCGCCTCACGCGCGCCCGCGAGCGCTGCGTTTGCCGCGTCCGGGCCCATGTTCAGGCCTTCGGCGTAGATGAAGTTCACGTCGGTCATGCCGAGGAAGCCGAGGAACGACTTCAGGTACGGCGTCTGGCTGTCGTGCGGGGTGCCTTGATACTTGCCGCCGCGTGCCGAAACGACATGCACCTTCTTGCCGTTCACGAGACCTTCGGGGCCATTCGCGGTGTAGCGGAACGTGATGCCGGCACGCGCGATCCAGTCGAAGTACGTCTTGAGTTGCGACGAGACGCCGAAGTTGTACATCGGCGCACCGATCACGATGACGTCTGCTGCCTGCAGTTCCGCGATCAGCGCTTCGCTGCGTGCGGCGATGGCCTGCTGCTCCGGCGTGCGCTGCTCGGCCGGAGTGAAGAACGCGCCGAGCACGGCGTCGTCGAGGTGCGGCAGCGGATCGGCTTGCAGGTCACGCGTGACGATTTGCGCGCCCGGATTCGATTGTTGCAGCCTGGCCGTCAATTCGTTGACGAGCAGCGTCGATTGGGCGCCTTGCGAGCGGGCGGCGGAATTGATTTGCAGGATGGTGGTCATGGTGGCTCCTTCGGGTCTCAGTTGCGCAACGTTGCGCGAGTGAAGCCATTGTGTTTATTTACCGCGCCCCGAAAAAGTAGTCCGCCGATGACGGATTGTTGCAGTGATAGAACAATCGCCCGCATGAAAAAACGGCGCGGGATCAATCACCCACGCCGTTTTTGGTGCCGCCGCGCCCCGCCCCGCGGCTTACGCCGCCAGCCAGCGCTCGCGCAAGCCGCGCGCGGGCGCACGCTTGTCGGAGGCCGCGAGCTTGTAGCGCGCGACTTCGGGCATGTCGAGGGTCAGACGCGCCACACGAAGCTCGTCGCGGCGGAACGCGTGGATATCGACCTTCGTACCCGGCTGGTAGCGCGAGAGCAGCGCGTCGAGATTCGAACCCGTCACGCGCAGGCCGTCGAGCGCTACAAGCGCGTCGCCAGCCGAAAGCCCCGCCTTCTGGGCCGCGCCGCCTTCGTAGACCACGGCAAGCGTCGCTTCGGCGCCGCCACGCAGCCGCGCGCCGAGCGACGGCCTCGCGCCGCGCTCAGGCTCCCCATCGAGCGTCACGCCGAACGGCTCGAACAGCGCCGCGAGCGGCAGGTCGCGCGTGCCGCGCACGGCGTCGCTAAAGAGCGCGCCCAGTTCCACGCCCGTCGCCTCGGCAATCAGCGCCTCGACATCGTCCTCGCCCACGCCCACCGGCTTGCCGCGATAGAAGTCGCGCCCATAGCGCTGCCACAGGAGGCGCATGACGTCGTCGAGCGATTTGCGGCCGTTCGTCTGCGCGCGAATCGCGAGGTCGAACGAAAGCGCCACGAGCGAGCCCTTGGTGTAGTAGCTTACGATCGCATTCGACGCGTTCTCGTCCTGGCGGTAGTACTTCACCCACGCGTCGAACGAGCTTTCCGCGACGCTCTGCTTCAGGCGTCCTGCCCCGCGCAGCACGCCGGCGATCGTCTTGCCGAGCAGGCCGAAGTATTCATCTGCGGAAATGAGCCCGCTGCGCACGAGCATGAGGTCGTCGTAGTACGACGTGAAGCCCTCGAACAGCCACAGCAGCGACGTATAGTCCTCGCGCGTGAGGTCATACGGCACGAACGCCGCGGGCTTGATGCGCTTCACGTTCCAGGTGTGGAAGTATTCGTGGCTGCACAGACCGAGATAGGTGCGATAGCCGTCCGACGTCTCCGGCTTGCCCTTCACCGGCAGATCGGTGCGATTGCAGATAAGCGCCGTCGATGCGCGATGCTCGAGGCCACCGTAACCGTCGCTCACGGCCTGCGTCATGAACACGTAGCGCTCCATTGGCGCGCGCTTCGTGCGTGGCTCGAACAGCGCGATCTGCGCCTCGCAGATCTTCTTCAGGTCGGCGGCGAGACGCTCGGTGTCGAGCGCGACCACGCGGCCAGCGATCACGATGTCGTGCGGCACGCCGTGTGCCTTGAAGCTCGCGAGCGTGAACTCGCCGAGCGTGACCGGATGATCGATCAGTTCGTCATAGTTCGTGGCCGTGTATTCGCCGAAGCCGTAACGCTTGGTGCCGCGCGCCTCCGTGAGCGCCGTGCCCACGCGCCAATGGCGGTACGCGTGCCCGTCCGGACGCTGAATATCGACCGCGTGCTGCGCCTCCTCATGGCCGAGCGCCGCGAGAAACACGCTCGTGCCGTTGAAGAAGCCCACCGTGTCGTCGAGATGCGCCGCGCGCACCGACAGGTCCCACGCGTAGACCTCGTAGCGCAGCGTGAGCGCGCCCTTCACGGGCGCGGCCTGCCACGAGTGCTTGTCGGTCTTCGTCACGCGCACCTTGCGGCCCGCGTCGTTGAAAGCGCGCAGCGTGACGATGTTGCGCGCGAACTCGCGCACCATGTAACTGCCCGGAATCCAGACGGGCAGCATGAAGCGTTGGCCGTCCGGCGCGGGGTCTTCCACGGTGAGCGTCACCTCGAACAGATGCGCGGCGGGATTCTTCGGGACGATGGTGTATCGGATCGGCTTCATCGGCGGGATCGGTGAGAGATTCGGTCAGCAGACGCGGATTGCAAATTCAGTATGCCCGGCAGACAGAAACGGACAAAAAGCGCCGGGCAAAAAAAGCACCGGCCGCGAAAGCGGCCGGCGGGTTTGGGAGAGGCGTCAGTGAGCGCCGTTCAGTCCGCGTTCGAGCCGGTCGGCGCTGACTGCGCCCGGCAGGCGCGTGCCGTCGGCGAGGATCACGGTGGGCGTGCCGGTCACGTTCATCTTCTGGCCGAGCGCGAGATTGCTGTCAATGGCGGCCGTGTCGCACGTGCCGGCTGCCGTGGGTGCCTTGCGGTCCACCATCCACGACTCCCACGCCTTCGCGCGGTCGGACGAGCACCAGATCTGCTTGGCCTTCGCCGTCGAATCAGGCGAGAGCACCGGATACAGGAACGTGTAGACCGTCACGTTGTCCACGGACTTCAGCGTGTTTTCGAGCTGATGGCAGTACGGGCAGTTCGGGTCGGAGAACACGGCCATCTTGCGCTTGCCGTCGCCCTTCACGACCTTGACCGCGTTCTCGAGCGGCAGCTTCGCGAAATCGACCTTGTTGATTTCGTTCAGGCGCGCCTCGGTCAGATTGCGGTGCGCCTTGGTGTCGATGAGTTCGCCGTTGAGCACGTAGTCGCCGTTGGCGTCGCTGTAGACGATCTGCGTGCCGAGGTTGATCTCGTAAAGGCCGGGCATGGGCGCTTTGGTGATGCCCTTGATGTCCCCGGCGTCGATGCCGAGGCGCGTCTGCAGCGCCGACTTGATCTTGTCGGTGGTTTGGTCGGCCTGGGCCGAGCAGCCGAGCGCCGAGGTGGCTACCGCGATCACGAGCGCGGCAAATCGAATACGCGTTTGCATGGGATGCATTCCTGATTCGGGCGCGCCGCGCAGGGGCGACGCGCGCAGAGTTCCGTTGAATGGCCGGGGCGGCATGCGCTGCGGGCGCGGCCAATACACCCATTCTAAGCTGCACCGGGCCTCAAGCAACCGAAATGCCTGCTTGAGCGGCAAATGGGGGGTAAATGAACGATAAAGCCCGGGGATATTATCCGAGCGCCGAGGCCACGAGCCAGCGCTTGAGCAGCGGCTGCGCGCCCACGAATGCCATACCTGTATTGCGCACTGCGCGAGCGAGGGTGCCGGGGAACGAGAAGAGCCGCTGCAGACCGTCGGTGGCAACGACGAGCTTCTGGATGTCCTCACGGCGGCCGCGTTCGTAGCGGCGCAGCAGCACGATGTCGCCGAGATCGCGGAACGCCTCTTTCTTCGTGACGACATCGACGAGCGCGGCAACGTCGCGCAAGCCGAGGTTCACACCCTGGCCCGCAAGCGGGTGAATCAGATGCGCGGCATCCCCAACCAGGGCGACGCGCGGCGCAACGAGCTGGTCGACGGTTTGCAGCGATAGCGGAAAGCCGCGCGCGGGGGTGACGCATTTGAGCGCGCCCAGCTGGCTTTGGGAGACACGCTCGACTTCGGCGGCAAGCTGCTCCGGTTCGAGCTTGAGCAGTTCGTCGGCATGTTCGGTCTGCGCCGACCAGACGAGCGACACGTGCTGATCCGGCAGCGGCAGCAAGGCGACGATCTCGCCCTCGCGGAACCACTGGTACGCCGTTTCGCCGTGCGGCTTTTCCGCCCGGAAATTGGCGACCACCCCGGTTTGCCGGTAATCGCGCCGCTCGACCTTCGAGCCGATCTGCGCACGCACCCACGAATGCGCGCCGTCCGCGCCGATCGCGAGGTCGGCTTCGATCGCGCGGCCATTGGCGAGGCCGATCACGGCCGCGTCGGGCTGCACGTCGAGCGTCTGTGCATGCGTGTCGATCCACGTGAGATTGGGCTGGAAGTGCAGCGCGGCGTCGAGCGCGCGCTCGACGACCGACGACTCGGCAATCCAAGCAAGCTGCGCAACCGACGCCTGGTATGCCGAGAAGTGCAGCTCCGCCGCGGCGTCGCCGAACACCCGCATGTCGTAGACGGGCGTGAGGCGCGCGGCGTCGGCGGCCTGCCAGACCCGCAGCCGCTCGAATAGCGCCTGCGAGCTGCGCGAAAAGGCGTACACGCGCGCGTCGAACACGGCGCCCCCGGGCAGCGGCGCGCACGGCTGCGCGAGCAGCGCCACGCGCAGGCCGCTCTGGGTCAGCGCCAGCGCCGCCGACTTGCCGACGAGCCCGCCGCCGATCACGGCGACATCAAAGGTCTGGTTGCTTGCAGTCATGCGCGCATTATAGCCGCGAGCGCTTGTGCGACCGGGCCGGACGGGCGCGGTGTTGCGGCGCAGCAAGGCGTTGCAGGAAGACCGCCCGGGGGCCCGGCGACGCCCGCGGCTAACCCTCACCCGGACGAGGTTACAATTACGGTTTTCGTGACTCCCCGTCACGTCCCCCGACGTGCCACCTGCGCCGCCCCGCCCGCCGCTTCCGCTTGCGCGAGACGCCCGGCCCCGGGCGCTTCGCGCGCGGCGAGCCGCACGTCACCACCCTGACATGCAGAGATTTACATGAGCCTCCAATGCGGCATCGTCGGCTTGCCTAACGTCGGCAAGTCCACCCTCTTCAACGCGCTGACCAAGGCGGGCATCGCGGCCGAAAACTATCCGTTCTGCACGATCGAGCCCAACGTCGGCGTGGTCGAAGTGCCCGATCAGCGCCTGAAGGCGCTTGCCGAAATCGTCAAGCCCGAGCGCGTCGTGCCGGCCGTGGTCGAATTCGTCGACATCGCGGGTCTGGTCGCGGGCGCGAGCAAGGGTGAAGGCCTCGGCAACCAGTTCCTCGCGAACATCCGCGAAACGGATGCGATTACGCACGTCGTGCGCTGCTTCGAAGACGAAAACGTGATCCACGTGGCGGGCAAGGTCGATCCGCTCTCCGACATCGAAGTCATCAACACCGAACTCGCGCTCGCCGACCTCGCCACCGTCGAAAAGTCGCTCACGCGCTATTCGAAGGCCGCCAAGTCGGGCAACGACAAGGAAGCCGCGAAGCTCGTCGCCGTGCTCGAAAAAGTGCGTGCGCAGCTCGACCTGGCCTTGCCCGTGCGCGCGCTCGACCTGAACGAAGACGAACAGGCGCTCCTCAAGCCCTTCTGCCTGATCACCGCAAAGAAGACGATGTACGTCGCGAACGTGAAGGACGACGGCTTCGAGAACAACCCGTACCTGGACGCCGTGCGCAAGCACGCCGAAGCCGAGGGCTCGCCGGTCGTGGCCGTGTGCGCGGCGATCGAAGCGGAAATCGCCGATCTCGACGATGAAGACAAGATCGCGTTCCTCGCCGACATGGGCATGAACGAGCCGGGCCTCGACCGCGTCATCCGCGCGGGCTTCAAGTTGCTCGGCCTGCAGACGTACTTCACGGCGGGCGTGAAGGAAGTGCGCGCGTGGACGATCCATGTCGGCGATACGGCCCCGCAAGCCGCGGGCGCGATCCACACCGACTTCGAGCGCGGCTTTATCCGCGCGCAGACCATCGCGTTCGACGACTACATCCAGTACAAGGGCGAAACCGGCGCGAAGGAAGCCGGCAAGATGCGCGCCGAAGGCAAGGAATACGTCGTGCACGACGGCGACGTGATGAATTTCCTGTTCAACGTGTAAGCGACACCTTTTTCTTCCCGTTTCCAGAGACACTCTTATGGCCCAATACGTCTTCACCATGAACCGGGTCGGCAAGATCGTGCCGCCCAAGCGTCAGATCCTGAAGGACATCTCGCTGTCGTTCTTCCCCGGCGCCAAGATCGGCCTGCTCGGCCTGAACGGCTCGGGCAAGTCCACGCTCATCAAGATCATGGCCGGCGTCGACAAGGACATCGAAGGCGAAGCCACGCCGATGCCGAATCTGAACATCGGCTACCTGCCGCAGGAGCCGCAGCTCGATCCGGAAAAGACCGTGCGCGAAGCGGTCGAGGAAGGTCTGGGCGACGTGTTCAACGCGCAGAAGAAGCTCGACGAGATCTACGCCGCCTACGCGGAGCCGGACGCCGACTTCGACGCGCTGGCCGCCGAGCAGGCGAAGTACGAAGCGATCCTCGCGACGACCGACGGCAGCGCGGAACAACAGATCGAAATCGCCGCCGACGCACTGCGCCTGCCGGCCTGGGACGCGAAGATCGGCAACCTCTCGGGCGGTGAAAAGCGCCGCGTCGCGCTGTGCAAGCTGCTGCTCGAAAAACCCGACATGCTGCTGCTCGACGAGCCGACCAACCACCTCGACGCCGAATCGGTCGAGTGGCTCGAGCAGTTCCTCACGCGCTTCCCGGGCACCGTGGTCGCCGTGACCCACGACCGCTACTTCCTCGACAACGCCGCCGAGTGGATTCTCGAACTCGACCGCGGCCACGGCATTCCCTGGAAGGGCAATTACTCCAGCTGGCTCGACCAGAAGGAAGAGCGCCTGAAGCAGGAAGAATCGTCGGAATCCGCTCGCCAGAAGGCGATCAAGAAGGAACTGGAGTGGGTGCGCCAGAACCCGAAGGGCCGCCAGGCGAAGTCGAAGGCGCGTATCGCGCGTTTCGAAGAACTGTCGAGCCTCGAGTACCAGAAGCGCAACGAAACGCAGGAAATCTTCATTCCGGCGGGCGAGCGCCTGGGTAACGAGGTCATCGAGTTCAAGAACGTCAGCAAGTCTTATGGCGACCGTCTGCTCATCGACGACCTGAGCTTCAAGATTCCCGCGGGCGCGATCGTCGGCATCATCGGGCCGAACGGCGCCGGTAAATCGACTCTCTTCCGCATGCTCACGGGCAAGGAGCAGCCGGACTCGGGCGAAATCGTGCAAGGCCCGACCGTCAAGCTCGCCTACGTGGACCAGAGCCGCGACGCGCTCGTCGCCGGCAAGACCGTGTTCGAAGAGATCTCGGGCGGCGCGGACGTGCTGACCGTGGGCAAGTACGAAACGCCTTCGCGCGCGTACATCGGCCGCTTCAACTTCAAGGGCGGCGATCAGCAGAAGATCGTCGGCAACCTCTCGGGTGGTGAGCGTGGCCGTCTGCATCTGGCCAAGACGCTGATCTCGGGCGGCAACGTCCTGCTGCTCGACGAACCGTCGAACGATCTGGACGTCGAAACGCTGCGCGCGCTCGAAGACGCCCTGCTCGAATTCGCGGGCTCGGTGATGGTGATTTCGCACGATCGCTGGTTCCTCGACCGTATCGCCACGCACATCCTCGCGTTCGAGGGCGACTCGCAAGTCACGTTCTTCGACGGCAACTATCACGAGTACGAGGCCGACAAGATCAAGCGTCTTGGTGAAGAAGCCGCGCGTCCGAAGCGTCTGCGCTACAAGCCGATCAGCCGCTAATCAGGCGAGATCGATAGCAAACAACGGCGGCCCGCGGGCCGCCGTTGTCGCTCTGAAAGCACGCGCGGCATGGCAGTTGCTCGAAAGCCGCTACGTTTAGGGTCACCTGGGGCCTGAGTTTTGCCCTGCTCCCGCGAGGAATGCCGTATGGCGATACCGCTGCGCAACCGTGTTCTCCTCATCGTGGCGATCGTCGTCGCGCTGCTCGTGCTCGCGGTGCTCGGCACGCTCTACGCGCTGCAGCGCGAGGCGAAGGCGTACGTGGAGCGCGCGCTCGCGCCCGTCGGCACGGCCGCGAGCGTCAACGTCGCGTTCAATCTCTCATCCGTCGAACTCACCGACGTGCGCCTGAAGCCGCCGCCCAACTGGCCCACTGCCGACACGTTGCGCGCCGCGCGCATTACGATCACGCCCGACTTGCGCGCGCTACTCTCGCACCGCGTGCATATTCGCGACGTCACCGTGAGCGATTTCACGATGACGGTGCTGCGCCGGGAAAGCGGCTCGATCCTGCTCCTGCCGAATCTGCGCGAAGAGATGACGCAAAGCGCCACGCCCACGAGCGGCGCGCAGGGAGGAAGCGGCCTGCCGCAGGAAAAGGTCATCGACCATATCGGCTTCGAAAACGGCACATTCGACTTCTACGACCGGGCGATTAGCAATCCGCCGTGGCGCGTCACGGTGAACCGCGCGCAGGCGAGCGTCGACAACGTCCATCTGCCGGCGCTCACGGAGCCGACGCGCGTTTCGGTCGTGGGCAACGTCGTCGGTCCGGAGCACACAGGACGCATGACCTTCAACGGCTGGGTGCAGATCGCGAACAAGGACTCGCAGCTCCACACGACGCTGCGCGGCGTGGATGTGCGCACGATCGATCCCTATCTGCTGAAAAAGGCCGGCGCGAAGGCCAACGTGACGGGCGGCACGCTCGACCTCGATCTCACCTCGACCGTACGCGGCTATCACCTGCACGCGCCGGGCACGGTCACGCTGCACAACCTGCAACTCTCGGAAAGCGGCGACGCGGTGGACACCTTCCTGTCGATCCCGACGCGCGCGGCGGTGGCCGCATTGAAGGCGCACAAGGGCGAGATCACGCTGCATTTCGTGCTCGACGGCAACCTGCGCGACCCGAAGTTCAAGCTCAACGAAAACATGATGACGGAGTTGCGCGCAGGCTTCGCGCAGGCGCTCGGGGTGAGCGCGGAAGGGATGGCGAAGGGCGCCGGGCAAACCGCGAAGGGTATCGCCGACGCGCTGCGCAGCTTGCTGCAGCCGGTGGCGCCGGCGCCCGCTTCGAAATAGCGCGCGGGGCGCCGACTTCCGCCTGGTTAGACCGGCAGGCCGAGCTCGCGCAGCCTGGCGTCGGTGGTGGCGTTGCTCGTGTGGTGCACGCCATGCCAGCCGAGCGCCGTGGCCGCTTCGGCGTTGCCCGCGTTGTCGTCGATGAAAACGAGTTCCTCGGCCTTCACGCCCGGCAACTGTGCCTCGATGCGGCGGAACATCTCGTGGAAGATCTCCGGATCGGGCTTCACGAGCTTCACGCGGCCCGATACGACGATATCGCGGCAGCGCCGCAGGATGCCGAAGCGCTCCCACGCCCACGGAAACGTCTCGGCCGACCAGTTCGTGAGGCCGAAGATCGGCATGCCCGCCGCCTCCAGGCGCTCGAACGTCGCGACGCCCCCGGCGAGCAGTCCGCCGATCATCTCGTGCCAGCGCTCGTAGAACGCGCGTATGAGCGCTTCGTGCGCGGGAAACGCCGCGACCAGTTCCTCAGTGCCCACGGCAATGGGCTCGCCGCCGTCCTGGCGGACCACCCAGTCCATCTTGCAGACGTGCGTGAGAAACCAGCGGCGCTCGTCGTCGTCGGGAATCAGCTTGCGATAGAGATACTCGGGACTCCAGTCCACGAGCACCCCGCCGAAATCGAACACCACTGCCTTGATCGTCATGCGCTTCTCGCTCCGCTTGATCGCTATCTGGATACCGGGGAAATCAGATCGGCTGCGTGCGCTTTTCGAGCCACTCGAGCGCTTCGCCGCTCACGTGCGGCGCCACGCGCACGCGCACCGTCTGGTGGTACGCATTGAGCCACTCGCGCTCGTCCGCACGCAAGAGCGCGAGATCGATGCAACGCGTGTCGATCGGGCAGAGCGTGAGCGTCTCGAAGCTGAGGAAGTCGCCGAATTCGGTGGTTTCAGCGCGCTGGTTGAGCACGAGATTCTCGATACGCACGCCCCACTTGCCCGGCCGGTAGATGCCCGGCTCGACCGAGGTGATCATGCCCTCTTCCATCGCGGTCCAGGGCTCGGCCGGCGCGTAGTGCGAAATGACCTGCGGACCTTCGTGCACGTTCAGGAAGTAGCCCACGCCGTGGCCCGTGCCGTGGCCGTAGTCCGCGCCCGCTTCCCAGATCGGTGCGCGCGCAATGGCATCAAGCATCGGCGAGCGGATGCCGCGTGGGAACTTCGCGCGCGAGAGCGCCATCATGCCCTTGAGCACGAGCGTGAAATCGCGCTTTTGCTCCGCACTCGGCGTGCCCACGGGCACGACGCGCGTAATGTCGGTGGTGCCGTCGAGGTACTGGCCGCCCGAGTCGATGAGCAGCAAACCATTGCCTTCGATCACGCTGTGCGACTCGGGCGTGGCGCGGTAGTGCGGCATCGCGCCGTTCGCGTTGAAGCCCGCGATGGTCGCGAACGAGAGCGACTTGAAGCCCGCGCGGCGCGCACGCGCGGCGGAAAGCTTTTCGTCGATGGTCAGCTCGGTGATGGCATCGCGGCCAAGCGCCGCCTCGAACCACGCGAAGAACTCTGCAAGCGCCGCACCGTCCTGCTCCATGGTCGCGCGCACATGGTCGGCTTCGGCCGCTGTTTTGCGCGACTTGAAGAATGTGCTCGGATTAACCGATTCCACGAGCTTGACCGCCGGCGACACCGCCTGCAGCAAACCATACGTCACGCGGCGCGGATCGACGAGCAGCGCGGCCTTCGCGGGCAGCGCCGCGAGCGCGGCGGCGGCCTCGGCATACGGCGCGACGCGCACCTCGTCTTTCGCGAGCGACTGCACGAGCGCCTCGCTCACCTTGCCGTCGGCGACGAAGAGCGTCGCGTCGTCCGGCCCGATCAGCGCGTGCGCGACGAACACCGGGTTGTAGTTCACGTCCGCGCCGCGCAGGTTGAAGAGCCAGGCGAGGTCGTCGAGCGTGGAGATGAAGTGCCACTGCGCGCCCTTCTCCAGCATCGCGCGGCGCACCTGGTCGAGCTTGCCGGCGCGGCTCGTGTCGGCGTGCGGCGCGACGTGCTCGTACACGGGCTCGAGCGGCAGCGACGGGCGGCCTTGCCAGACATCGTCGAGCAGATCGAGGTCCGTGCGCAGCGCGACCTCGCGCGCCTTGAGCGCCTCGGCCAGCGCGCGCGCCGAGGCTACGCCGAGCACCGCGCCATCCACGGCCACCGCGCCGCCCGCATTCACGTTCTGCGCGAGCCAGTCAATGTGCGGCGCGCTCTGCTGGCCGCCCATCATCTTCATGAGCTGGATGCCGGTGCCGGCCAGCTGCTGCTCGGCCTGCACCCAGTAGCGGCTGTCCACCCACACGCCCGCGAAGTCCTTCGTCACCACGAGTGTGCCCACCGAGCCGGTGAAGCCCGAGAGCCACTCGCGCCCCTGCCAGCGGCGCGGCAAGTATTCGGACAGATGCGGATCGGCGGAGGGTACGAGGGCGGCATCCACGCCAGCGCGCGTCATCGCAGCGCGCAGGGCGGCAATGCGTTCGGGAATCGAGGATGTTTCGGGGAGTCGGGCGTTCATGTTTTCACCTGCGAAGAATTCGAAGCGGAAGATCTGGGTTCGGTCAAAGGCTGCGCCTCGGAGGACCGGCCGCGCGCGACTAGCTCCGCCGCGCGCGCAGCGCCACGCACACGCCTACGAATACGAGCGCGAGCGCCGTGCAAAGCGGCCACTGGAGCAACTCGCCATCGTAGAAAAGACCGGTCGCGCTGCCCGCCGCGTTCGCGAGCGCCGCGCCGAGCACGCCGGCCACGACCGCCAGCGCAAGTCCGTGACGTGCGGCACGGCGCAAGGGATGGAGCCACCATCCCGCACAGCCCACCACCAGACCAAGAATGAGGATACCGGGCCAGCCCATTAAAGACTTGTCCGATAGGTTTTCGGATAAGTCCGATAGGACCACCGAAGCGCGAGAGCTAGCATTTGTAACCTGGTTAGTCTCTTTTAAATCTGGAAAACGGTCGGCTCGGCGCTTCCCGCGTAGCGGTTGAGTGTAGGGGGCAGGATTGCGCAAGGCAAGCGCGTCCGGACCGCCCCGGCCGCACTCTCTCGTATGCGAATCGCCCTTGTCGAACCCGACGCCCGTCAGGCCGAAATCCTCGTCCGCCTGCTCATTGCGGGCGGGCACGCATGCCACCACTTCCCGGTTGGCGCGCAACTTTTCGAAACCCTCGAAGACGAAACCTTCGACCTTCTGATCGCAGCCTGGTGGTGCGGCGACGCCGGCGCCGACGACCTCATCCCCCAAGTGCGCAAGCTGCTCCCGGGTCTGCCCGTCATCGCGCTAATGCTCGCGCCCCATGAAAGCGAAATCGTCACGAGCCTGCAGGCCGGCGCGGATGACTGCATCGCCAAGCCCGTGCGCGGCCCAGAAATGCTCGCGCGCATCGATGCGCTCCTGCGCCGCGCCGGCGTGCGCCGGCCGCGCAACCGAGCCCGTCATGGCTTTGGGGACTACGTCTTCGATTCCGGGCGCTACGAAGCGTCGTTTCGGGGTCACACCGTCACGCTCACGCCCAAGGAATTCCGGTTCGCGCTGCTGCTCTTCACCAATGCATCGCGCCCCGTTTCGCGGGCGCGCATCCTCGAAACCGTGTGGCATTTGACCCGCGACGTTCGGTCGCGCACGCTCGACACGCACGCCTCCCGGCTGCGCAGCAAATTGCAGCTCTGGCCCGAGCACGGCTGGCGTTTGACCACTTTGTACGGTTTTGGCTACCAGCTCGAAAGACTCCCCATATCACCTACCGGAGTGTCGGACTCTGTCGGCGCGAATGTCGGAAGCGAGGAAAAGTTATAATATCCGCCTAAATCTCGCCCCCATGGTATGCAGCTTCTAACGATCGGAATCAATCACCACACCGCGCCCGTCGCCTTGCGCGAACGCGTGGCGTTTCCGCTCGAGCAGATCAAGCCCGCACTCGCCCTGTTCAAGGAAGCGTGGTCCGGCAAGCGTTCGCTGAGCGCGCCGGAAGCCGCCATTCTCTCCACCTGCAACCGCACCGAGCTCTACTGTGCGACCGACGCGCAAAGCTCGCGCGACGCCGCCGTGAGCTGGCTCTCGCACTACCACGGCATCCGCGAAGAGGAACTTGCGCCGCACGTCTATACGCTGCCGCAGTCCGAGGCGGTGCGTCATGCGTTCCGGGTGGCTTCGGGGCTCGATTCGATGGTCCTGGGCGAGACACAGATCGTCGGCCAGATGAAGACTGCGGTTCGCACCGCGACCGAGGCCGGTGCGCTCGGCACCTATTTGAACCAGTTGTTCCAGCGCACCTTCGCCGTGGCGAAGGAAGTGCGCAGCACGACCGAAATCGGCGCGCAGTCGGTTTCGATGGCCGCCGCCGCCGTGCGCCTCGCGCAGCGCATCTTCGACAAGATCGCCAACCAGCGCGTGCTCTTCATCGGCGCGGGCGAGATGATCGAGCTGTGCGCCGCGCACTTCGCCGCGCAGCAGCCGCGCGAACTCGTGGTCGCAAACCGCACCGCCGAGCGCGGGCGCTATGTTGCGGAGCGTTTCGGCGGCCGCTCCATTCCGCTCTCCGATCTGCCCGCGCGCATGCACGAGTTCGACATCATCGTCTCGTGCACGGCGTCCACGCTGCCTATCATCGGTCTCGGCGCTGTGGAGCGCGCGGTAAAGGCGCGCCGTCATCGCCCCATCTTCATGGTCGACCTCGCGGTGCCCCGCGACATCGAGCCCGAAGTCGCCCAACTCGAAGACGTGTTCCTCTATACCGTCGACGATCTCGGCACGATCGTGCGCGAAGGCAATGCCTCGCGCCAGGCTGCGGTCGCGCAGGCCGAGACGATCATCGAGTCGCGCGTGGCGAACTTCATGCAGTGGCTCGACTCGCGCAGCATCGTGCCGGTCATCCGCCACATGCATACCCAGGCCGACGCGCTGCGTCGCGCCGAGCTCGAACGCGCCCGCAAGATGCTCTCGCGCGGCGACGACCCGTCGGCCGTGCTCGAAGCGCTGTCGCAGGCGCTCACCAACAAGCTGATCCACGGCCCGACGCATGCGCTCAACACGTCGAGCGGCGATCAGCGCGACTCGCTCATCGAACTGATGGGCGGCTTTTACCGCCACGGCCAGCCGGTCCGGGCAGACGACGCCGCGCAGCCCGCGGCGGACGTCACGGTCTCGCCGCGTTCCGCCGGCTCTTCCGGCTCTTCCGACTCGTCCGACTCGTCTGGTAGTTCGGACCGTTAGCGACGTTCGGGCTCGGGCGCGCGCCATGCGTGCCCTGCACGACCGGGCCGCACGCCCGCCTCTTCTCTCTCGCAGTCCTATCCGGAGCCCGCTCCGCACCGCCCGATGAAAACGAGCATGCAATCGAAGCTCGACCAGCTGACTACGCGCCTGGCCGAGCTGAACGACCTGTTGAGCCGTCCCGACGTGACCTCGAACCGCGACCAATACCGCAAGCTCACACGCGAGCATTCGGAGCTGGGGCCTGTGGTCGAGCACTACGGGCAGTGGCGTCAGGCAAAAGACGATGAGGCCGCGGCGAAAGACCTGCTCTCCGACGCCTCGATGCGCGACTTCGCCGAAGAAGAGGTGAAAGCCGCGCGCGAGCGGATGGCGCAGCTCCAGCACGAATTGCAGATGATGCTGCTGCCAAAGGACCCCAACGACGACCGCAACGTGTTCCTCGAAATCCGCGCGGGCACGGGCGGCGACGAGTCGGCCCTCTTCGCGGGCGACCTGCTGCGCATGTACCTGCGCTACGCGGAGCGTAGCCGCTGGCAGATCGAGATGATGTCGGCGAGCGAGTCGGATCTGGGCGGCTACAAGGAAGTAATCGTGCGCATTGCGGGCGAGGCGGCGTACTCGAAGCTCAAGTTCGAGTCGGGCGGCCATCGCGTGCAGCGCGTGCCCGCCACCGAAACGCAGGGCCGCATCCACACGTCGGCCTGCACGGTCGCGGTGATGCCGGAAGCCGACGAAATCGGCGAAGTGGAGATCAATCCCTCCGACCTGCGCATCGACACCTTCCGTGCCTCGGGCGCGGGCGGCCAGCACATCAACAAGACCGATTCGGCCGTGCGCGTGACGCACCTTCCGACCGGCATCGTCGTGGAATGCCAGGACGACCGCTCGCAGCACAAGAACAAGGACCGCGCGCTCAAGGTGCTCGCCGCGCGCATCAAGGACAAGCAGTACCAGGAGCAGCACGCCAAGGAAGCGGCTACGCGCAAGAGCCTCGTGGGCTCGGGCGACCGCTCGGAGCGCATCCGCACCTACAACTTCCCGCAGGGGCGACTCACCGATCACCGCATCAATCTCACGCTCTATCGCCTCGAAGCGATCATGGACGGCGACCTCGACGAACTGATCGGCGCGCTCGTCTCCGAGCATCAGGCCGAGCAGCTCGCCTCGCTCGGCGACGCGGATTAAACGCGCACCAGACATGAGCGAAGCCGTTACCGCCGAGGCGCTGCTGCGCGCCACGCCGCTGTCCGCGCTCGAAGCGCGCATTCTGCTGATGCACGTACTCGGCTGGCGCCGCACCGAACTCATCACGCGCGGCGATCAGGCGCTCGAAGCGGCCCGCGTGGACGCTTACCGCGCGCTCGAAGCGCGCCGCGTGCAAGGCGAGCCGATCGCGCAGCTCGTGGGCGCGCGCGAATTCTACGGCCTCGACTTCGACGTGACGCCCGACGTGCTGATTCCGCGCCCCGATACCGAGCTGCTGGTGGAAACGGCGCTCGCGGCGCTCGAAGGCGTCGCACAGCCGCGCGTGCTCGACCTCGGCACCGGCAGCGGCACGATTGCCGTGGCGCTCGCCTCGGCACGCTCCGATGCGCGCGTCTGGGCCGTCGATCGCTCGGCGGCCGCGCTCGAGGTGGCTGCGCGCAACGCCGCGAAGCTGCTCGACGCGCAGCGTCCCGGCGGCCCGCTCGCGTTCGTGGCGGGCAGTTGGTACGACACACTCGATCCGGCGCTGCGATTCGAGGCGATCGTGAGCAATCCACCGTATATCGCGAGCGGCGATCCCCATCTGGAACAAGGCGACCTGCGCTTCGAGCCGCGCGGCGCGCTCACCGACGAAGCCGACGGCCTCACCGCCCTGCGCGCGATCGTCGCGGGCGCACCCGCCCGGCTCGCGCCGGGCGGCGTGCTCTGGATGGAGCACGGCTATGACCAGGCGGCCGCTGTTCGGGCGTTGCTGGAAAACGCCGGTTTCAAGGAGGTGCGCTCCGAGCGCGATCTGGCCGGGATCGAACGCATCAGCGGGGGCTGTCTGCCGCAGCCGGCCGGCCAGGAACGCTCCCGGTAACGCCGGGCTCGCACCGGCGAAATCCGCTATCATTTCATCCTGCATTCCAACGTATTCAGCATCAATTCAATCGCAAGGTCAGTCATGGACACCCAACAACGCATCAAGCAGATCGTCGACGAAAACGCCGTCGTCCTCTTCATGAAGGGCAACGCGCAGTTCCCGATGTGCGGCTTCTCGGGTCGCGCGGTGCAGATCCTGAAAGCCTGCGGCGTCGATCAGTTCAAGACCGTCAACGTGCTCGAGGACGACGCGGTCCGCCAGGGCATCAAGGAATTCTCGAACTGGCCGACCATCCCGCAGCTCTACGTGAAGGGCGAGTTCGTCGGCGGCTCGGACATCATGATGGAGATGTACCAAAACGGCGAGCTGCAGCAGCTTTTCGCCGCGGCGTAATTGCCAGCCACGGGGCGGCATCGGGCGCACGACGTTGCGTCTGTTCCGTCCCGAGCGCGCGGCACGCTACGCCGGCGCTTTTTCACGAGGCGGTGCACGCCTCGGCTTCGCTTCGACCTCGCCTCGCCTACGCTACGACTCCCGCCTGACGTGAATACCGCCTCCCCTGCCTCGTCCGCTATCGCACAACTGCCGAAACGCCGGCTGATCGTCGCGATCACGGGGGCCACGGGCGCGATCTACGGCGTGCGCATGCTCGACACGCTGCGGCGGCTGGGCGGCGTCGAAACGCATCTGCTCGTTTCGGCGGCGGGCTGGCTCAACATCCAGCACGAACTGCAGCTCAGCAAGGACGATCTGCACGCGCGTGCCGATGTCGTGCATTCCGTGCGCGACGTCGGCGCGACCATCGCTTCGGGCTCGTTCGCGACCCACGGCATGATCGTCGCGCCCTGCTCGATGAAGACGCTCGCGAGCGTCGCCCACGGTCTCTCCGACAACCTGATCGCGCGCGCTGCCGACGTCACGCTCAAGGAACGCCGCCGTCTCGTGCTGCTCGTGCGCGAAACGCCGTTCAACCTCGCGCATCTGCGCAACATGACGGCCGTGACCGAAATGGGCGGCGTGATCTTCCCGCCGCTGCCGGCCTTCTACAACCAGCCGGCTTCGATCGACGAGATGGTCGATCACACGGTCGCGCGCGTACTCGACCTGTTCGCGCTCGGACCCGCGCTTTCGCCCGCCTGGCCGGGGCTGCGCGGCACGGACCAATAAGCGCCGACCGCATCTTCGCGCGCCGAGCCGATTATCAATAACGGCGACACAATCAATTCCATTTCGCCCCGTTTAATTCGCGACGGTAGGGTCTTATATTGATCGCAATACGATACTTTCGGACCGCTCCGCGCGGTCAGCCCACGATCATGACCACCCGCACGCCTACCCTTTTCCTCTCGCACGGCGCTCCTACGCTGCCGATCGACCCGTCGCTGCCTTCTGGCGGCTTCGCCGTGCTCTCGGAGCATTTGCCGCGTCCGCAGTCGGTGCTCATGCTCTCCGCGCATTGGGGCACGATGCGCCCCGTGGTGAGCACCGCCACGCAGCCTGAAACGATCCACGACTTCTACGGTTTTCCGCGCGCGCTCTACGAGATCCAGTACCCCGCGCCGGGCGCGCCCGAGATGGCGCAGCGCGCAGCAGCGCTGCTGCGCGAGCAAGGCGTTCCCGTCGATGAGGAAGCGCACGGCCTCGACCATGGCGCGTGGGTGCCCATGCTGCTGATGTTCCCCGACGCGAACGTGCCCGTCGCCCAGCTTTCGATCCAGCCGCGCGCCAACGCCGCCCATCACTTCGCGCTTGGCCGTGCATTGCGCTCGCTGCGCGACGAAGGCGTGATGGTGATCGGCTCCGGCCAGATCACCCATAACCTGCGCGAGGCGGACTTCTCGGCGCGGCCGGAAGACGCCGATCCGCGCGTGGCCGAGTTCACACAATGGTTCGAGAATCACCTCGCCGCGCGCGACATCGACGCGTTGCTCGACTACCGCCAGCGCGCCCCGCATGCGGCGCTCATGCACCCGACCGACGAGCACCTGCTACCCATCTTCGCGGCGCTCGGCGCAGCCGACGACGACTACACGCTCGGGGTGCAGTCGCTCGGCACCTACCAGCGCGCGCTCGCGATGACGAACTACGTGTTCGGCAGCGCCGTGCAATAAAGCCGCCGCGTCCGCTTTGGCTCTAAAGGAAAAAAGCCCGCCTGAATCGCTTCAGGCGGGCTTTTTGTATTGCGCGTCGCTTAGTTCGACACTTAGTGCGCGCCGATACCCTCGAGGACTTCGTCGTGCTCCTGGCGTTCCGCGAGGTACGGCGAGCGGTAGCCCGAATTCACGCCCCAGTAATAGAACACGAGCGCGATCAGCGCGACGATCAGCATGTCCCAGCCGTAGGGCAGCAGACCGGCGCCGCCGAACTGCTTGCTGCCGATCAGCGAGAGGAGCGCCATGATCGGCAGATATGCACACAGCCACCATGCGGCCTTCAGATCCTGGCCCCAACCTTCAAAGCCTTGCTTGCGCTGGAAGTAGAAGTACACCGGCAGCGCGACGACCATCAGCAGAATGATTTCGCCGGTCAGCGGCCACTTCGCCCAGTACAGGATCATCGACGCGCAGACGAATGCGAACGGCGCAATCACTTTCATGAACGGCACGGAGAGCGGGCGCTCGATCTCCGAGGCGGCGCGCTTGAGCGCCATCAGGCTGATCGGACCCGTGAGGTACGAAATCACCGTCGCCACCGAGATCACCGCCGCGAGCGAACTCCAACCGCGGAAGAAGAACATGAAGATGAACGAGACGAGCAGGTTGAACCACATCGCGTTACGCGGCACGCCGTAGAACGGGTGCACGTTGCCGAACATCTTCGGCATCGTGTTGTTGCGCTCCATCGCGTAGATCATGCGCGAGGTCGTCGCCATGTAGGTCGTACCGGTGCCGCTCGGGCTCACGAATGCGTCGACGTAGAGCAGGATCGCGAGCCAGTTCAGGTTCAGCGCGATCGCGAGCTCCGCGAACGGCGACTTGAAGTTGAACGTGTTCCAGCCCTTCGCGACGTCGGCCGGATTGACCGCGCCGATATAGGCGATCTGCAGCAGCACGTAGATCACGAGTGCGCAGAGGATCGAGCCGATCACTGCGAACGGCACGCTCTTGGCGGGATTGCGCGCTTCGCCCGCGAGGTTGATCGGGCTCTGGAAGCCGTTGAACGCGAACACGATGCCGCTTGTGGCAACCGCCGTGAACACCGCCGACCAGCCATACGGCGCGAACGTGGTCGTTTCGCCGAAATTCTCATGGTGGAAGCTTCCAGACATCAGGCCAATGATCGTCAGACCCGGGATGATGAACTTGAAGATCGTGATCGCGCTGTTGGCGCGCGCGAACAGCTTCACGCCCCAATAGTTGAGCATGAAGTAGATGATCACGAGTATCGCGGAGAGCCCGAGCCCTGAATGGGTTAATGACCCGTCGACGAAGAGCGCGTGCGCCCACGTATAGGGCCAGGTGCTCATGTACTGGATCGAGGCTTCGGCTTCGATCGGGATCACCGAGACAATGGCGATCCAGTTGGCCCACGCGCTGATGAAGCCCACGAGTGCCCCGTGCGAGTAGCGGGCGTAACGGACCATCCCGCCCGACTCCGGGAACATCGCACCGAGTTCGGCGTAGGTGAGCGCGATAGCCAGAATGACCACAGCGCCGATAATCCAGGCGCAAACGGCCGCCGGACCTGCAATTTTCGCCGCCTTCCACGCGCCGAACAGCCAGCCCGAACCGATGATTGAGCCGAGGCCGGTGAACATCAGCGCGAATGGGCCGATGTTCCGTTGAATAGAACTTTTCACGTCTTCTCCTGTTTCAAGAGCTGCGCGACACCGCCTCTATCCCGTCTGTTGTGCGGGCGGGTTTCCTGCGGTTGTCGTACCTCCACACGAAAGATTGCGCCTGTAGGCGCAACTTCCGCGCGGCGCGTAGTTTAACCGGTTGCACCATGGAAGGGCTTCAAAAACGCCCGCCTAATATAAAAAAGTCATTTGCTTATCAAGCTTTGTAAGGGTTCATTTGGACCCTGTAGCAAAAAAATAGGAACTTTCCGGGACCCCTAGTTGACCTTCCTCGCATTTAGCCGTATAAAGTTCGGGCAGGATTTCAAGCGGCGAGTGTGAATTGGTCTTTCGTAGTTCGCCCATCAACGGTACTCCGGCTGGTCCCATACCCCTTCCTTGATTTTCGTGCACCTCTCGGGCTTCGGCCTTCATTCATTTTTAGGAAAGTAATATGGAAACCGGTACCGTCAAGTGGTTCAATGACGCAAAGGGCTTTGGCTTCATCACTCCGGACGGCGGCGGCGAAGATCTGTTCGCGCACTTCTCGGAAATCAAGGTTGACGGCTTCAAGACGCTGCAAGAGAACCAGAAGGTTCAATTCGAAGTCCGCACGGGCCCGAAGGGCAAGCAAGCTGCCAACATCAAGCCGGTCTAAGTACTGCGCTCATTGGTCTGCTACGGCTTTTAGGATCTGAACGCAGCTTCAGCGCGGTCCTGACTAGCAAGCTTACCGAAAAACCCCACGCTTCTTCCGGAAGGTGGGGTTTTTTCTTGTCTGGCGCTTTCCAACGGGGTTTAGGCGCCCCGCGCGGTTAGACGAATAAGCGCTGTGCGTGAATGCCCAGTCCCGTCGCCACGCTGGCAAGACGGTCGCCGAACACGGCCTGCGACTGCGGAAACGCCTCTGCCAGCGCCTGCGTCAGGAACAAGAGGCCAGTCGAGCCACCCGTGAAGTAAAGCGCGCTCACCTGCCCCGGCGCGACACCCGCCGCCTGCACCGTTTCACGCGCGGCCTGCACGATGCGCCGCGTCTCCTCGCGACCCGCCTCGACGAGTTGCGTGTCACCGAACGCCAGACGCAAGTCCGCCTCGACGGCTTCGAGGTCGATCATCGTCTCTCCGCCCGCCGAAACGCCGATCTTCGCCTCCTCGGCGCGCGCCGTGAGCGCATGCCCCAGACGCTCGTCGACCACACGCATCAGCCGGTCGTGATGGCGCGTGTCGGGGTAAAGATGGCGCATGAGCTTCAGCTCGGTTGCGCGCTTGGGCGTGTAGATCGTGTTGATGAGGTGCCACGTCGCCAGATCGAAATAGATGCGGTTCGGCACCTCGCGGCCTTCGGGGTCGAGCGACTGGTAGCCCAGTTCGCGCAGGATGGTCGCGAGTTCGACGCGGCGATCGAAGTCGGTACCCGCCACGTGCACGCCGTGGTGCGCGAGCACGTCGTCCTTGCGTTCGAGCCGTGTCGCCCGATCAGGCCCCACGCGCACGAGCGAGAAGTCCGACGTACCACCGCCAATGTCGGCGACGAGCACGAGCCCTTCTTGCGCGAGGCGCGACTCGTAGTCGAACGCCGCCGCGATCGGCTCGTACTGGAACTCGATCTCGCGAAAGCCCACACGGCGCGCTGCGGCTTCGAGCTGGTCCTGGGCGAGCCGGTCGGCGCGCGGGTCTTCATCGACGAAGAACACCGGACGGCCCAGCACCGCGCGCGTGATCGGCGTACCGGAGCAACGCTCGGCGCTGCGCTTCAGGTGCTCCAGAAAGATCGTGATGATCTCGGTATAGGGCATCGCGCTGCCGTCGCCGAGGTCGGTCGTGCTCTCGGCGAGCGGCGAGCCGAGGATGCTCTTCATCGAGCGCATCAGCCGGCCGTCGAAGCCGTCGATATAGGACGCGAGCGCCGCACGGCCGAATTCGCGCGTGTGCTCGTCGACGTTGAAGAACACCGCCGTGGGCAAGGTGGTGTGTGCGCCTTCCACCGGCGCGAGGCGCATCGCGCCGTCGGCCGCTGCCGGGAGCGCCACCGCCGAATTGGAGGTTCCGAAGTCAATCGCGCAGAAGCTGGTCATGGCAAGAGCGCGCCGCAGTGAAAGCGCGCGCAAGTGAGGAAAGGTCGGGGGGATCGGCTTTGTAGCACGAAAGCGCGGCGCGGGGCAACCGCGGGCCCATGATGCGGCCCCGCAAGAAAAAAACGCGCGGGCCGTGCCGCGCGTTTTTGCTGAAGCTCGCAATCCCTGATGGGCGCGGGGCTTCCCCCGACTCAGCCCTTGAACGGCTGCTTCCAGGCGTTCGCGTAGGCGATCTCGCCCACCGCCGAGCGCGTGCGCTCCGCCTTTTCACGGTCGCGCAGCACGGGCTCCAGCTTCTCGAGTTCGCCATAGTGGCCGAGCGAGATGAACGAGAGCGGCTCCACGTCGTTCGGCAGCGCGAATTCGGTGCGGAATGCCTGCACGTCGAAACCGCTCATCTGGTGCGCCGCAAGACCCAGCGCATGCGCCTGGAGCACGAGCGACATGGCCGCGGCGCCCGCATCGTATTGCGCCGTGCGATTCACTTCGCCCTTCGCGTTGAGCGTTTGCGCCGTTACCGCGATCAGCACCGGCGCCGGCGCATTCCACTGCTGGTTGAACGGCACGAGCGTCGCGAATGCGCGCTTGAACGCGATTTCGTCGGCGCTGCGGTCGAACACGATAAAGCGCCACGGCTGCAAGTTGTAGCCCGAGGGCGCCCAGCGCGCCGCCTCGATCACCGCGTGCAGCGCCTCACGGCTCACCGGCTCGCTCGAATAGGCGCGCGGGCTCCAGCGGCCGGCGATGAGTTCGTGAATGGGCACGGCTGTCGGTGCGGGTTTGTGCTTCGTCATGCCTTGTGTGTCCTTGGGGTGGCGGGCGACTTGCCCGGGGGTCACTAGAATAACCGCAGCGTGTGAAATACGCTCAAGCGCAACGGGCGACGCTCACGCGTCGCCCGTCAGGGTGCGAAAAAGTGCGAACCGGCGCTGTAAAGTCGCGGTGGGCGCGGTGGGCGGGCGCCTCGTCAGGCCGTTTGCACGCCCACGGCGCGCGGCCCGCGGTTGATGCGCAGCACGAGGAACGACGCCACGAGACACAAGCCGCCCGAGATCATCGACGCCACCGTATAGGTGCCGAGGCTCGAGCGCAGCAGGCCCGCGCCGAACGCCGCAAACGCCGCGCCAAGCTGATGGCCCGCCACGACCCAGCCGAACACGATCGGCGCGCGCTCCTTGCCGAAGACATCGGTGGCGAGCCGCACGGTAGGCGGCACCGTCGCGATCCAGTCGAGGCCGTAGAATACCGCGAAAATCGGCAGCCCAAAGAAGTCGATGCCGAACGCGTGCGGCAAATAGATCAGCGAAAGTCCGCGCAGCCCGTAGTACCAGAACAGTAGCAAGCGGCTATTGAAGCGGTCCGAGAGCCAGCCCGAGAGTGTCGTGCCGAACAGGTCGAAAATGCCCATCGTCGCGAGCAGCGAGGCGCCCTGCACTTCGGTCATGCCGTAGTCGCCGCACATGGCGATGAGGTGCGTGCCCACATAGCCGTTCGTACTCGCGCCGCAAATGAAGAAGCTGAAGAACAGCAACCAGAAGTCGCGCGTGCGGCTCGCCGAGAACAGCGCGTCGAACGCGATCTTCAGGGGATTTTGATGCGGCGCGGGCGGCGCGACGGGGGTGCTCTCGTCCTCGCCGAACGGACGCAGATTCACGCTCGCGGGCCGCTCGGGCAGCAGGAGCAGCACGAGCGGCAGCACCGCGGCGGCGGCCACCGCGACCACCAGCACCACCGACTGCCAGCCGTGTTTCTCCACGATTGCCGCAAGGAGCGGCAGGAACACGAGCTGGCCCGTGGCCGAACTCGCGGTGAGGATGCCCATGGCCAGCCCGCGGTGCGAGCTGAACCAGCGCGTGACGACGGTGGCCGAAAGCGAGAGCGCCGCGACGCCGGTGGCGCCGCCCACCATCACGCCCCAGATCAGGATCATCTGCCACGGATGCGTCATCAGCGCGGAAAGCGCCACGCCCGCCGCCATGGTGCCGAGCGCCGCGAGCAGCGTGGGCCGCACGCCGAAGCGCTGCATGGCCGCCGCCGCAAACGGGCCCATGAGGCCATAGAGCGCGATGTTCACCGAGATGGCGAGCGAGATCGTCGCCCGGCTCCAGCCGAATTGATGCTCGAGCGGCACCATCATGACGCTCGGCGTCGCGCGCGTGCCGGCCGCCGCCAGCAGCACCAGAAACACCACTGCCACGACGAGCCATCCGTAGTGGAAACGCCCAACTATTCGCCTCGCTGCCCAGTTCATTGGCGCTCCTGTCACGGCGCGTCTGGTTCGACACGCCGATGTTTTCGTTGGTATGACCGCTAGCTGCGACGATTCGCCATCGCTCGATTGTTACCGATCGGTCACAAGTGTGTTGCGATAGTAGTTACCGCTCGGTAACATGTCAAGCAATCACCCTGATCGCGAGATGCCCTCATGAAACACGAAGGCCACGACGAAACCTCTACTGCCGCTGCGCGCACGACCCGACCCCGCGCGCAGACGGCTGGGGCGCGCGCGCACGAGCACCTGCTGCGCGCCGCCGACGAGCTGTTCTATCGCGAGGGCGTGCGCGCAGTCGGCATCGAAGCCGTGGTCGAGCGCGCTGGCGTCAACAAGATGAGCCTGTACCGGCAGTTTTCGTCAAAGGACGATCTCGTCGTCGCCTACCTGCAGCGCTGCGACGTGCGCTTTTTCGAGCGCTTCGACGAAAGTCTCGCGAAGCATCCCGGCGAGCCGGCCAGGCAGTTGGTGCAATATTTCGAGGACCTCGCGCGCCGCGCCTCGGTGCCGGACTATCGCGGCTGTCCGTTCGTCAACGTCGCGACCGAATTTCCCGACGCCACGCACCCCGCGCGGCGCAGCGTCGACAACAACAAGACGCGGCTCATGGCGCGGCTCACCGCGCTCGCGCAGGAAGCGGGAGCCCAAGATCCGGTCGCGCTCGCCGAGGAACTCGCGCTGCTCGTCGAAGGCGTCTATGCCGCAAGCCAGACTTACGGCCCCGGGTGCGGCGCGATTCTCGCGGCGCCACGCATGGCAAAGCTGTTGATCGAGGCGGCATGTCCCGGGCCCTACCCGCCCGTAAAATGACACGATGAACGAAACCGCTGCTCTGTCCCCCGACCACGCCGCCATTCTCGAAGCGACCCGCCACTGGCTCGCGCGCGCCGTGATTGGCCTGAACCTCTGCCCGTTCGCGAAAAGCGTGCACGTGAAGAATCAGATTCGCTATGTGATCAGCGAGGCCACCGATCTGGAAGGCATCCTCACCGATCTCGAACGCGAGCTGCAAACGCTGGCTCAGGCAGATGCCGCGGAGATCGACACGACACTCCTGATCCTGCCCCGCGCGCTGGCCGACTTCGCCGATTTCAACGAGTCGACCTGGTTTGCCGAGCGCCTCGTGCAGCAGTTGCGGCTCGAAGGCACACTCCAGGTCGCGAGCTTTCACCCGCATTTCCAGTTCGAGGGCACCGAGCCCGACGACATCGAGAACTACACGAACCGCGCGCCGTATCCGATCCTGCATCTGCTGCGGGAAGCGAGCATCGAGCGCGCAGTCGAGGCATTCCCCGACGCCGCCGACATCTACGAACGCAACCAGGAAACGCTGCGCAAGCTCGGGTTCGAAGGTTGGCAAGACTGGATGAGCAAGCGCGACTGACGCCGCGCCGCCCACAAGTTCAGCCTTCGGTTGCCGCTTCGGAGGGCGCCTCGCCCTCGTCGGCGAAAAAGCGCTCGCGCAGGTCCGCCAGCCCGAAAGTATCGAGAATCTCGGTGAGGCGCGCCGCCGGACGACCCCGCGGCAAATCCTTGTACTGGGCGATGATGAGTTCGTTCTTCATCGAGTGCTCCCAGCCCACCAGTTCCGTCACGCTCACCTGATAGCCGTGCGCCTCGAGTTGCAGACAGCGCAGCACGTTGGTGATCTGGCTCCCGAATTCGCGCGTATGCAGCGGATGGCGCCAGATCTCCGTGAGCGCCTGGCCGAGCGACTTGCCTTTATTCCGGCGCAGCACACCCGCCACCTCGGCCTGGCAGCACGGCACGACCACGATGTAGCGTGCGTGCTTCTTGAGTGCGAAGCGCAGGGCGTCGTCGGTGGCGGTGTCGCAGGCATGCAGCGCAGTCACGATATCAACGGTCGGCGGCAGTTGCGGCGAGGTGATCGAATCGGCGACCGAAAGGTTCAGGAACGACATCCCGCCAAAGCCCAGCCGTTTGGCCAGCTCCTCCGAGTGCTGCACAAGCTCGTCGCGCGTCTCGATGCCATAAATGTGTGACCTGTCGCGCTGATCCTTGAAGAACAGGTCGTAGAGAATGAAGCCCAGATAGGACTTGCCCGCACCGTGATCGACGAGGGTCACGTCGCGGCCATCCTGCTTGAGGTCCTTGAGCAGCGGCTCGATGAACTGGAACAGGTGATAGACCTGTTTCAGCTTGCGGCGGCTGTCCTGGTTCATCTTGCCGTCGCGCGTCAGGATGTGGAGCTCCTTGAGGAGTTCGACGGACTGGTTCGGACGGACTTCGTAAGTCTTGCTGGACATCGGCGTGGTCAGATGAAAGGCGTGGTATGTCGCGAAACGTGCGACAGGCGACAGACGGGCTGCAGTAATTCTGTCATTTTACGAAAAAAGCTAGTCCAGGCTGCCGAACCCACAAGAGCAGCCAGTGTCGTAATGGCGTCCAGGCACGCTGACCCACGTGCGGACACCAGGGAGGGGTTGAATAGAAGAGACACGAGGATTTTCGTCCCCGATGCCCAAAAAGGACCAAAACGTAGCGCGACCGGCCGGCAACGAATCGACAGGCGCGCATTGGGAGGTCGCACCGAGTGCCGGTTGCGATGAATCAGGCTGGCGCAGTCCTCGCTGCGCGAAGAGCGCACGACGCTGTACGGCCTTGCATGGGGCATGCAATGAATACGATTCCTGACGGAAACGCAGAGCAAAAATTCCAGGAACTGCTTACGAAACTCGTCACGGTTCCCGACTGGACGGAAAAGCAGCAACTGGAGCTGGAAATGGCGCGCGAAATCTCGGTGCAGATGCTGCGGGTCGCGGAAAGTATGCGCGACGGCCCTTCGGATCTCGAGACCTGCCTGATTCTGCTGAAGTACGCCAAGGTGCTCGATTTTGTGATGTCGGCGCTGGCGTCGCGCCGCGATATCAAGCCGCAAACGCTGCGCGTGATTTTCAAGCTGGCAGGCCTAAAGGTCGACGAGGCCTATCCGGGGTGAAGCCGATGTGAACCCGACGCACACCCGGCGCGGCAGCTACGCCGCCGACGCCGTCGCTCGACACCCACACGGGCCGTTAGCGGCCCGGCTTCTTTTTTGCCAACGCTCTTGCCCGCCGCCGGCTCACTGTGCGCGCACCTTGAGGCGCCACAGCGACGTCAGTTCGGCCGCACGCGCACGATAGAGCGGATCGCCGGGATCCGAAGCTTTCGGGTGCCGTGGGCGAATGTCCTCCCGGCCCGCCACTTCGAGTCCCGCCTGCACGATCATCTCAACGAGCGATTCGCGCGTGCGCAGCCCGAGATGCTCCGCGAAGTCGGACAGAATCAACCACCCCTCGCCGCCCGGCTCGAGATGATCCTTGAGACCGCCGAGAAAGCCGCGCAGCATGCGGCTCTCGGGATCGAACACGGCGTACTCGATGGGCGACGCGGGACGCGCCGGCACCCACGGTGGATTGCAGACAATAAGCGGCGCGCGCCCCGGCGGAAACAGATCCGCCTCGACGACTTCGACCTGCGCTGCGTAGCCGAGGCGCGCAAGGTTCTCGTGCGCGCAGGCCAGCGCGCGGGCGTCCTGATCGGTAGCGACTATGCGCTTCACGCCGCGCGAGGCGAGCACGGCGGCGAGCACGCCCGTGCCCGTGCCGATATCGAACGCATTTTCGAGCGACGGGAGCGGCGTGCGCGCGACGAGGTCGACGTATTCGCCGCGCACCGGCGAGAACACGCCGTAGTACGGATGAATGCGCGCCCCGTTCAGCGCCGCGATCTCGACGCCCTTCTTGCGCCATTCGTGCGCACCGACAAGACCGAGAATTTCACGCAGTGACGCCGCAGAAGCTTCGCCATCGGCCGCGCCCCACGCCTCTTCGCACGCGAGCCGGACGTCGGGCGCGCGGCGCAGGTTGATGCCGTAATCGCCTTCGAGCGGAATCAGCACCATGCCGAGCGTGCGGGCGCGCTGCGCCTGCGCCTGGCGATGCAGATGAAACGCTTCGAGCGGTGAAGCGGGCGCCGTGGGCGGCTCAGCCTTGCGGGGCTTGCGCTCGGCACGGCGCGCCATGGCCTGCAGCAGTTGACGCGCGTTCTGATAGTCGCCGCGCCACAGCAACGCGGTGCCTTCGCAGGCAAGGCGGTACGCGGCGTCCGCAGTCGTGCGATCGTCGGCGATGACCACGCGTTTGGGCGCCGGCACGCCAGCCTCGGAGCGCCAGCGCATCGTGCGCGGGCCTTCGGTGTCGGGCCAGGTAAGAGTGGGATGTTCGGTCATAGGTCGGATATTCGATGCGGCGGGCCAGTTCGTCGATTCGTACCCGGCCCGCGGGTTGGCGCCGCGGGGCGCCTCGAGCGGCGCCATCATATAGCAGAGCGATGCCGCGCGTTCCGCCGCATCGCCTTTGCAACGATGATCGCTCAGACGGGCGGGCGCGTCGACACGGCCAAACGGCGTAGGACGAAACGCGCGCGGGCGGCAGTAAAATGTGCGCCGACCGCCCCCCGCCAGGCCATGCTCATCCGAACGAAACCATGCCAGAAACCACCCAGCAGACACGCCGCGCGCACAAACCGCGTACGCGCCGCGCTAGCGCCGGAGGGGGGCTCGACGAAGGCTTTTATGCCGAACTGTTGCATATCGTAGGGTTGCGGGAGAGCGTTTCCGGCGTAAGGCGTACCGTCGCACGACTCGCGCCGCACGAGCGCTTGCGCGGCGCGCTGATCGAACTCGCGCTGTCGCGCCTCGCCGCCCGCGAGGGCGAGAGCAAGAGCGAGTGGCCGGAGGCCGACCACTTCGAGCTCGCGCTGCGGCTTAGCATCGCATGGATCAGCCGCCTCGTTTTTCTCAAGGTGCTCGAAACGCGTCTGCTGACGCTCCATGGCGGCGATTCGACCTACGCGTTTCTGAATGCCCAGAACATCGGCTCGTTCAGCGATTTCGACGCGCTGTGTGACGCCGTACTAGGCGCCGGTGATGACACGCCACCGGCTCGCTTCGCTCACCTTCCCCGCTTCGACGGTTCGCTTTTCCGGCCGCAAGACCTGGACCGAAGCCTGCTCGGCATGAGCGCGCTCGACGATCGCGCCACGCTGCCGCCCTTCAGGGCGACCCTTCTCCCCGATGCGAGCGGCGAGCGGCACACGCTTGCGTATCTGCTCGATTTTCTCGCCGCGTTCGACTTCTCCGCCGGTTTGGTCGCGCGAGCGCCAACCGTGGTGAACAGGCGTTGCCTCGACGCCTCCGCGCTCGGGCTCGTCTTCGAAAAGCTCAACGGTTACCGCGACGGCGCCTGGTACACGCCGGGCAGCGTCGCGATGCAGCTTGCCCGTCCCGCCATCACGCATGCGGCGATCAATCGCTTGAATCGCGCCAAGGGGTGGCGCTGCACGAATGTCGATCAGCTATCCGAATTGATCGGCGAATCGATCGAAACCCGCGACGAAGCTCGCGCGATTCTGGACTCGCTGCGCATCTGCGATCCCGCCGTGGGCTCAGGGCATCTGCTCGTTTCAGCGCTCAACGAGTTGCTGGCGCTGAAAGTGCGCCTCGGCTTGCTGAGCGCGCGCGACCGCGAAGCGCTCAGCGCTTGCCGCATCGACGTCACCGCGGACCGGCTTTGCGTCACGCACGCGAATGGCGAACCGCTCAGCCGCGAGCGCGATGGCACGACCATCTGCATGATCGAAGCCGCGCTCTTTCGCGTAAAGCGAGACATCGTCGAGCATTCGCTTTTCGGTGTGGATATCCATGCGGATTCGGTCGGCATGGCGCGCCTGCGGCTGTGGATCGAACTGCTCGAACACGCGGATTTCACCGTTTCGCTGCCGAACCTCGAGACCAACCTCAAAGCAGGCAACGCGACGCTCAGCCGTTTTGACTTCCATACGCCCCTGCGCGACTACGCTGAGCTAGTGGCGAACTATCGCGCGAGCGCGGCAAGATTGCGGGCGACAGCCACACCCGCCACACGGCGCGCCGAAATCGCTCGCTTCGCACAACTGCGCGACGCGTTGCTCAACGCCTTCGCGAACAACCAGGCCGAAACGCCACCCGAAGACGCCACGGCGTTCGAATGGCGCATCGAATTCGCCGACCTCCTCACCGACGAAGGCGACTTCGAGCGCTTCGACGCCGTCATCGCGAACCCGCCCTATATCGACTCCGAGCGCATGATCAACCAGGGCCAGCGCGCGCTGCGCGAGCGGCTGGCGCGGCGCTGGCCGAGCGCAAGGGGCAACTGGGACCTCTACATCGTGTTCATGGAGCTGGGCCTCGCGCTCCTGAGGCCCGGCGGCGCGATGGCGTATCTCACGCCCGACAAGTGGCTATCGAAGCCCTTCGGCAATGCGTTGCGCGCACGGCATCTGGGCAAGATCGAACGCATCGTCGGGCTCGGGCGCGATGTGTTCGAGCAGGCGCGTGTGGATTCGATCATCACGGTCTTTCACGAGTCCGGCACGCCCGCCATCGCGACCGCGCGCATCGACGGCGAGACGCTCACCGAGCTTGCGCAAACCGACAAACGCACGCTCGAGACGCCGTGGCCGCTCGACGCATTGCTCTCGCCGCACGCCGCGTTCGTGCAGCGGTTCACCGGTGCGCATCCCACACTCGGTTCGCTGCTGCCCAGCGAAAACGCATGCGCGACGTCGGACGCCTATCGGCTCGCGCCCCTCGTCGAAGTGGCAGAAGGCGGCTTCCGGCCGGACCATCACTACCGCGTGGTGAACACCGGCACGCTCGGGCGCTACGTCTCGCGCTGGGGCAGCAAACCGATGACCTATCTCGGGCGACGCTACGAGGCACCCGTGGTCGAGCGCGAGCGCTTCGCATCGACCTTCGCGAACGGCTACGGCGCGAAAGCCAGGGCAAAAAAGGTGATCGTGAAAGGCCTCACACGGCTCGACGCGGCACTCGATCTCGCAGGCGACACGATCCCTGCCAAGACCACGCTGATCCTGCGCTCGGACGACGAGAACCTGTTGAAGTTCGCCGCCGCGTTGCTCAATTGCCCGCTCTCGGTTTTCCTGATCCGCGCGAAGTACGGCGCGTCGAGCTACAACGGCGGCGTGGCATTCACGAGGGCGATGATCGACGCCTTGCCCGTGCCGGGCAGCGCTTTGGTACGCAGCGAGATCGCCAACTGCGTGACCCGGTTGCTGCGCGCTGAGCAGTCCGGATGCGACTCCCCGGAAGTGGACGACATCGCGCGCGAGATAGATCGGCACCTCTACCAGGCGTTTGGCCTGTCGCCACAGGAGATTGACCTCGTGGAAGGCCGCGCCGGCTCGATTGCGCGCGAGGCAAGCTGAGCGGGCAGCCCGGCGACGGCGTCCCGGCGAGTCGGCTAGTCTTGCTCATCCTCGCGCAGAGCAGACATCATGGAACGGCTTCGATTCTTCAGTGCTTCCGACGAGAGCACCGTGCTGACGCTATCGATCGCCACGACGTTGGTGATCGCCCTCATCGGCATTCTGTTCGGCCTGATCTCCGGCTCGTTTTCCATTGTGTTCGACGGCGTTTATTCACTCGTCGACGCGAGCATGAGCGCGCTCGCGCTCGCCGTTGTGCGCCTGATCACCTCCTACGCGGTCAACGTCGACCTGCCGCGCAAATGGCGCGAGCGCTTCACCATGGGCTTCTGGCATCTCGAACCCATGGTGCTCGGGCTCAACAGCACGCTGCTCGTGGGCGTGGCCGTCTACGCGCTGATCAACGGCGTCACCAACCTGCTCTCCGGCGGCCACGAGCTGCACTTCGGCCCTGCTCTCGTCTACGCCGTGCTCACCGTAAGCGCCTGCGCGGCGATGGCGGTGTTCGAATCGCGCGCGAACCGCCGGATCCACTCGGATTTCGTGCGTCTCGACATCAAGTCATGGATCATGTCCGCGGGCATCACCGCGGCGCTCCTCGTCGCCTTCAGCGTCGGCTATACGATTCAGGGAACGGCGTGGGAGCACCTCACGCCCTACGTCGACCCGGCGGCGCTCGTGGTGGTGTGCGTCGTGATCATTCCGATTCCGCTCGCGGAAATCCGCCAGGCCCTGCTGGACGTGCTGCTCGTGGCGCCCGCGGATCTCAAGCAGCATGTCGATGCCGTCGCGAAACGCTTCGTCGAGCGCTACGCCTTCGAGTATTACCGCGCTTATGTCGCGAAAGTGGGCCGCTCCCGCGAGATCGAGCTGTATTTCGTCGTGCCGCCCGATATGCCACCCAAGCGCATCGCAGAATGGGATGCGATCCGCGACGAAATTGGCCGGGCCATAGGCGGGGACGAGTCGCATCGCTGGCTCACGATCATGTTCACGAGCGATCCGGAATGGGCAGAGTGAGGTGGTCCAAGAGGCGCCACGCGCAACGAGGCCCCAGAAAGCACAAAGGGTTACGTGAACTTCACGTAACCCTTTGTCTCGAATGTGGTGCCGGCTGCAGGACTCGAACCCGCCACCTGATGATTACAAATCAACTGCTCTACCAGATGAGCTAAGCCGGCGTAGCCCGCTATTCTACTTCATTTCACGATCTTGAGGTGGCCCTTGCCGCCCTTATTGCCGCCTTCGTCATCTTTGTCGGCGGCGCGCGTCGCAACCGGCGCAACCGGCGCGAGCGGTGCAGCGGGTTCCTCGGCAGGCTCGTCGCGCACTGGATGCGCCTCATGCGCGTCCGCGTCTTCGTGGTCCTCTGAGGACAGCACGTCGTCGGCGTCGCCCGGCGGCGACTCCACCGGGAACGCCATGCCCTGGCCGTTCTCGCGCGCGTAGATCGCGAGGACATTCGGCACCGGCACCTCGATCTTGTGCGACTTGCCCGAGAAGCGCGCGTGGAACTCGATCATCTCGTTGCCCATCTGCAACTGGCTCGTCGCCTCGAAGCTGATGTTCAGCACGATCTCGCCGTCACGCACGAACTGGCGCGGCACGCGCGTGCTGTTGTCGACCCGCACCGCGATATGTGGCGTGAAGCCGTTGTCGGTGCACCACTCGTACAGCGCGCGCAGCAAATACGGCTTGGTGGAAATCTCTTGCATCAACAATCCTTTCACGAGGCGGCATCCACACCCACGCTGTGCACGCCGCCTCTGTTACCTGCAACCGCCAGGATACTGCTTAACGGCGCATGACCTTTTCAGACGGCGTCAGCGCTTCGATGTACGCCGGACGGCTGAAAATGCGCTCGGCATACTTCATGAGCGGCGCGGCATTCTTCGAAAGCTCGATGCCGTAGTGGTCCAGACGCCAAAGCAGCGGCGCAATTGCGACGTCGAGCATCGAGAACTCTTCGCCCAGCATGTACTTGTTCTTCAGGAAGATCGGCGCGAGCTGCGTGAGGCGGTCGCGGATCGCGAGGCGCGCCTTCTCGTGGTTCTTCTCGGCGGCCTTGCCCTTCTCGTTTTCGAGCGTGCTCACGTGCACGAACAGTTCCTTCTCGAAGTTGAGCAGGAACAGACGCGCGCGGGCGCGCTGAACCGGGTCGGCCGGCATCAGCTGCGGATGCGGGAAGCGCTCGTCGATGTACTCGTTGATGATGTTCGACTCGTACAGAATCAGGTCGCGCTCGACCAGAATCGGCACCTGACCGTACGGATTCATCACGGCGATGTCTTCCGGTTTATTGAACAGGTCGACGTCGCGGATTTCGAAGTCCATGCCCTTTTCGAACAACACCAGCCGGCAACGCTGGGAGAACGGGCAGGTAGTGCCGGAGTACAGAACCATCATGATTTACATTTCCTCAATAAACCCAAAAGGCCAGCGGGCGAAAAAACCGTCTGACGGTCCCTGAACCGTCAGACGGCTTCTCGACGCACCGGCCCCACGTCGGTCAGGACGTGCCTATTTGATATCTTTCCAGTACGCGGCGTTCAATCGCCACGCGAAAAAGCTCAAGACGCCGAGGAACAGGAGCACCCACACGCCAAGCTGCCTGCGGGTTTTCTGCTCGGGTTCGGCCATCCAGCCGAGGTAGGCCACCAGGTCGGCCACGTCGGCATCATAATCCACAGGCGAGAGCGTTCCGGGCGTGACCTGCTGGAACCCGGTAAAGCGACGGACTTTTTCCCCGGTTTCCTCGTCCGTCGTGTCCTCGAACTTCGCCGTGCGGATGCCCTGCAACTGCCACAGCACGTGCGGCATGCTCACGTTTTCGAACACCAGATTGTTCCAGCCAGTCGGCCGCGTGTCGTCGCGGTAGAAGCTGCGCAGGTACGTGTACAGCCAGTCGCGCCCTTTCGCCCGCGCTTCCACGGAGAGGTCCGGCGGCGCTACGCCGAACCACGACTTCGCGTCGTCCGGGCGCATCGCGATGGACATCGTGTTTCCGACCTTATCGGTCGTGAACAACAGATTATCTTCGATTTGCTTCTGCGGAATGCCGAGATCCTGCAATCGGCTGTAGCGCATCAAGTTCGCACTATGGCAATTCAGGCAATAGTTTACAAACAATTTGGCGCCGTGCTGCAGCGAAGCAAGATTTTCGCCGTTATCGGGAGCGCGGTCGAGCGGAATGTTTTCCTGCGCCGCGGCAGATCCAACCCCAAAGGCGCAGGAGAGCGCCAGCGCGGCCAAGCCGGCCCGGACGCTCACCTTCGCGAGCGTCGAAAAAAAAGAACTTTTCGTCATATCTTCCTCGCTCGGCAATTAATGGGGCTTGAACCGCACGCGCTCGCGCGGCTGCTTGAAGGTGCCAAGCGGCGTCCAGAACGGCATGCCGAGGAAGAAAGCGAAATAGACGAGCGCGCAGATCTGGGCGATCAGCGTGGCCGCCGGCGATGGCGGCTTCGTGCCGAGGAACGCGAGCGTCAGGAACGCCAGCACGAAGATGCCGAGAAACACCTTGTGGAAGAACGGCCGGTAACGGATCGATTTCACCGGCGAGCGGTCGAGCCACGGCAGGAAGAAGAGCGAGATCACCGCCGTGCCCATCACCACCACGCCCCAGAACTTCGACTCGGTGAAGTACATGGCGAGGATCACGAGCACCGCCAGCACCGGCAGCCCGGCGCGCCATTTGCCGCGGGCGCGCACGAGCGCGAGCAGACCGAGCAGCGCGATCACGATCATCAGCACGATCTTGAACGGGTCGGTGGTGGCGCGCAGCATCGCGTAGAACGCCGTGAAGTACCAGACCGGCGCGATTTCGGGCGGCGTCTGGAGCGGGTTGGCCGGCACGAAATTGTTCGACTCCAGGAAGTAGCCGCCCATTTCCGGCGCGAAGAACACGATCGCCGCGAAGATCAGCAGGAAGATGCACACGCCCATGAAGTCGTGCACGGAGTAGTACGGATGGAACGGGATACCGTCGAGCGGCACGCCGTTCGCGTCCTTCTTCTCCTTGATCTCGATGCCGTCCGGGTTGTTCGAGCCCACTTCGTGCAGCGCGATGATGTGACAGATCACGAGCCCGACCAGCACCAGCGGAATGGCGATCACGTGGAACGCGAAGAAGCGGTTCAGCGTGACGTCCGACACCACGTAGTCGCCGCGAATCCACAGCGAGAGGTCCGGGCCGATGAAGGGAATCGCCGAGAACAGGTTCACGATCACCTGCGCGCCCCAGAACGACATCTGGCCCCAGGGCAGCAGGTAGCCGAAAAACGCCTCGGCCATCAGGCACAGGAAGATCGCGCAGCCGAAGATCCACACGAGTTCGCGCGGCTTGCGGTACGAGCCGTACAGAAGCCCGCGGAACATGTGCAAATACACCACCACGAAGAACATCGAAGCGCCCGTGGAGTGCATGTAGCGGATGAGCCAGCCCCACGGCACCTCGCGCATGATGTACTCGACCGATGCGAACGCGAGCGTCGCATCGGGCTTGTAGTTCATCGTGAGAAAAATGCCGGTGATGATCTGGTTCACCAGCATGAGCAGCGCGAGCGAGCCGAAGAAGTACCAGAAGTTGAAGTTCTTCGGCGCGTAGTACTCGGAAAGGTGCGCGCGCCAGGTCGCGGTCATCGGAAAGCGTTTGTCGATCCAGCCTTGCAGGCCGGCCGTCTCCACCCCATTCTTTTCGGTTCCCGTCGCCATCACGCTTCTCCTTTTTCGTCCTTGCCGATCACGATCTGCGTCGGGGACGCGAACATGTAGCGTGGAATGTCGAGGTTTTGCGGCGCCGGCTTGTTCTTGAAGACGCGGCCGGAGAGATCGTAGGTGGAGCCATGGCACGGGCACAGGAAGCCGCCTGGCCAACTGTCGGGCAGGTTCGCCTGCGGGCCCTCCTGGAAGCGCGGTGTCGGCGTGCAGCCCAGATGGGTGCAGACGGCCACCGCCACGAGAATGTTCTGATGCTCGGCGCGCGAACGGAATTCGTTCATGCAGTACTCCGGCATCGGCATCGAGAACGGGCGCTCGGAGTTCGGGTCGGCCAGATCGGGATCGGCCTTCTTGACGTCGGCCATCATGCGATCCGTGCGGTTCAGGATCCACACGGGCTTGCCGCGCCAGGCCACGGTCATCATCGAGCCGGGCTGCAGATTCGTGATGTCGGCTTCGACAGGCGCGCCGGCGGCGCGGGCTTTTTCGGATGGTGCAAAAGAACCTACGAAAGGTACGACAGTGGCCACGCCTCCAATGCCACCTGCTACGGACGTCGCAATCAGCCAGGTTCGGCGGCTGCCATCGACGCGGTCATTCTCGTTGTCTCGCATCACATCGCCCCACTTCTGAGTTGGATTTTTCCGTCACGCCAGCTTACCCGCGGTGCTGCCGAACGCTAGTTTGCTCGAATGGAGTTGGCATTTACAAGGGGCGTTCTCCAAAAAGCTTCGGAAGTCCTTGATATCTCGGGGTTTTCCCGCAGAAAAGAGGGCCACTTTCTTTTCAGTTTGTAAATGCCTCATGAATAAAACGACGCTGCGCCACGACAATTTGTGTTGCATGCTCAATCAAACGGGATTGTCGATATCGATGAAAAGATGCTCGATGTCGAAGGCTTCCGAGAGATGCGCGCCCACCGCCTGAACGCCGAAGCGCTCGGTCGCGTGGTGGCCCGCGGCGACGAACGCCACGCCGCTTTCCGCCGAGGTGTGCGTGGTCGGCTCGGAGATTTCGCCAGTGAGGAAGACGTCGGCGCCGGCTTCGATCGCGGCGTCGAAGAGACTTTGCGCCGCGCCCGTGCACCAGGCTACGCGGCGCAGTTGCCAGTCGGGGTCGCCGAGCACGAGCGGCGTGCGGCCGAGCGTCTGCTCGACCTCGGCGGTGAAGTGCGCGAGCGTGATCGGCATGGGCAGCGTGGCCATCCAGCCAAGCTCCTGTTCGCCGAAGCGTTGTTCGCCGATCCAGCCGAATCTGGCACCCAACTGCGCGTTATTGCCCAGTTCGGGATGGCAATCTAGCGGCAGATGATAAGCGAACAGGTTGATATCGTTCGCGAGCAGCGTCTTCAAACGCCGGTATTTGCGGCCCGTAATTTGCGGCGCTTCGTTCTTCCAGAAGTAACCATGGTGCACGAGCACGGCGTCGGCGCCCCACTCGAGCGCGGCTTCGAGGAAGGCGAGCGAAGCGGTCACGCCCGTGGCGATCTTCTCCACGCGCCGCCGCCCTTCGACCTGCAGGCCATTGGGGCAGTAGTCCTTGAACCGCGCGGATTCCAGAAGATTGTTCAGATACAATTCCAGTTCGATCCGATCCATATAATCCTCTAATCTTCAGATGCTTAGACGCTTTTGGCTGTTCTTCGCCCAGGCGGTGACGGTCCTGCTGGCGTTGATGTTCATCATCGCCACGCTCAAACCGCAGTGGCTGCAGCACCAGGGGCAGTTCGGCAAGCAGCTTGCCGAACCGATCGTCGCACTACGGGAAGTGGCGCCAGGTATCGGTCGAGGCGCCGCCCAGGGCTCCTATGCGGACGCCGCCCAGAAGGCAATGCCCGCGGTCGTCAACGTGTTCTCGAGCAAGGATGGGTCGCTGCCGCCCGATCCTCGCCAGAACGATCCGCTATTTCGCTACTTCTTTGGCGATCGCAACAAAAACCAGAAGCAGCAGGAGCAGCCTGCCGCCAACCTCGGCTCGGGCGTCATTGTCAGTCCGGACGGTTACATTCTAACGAACCAGCACGTAATCGACGGCGCGGACCAGATCGAAATCGCGCTTTCCGACGGCCGCACCACCAACGCCAAGGTGATCGGCATCGACCCGGAAACCGATCTCGCGGTGCTCAAGATCAATCTGCCGAACCTGCCCACCATCACGCTCGGCCGCATGGACCAGACGCGCGTGGGCGACGTCGTGCTCGCCATCGGCAACCCGTTCGGCGTGGGCCAGACGGTCACGATGGGCATCATCAGCGCGCTGGGCCGCAATCACCTTGGCATCAACACGTTCGAGAACTTCATCCAGACCGATGCGCCGATCAATCCGGGCAACTCGGGCGGTGCGCTCGTCGACGTAAACGGCAACTTGCTCGGCATCAACACGGCCATCTACTCGCGCTCGGGCGGCTCGCTCGGCATTGGCTTCGCGATTCCCGTTTCCACGGCGCGCAGCGTGCTGGAGAGCATCATCACCTCGGGTTCGGTCACGCGCGGCTGGATCGGCGTGGAGCCACAGGACGTGACGCCGGAGATCGCCGACTCGTTCGGGCTGAAGGAGAAGTCGGGCGCGATCGTCGCGGGCGTGCTGCAGGGCGGCCCCGCCGACAAGGCCGGCATCAAGCCGGGCGACGTCCTGACCTCGGTGAACGGTGAGGCCATCACCGATACCACACGCCTCCTGAACGTCATCGCGCAGATCAAGCCGGGCACCGACGCGAAGATCCACCTCGTGCGCAAGAACAAGGACATGGATCTCGACGTGCTGATCGGCAAGCGCCCGCCGCCGCCGAAGCAGCCGGCCCAGGAAGACGGCGAAGGCGACGACGGAGGTTGATGTCACGCCGCAGGCGGGGCATCGCGCCCTGCCCGCAACCAGCAAACGAAAAGGCCGCAAACCTGGGTTCGCGGCCTTTTGCTTTTCAGCGCTGCGCCAGCAGCGGGGCTAGCTCGCCGCCTGACTCTCGTCCGCAGGCTTCTTCTCGCCAGTGCCGACGAAAATACGTGCCGCGATAATCCCCAGTTCGTACAGGATGATGAGCGGCAACGCGAGGATGAGTTGCGAGAATACGTCCGGCGGCGTCACCACGGCCGCGACGATGAACGCACCGACGATCACGTAGGGCCGGACCTGTTTGAGCTTCTTCACGGTGACCATGCCCATGCGCACGAGCAGCACGACGATGATCGGCACCTCGAACGTCACGCCGAACGCAATAAACATGGTGAGCACGAAGCTCAGGTAATTGTTGATATCGGTCGTCATCTCCGCGCCCAGCGGCGCGTTGTAGTGCGCCATCACGCGGAAGATGGTCGGGAACACCACGAAATACGCGAACGCCATGCCGCACAAGAAGAGCGTGTAGCTACTCGCCACGAGCGGCACGACGAGCTTCTTTTCATGCTGGTAAAGGCCGGGTGCGACGAACGCCCAGATCTGGTAGAGCACGACCGGCAGCGCGATCACGAAGGCCACGAGCATCGTGACCTTCATGGGCACGAAGAACGAGCCGGTCACGTCGGTGACGATCATCTTGCCGTCGCGCGGCAGGTTCTGCATGAGCGGACGCGCGAGCAGCCTGAATATGTCGGGCGCCCAGTAGACGAGTCCGACGAACACGACGATCACGGCGATGCCTGCGCGAATGATGCGGTCGCGCAATTCGACGAGATGGGAAATGAAGGTCTCTTCGGAGCCTTCTTCCAGTTTTTGCTGGGGGTCGCTCACACCGGCCCTCTGTTGGAAATGGACGTGCGCAAAGGCGGATCCGCGTCAGAAGAACCGCGTGGGACGGCGCAGGCTCGCCGGCGTGTGCTGCGCCACGCGCGCAGCGCCCGATTGCACCCGCGTGCGGCGCAGCGTGGCGCGTTTGTACCAGACAGGCGCGGCGCTTTGCTTCACGCGCCAGTTCTTGCGCTTGGCGCCGCTCGCACCCGCGTTGCCGGAGCGCCAACCCGATTGCGTGGCGCCGCCGTCCAACGCATTGGCGACAGCGCCTTCCACGCTGGCAGGATCCGCGCCGCCTGCGATGCTCGGCGACACCGACGTGCCCGCGTTCCACGCGTCGTTCAACTCGGTTTCATGCTTGCGCAGGTTGTCCTGAACGTTCTTCTCGACGTTCTGCGCCGCCGTTTCGAACTCGGTCTTCATGCGGCGCAACTCGTCGAGTTCGATCTCGCGCGTGACTTCCGCCTTGACGTCGTTGATGTAGCGCTGCGCGCGCCCGAACAGCGCGCCCGCCGTGCGTGCTACACGCGGCAGCCGCTCCGGCCCGAGAACGACCAGCGCGACCACGCCGATCAGCGCCATCTTGGTTAAACCGAGATCGAGCATGAATGGAGTTTTCCGTCAGCCTTGGCTGCCTTGATGAAAACAAGCTGGAAACAAGCGGGAAAACAAGTGGCGGCGATAACGGCCGCCACGCGTTTTAGCGGAGGTCGTTCGAACGCTGCGTCTTGTCCTTGGCTTCGACGTCGACTGCACCGCCGTCGGCAGGGAGCTCGCGCTTTTGCGTGTCGGCACCGGCACCTTCGCTCTCGCGCATGCCTTCCTTGAAACCCTTCACCGCACCGCCCAGATCGCTACCGATGTTGCGCAGCTTCTTTGTGCCGAAGACGAGCGCAACGATCAACAAGACGATCAGCCAGTGCCAAATGCTCAACGAACCCATGATTGACTCTCTCCTTAACCCCGCCGCCGCGCGAACTGCGCAACGCGATAAATTGTGCCTGTTCGATGTTGCATGGACGTGGCGTGCGACCCTTTAGCGCGACCCACGCCATCCGTCATTTATACCGATTTTCACCGCCGCCGGCACTCAGCCCATGCGGTGCCACGGACGCGGCCCAGCCAGCAAATGCGCGTGCAGATGGTAGACCTCCTGCCCGCCGCCCGGCCCCGTATTCACCACCGTGCGAAACCCGGTTTCACCGCCCGTGTACGAGACGCCCAGTTCCTTGGCGAGCCGCGCGACCAATACAAACATTCTACCAAGCAGCAGTGCGTCGTTTTCACCGCAATCGGCGAGGGTGGAAATATGCTGGCGCGGAATCACGAGGACGTGTGTTTCGGCTGCAGGCCGGATATCGCGGAAGGCGACGAACTCGTCGTCCTCGTACACCCGCGTGCTGGGAATATGGCCATCGGCGATCTTGCAGAAGAGACAGGTGCTGCGGTCGTGACTCATGGTGCTCCTGGTGAACAAAGCCGCACGCGCACCCGGGGCCCTCAAAACCAGGCGCGCGGGTTGTGCAGCGGCTTGTTGTCGTACAAGTACAGCCAGCCTTTGATGATACGGTACAACGTCCAGATTGCGACAGCCCACAAAATTGGAATGCCGACCAGCACGAAGATGAGCACGCCGCCGATCAGGTGGCCGGCCAGCCCGAGCCAGAACGTGCGGATTTGCCACGTGAAGTGCTGCTCATAGGGCGTGCCGAGCGCTTCGTCGCGTTTGAGGTAATTCAGGATGATGGCCACCAGCACCGAAATGCCGCCGGTGAGCCAGTACACCGCATAGAGCGCGTACAGCACGTGCGTGAAAGTCCGCAGGCTGCGCAAACGGTCCGCGTCAACGCCGTTGCGGTACGAAGGGGGCGGATAGTCGCCGGACGTGGACATGTGTTCATCTCCTGTCGATCCGGAGTTAGGGCTTCAGCCCTTACTCCGGTCCCATGCAAAGCCATTGTTCTGTTAATGGGTGCGCCGCGCGGCAACCTTCACTCGCCGCTCTCTTCGCGCTCGCGGCTCTTGCGCAGCGCCTTTTCCTCGAGACCCGAAAGGCCTTCGCGACGCTCCAGTTCCGCGAGCACGTCGGCGGGACTCAGATCAAAGTGCGAGAGCGTGACGAGGCAATGGAACCACAGGTCGGCCATCTCGCCGACCAGCGCCTTCGGTGCGCCGCCCTGGCGCACGTCCTTCGCGGCCAGCACGACTTCAGTCGCCTCTTCGCCGACCTTCTTGAGCACCGCGTCGTCGCCCTTGTGAAAGAGGCGCGCGACGTAGGAGCCGTCCGGATCGCCGCCCTTGCGGCTGTCGATCACCGCCGCGAGGCGCAGCAGGGTGTCGTTGGTGTTCAATTGCGTCATTTGTAGATGTGTTCGGGGTCTTTCAGTACAGGGTCGACGGCGACCCAGCGACCTTCGTCGACGGTGCCTTCGAATTGCTGGAAAAAGCACGAGTGGCGGCCGGTGTGGCACGCAATGCCCGAAACCTGCTCGATCTTGAGCAGGACGACGTCTTCGTCGCAGTCGAGACGGATGTCGCTCACGTGCTGCACGTGGCCCGACTCCTCGCCCTTGAACCACAGGCGCTGGCGCGAGCGCGAGAAGTACACGGCACGGCGCAGCACGACCGTCTTGGCGAGCGCTTCGCGGTTCATCCACGCGAACATGAGTACGTCGCCGGTGGTGGCTTCCTGCGCGATCACGGGCACGAGGCCGTTGGCATCCCAGTTGACCTTGTCGAGCCAGTTGGCATTGGCGAGGTCGTTGGCGGGTTTGCCGGTTTCAGCGTTGCTCATCGCGTCACATCCTCACCGAAATGCCCTGGTCAGCCATGAAGCGCTTCGCCTCGCCCACCGTGTGCTCGCCATAGTGGAAGATGCTCGCCGCCAGCACGGCGTCGGCATGGCCCTTGACGATGCCGTCCGCGAGATCCTGCAGGCCGCCCACGCCGCCCGAGGCGATCACGGGAATCGGCACAGCGTCGGACACCGCGCACGTGAGCGCGAGGTCGAAGCCGCTCTTCGTGCCGTCGCGGTCCATGCTCGTGAGCAGGATTTCACCCGCGCCCAGCTCGGCCATCTTGCGCGCCCATTCCACGGCGTCGATGCCCGTGGCCTTGCGCCCGCCGTGCGTAAACACTTCCCAGCGCGCGGGTTCGCCCGGCGCCGAAGTCCGCTTCGCGTCGATGGCGACGACGATGCACTGCGAGCCGTATTTGTCGGCGGAATCGCGCACGAGCTGCGGATTGGCGACCGCGGACGAGTTCATGCTGACCTTGTCGGCACCGGCGTTGAGCAGGCGCCGCACGTCCGCTACGGCGCGCACGCCGCCGCCGACGGTGAGCGGAATGAAGACCTGCGAAGCCACCGCCTCGATGATCGGCAGGATCAGGTCGCGCTGGTCGGAGGTCGCGGTGATGTCGAGGAACGTGAGTTCGTCGGCGCCCTGGTCGTCGTAGCGGCGCGCGATTTCGACGGGATCGCCCGCATCGCGCAGTTCGACGAAATTGACGCCCTTGACGACGCGCCCGGCGGTTACGTCGAGGCAGGGGATGATGCGTTTGGGTAGAGCCATGATCTTGCCGAAGTTGCCAGTCGGTGTGTGTGCGGCGAGCACCTTTCGCGAGAAGGCTGCCGGACCCGGTTCGGGCGTGGCGCGCAGCCCATTGTCGCGCGCTTTGCGCCTTGCCTTGCGCCCTGAGGCGAAATTATCCCGCGCGAGCGCCAGCCCCCATGGAGATGGCGGCGCAGCGCCAAAAACAAAAGGCCTCCAGTTACGGAGGCCGGCATACGACGCTTTACGCGTCGTCCGATTCGCGCAGGCTGTCTGCGCGGGTTTGCGCGGCAGTGAAATCGAGGTCGCCCGAGTAGATCGCGCGGCCACAGATCACGCCTTCCACGCCTTCGTCCTCGACTTCGCACAGCGCGTCGATATCGGCGAGGTTCGAAAGCCCGCCGCTCGCGATGATCGGAATCTTCACCGCACGCGCGAGGCGCACCGTCGCTTCGATGTTGATGCCCTGAAGCATGCCGTCCCGGCCAATGTCGGTGTAGATGATCGACTCGACGCCGTAGTCCTCGAACTTGCGCGCGAGGTCCACGACTTCGTGACCCGTGAGCTTGCTCCAGCCGTCGGTCGCGACCTTGCCGTCTTTCGCGTCGAGGCCGACGATGATATGGCCCCCGAATGCGGTGCATGCTTCCTGGAGGAAGCCCGGATTCTTCACGGCGGCGGTGCCGATGATCACATAGGACAGGCCGTCGTCGAGATAACGCTCGATGGTGTCGAGGTCGCGGATGCCGCCGCCAAGCTGCACGGGGATCACGTCGCCGACTTCGCGGATGATCTCGCGAATCGCGTCTTCGTTCTTCGGCTTGCCGGCGAACGCGCCGTTGAGGTCGACGAGGTGCAGGCGCCGCGCGCCGCGCTCGACCCAGTGTCGGGCCATAGCCGCCGGTTCCTCGGAGAAAATCGTCGCCTGGTCCATATCGCCCTGTTTGAGGCGCACGCAGTGACCGTCTTTGAGATCGATGGCCGGAATCAGCAGCATAGCTTCGGATGTGTCTGGGAATGAGGTTGAAGTCGGCAGCGCCGGCGGAAAAAAGGCCCGATCCGACGCCGTTTCGCTAGTTTAGTACAACTCTTTCGGCGGCCTTGCTGGCGCAAATCGAATGCCGCGGCGCTCGTACGCGAAGGCGGCTGCGAGCGTCAGCGCCGCAGGAAATCAGGGGGTCCAGTGGACGAAGTTGCGATAGACGCGCAAGCCCGCAGCGGCGCTCTTTTCCGGGTGGAATTGGGTGGCGAAGATGTTATCCCGCGCCACTGCCGAGGTAAAGGCCGCGCCGTACGGCGTTTCGCCCACGGTGTGCGCCGCATCCGCCGGAACCACATAGTAGCTGTGCACGAAGTAAAAGAAGCTTTCGTCGGGCACACCGTCCCACAACGCGTGCGCGCGAGCCTGCCGCACGCGGTTCCAGCCCATTTGCGGGACTTTGAAGCGCGAGCCGTCGTCCTGCAACTGGCCTTCCAGATCGAAGCGCACGACCTTGCCGGGCAGCAGGCCCAGGCCCTTCGTGTCGCCTTCCGCGCTCCAGTCGAACAGCATTTGCTCGCCGACGCACACGCCCATGAGCGGCTTCGTGCGCGAGGCTTCGAGCACGGCGTCCTGCAGGCCCGACTCGGCGAGGCTGCGCATGCAGTCGGGCATTGCGCCCTGCCCCGGCAGCACCACGCGGTCGGCAGCACGGATAGCCTCGGGACGCTCGACGATGGCCACGTCGGCTTCCGGCGCGGCCTGCCTCAGTGCCTGGGCCACCGAACGCAGGTTGCCCATTCCATAATCAACAATCGCAATTGAAGTTTTCATCTCGAATCCGGCCTGCTCAAAAGGCCTTGCCCTTGGCTGTGTGGGCGCATATGCGCCGCGATGTGCCCTGATCTGCCTTCGAAGCCGTCAATGTACGCCAGTCGGAGCGTGCAAGCCCATAAGCCGAACGGCTAATGTGGCGCGCATGCCGCATGTGGGCGACGGCCCCGGCGCGGCGCGCTCGAAGTCCTGCCCAGATACGCGCCTGCACCGTCCGCGCAGCGCGGGCCGCCTTCTGGTCGGTGATAGGCGTCGCTTAGAGGCTGCCCTTCGTCGACGGAATCTTGCCCGCCTGACGTTCGTCCAGTTCGGCGGCCTGGCGCAGCGCGCGGCCGAATGCCTTGAATACGGTTTCCATCTGATGGTGCGCGTTGAGGCCGCGCAGATTGTCGATGTGCAACGTCACGCCGGCGTGGTTCACGAAGCCGCGGAAAAATTCGATCGACAGGTCGACGTCGAACGTGCCGATGCGCGCGCGCGTGAACGGCACGTGGAATTCGAGGCCCGGACGGCCCGAGAAGTCGATCACGACGCGCGAGAGCGCTTCGTCGAGCGGCACATAGGCGTGGCCGTAACGGCGAATGCCCTTCTTGTCGCCAATGGCTTGCGCCACCGCCTGGCCGAGCGTGATGCCGACGTCTTCCACCGTATGGTGGTCGTCGATATGCGTGTCGCCATGCGCCTCGACCTCCAGATCGATCAGACCGTGTCGTGCGATCTGGTCGAGCATGTGGTCGAGAAACGGCACGCCGGTCGCGAGCTTTTGCTCGCCGGTGCCGTCCAGATTAAGTTTCACGCGGATTTGCGTTTCGCTGGTGTTGCGAACGACTTGCGCGACGCGCATGGCAATATCCTTCAAACAGCCCGTAACAGGAGAGTGGGAGAACGAAGCGTCGGCCTAACGGAGCACGAGCTTCAGGGCAGCGAGCAATTGCGCGTTTTCGTCGGGGGTGCCAACGGTCAGGCGCACACAGTTCGCAAGCAATGGGTGCATTTTACCCACGTTTTTGATCAGAATCCGCGCAGACAGCAGCGTGTCAAAAACCGCCGCCGCGTCGGGCACCCGCACGAGCAGGAAATTGCCCGCGCTTTCGAAGACCTGGGCGCCCGGCAGCTTCGCCACTTCGGCGGCCAGCGCCGCGCGTTGCGCGCGCAACTGCGCGGCCTGCGCATCGAGCACGTCGACATGGTCGAGCAGCAGATCCGCCGCCGCCTGCGTGAGCACGTTCACGTTGTAGGGCGGACGCACCTTGTCGAACTCGTTGAGCCACGACGGACGCCCGGCCAGATAGCCGAGGCGTATGCCCGCGAGCCCGAGCTTCGACATCGTGCGCATCACGACCACGTTGTCGAACTCGCCCGCGCGCGGCATCCAGCTTTGCATCGCGAACGGCTGGTAGGCCTCGTCGATCACCACGAGGCTCTTCGCCTGCGCAGCCGCCGCGATCACGCGCTCGATGTCGGCGTCGTCGAACAGCGTGCCCGTAGGGTTGTTCGGGTACGCCAGCCAGATCACGGCAGGCGTGTGCTCCGCGATGGCCGCGAGCGTCGCTTCGAGGTCGAGCGTGAAGTCGGTCTTCAGCGGCACGCCGACGAACTCCAGCTGCGCGAACTTCGCCGACATTGCATACATGACGAAGCCCGGCACCGGCGCGAGCACCTTCGCGCCCGGCTTCGCGCACGCCATGGTGATCATGCTGATGATCTCGTCCGAGCCGTTGCCGAGCAGCACGTCGCAGTCGGCGGGCACGCGCATCGTCTGCTTGAGCTTTGCGATCAGCGCCTCGGGGCGCGGCGCGGGGTAGCGGTTGAGCGCGACCGCCGCGAGGCGTTCGCCCAGTTGCGCGGCAAGGTCGGCGGGCAGGGCAAACGGGTTCTCCATGGCGTCGAGCTTCACGAAACCGGAAGCGTCGGGCACGGGGTAACTCGTCATCGCGAGCACGTCGCGACGGATGATGTCTTGTGGTGTCGTCATGTCGAAAGGCGGCTCGCGAAAAGCGGGGCCGCCAGCACGGGCAGCTCGGCGAGCCGGCTGCCCTGGTTATCGTCGTGGTCTCTGTTGCGCGTGGGTCAAACTGAAGGTCAAACTGCTGCGCCCCACGCACTCGCGGGGCTTGCTGTCGCGCAACGTCTCCGTGCTGCGCGGCGGCTCATTCAACCAGTTTCTGCCAATTGCCAGGCGTGCTTTACACCTGCTTCATGCGGAATTCGGCGCTGCGCGCATGGGCTTGCAGGCCTTCGCCGTAGGCCAGCTCGGCCGCGATTTCGCCGAGCGTTTGCGCGCCTTCCGCGCTCACCTCGATGAGGCTCGAGCGCTTGATGAAATCATAGACGCCAAGCGGCGACGAGAAACGTGCGGTACGAGACGTAGGCAGCACGTGATTCGGCCCCGCGCAGTAGTCGCCGAGGCTTTCGCTCGTGTAGCGGCCAAGGAAGATCGCGCCCGCGTGGCGGATTTCGGCGCCCCACTTCTGCGGCTCCAGCGCCGAGATTTCGAGGTGCTCCGGCGCGATGTCGTTGGCGATGGCGCAGGCCTCGGCCATGTCGCGCACCTTCACGAGCGCGCCGCGGTTCGTGAGCGACGTGGCGATGACTTCGGCGCGCGGCATGGCGGGCAGCAGCTCGTCGATGGCGTCTTCCACGCGCTTGATGAAGCCCGGGTCCGGGCACAGCAAGATGGACTGCGCGAGCTCGTCGTGCTCGGCCTGCGAGAACAGGTCCATGGCCACCCAGCGCGGATCGGTCGTGCCGTCGCAGATCACGAGGATTTCCGAGGGGCCCGCGATCATGTCGATGCCGACCGTGCCGAACACGCGGCGTTTGGCCGAAGCGACATAGGCATTGCCCGGTCCGCAAATCTTGTCGACGGCCGGGATCGTATTCGTGCCGTACGCGAGCGCCGCCACGGCCTGCGCACCGCCGATCGTGAACACGCGATCGACGCCGCCGAGCAGCGCCGCCGCCAGCACGAGCGGATTCTTCACGCCATCGGGCGTGGGCACGACCATGATGATTTCGCGCACGCCCGCGACCCGCGCAGGAATGGCGTTCATCAGGACGGACGACGGGTACGCGGCCTTGCCGCCGGGCACATAAAGGCCCACGCGGTCGAGCGGCGTGACCTTTTGGCCGAGCACCGTGCCGTCGGATTCGGTGTATTGCCAGCTATGCGAGCCGCACTCGATGCGCTGCTTCTCGTGGTAGCCGCGCACGCGCGCCGCCGCCGCTTCGAGCGCCGCGCGCTGCTTGGGCTCCAGGCTCTCCAGCGCCGCTTCGAGTTCGCTGAACGGCAGCTCGAGCGCCGCGACGCTCGAGGCGGCAAGGCGGTCGAAGCGGTTCGTGTAGTCGAGCACGGCGGCGTCGCCGCGCGCCTTCACGTCGGCGAGAATCTGCGCGACGGAGCGCTCGATGGCCTCGTCCTCGCTCGCCTCGAAGGCGAGCACCGCGTGCAGCGCCTTCTTGAAGCCTTCGGCGCTGGAATCGAGTTTGCGCATCGTGATAGCCATGCTGGTATCCATCCGTTACGTTGTGCGCGCCGCGCCTTTTGAGACGCACTGCGCGCGAGGCGGCGCGTCATTGCGCCAGCCCTTTGCTACAACTCGGTCAGCCTGAACAGGCCGACTCGTCAGACTGCCTGCGCGCCGCGGGACGCGCGTTCGAACGCGTCGATGATGGGCCGCAGCGCGGCGCGCTTGAGCTTGAGCGCTGCCTGATTCACGACGAGGCGCGACGAGATCTCCATGATCTCCTCGACCTCGACCAGATTGTTCGCGCGCAGCGTGCCGCCCGTGCTGACGAGGTCGACGATCGCGTCAGCGAGGCCGACGAGCGGTGCGAGCTCCATCGAGCCGTACAGCTTGATGAGGTCGACGTGCACGCCCTTGGCCGCGAAGTGCTGGCGCGCGGCTTCCGTGTACTTGGTCGCCACACGCAGGCGCGCGCCCTGGCGCACCGCATTCGCGTAATCGAAGCCGCCCTTCACGGCCACCGAAAGACGGCAGCGCGCGATATCGAGATCGATCGGCTGATACAGGCCGCCGCCGCCGTGCTCGTTAAGCACGTCCTTGCCCGCCACGCCGAAGTCGGCCGCACCGTACTCCACGTAGGTGGGTACGTCGGTCGCGCGCACGATGATCACGCGCAGGTTCGGGTCGGTGGTCGGCAGGATGAGCTTGCGCGAGGTTTCCGGGTCTTCGGTCACATGCACGCCGGCCGCCGCGAGAAGCGGCATCGTCTCTTCGAAGATGCGGCCCTTCGAGAGCGCGAGCGTGAGCGGCGCGCTGGCCGCCGCCGCCGGCGTGGGCTTGGACTCGACCGTGCTCATGCCGCGCTCCCCTTGATCCGCTTCACGTTCGCGCCGATCTTCGTGAGCTTCTCTTCCATGCGGTCGTAACCGCGGTCAAGGTGATAGATGCGGTCGATCAGGGTCTCGCCGTCCGCGCACAGGCCCGCGATCACGAGGCTCGCCGATGCGCGCAGATCGGTTGCCATCACCTTCGCGCCCGAGAGCTTCTCGACACCGGCGACGAGCGCCGTCTTGCCGTCGATCGTGATGTGCGCGCCCAGGCGATTCAGTTCCTGCACGTGCATGAAGCGGTTTTCGAAGATGTTTTCGACCACTTGCGAGGTGCCGTCCGCGATCGTGTTGAGCGCCATGAACTGCGCCTGCATGTCGGTCGGGAACGCCGGGTATTCGGAGGTGCGCACGTTCACGGCGCGCGCGCGCTCGTGCATGCGCACGCGCATCCAGTCGTCGCCCTCTTCGATCGTCACGCCCGCTTCGCGCAGTTTGTCGGTGACGGCGTCGAGTGTGTGCGGACGCACGTGGCGCAGCGTGACGTCGCCGCCCGCGGCTGCGACCGCGCACAGGAACGTGCCCGCTTCGATACGGTCCGGAATGACGGTGTGGTGCGCGCCGTGGAGCTTGTCCACGCCCTGGATCACGAGGCGGTCGGTGCCGATGCCTTCGATCTTCGCGCCCATCGCCACGAGCAGGTGCGCGAGGTCGCCCACTTCGGGCTCGCGCGCGGCGTTCTCGATCACCGTTTCGCCATCGGCGAGCACGGCGGCCATCAGCAGGTTTTCCGTGCCGGTGACCGTGATCATGTCGGTGACGATGCGCGCGCCCTTCAGGCGCTTCGCGCGCGCCTCGATGAAGCCGTGCTCGATGTTGATCTCGGCACCCATCGCCTGCAGGCCCTTGATGTGCTGGTCAACGGGGCGCGCGCCGATCGCGCAGCCGCCCGGCAGCGACACCTTCGCCTCGCCAAAGCGCGCGACGAGCGGCCCGAGCACGAGGATCGACGCACGCATGGTCTTCACGAGCTCATACGGCGCGACGAGGTTGTTCACCTTCGAGGCGTCGAGCTGCACGCGCGCGCCGTGCTGCTCGGTACGCACGCCCATCTGGCCAAGCAGCTTGAGCGTGGTGCGCACGTCCTGGAGGTCGGGCACGTTGTCGAGATGAACGGGTTCCGCGCTCAGAAGGCCTGCGCAGAGAATGGGCAGCGCCGCATTCTTTGCACCGGAAACAGCCACTTCCCCTGCGAGCTTCTGCCCGCCGACGATGACGAGTTTATCCATGCCTGAGGTTTCCTGATCGGTGCGGCCGGCTTGCGGGGTCGCTTGATGTTGAGCTGCGCCGCTCGCGGCGGCGTCTTTGTCCTGGGTGATTCGCACTGAGATTCCAGATTATGCGTTCTGCCATTCGGCGGGCGTGAGCGTCTTCATGCTGAGCGCGTGGATTTCCTCGCGCATACGGTCGCCGAGCGCCGCGTAGACGAGCTGATGGCGCTGGATCAAGCGCTTGCCGTCGAATGCTGAGGAGACGATCGTCGCGAAGAAGTGCTGGCCATCGCCTTCGACTTCGAGGTGCTCGCACGCGAGCCCTGCCGAGATGTACTGCTTGATCTGTTCCGGAGTCGGCAACATGAGTATGGCTCCTGCTTAGTGACGCAGCTTGTACCCGCTCGCGAGCAAACGCATGGCGAGCGTGGCAAGCGCCACGAAAAACACGAAAACGATCGACAGGCTCACGAGCGGGTTGATGTCGGACAGGCCGAAGAACCCAAAGCGAAAGCCATCGATCATGTAGAAGAACGGATTGAGCCGCGACACCTCGCGCCACAGAGGCGGCAGCGTATGCGTCGAATAAAACACGCCCGAAAGAAACGTGAGCGGCATGATGAGAAAGTTCTGAAACGCCGCGAGCTGGTCGAACTTCTCCGCCCAGATCCCGGCGATCAGGCCGAGCGTACCGAGGATCGCCGAGCCGAGCACCGCGAAAGCGAGGATGTAGAACGGCGCGGCGAAGCTCATCGGAATGAACCAGATCGTCACGACGAACACGCCCGCGCCAACGGCGAGGCCGCGCACGATCGAAGCGAGCACGTAGGCTCCAAACATCTCCCATGCAGCGAGCGGCGGCAAGAGTACGAATACGAGATTGCCCGTGATCTTCGACTGGATCAACGACGACGAGCTATTCGCAAAGGCGTTCTGCAGCACGCTCATCATCACGAGGCCGGGAATCAGGAAGCTCGTATACTCCACGCCCGGATACACCTCCACGTGGCCGCGCAGCGCGTGGCCGAAGATCGTGAGATAGAGCAGCGCGGTGATGACGGGCGCGAGCACGGTCTGGAAAGCGACTTTCCAGAAACGCAGCACTTCCTTGTAGAACAGCGTACGGAAACCGCTCATGCGAGACCCTCGACCACTTCAGGACCGTTCATCACCTGCACGAAAACATCCTCCAGATCGGCCTTGCGCACTTCCACTTCTTCGAGCTTGCAGCCGTTCGCGCGGCACTTGGCCAGAATGCGCTCCACGTCGTCATAGCTCGCGAGGCGCAGCAGATGCTGGTGTGCGCTGGCGCCCGCCGGATCGACTTCGAGCGCGCGCAGATCGCCCGGCAGCACGCCTTCCGAGAAGCGCAGGAAGAGCTGCATGCCCGCGAAGCGCTGCAGCAGCGAACTCGTGCGCTCGAGCGCGACCATCTCGCCGCGCCGGAGCATGGCGATGCGGTCGCACAACTGCTCGGCTTCTTCGAGATAGTGCGTGGTGAGCACGATGGTGTGCCCTTCGCGGTTCAGGCGCGCGATGAACTTCCAGAGCGTCTGGCGCAGTTCCACGTCCACGCCGGCGGTGGGTTCGTCGAGCACGATCACGGGCGGTCGGTGCACGAGCGCTTGCGCCACGAGCACCCGGCGCTTCATGCCGCCGGACAGCGCGCGCATGTTCACGTCGGCTTTCTCGGTGAGATCGAGATTGGCCATGACTTCGTCGATCCACGCGTCGTTATTGCGCAGACCGAAGTAGCCGGACTGGATGCGCAGGGTCTCGCGCACGGTGAAGAACGGATCGAACACCAGTTCCTGCGGCACGACGCCCAGATTGCGGCGCGCGTTGCGGTAGTCGGCGACGACATCGTGGCCGCGTACGGCGATCGAGCCCTCGTCAGCGCGCGCGAGGCCGGCAAGAATGCTGATGAGCGTCGTCTTGCCCGCGCCGTTCGGGCCGAGCAGCCCGAAGAACTCGCCGTCTTCGACCGTGAAGCTGACGCCCTTGAGCGCCTGGAGCGACTGGTAGCGCTTCTTGACGTTGCGGATTTCTATGGCTGGCATGACTAATACGCCGCCCGTTTGCGAACGGCGCGGCTCAAGAGTGCATCAATGCTGCGGGGAACACCGGAATTGGGGACGGCTTACGAGGCCGGCTTTGCTGTCTCAGTGCACGCTTTCTACATACCAGGCGGTGCATTTTGCGCCGAGGCAGCGCCCAAAAAACGGTTGATTATAGGCCAAGTCGGAAAGCGCGGCCTGGCCTTGAAGGGGGAACTGCGTCGGCCTGGCAGTGCGGCGTGACACCGCTCGAACGCCAGCGTCCGGCCAGGCGACGCGGGTCAATGTCGCTCGTTGAGAAGCGAATCGACGCCGTAGGCGCGCGCGAGAGAGGCGAGCGCGGGGGGCAAGTTGAGCACGGCGAGGGAAGCGCCGCGCTCACGCGCGGCACGCTGCCACGCGATCAGCACTGCGAGCGCCGATGAATCGAACTGGGTGAGCGCCGCGCAGTCCACAGCGGTTGCGCCCGCCGAGATCTGTGCGAACCCGGTCGAGAGCGCGGCCTTTGCGCTCTCGTGGGTCAGGTTTGCGCCGGTGGCGAAACGCTCGCTCACGAGGTCGCCTTGCCCGATGCGAGTTGCTGGTTACGTTGCGTGAGGAACTGGATCAGGCCGTCCACGCCGCCTTGCTGGATCTTTTCCTGGAACTGCTGCTGGTACGCCTGGATGAGCCACGCGCCAAGCACGTTGATGTCATACACGCGCCAGCCTTGCGGCGTCTTGTAGAGGCGATAGTCGAGCTCGATCGGCTGGCCGCCGTTCATAACCGTCGAACGGACCACGACGTCGGTGTCGTCCGGGTTCGCGCGGAACGGCTTGTACTGGATCTGCTGGTCGCGCACCTGGGCGAGCGCGCCCGAGTACGTGCGAATGAGCAGCGTCTTGAACTGTTCGATGACCTGTTGCTGCTGCTCCGGCGAGGCCGTGCGCCAGTTGCGGCCCATCGCGAGCTGCGTGGTGCGGCGGAAGTCGGTGTACGGCAGGATCTTTTCGTTCACGAGCTGCGAGATCTTGCTGATGTCACCCGACTGGATGGATTTGTCGCCTTTAATCTGGTCCATGACTTGCGTCGTGATCATCTGGATCATCGCGTCGGGATTGCTGGTGTCTACCGTCTGGGCGAACGCGCCGCCGGCAAACGAAAGAAACATGGCGAAAAACGGGTACAGAAAGAATTTCTTCATATCGAGTCCTGCTAGTTGGGGGACATCGCCCCGTTGGAGCCAACGATATCACGCGAGATCTATCTCGCTATGTCAAAAACTGCCAGCAAAGTGCGACAAGCGTTTCTGCTTGTTACGTCAGACGTATATGTCAGACGAACGCTCCGGTGAGGCGTTGCGCCCCGCCGGAGCGCGGCGCTCAGCGCAGACGCAGCATGCTCGGGAAGCCGATGCGCGCGGGCGGGATCATCTGGTCGCCCGGCACCGTGGTTTCCGACGCGCCCATGGGCGCCGCGGCGCCAGCCGGGCCTTCCAGCGTGGCCGGAGCGGTCGTTGCACCCTTGGGGTTTGCGGGCACCGTGCTGGCCGCATTCGGCGTGGCCGCAGGCGCGCTGCCCGAAGCGGGGACCGCTGCGCCGGCAGCCGCGCCAGGCGCCGTGCCCTCGTCGGTGTCGTCGTACTTCGGCAGCGGCGCGCCATCGCCGTAATCCGGCAGGTTGTTGTCAGACGCGCGGCCATCCGAAAGCAGATAGCGGCGGCGCTGCAAATAGGCGTTGCGGATGAACGAGTACTTGTCGATCGCCGCGCCTTCGAGCAGGTCGCTCGCGCCCAGCAGGTTGGCGCGCGTGCTCACCACGTTCAGGCCGTAAAGGCCCCACGACAGCGCGGCCGGATCCACATAGGTAAGCGGATTGATGAAGTAGTTGGGCACGAGGCCCACGCCGTCACGCACCGTGCTCGGACCGAACAGCGGCAGCACGAGGTAAGGGCCGGGCGGCACGCCATAGTGACCGAGCGTGAGACCGAAGTCCTGGTTGTGCTTGGGCAGCTTCGCGAGCGTCGCGACGTCGAACAGGCCACCCAGGCCGAAGACCGTGTTGATCACGATCCGCATGATGTCCTCGACACCATCGGTGATCTTCAGCTGCAGGAAGTTGTTCGCGGCGTTGTACACGTCGCCGATGTTCGCGAAGAAGTTCGTCACGCTGTCGCGCACGGGCTGCGGCGTAACCTTGACGTAGCCCTGCGCCACCGGCTTGAGCGCGTACGTGTCAACCTTGTCGTTGAAGGTGTACACCGTGCGGTTGAACCCTTCCCATGGATCGTCCTTCGACGGCGTCTGCACCGTCGAACAGCCCCCGAGTGCAAGCGCTGCGACGCCAAGCGTAATGGCGCGCATGCGTATGGTCGTCATTCTTTTTCTCCTTCTTATTGGGCCGCTGAAGCCGCCGGTGCCGCCGAAGCAGCCGGCGCAGGGGCCTGAGCTGGTGCGGGCGCGGGTGCTGCAGCAGGCGCCGCATCCGTACTCGCGCCGCTGGACGGCTTCGCGGCGCCCGAATCGGCCGCCTTGCTATAGAGGAACTGGCCGATCAGGTTCTCGAGCACGATGGCCGATTGCGTCATCGAAATGGTGTCGCCGGCCTTGAGCATTTCCGAATCGCCGCCCGGCTCGAGGCCGATGTACTGCTCGCCGAGCAGACCGGACGTCAGGATCTTCGCCGACGTGTCCTTCGGAAACTGGTATTGCTGGTCGAGGTTAATCGTCACCAGCGCCTGATAGGTGTTGGAGTCGAAGCCGATCGAAGCCACGCGGCCCACGGTCACGCCTGCGCTCTTCACCGGCGCGCGCGGCTTGAGGCCGCCGATATTGTCGAACTTGAGCTTCACCGGATAGGTGGACTGGAACGACAGCGAACTCATGTTGCCGGCCTTCAGCGCAAGAAACAGCAGCGCGATGAAGCCCAGCACCACAAACAGGCCGACCCAAAAGTCGAGAGCATTCTTTTTCATCGTCATCCCAATGAGAATCCGTTGCGGCGTCGCTCCTATGCGCGCCGCGCAGCCGGGTCACTGCCCGGCGTCTTTAGCTGAACATCAGCGCGGTGAGCAGGAAGTCGAGGCCGAGCACCGCGAGCGACGCGTACACGACCGTCTTGGTGGTCGCGCGCGACACGCCCTCGGGCGTGGGCTTCGCTTCATAGCCCTGATAGAGCGCGGTGAACGTCACGGCGAAACCGAACACGATGCTCTTCATCACGCCGTTGCCCACGTCTGTCCAGACGTCCACGCCGCCCTGCATTTGCGACCAGAATGCGCCGGCGTCCACGCCGATCAGCAGCACGCCCACCACGTAGCCGCCCAGAATGCCGACCGCGCTGAAGATGGCCGCGAGAATCGGCATGGCGATCACGCCCGCCCACATGCGCGGCGCGACCACCACGCGCACGGGGTCCACCGCCATCATCTCCATGGCCGTGAGTTGCTCGCCCGCCTTCATGAGGCCGATCTCGGCGGTGAGCGAGGTGCCCGCGCGGCCAGCGAACAACAGCGCGGTGACGACGGGCCCGAGCTCACGCACGAGCGAGAGCGCGACCAGCAGCCCGAGCGCCTGCTCGGAGCCGTAGCGGTTGAGCGTGTAATAGCCCTGCAGCCCGAGCACGAAGCCCACGAACAGGCCCGACACGGCAATGATCAACAGCGAATAATTGCCGACGAAGTGGATCTGCTTCGTGACAAGACGCGGCCGGCGCAGCAGCGGGAAGAATTCGAGGACGAGGCGCACGAAAAAGCGCGTGGCATGCCCCGCGCGCGCGATCGTTTCGAGCGCGGTGCGCCCGATCGAGCTGATGGCGCCGATCATGAGCGGCCTCCGCCAATGCCGAAGTCCGCTTCGAGCGGCAGGTTCGAGGGGTAATGGAACCGGAACGGACCGTCCGGCGCGCCGTCGATGAACTGGCGCACGGTCGGGTCAGTCGAGGCGCGCAGCTCGTCGGGCGTGCCCTGCGCCTGCACCCGGCCGTTCGCCATGAAGTACACGTAGTCGGCGATCGCGAACGACTCGGGCACGTCGTGCGTGACGAGGATCGAGGTTGCGCCGAGCGCGTCGTTGAGCGTGCGGATGAGGTTCGCGGTGATGCCGAGCGAAATCGGGTCGAGACCCGCGAACGGCTCGTCGTACATCATGAGTTCAGGGTCGAGCGCGATGGCGCGCGCGAGCGCCACGCGGCGCGCCATGCCGCCGGAAATTTCCGAAGGCGCGAGATCGCGCGCGCCACGCAGGCCGACGGCGTTGAGCTTCATGAGCACGAGGTCGCGGATCAGCTCTTCAGGCAGATCGGTGTGCTCGCGCAGGGCGAAGGCGACGTTCTCGAACACCGACATGTCGGTGAAGAGCGCGCCGAACTGGAAGAGCATGCCCATCTTGCGGCGCAGGGCGTAGAGGCCGTCGCGCGATTGCGCGCCGACGTCCTGGCCGCCGAACAGCACCTGGCCGCGCTGCGCGCGAACAAGGCCGCCGATCAGACGCAGCACTGTCGTTTTTCCGCCACCGGAACCGCCCATGACTGCCACCACCCGACCGCGCGGGAAGCGCATGTTCAGGCCGGACAGGACGAGCCGGTCGCCGTAGCCGAAGTCGACGTCGCGCAGCTCCAGTAGGGTCTCAGAGGTTGAGGGCACGTGGCTGACAGTCCATTTACACGAAGGCGGGATTATAGGGCCATCGTGGAAAACCTGCCGTGACGCCCCTAGTCCCGATGATGTAAGCCGCAGTCGCCCGCTGCTGCGGGTTGCGGCCCCCTCGGCCTCGGGTCGCGCACGCGGCGCAGCCCGAAGCCAGGGCGGACCATTATTGCGTAAACGCGTTGCGCAATGCAGCAACCGCGACAGCCGGGTCGGCCGCCTCGGTCACGGCGCGCACCACCGCCGCGCTGCCCGCGCCCGTCGCGAGGACCTCGGGCAGCACATTGCCGTCGATGCCGCCAATCGCCACCATCGGCACGACGCCGTCCAGCAGCTTCACGTAGCGGGCGAGACGCGCGAGGCCCTGGGGGGCCGTGGGCATCGCCTTGGTCGTGGTGGCGAAGACGGCGCCGCACGCGAGGTAGCTCGGACGGAAATGAAGCGCCGTGAGCATCTCGAAGTAGCCGTGCGTCGAGAGGCCAAGACGCGCGCCAGCCGCCGCGATCGCGCCGAGGTCGGCTTCGCGCAGATCTTCCTGGCCAAGGTGCACGCCATAAGCGCCGGCCGCGACGGCCTCCTGCCAGTGATCGTTGATGAAAAGCTGCGCGTCGTGCTTGCGGCCCGCCGCGACGCAGCGCTCGATCTCTTGCGTGAGCGCCGCGGATTTCGGCTGCTTGCTGCGTAGTTGCACCGTCTGCACGCCATAGTCGAGCACGCGCTCGACCCAGTCCGCCGTAGGCAGCACCGGATACAGCCCAAGCTTCGCGGGACACGGCGCGAACGGCTGTGCGGGCGCGGCGGGCAGACCCAGCACGCGCGGAAAACGCTCGATGTCGACGGGCCAGGCATCGGCCTGCTGTTCGTCGCCGTCGCGCCAGGCAAGCGCGAGCACGAGCGCGTCGTGCGGATCGAAGCCGCAGTCGAGGAACGCCGCCAGCGCCGGGATCCAGTCTTCCGCCAGCTCGCCTTCGAGCGCGTAACGCTCGCCACCCAGATGCAGCGTGGCGCGCGCCGCCTTCGGGTTTTCGCCGGCGGCTTCGATCACGCCCGCGCCGTCGGTCATCCAGCGCGCGATGTTGGCCAGATGCGGCGCCGCGTCGGTCACGATGATCAGATCGCCGCCGTTGGGCGCGTCGGGCGGTGTAAGACAGATGCGCCACGGCGCATGCGTGGGCTGCCAGTCGCCCAGGCGCGCACGGATGCGCTCCGCCGTTTCGGTGAGTTCGTCGGCGGGCGGCCAGAACAGTTCGCGGTCCTGCAGTCGCAGCGTTTCAGTCATCGCTTGTCTCCATCCTGGTGCCAGAAAGGCATGCCGACCACGGGCGTGCTCGCGACCGCCACTTCGCGCTCGGCCATCGGTCCGGCGAGATACGCGGCGCGCCCCGCCTCGACGCCGAGCGCGAACGCGCGCGCCATCGCCTCGGGGTGCGTGGCCTGCGAAACGGCCGTGTTGAGCAGCACGCCGTCGAAGCCCCACTCCATCACCTGGCACGCGTGCGAAGGCACGCCGAGGCCCGCATCGACGATGAGCGGCACATCGGGCAAGCGCTCGCGCAGCACGCGCAAGCCGTAGGGGTTGATCACGCCCTTGCCGGTGCCGATCGGCGCGCCCCACGGCATGAGCGCCTCGCAACCCGCATCGAGCAGACGCCTGCCGATCACGAGATCCTCGGTGCAATACGGCAGCACCTTGAAGCCATCCTTCACGAGGCGCGACGCGGCCTCGATCAGGCCGACCGGGTCGGGCTGCAGCGTGTAGTCGTCGCCGATCAGTTCGAGCTTGATCCAGTCGGTTGCGAAGACTTCGCGCGCCATGTGAGCCGTCGTCACCGCCTCATTGACGGTGAGGCAGCCGGCCGTGTTCGGCAAGAGCGGCACGCCGTGGCGCTTGAGCAGATCGAAGAAGCCTGCCTCGGCGGTGCCGTCGTTCATCTGGCGGCGCAGCGCGACGGTGATCATGCCGGGGCGCGCGGCCGCCATCGAGTCGGCGAGCGACTGCAGCGACGGATAGCGCGACGTGCCGAGCAGCACGCGGCTCGCGAAGGTTTCGCCGTAGAGCGTGAGCGCGTCGGCGGTGGATGTGGTGGTCATGGGTTGGAATCCTTGGCGGTGTCGTGAAAGCGCTCGCCATGTATGCGATGCGCGCGACCGGTGGCTTGGCCGAGCGAGGCTCAGCCGCCGGCCACGGGGCTCACGACGTCGAGGCGGTCGCCCGCCTGGAGCGAGCGCGCGCCATGCTGGGTGCGCGCCACGAAATCGCCGTTCAGGGCCACGGCGAACGGCGGACGCGCGCCAAATGCGGCGAGCGCATCGGCGACCGTCGCGCCCTCGGGCAGCGTGATCGGCTTCTGGTTGATATGAATGTCCATGGCAAATACGTTCTCAAACTGCGGATTGTTTCTGGTGATGCTTCAAGCCGGCTCGTGCGCGCCCTGCGCGTGCAGCATGTCGCCCCATCGCGACGCGCGGCGCAGCGACTCGAAAGAATCGGCATCGCTCACGCGCGCCTCGAGCAGCGCTTGTGCGAAGCGCGCGGCTTCGTCGGCGACTTCCGGCGCGATCATGAAGCCGTGCCGATAGAGGCCGTTCACGCGCAGTGTGGTCTTCCCGTCCCAAATGAGCGCCGGGCGGTGGTCGGGCAGCGTCGGGCGGCACTGCGTGTTCAACTCGAGGATGCGCGCCTCGCCGAACGCCGGATGCACCGCAAACGCCGCGCTCAGCAGTTCGAGCGCCGAGCGCACGCTCACGGGCGAACGGTCCTCGCCTTCGATCTCGGTCGCGCCGATCACGAAGACATCGTTTTCCTTGGGCGCGATATAGAGCGGATAGCGCGGATGCAGGAGCCGCACCGGGCGGGTGAGCGTGATGCCCGGCGCGTGCACGCGCGCGACTTCGCCGCGAATGCCGCGCAAACCCGGCAGCGCAGCTTTGGCGCCCAGCCCGCGGCAGTCGATCGTCACGCGCGCGGGCGGCGGATTGGCCTCGTCGACCGTGGTATGCCAGTGGGTTTCCACGCCACGCGCGGCGAGCCCCGCCGCCAATGCGGCCAACGTCTGGCGATTGTCGAGCTGGCCCTCGCCTTCGAGCAGCCAGCCGCGCGCGAAGCGCCCGGCGAGCGCCGGTTCGGCGGCGTCGAGCTGTGCACCGGCGAGCGCGACGAAGTTTGCATCGGCGAGAGAACGCGGCGCGTTGGCGCGCACGCGGCGCTCGAAGAGCGGCGCTTCGGTGCGATCGGCGGTATGCCAGACGACGAGCGTGCCGTTGCGCTGGAAGAACACGGGCTCCGGCAGCTCGGCCAGGATGCGCGGCCAGGATTCGAGCGACGCGACGCCAAGCTCGGTAATGAGCAGTTCAGCGACAGCGGCCTCCGCGAGCGGCGCCAGCATGGCCGCCGCGACCCAGGCCGCGGCCTCGCCGCCTTCGGGGCCGCCACGCTCGTAAAGCGCGACGCGATGGCCCTCGCCAGCGAGACGCCATGCGACGAGCCGGCCGCTCAAGCCGCCGCCGAGCACAGCGAAGTCGGGCACGCTGCCCACGTTATGGTTGCGGGCGCGGCTCATGACGACGCTCCGTCACGCAAGGCGAACGCGATAAAAATCGGGGAACAAAGAGAATAGGCGGTCATCGTATCCTTTCCGTACGGCAGCAGCAGACGTACCCAAGGACGAAACCGGCTGGCAAGGCCGACCGTGGAGGCTATGCGGCGCAGACGGCCCTGTACAAAATTCGCGGAATTCGTACGAACCCATGCGCCCCAAGCGCAGCCCGGCGGGAATCCTGGCGCCCCCTCCTTGAAAAAACCAGGCTGGGCGCCGGCCAAGACTTTCTGGAAACTTCCCGCGCCGGTATTACCCGGATCGGGTGCGAAGGGTCTCTCTCAGCCTCACTGGCGGCATGCCCGGCATACCGGTGAAGCACCCCTGTTTCGTCAACGTCGATTAGACCACAAAACGCGCGCGGCTCGCAAACCTCGGCGGAACCGGCAGCCTGCTCTGGCACAATGCCCTGAACCCGCCGCTTTCGCCTCGCAAGCCCGCGCGGTGAGACAATGGGCGCCACGCTACGGCGGCGACGGCGTGCGCTTTTGTCTCCACGCCTGCCGCCGTTTTGACTCCGACTTTGACCCGTTAAGACTCACTTAAGCGCCCGACGACAGAATCGCTGCAAAATCGCTGCAACGCTGCCGCCGTGCGGCGCGCGGCGCATGCCCCCAGCGGGCCGCCACACCTTCAGGACGCACATGACCAACCAACCTGCCCGCGCCACGCCCGATCAGAACGAGCATCAGAAGATCACCGCGTGGAGCCTGATCAAGCCCTACTGGGTCTCCGAGGAACGCTGGATCGCCTGGGGGCTGCTCGTCGCGATCATCGTGATGAACCTGCTCGTCGTGTGGATCAACGTGCGCCTCAACGGCTGGAGCGCGGAGTTCTACAACGCGTTGCAGGCCAAGGACGTCAAGCGCTTCCCGCCTCTGTTGATGACCTTCACCGAACTGGCGTTCGGCTTCATCATCCTCGCAGTGTATGGCCGCTATCTGCGCCAGATGCTCGGCTTTCGCTGGCGCCAGTGGCTTACCACCCGCTTCCTGAGCGAGTGGCTCGGAAAGGGCGCGTTCTATCGAATCGAGCGCGACCGCCTCGCCGATAACCCCGACCAGCGGATCAGCGACGACCTCCAGTCGTTCGCCACGACCACGCTCTCGCTCACGCTCGACCTGCTCTCCACGGTCGTCACGCTGATCTCGTTCATCACGATCCTGTGGACGCTCGCGGGTGCGCTCACGGTCACGCTGGGCGGCACGCCGCTCGCGATTCCGGGCTACATGGTCTGGGCCGCCGCGCTCTATGCCGTGTTCGGCTCGCTCGTGATCCAGAAGGTCGGCCACCCGCTCGTGTCGATCAACTACCAGCAACAAAAGGTGGAAGCGGACTTCCGCTTCGGCTTGATCCGCCTGCGCGAAAACGCCGAGCAGATCGCCCTCTACGACGGCATGGACACCGAGCGCGGCAACGCGCAAGGCCTCTTCCAGCACATCCGCGACAACTGGTGGCGCGTGATGAAGTACACGAAACGCCTCACCTTCGTGCTGAGCTTCTACGGCCAGATCGCCATCATCTTCCCGCTCGTGGTGGCCGCGCCGCGCTATTTCGCGGGCGCCTTCACGTTCGGCGTGCTGATGCAGATCTCGCAGGCGTTCGGCACCGTGAGCGACTCGTTCTCCTGGTTCATCAACAGTTACTCCACGCTGGTCGAATGGCGCGCTACCGTGAATCGTCTGCGCGAATTCGTGCGTGTGATGCACTCGCCGCGCCTGAAGGAATCGGTCTCGCCCGCCACCGAGCACGGCGGCATCAACCTGCACTTCATCGACAACAACGAACTCGCCACCGAACATCTCAAGCTTTCGCTGCCCAACGGCACGCCGCTCTCCGAAGTGCGCGACATCGCCATCAAGCCGGGCTCGCGCTGGCTCGTGCGCGGCCCCTCGGGCGCGGGCAAGAGCACGCTGATGCGCGCGCTCGCGGGCCTCTGGCCGTTCGGCGAAGGCTCGATCGACGCCCCCGTGGATGCGCGCATGATGTTCATCCCGCAGCAGAGTTATCTGCCCATCGGCACGCTCAAGGCGGCGCTCACCTACCCCTCGCCCGCCGCCGACTACAGCGACGAAGACTGCCGCGAAGCGCTGCGCGCCTGCCGCCTCGGAGAGTACGCGGATCGTCTCGGCGAATCGGCACACTGGTCGCGCGTGCTCTCGCCGGGCGAGCAGCAACGCCTTGCGGGCGCGCGCGTGCTGCTGCACAAGCCCGACTATCTGTTCCTCGACGAAGCGACGAGCGCGCTCGACCCCGACAACGAAAATCGCCTCTACAAGCTGTTCGTGGAACGCCTGCCCAAGGCGGCGATCGTGAGCGTCGCGCACCGCGAGTCGCTTGCGGCGTACCACCACGAAACGCTCGAGATCGAGCGCATGCCCGAAGAGCGGGTTGCCGCGTGAGCGCAAGCGCGGCGCGCGTCGTGCTGATCACGGGCGCGGGCTCGGGTATCGGCGCAGCGCTCGCGCGCCGCATCGCAGCGCCTCATGTGGCGTTGATGCTGCACGCGCGCGGCGCGGATGAGGCGTCGCGCGCGCGGCTCGCCGCCGTTGCCGCCGAGTGCGGGCAGCGAGGCTCGAACTGCGCCACCGCGTACGGCGATCTCGCGCAGGCCGGCCAGGCGAGCGCGCTCGTGGACGCCACGCTCGCGCACTTCGGTGCGCTCGACCAGTTCGTCGCCAACGCCGGGCATGCGCAGCGCCAAACGCTCGCCGCGCTCGACGCCGCCTCGCTCGAAGGCGCATTCGCGGCCATGCCCGCCGCGTTCGCCGCGCTCGTGCAACGCGCGCAGCCGGCGCTGGAACGCTCGGCGCGCGCCCGCGTGGTCGCGCTGAGTTCGTTCGTCGCGCACCGCTACCGGGCCGGCGCGCCGTTCGCCGCCACCGCCGCCGCGAAGGCCGCGCTCGAATCGCTGGCGAAAACCGCCGCGGCGGAACTGGCGCCGCACGGCGTGACCGTGAACTGCGTCGCGCCCGGCTATACGCGCAAGGACAAGGGCCCCACGCCGGAAAACGCGCCGGTGTGGGAGCGCGCGGCGCAGGAAACGCCGCTCGGCCACGTGGCGGATCCCGCCGATGTCGCCGAACTCATCGCCTTCCTGCTCTCGGACGCCGCGCGCCACATCACCGGCCAGGTGATTCATGTCGATGGCGGGCTCACGCTCTAGCGCGCGGTCCCCGCGCGCCATCGTTCGCTTGCTATCGAACTAAACATCGGAATACAACGATAGCGGGCGCCCCTAATTGCCCCTCGCCTCAGCACGGTTTCGCACCGTAAAATACCCCTCCAGCACACCGGAGACGGGCGGCGTTGCACCGCGCAGCCCGTCAACGCCAAGCGTACACGCCACCCAACGCGTTTGCGCCAGCCGGGTCGCAAGCGCCGCACGCGCCGCTCACCCGGTTCGTTGTGTGCACAACAAATATGGGGGAAGACACGCGATGGGCTACTTTCAATGGTTCACCGAGTTGAACGCGCGCGAGCGGCGCACGCTCTACGCGGGATTCGGCGGCTACGCCGTCGACGCGTTCGACTTCATGATCTACTCGTTCCTGATCCCGACGCTCATCGCGACCTGGGGCATGACCAAGAGCGAGGCCGGCATGATCGCGACCAGCTCGCTGATCTCCTCGGCGATCGGCGGCTGGCTCGCCGGCATCCTCGCCGACCGCTACGGCCGCGTGCGCGTGCTGCAGTGGACCATCGCCACCTTCGCGGTCTTCACCTGCCTCTCCGGCTTCACGCATTCGTTCTGGCAACTGCTCGCCACGCGCACGCTGCAGGGCATCGGCTTTGGCGGCGAATGGACGGTCGTCACGATGATGATGGCCGAAACGATCCGCTCGCCGCAGCATCGCGCCAAGGCCGTGGGCACGGTGCAGAGCAGCTGGTCGTTCGGCTGGGGCGCGGCCGCCATCCTGTACTGGGCCTTCTTCGCCCTGTTACCCGAGGAATACGCGTGGCGCGCGTGCTTCTGGATCGGCATCGTGCCTGCGCTCTGGATTTTCTATGTGCGCCGCAACGTGAGTGACCCCGACGTGTTCGTCGCCACGCGCCGTGCGCGCGAAAGCGGCGCGATGCAAAGCCACTTCATGCAGATCTTCGCGCCCGCGCATCTGGCCACCACCCTGCTCGGCAGCGCGCTGTGCACCGGCATGCTCGGCGGCTACTACGCGATCACCACCTGGCTGCCCACCTACCTCAAGACGGTGCGCCACCTCTCGGTGTTCAACACGAGCGGCTATCTGATCGTGCTGATCGTCGGCTCGTTCACGGGCTATATCGTCGGCGCGATCCTCTGCGACAAGATCGGCCGGCGCGCCTCGTTCATCCTGTTCGCCATCGGCTCGTTTGTGCTCGGCATGGCCTACACAATGCTGCCGATCACCGACACCGCCATGCTCCTGCTCGGCTTTCCGCTCGGCATCGTCGTGCAAGGCATTTTCGCGGGCGTCGGCGCGTATCTCTCGGAGCTCTACCCGAACGCGATCCGCGGCTCGGGTCAGGGCTTCTGCTACAACCTCGGACGCGGGCTCGGCTCGTTTTTCCCGATTCTCGTGGGCACGTTCGCGCAAACCACCTCGCTCGTGAAGTCGATCGGCGTGGTGGCCGGCGCGGGCTATCTGCTCGTGATCGTCGCGGCGCTGTGCCTGCCGGAGACGAAGGGCAAGGCGCTGACCGAGGAAACACCTGCTGCTGCGAGCGAGCGCCCGTCTGCGGAGTCCACTGCACGATGAGCGCGAACATGCTGCAATACCGACCGTCCCTCCCTGTTGTGCGACCGGCATGAAAACGATCGTCCTCGGCGCCGGTGTGATCGGCGTCGCTACTGCGTACTATCTGAGCGAACGAGGCTGCGACGTCACGGTCGTCGAACGGGAACCGGGCGTCGCGCTCGGCACGAGCTTCGGCAACGCCGGTGTCATCGCGCCCGGCTATGTCACGCCGTGGGCTGCGCCCGGCATGCCCGCGAAGCTCATCAAATATCTCCTCAAGCCCACCTCGCCGCTCATTTTCCGGCCCACGCTCGACGCCGCGCAGTGGCGCTGGATCGCGCGCTGGCTGCGCGAATGCGATCTCGTGCGGTTTCGCGTGAACAAGCAACGCATGCAGCGCATCGCCTATTACAGCCGCGAATGCCTGCACGCGTTTCGCGCCACGCACGCGTTCGAGTACGGGCGCAGTCAGGGCTATCTCCAACTCTTTCGCAGCGAGTACGACGTCGAACTCGCGCAACCGGCGCTCGGCGTGCTGCGCGACGCGGGCATCGTCTTTCGCGAGCTCGATTCCGCCGGTTGCGCGCAGGTCGAGCCGGGGCTTGCCTGGTCGCGCGTGAAACCGGTGGCGGGCGTCTATCTGCCCGAAGACGAGGCCGGCGACTGCGCACGCTTCACGCGCGAACTGCGCTCCGTATGCGAAGCACGCGGCGTCACGTTTCTGTTCGATACCGAAGTGCTCGCGCTCGAAGCCGCGGGCGGCAAGGTGAACGGCGTGCGCGTGCGCGCGGTGCCCGGGCGGCGCACGGCGAACAACCGCAAGGACCGGCGCGAGCAGCGCCGCGCCCCGGCCGAAGTGCTGCGCCCGGCCGAGCGCAGCGAGCCCGCCGACGACACGCCCCATACGCTCGCCGCCGATGCCGTGGTGGTCGCACTGGGCGTGGAGAGCGCGGCGCTCGTCGTCCCGCTTGGCGTGCGGGTGCCGCTGTATCCGGTGAAAGGCTATTCGGCCACGCTGCCTGTGGTCGATGAGCAGAAGGCACCGCGCGCCGCGCTCATGGACGAGTCGCTCAAGACCGCGATCACGCGATTCGGCCCGTATCTGCGTGTGGCGGGGACGGCGGAACTAGGCGACCACCGCGCGACGCTGCGCGAGCAGGCACTGCAAACGCTCATGAAAGTGCTCGACGACTGGTTCCCGCACGCCGCGACGCCTTCATCGGCGCAATTCTGGGTGGGGCGCCGGCCGATGGTGCCGGACGGCGCGCCGCTTCTCGGCCCGTCGGGTGTGGATGGCCTGTGGCTGAACGTCGGGCACGGCTCGACGGGCTGGGCGATGTCGATGGGCTCGGGCCGCGTGCTCGCGGACCTCGTTACGCAGCGCTTGCCGGAAATCGATCTCGACGGCTTGACGCTGGCGCGGTATCGCCATTAAGCGTCGGTAGAGACGGCAACGCGCGACGACGCCTCAATCGAGCGCGACGCTCGCCAACGCCTCGTAGCGCGCGCCCTGCCTCGCGAGCGTGCTCGAATACAGCACCAGCGCCTCGAAGCGCAACGGCGGCAGCGCTTCCCCGCCGCTTGGCGCCGGTGCGCCCACGGCGTCGCGCGCGAAGCGCGCGAGCGTCACGTGCGGGCGGAACGCACGCGCGTCGAGCGGCAAGCCCACGTCTCCCATGAGTGAGCGCACGCGCCAGTCGAGCGCCGTGAACGCGTCCGACATCGCGAGCACGGCCACCATGAGGCGCGGATGCGCGCGTCCCGGCCAGCATTCGATATGCGTGACTTGCGCGGGCGGGAGGAGCGGCGCCTGCTCTGCGAGCCGCCGCGAGAGCACGTGGCCCTGGTCGAACGACATCGCGCCGATGAACGTCACTGTCAGATGAAGTTGCGCATAGGGCACGCGCCGCGCATTGGACGGCACGTCTAGCGCGGCGAGCGCATCGCGCGACGCCGCAGTGGGCGAAAGCGCGATGAAGCAGCGCCGCCATTGCTGCGTGTCACGATCGGTCTCGCGGGCTTCGGACATGATCGGCGGGCCTCGTTCGGTCGGGCAATCGCGTCATGGTAATCCTCCAGCACGAGGCGTGCTCCCATGCAAACCCGCAGCACGGACGTAAAAAAGCCGGGTCACCCTCGCGGGTGCCCAGCTTCTGTCGTGCGTCTCCTGCCGTCTCCCGTGCGTCCCAGCGAATTGCGGGACACACCGGATTTAGCGAGGCAACTCCGAGCTGCCCATCAGATACGCATCGACGGAGCGCGCGCACTGACGACCTTCGCGTGTCGACCAGAGTTAGCGCTTTAGCGCTTACTCTGGTCCCAATCCGCGGTTTAACGCGGCAACTCCGAGCTGCCCATCAGATACGCGTCGACGGAGCGCGCGCACTGACGACCTTCGCGTGTCGACCAGAGGTAGCGCTTTAGCGCTTACTCTGGTCCCAATCCGCGGTTTAACGCGGCAACTCCGAACTGCCCATCAGATACGCGTCGACGGAGCGCGCGCACTGACGACCTTCGCGGATCGCCCACACCACGAGCGACTGGCCGCGGCGCATGTCGCCGGCGGTGAAGACCTTGTCGACCGACGTGTAGTACGCCTTCTCGCCTTCGGTCGAGGCACGCACGTTGCCGCGCGCATCCTTCTCGACGCCGAATGCTTCCAGCACCGGCGAAACCGGCTGCGTGAAGCCCATGGCGAGCAGCACGAGATCGGCCTTCATTTCGAATTCCGAGCCCGGCACTTCGACCATCTTGCCGTCCTTCCACTCCACGCGCGCGGCGATCAGCTTCTCGATCTTGCCGTTCTTGCCTTCGAGGCGCTTGGTCGCGACCGCCCAGTCGCGCGAGCAACCTTCGTCGTGCGACGAAGACGTGCGCAGCTTGATCGGCCAGTACGGCCACACGAGCGGCTTGTTCTCTTCCTCGGGCGGCTGCGGCAGCAGTTCGAACTGCGTGACGCTCTTCGCGCCGTGGCGGTTCGAGGTGCCGACGCAGTCGGAACCCGTATCGCCGCCGCCGATCACGACCACATGCTTGCCCTTGGCGAGCAACTGGTTCGGCAGCTTGTCGCCGGCGTTGACCTTGTTCTGCTGCGGCAGGAACTCCATGGCGTAGTAGATGCCTTCGAGTTCGCGGCCCGGCACAGGCAGATCACGCGGCGTTTCCGAACCGCCTGCGATCACCACGGCGTCGAACTGATCCTTGAGCTCGTCCGGCGAGATCGTTTCCTTCGCCGTGTTGCCGAGGTACGCAGGCAGTTCGCCTTTGCCGATGAACACGTTGGCGCGGAACGTCACGCCTTCGGCTTCCATCTGGCGCATGCGGCGGTCGATCAGCCACTTCTCCAGCTTGAAGTCGGGGATGCCGTAGCGCAGCAGGCCGCCAACGCGGTCGTTCTTCTCGAACACCGTCACGTCGTGACCGGCACGCGCAAGCTGCTGTGCGGCGGCGAGACCCGCGGGGCCCGAACCGACCACGGCGACCTTCTTGCCCGTCTTGTGCTTCGCGACTTGCGGCGCGACCCAGCCTTCGGCCCAGGCCTTGTCGATGATCGCGTGCTCGATCGACTTGATGCCTACGGGATCGTCGTTGATGCCGAGCGTGCACGCCGCTTCGCAGGGCGCCGGGCAGATACGGCCCGTGAACTCGGGGAAATTGTTCGTGGAATGCAGGACGTCGATCGCGCTCTTCCAGTCCTGGCGGAACACGAGGTCGTTGAAGTCCGGAATGATGTTGTTGACCGGGCAGCCGTTATTGCAGAACGGGATGCCGCAGTCCATGCAGCGCGCGCCCTGGATCTTCGCGTCGGCGTCGGAGAGCGCCGCCACGAATTCCTTGTAGTGCTTCACGCGCGTGAGCGGTGCTTCGTACGCCTCATGCTGGCGCTCGAACTCGAGAAAACCGGTTGCCTTACCCATAGGGTTCTCGTCTATCTCTATCTATTCGGTGAGGGGACCGCGCCCGCCGCCGCGCCGGGTTTTCGCAACCCACATCGCGCGGCAGGCGCTTCGTCGTCTTGGAATCGTTTCGTCGCGGTTTAAGCGGCCAGTTCTTCCTGGTTCGCCTTCTTCGCGCCGAGTTCGGTCAGTGCGCGCTTGTATTCCGTCGGGAATACCTTCACGAACTGGCGGCGCGCCGCATCCCAGTTTTCGAGCAACGCCTTGGCGCGCGTCGAGCCCGTGAACTGGAAGTGACGCTCGACGAGTCCCTTGAGCAGTGCTTCGTCGGTCTGGCCCGTGTGCCACAGTGCGCGGTCCACGGTGCGCTCCTGTTCGGCCTGTTGCAGGACCGGGTCGAGCGCGACCATCGACTTGTTGCACTTGCCGCCGAACGTGCCGTCCGGGTCGTACACGTAGGCGATGCCGCCCGACATGCCCGCCGCGAAGTTTCGGCCCGTTTCGCCGAGCACGAGCACCGTGCCGCCCGTCATGTATTCGCAGCCGTGGTCGCCCGTGCCTTCGACAACCGCCGTCGCGCCCGAGTTACGCACCGCGAAACGCTCGCCCGCTACGCCGCGCAGGAAGGCTTCGCCTTCGAGTGCGCCGTACAGCACCGTGTTGCCGCAGATGATGTTTTCTTCGGACTTGCCGCGGAAGTCGTTGGTCGGACGGATGATGATGCGGCCGCCCGAGAGGCCCTTGCCGACGTAGTCGTTGCCGTCGCCCACGAGGTCCAGCGTGATGCCGCGTGCGAGGAACGCGCCGAAGCTCTGACCCGCCGTGCCCTTGAGCTGGATATGGATCGTGTCTTCCGGCAGCCCGTCATGGCCGTACTTCTTGGCGACGATGCCCGAGAGCATCGCGCCAACCGTGCGGTTCCCGTTGCGCACCGGCTGGATGAACGACGCGTGCTCGCCCGTTTCGATCGCGGCCTTGGCCTTTTCGATCAGCGTGTGATCGAGCGCGCGGTCCAGACCGTGGTCTTGCGACTCCACGTGCTTGCGCGCGACTTCGGCGCCCACTTGCGGCTGGTAGAACACGCGCGAGAAGTCGAGACCCTTCGCCTTCCAGTGCTCCACACCACGGCGCGTATCGAGCAGATCCGCGCGGCCGACCAGATCGTCGAACTTGCGGATACCCAGTTGCGCCATGATTTCGCGCACTTCTTCAGCGATGAAGAAGAAGAAGTTGACGACGTGCTCGGGCTGGCCCGAGAACTTCGCGCGCAGCACCGGATCTTGCGTCGCCACGCCGACCGGGCAGGTGTTCAGGTGGCACTTGCGCATCATGATGCAGCCCTGGACGACGAGCGGCGCCGTCGCGAAGCCGAATTCATCCGCGCCGAGCAGCGCGCCGATCACCACGTCGCGGCCCGTCTTCATCTGGCCGTCGGCCTGCACGCGAATGCGGCCGCGCAGCTGGTTCAGCACCAGGGTCTGCTGCGTTTCCGCCAGACCGAGTTCCCACGGCGTGCCGGCATGCTTGAGCGACGAGAGCGGCGAGGCGCCCGTGCCGCCGTCGTGGCCCGCGATCACGACGTGGTCGGCCTTGGCCTTCGCCACGCCCGCTGCCACCGTGCCCACGCCTACTTCCGACACCAGTTTCACCGAGATCGACGAAACCGGGTTCACGTTCTTCAGATCGTGAATCAGCTGCGCCAGGTCTTCGATCGAGTAGATGTCGTGGTGCGGCGGCGGGGAAATGAGGCCCACGCCCGGCACCGAGTAACGCAGCTTGCCGATGTACTCCGAAACCTTGTGGCCCGGCAGTTGACCGCCTTCGCCCGGCTTCGCGCCCTGCGCCATCTTGATCTGGATCTGGTCCGCCGACGACAGGTACTCCGCCGACACGCCGAAGCGGCCCGACGCAACCTGTTTGATCTTCGAACGCAGCGAGTCGCCATCCTTCAGCGGGATGTCCTTGACGACCTCTGGCCCGATGATCGACTGCATCGTGTCGCCGTTCTTGATCGGAATGCCGCGCAGTTCGTTGCGATAACGCTTCTCGTCTTCGCCGCCTTCACCCGTGTTCGACTTGCCGCCGATGCGGTTCATCGCGACCGCCAGCGTGGCGTGCGCTTCCGTCGAGATCGAGCCGAGCGACATCGCGCCCGTGGCGAAGCGCTTGACGATTTCCTTGGCCGGCTCGACGTCGTCGATCGAAATCGCGCGCGCCGGGTCGAGGCGGAATTCGAACAGACCGCGGAAGGTCATGTGGCGCTTCGTCTGATCGTTGATCAGATGCGCGTATTCCTTGTACGTCTGGTACGAGTTGCTGCGCGCCGAGTGCTGGAGCTTGGCGATCGCGTCCGGCGTCCACATGTGGTCTTCGCCACGCACGCGGTACGCGTATTCGCCTCCCGCGTCGAGCATGTTGGCGAGAACGGGGTTGTCGCCGAATGCGTCGCGGTGCAGACGGATCGCTTCCTCAGCCACTTCGAAGAGGCCAATGCCGCCCACCTTCGAGGCCGTACCCTTGAAGTACTTGGCGATGAGATCGTCAGCCAGACCGACGGCTTCGAAAATCTGCGCGCCCGTGTACGACATGTACGTGGAGATTCCCATCTTCGACATCACCTTGAGCAGGCCCTTGCCCACGGCCTTGGTGAAGTTGTAGACGGCCTTCTCGCCCGACAGATCGCCCTTCAGGCCCTGCGCCATTTGCGCGAGCGTTTCCATCGCGAGGTACGGGTGCACGGCTTCCGCGCCGAAACCGGCGAGCAGCGCGAAGTGGTGCGTTTCACGCGCCGAACCCGTTTCCACGACAAGACCCGTGCTCGTGCGCAGACCGTGCTGCACGAGGTGCGAGTGGATCGCCGAGGTGGCGAGCAGCGCCGGAATCGCGACGTTGTCGCGGTCCGCGCGGCGGTCCGACACGATCAGGATGTTGTAGCCCGACCTGACCGCATCGACGGCTTCCGCGCACAGCGACGCGAGGCGCGCTTCGATGCCTTCCTTGCCCCAGGCCACGGGGTAGCAGATGTTCAGTTCGTAGCTGCTGAACTTGCCGCCCGTGTACTGCTCGATCGCGCGGATCTTCGCGATGTCCTTGAAGTCGAGCACCGGCTGCGACACTTCGAGACGCATCGGCGGGTTGATGTTGTTGGTGTCGAGCAGGTTCGGCTTCGGGCCGATGAACGACACGAGCGACATCACCAGGTTTTCGCGGATCGGGTCGATCGGCGGGTTCGTGACCTGGGCGAACAACTGCTTGAAGTAGTTGTAGAGCGTCTTGTTCTTGTTGGACATGACCGCCAGCGGCGAGTCGTTGCCCATCGAACCGACAGCCTCTTCACCCGACATCGCCATCGGCGCCATGAGGAACTTGAGGTCTTCCTGCGTGTAGCCGAACGCCTGCTGACGGTCGAGCAGCGCGGCGGCTTCGGCGCGCGCGGTCGCGACGTCTTCCGCCTTCGGCTCGATCTCGTCGAGCTTGATGCGCACGGCGTCGATCCAGCTCTTGTAGGGCTTGGCGTTGGCGAGGTTGTCCTTGAGTTCCTTGTCGTCGATGATGCGGCCGTGCTCCATGTCGATCAGGAACATCTTGCCCGGCTGCAGACGCCACTTCTTGACGATCTTCGACTCGGGAATCGGCAGCGTGCCGGCTTCTGAAGCCATGATGACCAGGTCGTCGTCCGTGACGATGTAGCGCGCCGGACGCAGACCGTTACGGTCTAGCGTCGCGCCGATCTGACGGCCGTCGGTGAACGCGATCGCGGCGGGGCCGTCCCACGGCTCCATCATCGCTGCGTGATATTCGTAGAACGCCTTGCGGTTCTCGTCCATCAGCGTGTGCTGTTCCCAGGCTTCCGGGATCATCATCATCATCGCGTGGACGAGCGGATAACCCGCCATCACCAGCAGTTCGAGACAGTTGTCGAACGATGCGGTATCGGACTGGCCCGGATAGATCAGCGGCCAGAGCTTGGGCAGGTCGTCGCCGAGCACGTGCGAGGCGATCGCGCCGGTACGGGCGTTCAGCCAGTTCACGTTGCCCTTCACGGTGTTGATTTCACCGTTGTGGGCGATCATGCGGTACGGGTGAGCCAGTTCCCACGCCGGGAACGTGTTCGTCGAGAAGCGCTGGTGCACAAGCGCCAGCGCCGAGACCACGCGCTCGTCCTGCAGGTCGCGGTAGTACACGCCAACCTGGCCGGCGAGCAGCAGGCCCTTATAGACGACCGTGCGCGCCGAGCACGACGGCACGAAGTATTCCTTGCCGTGCTTGAGCTTGAGCGCCTGAATGCGGTGGCTCGCGGTCTTGCGGATGATGTACAGCTTGCGCTCGAGCGCGTCCGTGACCATCACATCCTTGCCGCGGCCGATGAAGATCTGGCGGATCAGCGGCTCGCTCGCCTTCACCGTGGGCGAAATCGGCATGGCGTGATCGACCGGCACGTCGCGCCAGCCCAGCACGACCTGGCCTTCGGCGCGCACCGTGCGCTCGAGCTCCTGCTCGCATGCGAGACGCGAGGCGTGTTCCTTCGGCAGGAAGATCATGCCGACGCCGTATTCGCCGAATGGCGGCAGCGTCACGCCCTGCTTGGCCATCTCTTCGCGGTAGAACGCGTCCGGAATCTGGATCAGGATGCCCGCGCCGTCGCCCATCAGCGGATCGGCACCCACGGCGCCCCGATGGTCGAGGTTCTCGAGAATCTTCAGGCCTTGCTGAATGATTTCGTGGCTCTTCTTGCCCTTGATATGGGCGACGAAGCCGACGCCACAGGCGTCGTGTTCGTTTTGCGGGTCATAGAGACCTTGCGCGGCGGGCACCGCGGCGCGCTGCTGGTGATCGTTCATGGGGACACCGTCAGAGTGGGGGCCGTTGCCAGCCGTTGAATCCATTTTCTTGATTTACGCCGCTTGCGTGACCGCTGTACGGCGTTTCGCGGGGTATTACGTGCTTCCCGCGTTATGCGCCCAGGAGAGCCGAAAGGCGAATATACGCGACGAATCAAGGGGATGCAAATAAAAGGTGATGTTCGAACCCCAATTATCGAGTTGGTGCATTCGCACATTTTTTTATTGGGGACATATTAAATTCGGGCGAAAGAAAACGGCATCCGGAGAGGCCGTTTATCTCGTAAACATTTGATCCGAAAAGCAATCAGTGGGTGCCCGTGCCCGGCTTGCGCTCGTCGTGGTCCGAACTCGAGCCGGAGGAGCCACCGCTGCCGGAACCCTGCGAACCACCGGAATGGCCGCTCGAGCCACCCGGATTTCCACCCGGTGTTGTAGTTGAACCACTCCCGGCGTGGCCGCCTCCATGCGTCGAGGTCGAGCCGGGCGGATTGGTGCCTGGGTGCGAAGTTGAATGGGGGCCAGATTGACCGGCGCCGTGACCAGCTGACTGACCGCCGGGCCCACCTGATCCCGCCGCAGGCGTCGAAGCCGCGCTCGCTGTGGCCGCCGCGCCAATTGCGCCCGGAGTTGCTGCGGGCGTGCCCGGCGCTTCGCGCACCTTGCGCGGGCGCCCGCGCGGCAGCGGCGAGACGCGCCGGTTCGCCGTGCGCGACGCCCAATCGCGGTAGGTGTCGCTGCCGAGCACCCAGCCCTTGAGCGTGGCCTGCATGAGCTGCGTCGTTTCGCGTTCGTCGAGCGCCTGCTCGCAGAGTTCGCGATAGGCGCGCTGACGCTCGAATGGCGTATTGCCGAGCGCCCAGTAGAGCGGATGGTCGGTGATGAGGCTGTCGACGGTGAGGCCGATGTGATGCCGGTAGCTCGACCATCGATAGTCTTCGGGCGCCGTCACGAGGTGGCCGCGCACCGGTGCGAGCTCGACGACGCGGCTCGCCAGCAGGAAGAAGCGCTCGCCCTCGATGACCGTCGCGCGGTAACGCCCCTCCCAGAGCGTGCCGCGACGCGCATAGCGCCGGTTGAAATGCGCCACGTAGCGCCGCCCGACCGCCTGCATTGCCTTAGGCAGGCTGGATTCGTCGGAGGGCGTGACGAGCAGTTGCACCGCGCCGGGCATCAAAACCCACGCATGAACCGCCAGATGATGATCGCGCGCCGCGGCCTTCAGGCAGTCGATGAACAGTTCGTAGTCCTGGTCATCGACGAACGCGGGCTGCTGATCGAGTCCGCGCAGGATCACATGCTGTGGCTGATCGGGAACATAAAGACGTGCAAGCCGTGCCATGCTCGATTTTCCTGGTTCCGTTGGTGAATACCCGCAGACCCGCCAGGCCCCACCAGCGCTAGTTCTCGCTGGCATGCGGCTTCGGCGGAAAGCTCGCGGCGCCTAGTAAAAAAGCTCTAACGGTCGCGTCTGGTTTGTTGCAAACGTTGTGTTCATAATGAGCGGGCCTTTCATGGAGGAGCAATTAATATGAAATTAAAACAGGCGCTGGCAGGGGTCGCCGCGCTCGCCAGTTTCACGGCAGCACACGCACAATCCGCAAACACGTTCTACGTCACCACCGGCTGGTTCCGCTTCATGCCGCAGGACACCAGCGACGCACTCAAGATCGACAGCGTCGGCGGCACGCCCGTCAACATGGCTATCCCGGGCACGGGCGCCAGTGTCGGTGCAGCCGACACCGTGGGTTTCTCCCTCGGCTACTACATTACCGACCACTTCGCTACCGAAGCCGAACTGGGCATTCCGCCGAAGTTCGATATTTCCGGCGGCGGCACCTTTAGCAGCTTCGGCAAGGTCGGCTCGGCGAAACTGTGGAGCCCTGCGCTGCTGTTCAAGTACTACTTCAATAGCCCTGACGCAAAATTCCGTCCTTACCTCGGCGTCGGCGTGACCTACGCCTGGTTCACCGACGCGAAGATTACCAACGGCTCCTTCGAACAGGGGGTGCTTGGGGGTCCGACCAGTGTTTCGACGGATCGTTCCTGGGCCCCCGTGTTTAACCTGGGCTTCAACTACAACTTCACGAAGCACTGGTTCGCCGGTTTCTCGCTCTCGTACATTCCGATCAACGTGACCGCGACGTACAACACGACGCTGAACAACCAGTTCGGCACCCAGCGCGTCGCGGAATCGAAGATTCACCTGAACCCGCTCGTAACGTACCTGAAGGTCGGCTACAACTTCTAACGCGCTGCGGCGCCCCGCACTACCTCGCGGCAGCCCTTCGCCTCGCCCTTGCGGCGTCTGGCGGAGGGCGGCATTTCCCGCCCGACCGTTCCCTTCCCGCCTTAGCGTCTCCATCGAATTTTCCCCACCTTCGCATGGGCTTATCCTGATTCTATGCCTCTGCGAAAAAGCGTGCTGTCCCCGTAATCACCTCTTTTGTCACCAGAGAGCGAAGCCCCGCCTGGCGGGCGTTTGCGCCCAGCTCACTGCGCTCGTTCAAGCCTCGGGCACCGGAATTGCGCAATACTTGCACTCCGGCTCTCGCCTTTCCGCGCCCCTTTTTCGTGCGCGCCGCGGCGAGCCTTTTACCTGTGATTTTTCAACGACGGAGCCATACATGAGCGCCTTTCCGAACACGCGAGAAGCCCTCGGAGATTCCTGGACGCGCACGAGCCGACACGCGCGGCGCATCGCGCGCCGCGGCCGCAGCGCCGCCGCCGATATCACCGACGAGTTGCGTGATCTGCTCGCCGAGCTGGAAAACACGCTGGGCGAAGGAACCCAGGCCGATGCCGCCGCGCTGCGCGACGACATCCGCAAGCGTCTCGACGCCGCCCGCGAGCGGCTCGAAGTGGCGCGTGCAGCCGCGCGTGACCATACTGACGCGGCCATCGCCAGCGCAGACGACTACGTGCACCGCAATCCCTGGCAGGCCGTCGCGATCGTCGGCGGCGTGGCGCTGGTAGTGGGTGCGCTGCTCGCGCGCCGCTGAATGAGGATCCGGGCGCTGGCCGCCCGGCTTGGGGCCTCAGGCGTCGAACGCGTGCGGCCCGATCAGGTCGATACGGTCGGTACAGACCGTATCGACGCCCCAGCTCACGAGCTGGCGAGCGCGCTCGAGGTCGTTCACCGTATAGGCGAGGATGAAAAGCCCCGCCGACTTGATGCGCTCGACGAGCGCCTCGTCCAGATGGCGATGGCTCGCATGGAGCGACACACACTCCAGCGCCGCGGTCTGCTCGCGCCAGTCGGCGGGCACATGCTCGAATAGCAGTCCGCGCGGCAGTTCCGGCGCGCTCTCGCGGGCCGCCTCAAGAGCCGCATAGGAGAACGACGAGAGCAAAGGCGGCACGCCTGCGCGCGTTTCTTTCTCCCATAGGCGCGCCGTTTCGGCACCGACAATGCGTCCGGTCTCCACGTCGCGGCCCGTGCAGGGCTTGATCTCGACGTTCGCCGCAAGCCCCAGCTCACGACAACACGCTGCGACTTGAGCGAGCGTAGGCATCGGCTCGCCCGCAAACCGCGCATCTCGCCAGTTGCCGGCGTCCAACGTGGCAAGTTCCGCGTAGCGCATGCATGCCGCCTCGCCGTGCCCGTTCGACGTGCGGTTCACCGTGTCGTCGTGCAGCAGGAACGCGACGTCGTCGACGGACAGCTTGGCGTCGAACTCGACCATCGCATGCCCGAAGCTCGCGCCGATGCGCAAACCCGCCAGCGTGTTCTCGGGCGCGAGCGTGCCACCCCCCCGGTGCGCGGCAACTCGCGGATACGGCCAGGACTTGATCAAATGGGCTCCCGAAATCGGCAGGGGCGGTGAGATGGGGCGAGTCGCGTCCTCAAACGTCGTCGGCGACGACGAAGAGGCGGCGGTACTCCTTCAGGGCATAGCGGTCCGTCATGCCCGCGATGTAATGCGCGATCAGCCGCGGCTGCACGGCGGCGTCCTGCATCTGGTACGGGGGCGGCAACAGGCGCGAGTCTTCGCTGAAGGCCTCGAACAGCCCCTTCACCACGCGACGCGCCTTGTTGGCCATGCGCATCACGCGATAGTGGCGGTACAGGTTGCGGTAGAGGAAGCGCTTGAGCGCAGCCGCCTGCGCGGCCACGCGCTCACTGTGCGCGACGAGCGCAGGCGCCGCGCGCACGTCGTCGAGCGACTGCGGCGCGCACTCGGCGAGATTACGCTGCGTCTGCCCGATCAGATCGACGATCAGCGTGTTGATGATGCGCCGCACCGTCTCGTGAATCAGCCGGCGGCCCTCGATCTGCGGATATTCGGCGCATGCGGCGTCGTAGTGCGTTTGCCAGAGTTCGACCTCGGCGAGCTGCTCGATGGTGAGCAGGCCCGAGCGCAAGCCGTCGTCGACGTCGTGGTTGTTGTAGGCGATTTCGTCGGCGATGTTGGCGATCTGCGCTTCGATAGACGGCTGCCGGCCGAGCAGAAAACGCTCGCCCAGATCGCCCAGATGCCGCGCATGCTCGCGCGAGCAATGCTTGAGAATGCCTTCGCGCGTCTCGAAGCACAGGTTCAGGCCGTCGAACGCGCCGTAGTGCTCTTCGAGCTCGTCCACGACTGCGAGGCTCTGCAGATTGTGCTCGAAGCCACCGTGCTCGCGCATGCACTCGTTGAGCGCGTCCTGGCCCGCATGGCCGAACGGCGTATGGCCGAGGTCGTGGGCGAGCGAGATCGCCTCGACCAGATCCTCGTTCACGCGCAGGTTGCGGGCGACCGAACGCGCGATCTGCGCGACTTCCAGGCTGTGCGTGAGCCGCGTGCGAAAGAGATCGCCTTCGTGATTCACGAACACCTGGGTCTTGTACTCGAGGCGGCGAAACGCCGTGGAATGGACGATGCGGTCGCGGTCGCGCTGGAACTCGCTGCGCGCAGCGGGCGGCGGCTCGGGATAGCGCCGCCCGCGCGAGCGCGAGGCGTGCGCCGCGTAAGGCGCGAGGCCCGCCTCGAATGACGCGACTAGCGCGGCGCTGGCGTCCCCGCCATGCGCATCGCTACGTTCCTGAACACTACGGGGATCACTACGGTTATCGCTGCGGGTGTCGCTCACCGTTCCTCCGCAAGGGGTTATCGCCGGCAGCGCGTCAGCTCTGCGTCGCGGCGGCGAGCGTGGCCTGCACCGCTTCGTCGGGCGCGCGGCCGATGTGCGTCTCGCCAAAGCGCTTGAGCAGGATGAACTTGATTGTCCCGCCCTCGGCCTTCTTGTCGACCTGCATCAGCTCGACGTAGCGGTTGGCGCCGAGCGCGGGCGCACGCACCGGCAGCTTCGCGGCCTCGACCACGCGCACGAGGCGCGTGCGCGAGGCTTCGTCCAGCATGCCCATGCGCACCGAGAGGTCCGCCGCCATCACCATGCCGCAGCCCACCGCCTCGCCATGCAGCCATTCGCCGTAGCCGAGCCCGGCCTCGATCGCATGGCCGAACGTATGGCCGAAGTTGAGGATGGCGCGCAGGCCGCCCTCGCGCTCGTCGGCGGCCACGACCGATGCCTTGATCTCGCACGAGCGCTTGACCGCGTGGGCGAGCGCTTCGGGCTCGCAACGGTTGAGCGCTTCGACGTTGGCTTCGATCCAGTCGAAGAATTCGGCGTCGGCAATCGCGCCGGTCTTGATGACCTCGGCAATGCCCGCCGCCAGTTCGCGCTCCGGCAGCGTGGAAAGCGCGCCGATGTCGGCGATCACGGCCTGCGGCTGGTAGAACGCGCCGATCATGTTCTTGCCGAGCGGATGATTGATGCCCGTCTTGCCGCCCACCGACGAATCGACCTGCGAAAGCAACGTGGTCGGCACCTGGATGAACGGCACGCCGCGCATGTAGCAGGCGGCCGCGAAGCCCGTCATGTCGCCCGTCACGCCGCCGCCCAGCGCAATGAGCGTAGTCTTGCGATCCGCGCGCGAGGTGAGCAGCGCGTCGAAGATCGCGTTGAGTGTTTCCCAGTTCTTGTGCGCCTCGCCGTCGGGCAGCACCACCGTGTTGACGTCCTTGCCGAGCGGCGCGAGCGCGGCGCGCAGCGTCTCGCCGTAGAGCGGGTCGACGACGGTGTTCGTCACGATCGTCACCGACTTGCCGGCGATATGGGGCGCGAAGAGCGCCGTCTGACCGATCAGGCCGGAGCCGATATGGATGGGGTAGGCGCGGTCGCCCAGTTCGACGTTGACGGTAATCATGCTCTGAATCTTATGGGTTTCCGATGCACTGCCTGCTTCACGACTCACCGCGCGACTCATCGCGCGACCTGCGCCCTACTCGCGCGCCGTGGCCCGCGCGACGCCGGCCATGTCGAGCTGCATCAGCACCATGTTGACGAGTCCGTTGACTGAGGGCCGGCCGGTTTCGATCACGAAGTCCGCGACTTCGCGATACAGCGGGTCGCGCACTTCGTACAGCGCTTCGAGCCGCGCCTTGGGGTCTTCGGTTTGCAAGAGCGGGCGATTCTTGTCGCGCCGCGTGCGCAGCCACAGGTCGTGCGGATGCGCGCGCAGATACACGACAAAGCCGCGCGCCTTGAGCGCCGCGCGATTCTCGGGCCGCAGCACCGCGCCGCCGCCGGTCGCAAGGACGATGCCTTCGCGCCCTGTGAGCTCTTCAATCATCTGGGCCTCGCGGTCGCGAAAGCCCGCTTCACCTTCGAGTTCGAAGATCACCGGGATGCGCGCGCCCGTGTGCGCCTCGATCTCGTGATCGGAGTCGAAGAACGGACGCTCCAGCCGGCGCGCGACCGCCCGGCCCACGGTCGTCTTGCCGGCGCCCATGAGCCCTACGAAAAATACATTGGCGTTTGCGTCCCGCACTTGCAGCGTTTCCTACGAAAGGTTGGTGCCGCAGCTTACTGGCAAAGCGGCGGCGTTGTCGAGCCTGCGGCCCCGTCGTTCCGGCCCCGCAAGCATGCGGCTGCGCGCTTGCGGCCGGTTTACCGGATGAATGAGGGTCAATTCGACTCCACGACACGCGGCGTGATGAAAACCACCAGCTCGCTGCGCTGATCCCGGTGCGCGCGATGCGAAAAAAGCGCGCCCAGAACCGGTATTTTGCCCAGGAGTGGCACTCGCGTCACATCATCGCGGTCATCCGTCGCGTCGATGCCGCCAATCGAGACCGTACCGCCGTCCTCGATTTCCACGCGCGTCTGCACGTGTTTGGTGTTGATCGCAGGCCCGGCGGCCGTTTGCTCGCCGACACTGTCCTTCGCCACATCGAGGTCGAGTATCACGCGGCCATCGGGTGTGATCTGCGGCTCGACTTCGAGTTTCAGGCTTGCGCGCCGGAACTGCACGCCCGAAACGCCCTGCCCGACCTTGGCCTGATAAGGCAGCTCGGTACCCTGCTCGACGACGGCCTTCGTGCGGTCGGCGGTGACAACGCGCGGACTCGACACCACACGCCCGCGCCCTTCGGCCTCGAGCGCGCTCAACTGGATGTCGAGCAGGCGCGTGGCGCGCGCGGCCAGCAGCGTAAGCCCAAGGCCCGCGGCCTCGAAGCCGGAGATCGGGCCCGCCGCGAGGTCGTACACCGTGCCGTCCGCTCTCGTTGTCAGGCCACGGGCCGTCGTGCCGTCCACACTGACCGGCGTCACGCCAAGACGCACGCCCAGCTCGCGCGACAGCCCTTCGCGTCCCTCGACGATGCGCGCCTCGATCAGCACCTGACGCGCGGGCGCGTCGAGCCGCCGCACGAGATCGCCGATCTGGTCGAGTCGGGCCGGCAGGTCGGTGACGAACAGGAGGTTCGTGCGCGCGTCCGCCACCGCTGTGCCGCGTTTCGACAGTGCGCGCTGTGTCCCTGCGCCGGTCAGGAACCGGCGCAAATCCTCGGCGCGCGCGTAATGCAACTCGAACGAGCGGCTGGCGAGCGGCTCCAGCTCCGCGGCCCGAGCGTGCGCCTCGTAACGCTGCCGCTCGCGCGCCGCCACCTCCGCGGCGGGCGCGACCCAGATTACGTCGCCGATGCGCGACATCGCAAGGCCGTTTGCCTCCAGCAGCAGGTCGAACGCGGTACGCCACGGCACGCGGTCGAGACGCAACGTCACCTGGCCGCGCGCACGTTCGCTTGCGACGATATTGAGCTTCGTGAACTGGGCGAACGCATGCAGAACGGCCGTGAGCTCAGCGCGCTGGAAGTTGAGCGTGATCGGCCGGTCCGGCGGCAACCCGTCGTTTGCGGCCGCGGCGTCGCCAAGGCGCATCGGCGCGCGCATGGGTACGGGCGGCCCTTCGAGCGGCCCGGCCGCTGGCGCGTCGCTGCCGGGTTCGCGCGAAGGTTGGGCGGCGGGTTGGGACACGCCAGCGTCGCCGTCCGCGGGTGCCCGCGAAACGTCTTCGGGCGCGAATTCGGGCGTAGGGGCATCGCTGCCTCCCATGAACGGATTGGCGATCCACTGTTTCGCTGCTGGCTCGCCCGCCCCATCGGGCAAGGGCGGCACTTCGTAGCGCGCGAGCGCCACCGGCGGTCGTACCCACCCAGGTTGAGGCGACGGCACTGCGGCCCATGCAGCGCACGCGGCAGCGCTTATCATCAACGCGCCGAGGACAGCAGCGTTCTGCTTGAGCACGCTCATTTCGCTGCCTCAGCCCAGCCGAGCGCGCGCGTCGTGCCACCCGCCGCGACGACGACCCGCGCCGGCCCGATTTCCAGCACGCGAGCGTCGCCGATCGCCTCGCCCGCCTGCGCGGTCACGACGCCTTCGGGCGTTTCCACGAGCGCGACGATGCGCTGCCGATCCTGGAGGATGCCGGCAAGGCGCCACCGGTCTTCCGCCCTCCCGGCCGTAGCCGCGTGAGTGAAGGGATCGGGAGCCGCCGCCGCGGGAGACGCCACCGCCAGCGGCACAGCAGGAAGCGCATCGTACACATGCAACGTTGCCGACACCGACAAACCGGTTCCCGTGCGCCGGATTGCCAGCTCGGATGGGACCGTGAGCGCCGGCTCGCTCGCCAACCCTTCGAGCAGCCCGCGCAGTTGCGCGAAGTTGCCTTGCGCGGCCAGCCTGATCGACCGGAACGCCTCGGCTTGCGCGCCGCCCACGGCGCCTGGCTCCAGCGCGTGAAGGACGAGGCCCGATTGCGCGGCAAGCTGAGAGATGCGGCGAATGTCGTCGGCGGAATTGCCAGCACGCGGCGCACGCGGGGTCGTTCGCGCCGCAGCTGCGCGCAGCGCGGGCAGGCGCGCCAGGACTTGCCGGGCGTCGCCGTTGCGCTTTTGAGCGGCTTGCAGCGCGGCGCGTGCTGCATGCACACCAAGCGGATCGCCGACGATGCAGGCACCGCTCGCGGTGGCGAGAGCCAGCACGGCAATCGTCAGCGCGACAGCCATGCGGCGGCGCGTGCTCCACGCGTGAAGCGGCGGCCATCCGCGCAATGCGTTGCCCGCGCCTGACTGTGGCAAAACGAGCACCCGCTCCTGTCCAGCTTGCGCAGGCATCGTGCTCATGTCGCCTCCGTCGCTGCGGCGCCGCTCGATGCTCGGGAGGCCTCGCGCGCTCGCGGTGCGCCGGCCCGCGGCACAGTGCTCGCGCCTTGCCAGACGAGATGAGCCGCTACGCGAATCGGTTCGCCGTCGGATGCACTCTCGCGTGCAGCGCCAGCCGGCGCGCCGCGCTTGAGTTCGCGCACGCTCACGGTCTCGACATCGGGCAGCGAGCGCAGCCGTCCGAGCCAGGCCGCAGCCGCCGATTCGTCCGCCGCGCTCGCCTGCAGATCGGCTTCATCGGCGAACTGCGCGAGCTGCTGCAGGCCGACGCCCGGCGGAACGTCGCTCGCCAAGGCGTCCGCGAGGGCGAAAAAGCGCGCCGTGGCCCGCGCGTGCTGCCGGGCGAGTCGATCGCCGACGCGGCGCGCTTCGCTCTCCCGCGTGAGGCGCTGCGCCTCGGCGAGCGGTGCGCGCCACTGCGCCAGCGGCCGTTCCAGCGCCTCGCGCCGAGCCTCGAGCGCGCTGCATTCGACGCGCTGCCAAAGCACGACACCCAGCGCACACACGCACCCGCCAAGCGCCGCGGCGCCCCATTCGAGCAGGCGCCAGCGAAGCCGCCTGCGAATGGCGCGCTGCCGCCACGGCAGCAGATTGAATCCGCCGATGGCCCGGCGCGGAAATACGCGCACGGCGCGCGCGAGCGTCATTCCGCCACCCCGCGCAACGCGAGTCCGAACGCCACCGCGCACGCCGGATCATGCAACAGCGTCGCCGCGAGCGGCCACTCGATGTCGGCCAGCGGCCCGCATTCGAAGGGCAGCACTGGCGCGCCCAGCGCGTCGCCGATGTCGGCCAGCGTGAAGTTCGCGCCGCGCAGCATGGCAAGCTCGCCCGAGACCTGCACGCATCCGGCCTGCTCACCGTCGACGAGGTCGCGCAGCGCCTCCACGAGATCGGCATGTTCGAGCGCGGGAAAGCGCATGCGCCGGATGACCGAGTCGTCGACGAGCAACCAGCCGTGCAAACCTTCCGGGCCGACCCAGATCGCCACCCAGGGTTCATGCGGCGGCAACTCGTACACCGCCGCGTGCCGCATGGCGCGTAACGCGGCGTGCGCCTCGTCGTCCACGGCGCACAGCGTGATGCCCGCCATTGCCGCGCATTCGATGCGCGCTTCGAGATGCTGCCGCGCCGTCGCCGCGATCGTCACCTCCGCTTCGTGGCTGCGCGGCGTGGCCGGCAGCACGCTCCAGTCGACCGCCAGTTCGCCGCGCTCCACACCCGCCACGCGCTCCGCCTCAGCCAGCACGAGCGGCTCAAGCGCCGCGTGAATACCCGACTCGTCCGTCGCGCCCGCCGGCGCAAGATGCGCGAGCGGCACGGTCGAGACGAGCGTCGCGCTCGCGGGCAGCGCCATGGCACAACGCAGCGACGCCGCGGCGCTCGCGCGCGGCAACTCGCCAAACACGCTGCGAAGCGCCGCGACGATGGCCGCCCGGTCGACGATCTCCGCGCCTGCGAGCGCCTCACGCGCGAGCGGCGCGCTCGCCAGCCATTCGAGGCGGACCGGCCCGGCCCCGAGAATGCGCCGGCTCAACACCACCAGCGTGACCCCGCGCGCGCTTAGATCCACACCCGCGCCAAAGCGGCGCGCACCCAACAACACCGGATTCCCTAAACCCATCGCATCCCTCCCGTTCGCCCGCGCGCCGCAAACCGTTCGCAGCGCGTCGATGGAGAAATTGTGCGAAGCGGGGCGGCGCACGAATACTCGGCCGAACGGCCAACGGTCGCCGCAAGCGCTATCCACGCGCGAGGGGCGCGTCTACAGTGCCAATATCAGCAGAAGCGTCGACAGAAACAGCGGGTTGCGTGCTCGCTTGCGCCGTCCATGTAAGCATCCCGAAAGCCCGCGAGCGAGCGGCGGCTATAATCGCGGGACCGTTTTTCTGGTGTTCGTATGCAAGATCAGCTTCCTTCGGCCGTACCGCCTTCCACCCCGCCCGAGCCGCCCCGGCGGCGCAAGCGCCCGTGGTGGGCCACGCTGCTGATCGCCTTTTTCGGCCTCATCTTCGCCGGCGTGGTGTGCGTGGCGCTGGTGCTCGGCTACGCGCTCGTCGTGGCGACGCCCAACCTGCCGTCGCTCGAGGCGCTCACCGACTATCGTCCGAAGGTGCCGCTGCGCATCTACACGCGCGACCACGTGCTGATCGGCGAATTCGGCGAGGAGCGGCGCGACGTCGTCCATTTCAAGGACGTGCCCGACAACCTCAAGAAGGCCATTCTGGCCATCGAAGACGCGCGCTTCTACGATCACGGCGGCGTCGATCTCGCCGGCATCGCGCGCGCGGGCTTCGTCGCGCTGACCAATGGCCACGCCACCCAGGGCGCCAGCACGATCACCATGCAGGTGGCGCGCAACTTCTTCCTTTCGAGCGAAAAGACCTACACGCGCAAGATTTACGAGATGCTGCTCGCCTACAAAATCGAGTCGAAGCTCTCGAAGGATCAGATTCTCGAGGTGTACATGAATCAGATCTATCTGGGCCAGCGCGCGTATGGCTTCGCGAGCGCCGCGCGCGTGTACTTCGGCAAGGATCTGAAAGACCTCACGCTCGCCGAGTGCGCGATGCTGGCCGGGTTGCCCAAGGCGCCGTCGGCCTACAACCCGGTCGTCAATCCGAAGCGGGCGAAGGTGCGCCAGGAGTACATTCTCCAGCGCATGCTCGAGCTGCACTACATCACGCAGCAGCAGTACGACGAGGCTGCGGCGCAGCCGCTCGTCGTCAAGGGCGCGGGCAAGGAATTCAGCGTCCACGCCGAGTACGTCGCGGAAATGGTGCGCCAGATGATGTACGCGCAGTACCACGAAGAGGCGTACACGCGCGGACTGAACGTCGTCACCACCATCGACTCCGCCGATCAGGACGTCGCCTATCGCGCGCTGCGCAAGGGGCTGATGGACTACGAGCGGCGCCACGGCTACCGCGGGCCCGAGGCGTTCATCGACCTGCCCACGGACAGCGACGAGCGCGAGCAGGCCATCGACGACGCGCTCGTCGAGCACCCCGACAACGGCGAACTCGTGGCGGCAGTGGTGACGGCGGCGAGCCCGAAGGAAGTGAAAGCCACCCTCATGGACGGCAACACCACGAGCATCACCGGCGACGGGCTGCGCTTCGCGCAGTTCGCGCTCTCCGCGCGCGCGCAGCCGTCGCAGAAAATCCGGCCGGGCGCGATCATCCGCATCGCGCGCAACAACGCGGGCGAGTGGTCGATCACGCAGCTGCCGCAAATCGAAGGCGCGTTCATCTCGATCGTGCCGCAGGACGGCGCGATCCGCGCGCTCGTGGGCGGCTTCGACTTCAACAAGAACAAGTTCAACCACGCCACCCAGGCGTGGCGTCAGCCGGGTTCGAGCTTCAAGCCGTTCATCTACTCGGCGTCGCTCGACAAGGGGCTCGGGCCGGCGACCGTCATCAACGACGCGCCGCTCTTCTTCAGCGCCGCCGAAACGGGCGGCCAGCCATGGGAGCCGAAGAACTACGGCGGCGGCTTCGACGGCCCCATGAGCATGCGTACGGCGCTCATGAAGTCGAAGAACCTCGTGTCGATCCGTATCCTCAACCACATCGGCACGAAGTACGCGCAGCAGTACATCACGCACTTCGGCTTCGACGCCGACCGGCATCCCGCCTACCTGCCGATGGCGCTCGGCGCGGGTCTCGTCACGCCGTTGCAGATGGCCGCCGGCTACTCGGTGTTCGCCAACGGCGGGTATCGCGTGAATCCGTATCTGATCGCCGAGGTCACCGACCAGCGCGGCATGGTGGTCGCCCAGGCACAGCCGCTCGTGGCCGAGCAGAACGCGCCGCGCGCCATCGACCCGCGTAACGCGTACATCATGAACAGCCTCTTGCAGAGCGTCGCGCAGCGCGGCACGGGCGCAAAGTCGAACGTCCTCAAGCGCACCGACCTGGGCGGCAAGACCGGCACGACCAACGACTCGCGCGACGCGTGGTTCGCGGGCTTTCAGCACACGCTGGCCGCGATCGCGTGGATCGGCTACGACAACCCGCGCAGCCTCGGCGACAAGGAAACGGGCGGCGGTCTCGCGCTGCCGGTCTGGATCGACTACATGCAGAAGGCGCTCAACGGCGTGCCCGAGTACAAGATGGCGATGCCAGACGGCATCGTCACGCTCGGCGACGAGCTCTACTACGCCGACGCCACGCCGGGCCACGGCTTCGTCTCGACGGTGGGCATCAGCCAGGCGGCGCTCGAAGCGTCGGCTAGCGGCGCATCGGGCGCGGGCGACGCTGACAATCAGGGCGCCGCGCCAACGCCCGAGCACGTGAATGCGAAGGAGAAGGAAGACATCATGAATCTGTTCCGCGGGCACTGAGGCTCGCCGCAACGGTGGCAATGAAAAACGGGCGCCAGTTTTTCAACTGGCGCCCGTTTCCTTTACGAACTCACGCTTGCGCGTTCACGGCTCGAACCGCACCGGCTCACCCGCCTGCTCCGTTGCATAGGCCGTGAGCGCCGAGAAGAATTCGGTTCCCGAGCGCGTGTCGCGCCATGCGCCGTCGATGAAGCGATAGTGGAAACCGCCTGCCTTCGCCGCGATCCAGATTTCGCGCATCGGCGGCTGCAAATTCACGATGATCTTCGTGCGATTCTCGAATTCGAGCGTCAGAACGTTGCCGCTGCGCTCCAGTTCGATGTCCGCTTCGGCCTCGTCCACGGCCCGCTCCACGGCCGCCAGCACGGCCTCCGCGAGGCTCAGGTAGTCATTGTCTGGCATGCTAAACTCCACCGGTTATTCATTCAGGGACAATTATGCGTGTCATTTCCCGGACGCGCGCAGCGGCCCCCAGCGCATGGACGCCCCGCGCGATTCTAGCGGCTTTTGCGATCAGCGCCGTCGCGCTCGCAGGCTGCGGCCAGCGCGGCGCGCTCTATATGCCCAACGTGCCGCCGCTTCCGCCCAAGCCCAATTTCGAAACCGCGCAGCCGGAAACCGGCGCGACGCCTGCAACCGCGCCCGCGAGTGCTCCCGAGTCGGCTTCGGCACCGGTCGGCACGATTCCGGACACCTCCGGCACGCCGCTCTCGTTGTCCCCGGACACCGAACTCAGCACGACACCCGCGACCACCGGCAGCCCGCAACCGGCTTCCGACGCCACGCCAACCCAGTAAAACGCTCGCATGACCCAGTCCGCTTTTCACCGCGATAACGGCACGCTCTTCGTAGAAGGCGTCTCGGCCGCAGATCTCGCCGCACAGTACGGCACGCCGCTCTATGTATATTCGCGCGCGGCGCTCACCGCCGCATGGCACGCCTACGCCGACGCCTGCGCCGGCCGCCGCGCCAAGGTGCACGTCGCGGTCAAGGCGAACAGCAACCTCGCCGTGCTCAACGTGTTCGCGCGCGAAGGCGCGGGCTTCGACATCGTTTCGGCAGGCGAGCTCGCCCGCGTGCTCGCCGCAGGCGGTAAAGCGCAGGACGTGGTGTTCTCGGGCGTCGGCAAGACCGCCGGCGAAATGCGCGAGGCGCTCGAAGCGGGCGTGAAGTGCTTCAACGTCGAATCGATTCCCGAACTCGACCGCCTCAACGACGTGGCGGGCAAGCTCGGCAAGAAGGCACCGGTTTCGCTGCGCGTGAACCCGGACGTCGATCCGAAAACGCATCCGTACATTTCCACCGGCCTGAAGGCGAACAAGTTCGGCGTGGCATTCGAGCAAGCGCGCGCGACCTATCGCGCCGCCGCGGCCATGGCACATCTGGACGTGGTCGGCATCGACTGCCACATCGGCTCGCAGATCACCGAAATCGCGCCGTATCTCGACGCCATCGACAAGCTGCTCGAACTCGTCGACCAGATCGAAGCCGACGGCGTGAGCATCCGCCACATCGACGTGGGCGGCGGCCTCGGCATCACCTACGACGACGAAACGCCGCCCGACATCGGCGAGTTCGTGCGCACGGTGCTCGACCGCATCGAGGCGTATGGCGCGAAAACGGGCAAGACGCGCGAGGTGTACTTCGAGCCGGGCCGCTCGCTCGTGGGCAATGCGGGCATCCTGCTCACCACGGTCGAGTTCCTGAAGCCGGGCTCGGAAAAGAACTTCGCGATCGTCGACGCCGCCATGAACGACCTCGCCCGTCCCGCCATGTACGACGCGTATCACGCGATGGAGCCGGTCGTTGCGCGCCAGTCGCCGCCGCAAACATACGACGTGGTCGGCCCGGTGTGCGAAAGCGGCGACTGGCTGGGCCGCGCACGCTCGCTCGCGATCGAACCGGGCGACGTGCTCGCGATCCGCTCCGCGGGCGCATACGGCTTCGTGATGAGCTCGAACTACAACACGCGTGCACGCGCAGCCGAGGTGATGGTCGACGGCAAGCGCGTGCATCTCGCGCGCGAGCGCGAAAACGTGGCGCAGTTGTTCGCGAGCGAGCGCGTGCTGCCGGACTGAGTGTTTCGTCCGCTCGCCCATGTAAAAAAGCGACGCCACGGCGTCGCTTTTTATTTGCCTTCCTGCGCGCGCTGCACCTACGCGGCGCCCGCGCCCGAGCGCGAGGCACGCCATCGCGCAAGCAGCCACACGGCCACGCGCCAACCGAGCAGCGCCAGCATGATCGCACCGTAGAGCTTGGGCAGCACGAGGTCGTGCTTGCCCGCCTTCATCCACCAGAAGTGCAGGATCGCCAGCACGCCGATCGCGTAGATGAGCCGATGCAGCGTCTGCCACCGGCGTCCGAGCCGGCGCGCCATCGCGCGCGTGGACGTCACGGCGAGCGGAATCAGCAGCACGAACGCCGCGAAACCCACCGTGATGAACGGCCGCTTGCCCACGTCCTTGAACATCGCCGCGACGTCGAACCACTTGTCGAACCAGATGTAGGTCGTGAAGTGCAGCATCGCGTAGAAAAACGCGAACAGGCCCAGCATGCGCCGAAAGCGGATCAGCGTATTCCAGCCCGTGAGCCGTCGCAGCGGCGTGACCGCAAGCGTGATGCAGAGGAACACCAGCGTCCACAGGCCCGTGGACCGCGTGATGAACTCGATCGGATTCGCACCGAGCCCGTCTGTGAAGCCGAACAGCACGAGGCGCGCGAGCGGATACAACGCCGCGACGAACACCGCCGCCTTCGCCCACGGCAGCCAGCGCGGGCCCGTCACGCTTGCCACCCCCGCCTTTCGCGCAGGACGCGCCTGGCCCGCCCCCACGCGCGCGGCGGCCTGCGGTGTCGTCGTCGATTCCATCTCTCGCTCCATCAAGCTCGTCGCTCAGAAGTTCTTGCGCAGATCCATGCCCTGATACATCGACGCCACGAGGTCGCCGTAGCCGTTGTACATGAGCGTCTTGCGCTTGGGCTGGAAGAAGCCGTCCTCGCCGATGCGCCGCTCCGTGGCCTGGCTCCAGCGCGGGTGATCGACGTTCGGATTCACGTTCGAATAAAAGCCGTACTCGCTCGGTGCGTACTTGTTCCAGCTCGTGGGCGGCTGGTTCGCGACGAAGCGGATCTTCACCAGCGACTTCGCGCTCTTGAAGCCGTACTTCCACGGCACGATCACGCGCACGGGCGCGCCGTTCTGGTTCGGCAGCACCTGGCCGTAGAGGCCCACCGTGAGCAGCGTGAGCGGATTCATCGCTTCGTTCATGCGCAGGCCTTCGGAATACGGCCAGTCGAGAATCGGCTCGGCGAGGCCCGGCATCTGCGAGGGGTCGGCGAGCGTGATGAACTGCACATAGCGCGCGTTGCCCGTGGGCTGCGCGCGGCGGATCAGTTCGGAAAGCGAAACACCGATCCACGGCACGACAATCGACCAGCCCTCCACGCAACGATGCCGGTACACGCGCTCTTCGAGCGGCGCGAGCTTGAGGATCTCGTCGATGTCATAGACCTTCGGGTTCTTCACCTCGCCCTCGACGCTCAGCTTCCACGGACGCGGCCGCAGCGTGTGCGCGTTTTGAGCCGGATCGCCCTTGTCGGTGCCGAATTCGTAGAAGTTGTTATAGGTCGTGATGTCCTTGTAGGGCGTGACCTTGTCGAGCGCGACGAATTTCGTGTTCGTCTGCGCGGCGAGCTTCTGCGCCTTCGGATCGCCGGGGGCGTATTCCGCAAACGCATCTCTCGCGCCGAACGGCCCCGCGATGCCGCCGAGCGCGAGCGCGCCCGCGGCCCGCAGAATGCGCCGACGCTGTTCGTACACCGTTTGCGGCGTGATTTCGCTCGCGGGGATGTCGTCGCCGTTGAGCAAGATCCTGCTGCTCCGCTTGATCCACATATCGCTGCTCCTGCTACTTGCGTGGCGTGCGCCGCCAGCACATTGATCGTATCTCGACCCGCCCTGCCGCGCTGTGCACGACGTGGATCGACTGGATGACCTCAAGCGGGCAAACGCGCAATTCGCAGAAAACTTCCCGGCGGACCAAAAAAAACCGTCGGAGCGCGAGGCATCCGACGGTTAGTTCGTCTTGCAGGCTGATTCGGTTACAGCTTGCCGTAACTGTGCAGGCCCGACAGGAACATGTTCACGCCAAGAAACGCGAAGGTCGTGACGAGCAGACCCGTGAGCGCCCACCAGGCCGCCACGCCGCCTCGCAGGCCCTTCATGAGGCGCATGTGCAGCCAGGCCGCGTAGTTGAGCCACACGATCAGCGCCCAGGTTTCCTTCGGGTCCCAGCTCCAGTAGCCGCCCCAGGCCTGCGCCGCCCACAATGCGCCGAGGATGGTCGCAATGGTGAAGAACGCGAAACCCACGGCGATCGACTTGTACATGACGTCGTCGAGCACCTCGAGCGCGGGCAGGCGGTCCGCCAGTACGCCCCGCTCCTTCATGATGTACGCCACGCCCACCATGGCCGAAAGCGCGAAGCTGCCGTAGCCGATGAAGTTCGCCGGCACGTGGATCTTCATCCACCAGCTCTGCAGCGCGGGCACGAGCGGCTGGATCTGCTGCGCGTCGCGCGAGATCGAGTACCACATCAGAAAGCCCACGGCCGCGCTGATCACCAGCAGCACGAACGCGCCGAGCGCACGCGTGTTGTAGTGCTTTTCGTAATACAGATAGAAGAGCGCGGTGATGAGGCTGAACAGCACGAATACTTCGTAGAGGTTCGAGATGGGAATGTGCCCGACGTCCGCGCCGATGAGGTAGGACTCGTACCAGCGCACCATCAGGCCGACAAAACCCATGAGCACCGCCGCCCACGTGAGCTTCGAGCCGATCGAGCCGCCCGAGGGCGAGCGCGAGAGCAGGCCGATCCAGTAGAACAGCGTGGCGAGCACGAACAGCGCGCTCATCCACAGAATGGCCGACTGGCTGGAGAGGAAATACTTGAGGAAGAACGCCTGGTCCGCGCGCGCGAGGTCGCCCTGGTAGATCTGGAGCGCGAAAAGCGCGAGCACCGCGATACCGGCCATGAGCAGCCGCGCCGGCTTCCAGCGCCAGCCCAGTACGACGAGGGCCGGCGTCGTGCCGCAGAGCACCAGCTTGTCGTAGTAGTTCATGTGCGCGTGGTAGCGCGAGAGCGCGAAGCCCGCGCCCGCCACGAGCGCCAGCGCGAACAGCCAGTCCACCACCGTCAGGCGGCGCAGCAAGGGGCGTTCGTCGAACAGGGCGTCGGCGAGGAGATCGCGCTCGCTCGCGGCGCCGTGCGCCACAGCGGCATTGGCCACCAGCGCACGTTCGGCGCGGCGGGCCTTCGCGGAGGAGGAAACCTGAGACAAGTCCATGGGCTTACCGATGTTGATCGTGAGTGGCTGTAATCACGTGCTTGAATCAGGGCGCACGGTCCGTGCCGCTGCCGTTCGTGTCGCCCGCATCGTTCGTGGCGCCGGTTTGCGGCGCCGCGCCTAGCGCACGGCCGACCGCGGCGCGGGTACGGGCAAACTCCTTCTCGAAGTCGAGGGTACGGCGGGCAGTCGACATCGCCATGATGACGTCGACGCCGTGGTCCTGACCGTCCCGACCCTTCCGGTCCTTCAGCCAGAACCACAGACGCCGCTCACGCACGTAGAACATCGAGAAGATGCCGAGCACGAGCAACAGGCTGCCAAGATACACGACTTTCTTGCCCGGCGCGCGCGTCAACTGAAATACCGAAGCTTGCACCTGCTTGAATGAATCGAGCTGTAGATAGACAGGAGATCCATACAGGAAGCTGTCGGATATCGCGTTGATCGAGTCCTGTACGAAGCGCGCGGCGTCGGCATCGGGCTTCAGGTCGGGCTCGCCGGCCTGCTCGCGCGCGAGCTGCCAGAGATCCCATGTCGCACCCTCGAGCATGCGCAGCAGGAGGCTCGCCGCCTTTTCCTGCTGCTCCTTCGGCACCGACTTGTCGATGAACGCGGCCACGGCCTGGAAGCCGCCTGCGGCCCCTGCAGCACCCGCAGCGCGTGCCTGCGGTGCGTCCGAGCCCGCGAAAAGCGTCAAGACGCGCTCGGCGCTGTCCTCGAGATGCTGTTGCAATTCGCGGTTCGAAGCGGGGACCGAGCGCGCGGCGAAACGCTTCGCCGCCTGCGCGCGCAGTGCGGGGTCCTCGAAGGCCGCGCGCAGCATCATCCACTCCTTCGGCGTGCCGCCGCTGTCGGCGGGAATACGCAGGTAGCGGAACGGATCGTCGGGATTCTCGCGCATGCCCGCGAGGAACATGCGATCGCCGCCGCCCACGTCCACGGGCAGCATGTAGTTGTTGTACTCGCGCGCCTGGCCGTCCTTGTCGCGCACCTTGTACTGCACCGAGGGGCCGACGTTATGCAGGTCGAGCGGCTTCGAGCTCTTCGCACCTGAGCCGAGGCGCTCGTCGAACGCTTCCTTGAGCGACTGGTGCGCCACGCCACGTGCGTCGTTCGCGCCACCGCCATTCGAGATGTTCTCGACGTTGATCGCGCGGAAGTCCGCGAACTCGATGGTTTGCCCATCCACGCCCGGCACCGCCTGGCCGGCGGGCACCGCGAGCGGCGCCGAATTGCCAATCGTGCCGCCGAACGGGAAGCTCTTCGCGCCTGCGCCCGACATGGGCCACGCCGTCATCGACATCTGCGAGCCACCGTCCTGGAAGCTCGACTGGTAGATCGACACGCCGTCGTACTCGAACGGCTCGTTCACCTCGATGCGCGCCGGAATGCGCTGGCCCGTCTTGTGGTCGATCACGACGATGTCGCTCGCGAACAGCTTGGGCATGCCGGTCGAGTAGTAATCGACGATGAACTTGTTGAGCTGGATCGAGAACGGCAGGTCCTGGATCAGCGAGCCGTCGGGCTGGTTGAGGATGGCCGTGGAAACGAACTGGCCCTCGGGCACCCAGGCGTAGCCGCGGAAAGTCGGGTTCGACTGCGAGAGCCGGTGCTCAGGCGGAATGTCGTTGATGACTGCGTTGCTGCGGATGGGCGTCTTGTCGAAGAGCCACATCTGGAATTTGATCGGCAGATTGCTGTCGAGCAGGCCGCCGATACAGATGATCACGATCGCGAGGTGCGCGAAGATGTAGCCGATCTTCGTGAGCGCACCGCGCTTGGCCGCGATGAGCGTAGCGCCATCGCTCTCGCGCGTGACGAACCGGTAGCCCATGCGCCCCGCCAGCTTGCCGAGCGTGGCGGCCGTTTGTTCGCGCGTGCCGCCCTCCACCGCGAACTCGCCCTTGTGATGGAACGCGCGCAGGCTGCCTTCGCGGACCTTGACCTTCCAGCTCTTCATGTCCGCGAGCATCTTCGGTGCGTTGCGGATCACACACAGCGAGACCGACACCACGAGAAAGCCGAGAATCGTCATGAACCACCACGCGCTGTAGACCGTGTAGAGGCTCAGCGAGCGGAAGATGTCGGCCCAGAAGGGGCCGAACTGATTGACGTAGTTCGGGTACGGGTCGTCCTGCGTGAGCACCGTGCCGATGATGCTCGCAATGGCGAGCACGACGAGCAGCGCAATCGCGAAGCGCATCGAACTGATCAGCTCGACGGCGCTTTTCACCGCCTTCTGGCGGACATTCAACTGCAAACCCTGCGTGGTGACGCTCATTCAAACTCCGCTTTATCGCTCTTGCTGGCTTCCCGCCGATCAGGCGCTGCAGCAAAAAAGGGTGCAGGCGCGCCGTCAGCGTGACGACGCCCTCACCCTTTTCTTGTTTTTCGGCCGGCCGCGCAGTGAAACTGCTGATTAAACGTGCGGCAAACCTACGACGCTCAATGCAGGCCGGCGGCGTAATCGGCGACGGCCTTGATCTCGTCGTCCGAGAGCCGGTGCGCGATGGTGCGCATCGGATCGTTATTGTTACGCGTGCCCTGCTGGAAAGCATTGAGTTGTGCAACGATATATTCCGACCACTGGCCCGAGAGGCGCGGATACTGGATCGGAATACCCTGGCCCGTGGGTCCGTGGCACGCCGCACAGGCCGGCACGCCCTTGTCGGCGATGCCGCCACGCCAGATCGACTGGCCGAACGGCACGGTCTTCGCGTCGCGCGCGTAGCCGGGTTTGGCTGTCTGGGAGGCGAACCAGGCTGCGACGTTGATCATATCCTGGTCTGACAGCGCGGCAGCGAAGCCGGCCATGATGGGGTTTGCGCGCGCCGCCGGCTTGCCGCCGGGCTGCGGTTTGAAGTCCTTGAGTTGCTTGACGAGATAGTCGGCGTGCTGGCCGGCGAGCTTGGGATACGCGCCGCCGGTGCTGTTGCCGTCCGCCGCGTGACAGGCCGCGCACACCTGCGCAGCAATGACTTGCCCCCGGGCGACGTCGGGCTTGGCCGGCGTTCCCTGATCCGCCGCGCTTGCCTGCCCCGCCATCATGAATAAACCTGCTGTAAGACCTGACGCTATCGCACTCTCGAACACCTTCAAGCACTTGCCCAGTCGATTCATTCGCGCACCTTGTTTCGTCTTGTGGGAATCAGGTTCTGCAATGGACGACAGCGACCGATCTACCTCGAAAGGCCCGCGCTGGCCTCACTGGTATTCAGTAAACCATCGCATTGTACAATAGCGCGCAAGGTGCCACGGCGCCAGTCGGGCCTGCCCCCGATATCCCAGATTCCATCCCGGGCGCTACCGGGTCCGGCGGGCCGCCCGCCGCGTTGTTTCATATTGTGGTCCTATTCGATGGCCTTCTTGCTGCACCAAGCCCGCTTCTTCACGACGGTCAACCACCTTCGCGACCTGCCCGCCACGGCGCGGCCCGAGGTGGCGTTCGCCGGCCGTTCGAACGCCGGCAAATCCACCGCCATCAATCTGCTGTGCAACCAGAAGCGCCTCGCCTTCGCCTCGAAGACGCCGGGCCGCACCCAGCACATCAACTATTTTTCAGTTGGCCCCGCCGACGAACCCGTGGGCTATCTCGTCGACCTGCCCGGCTACGGCTATGCCGAAGTGCCGTTAGCCGCGAAGGCGCACTGGGAGCAGCTGCTTTCGCTCTATCTGCAAACGCGCGCGCAGCTCTCAGGCCTCATTCTGATGATGGACGCCCGCCGCCCGCTCACAGATCTCGACCGCCGCATGATCGAATGGTTTGCGCCGACGGGTAAGCCGATCCACGCACTCCTCACGAAGTGCGACAAATTGACGCGTCAGGAGAGCGTGCTCGCGCTACGCACGACGAACAAGGCGTTCGACGAGTACAGCAAGCAAGGCTACCAAGGGAAGCTGAGCGCCCAGCTCTTTTCGGCGCTCAAGCGCGTGGGGCTCGACGAGGCGCACGCCGTGATCGAGAGCTGGATCGTGCCGCAGGAATCCGTCGGCGAAACCGACGTGAAAGCGGAATAACCCGCCTCGGGCCAGTCGCTTCAGGCAGGCTCTCAGTCGTCTAAAAGCCCACACTGTCGGGCGTTTCACGCCCTTTCATCAGATCTTTTCGCAAGGCCGGCGCGGCACTCGCCGCGCTATATGCGCTACCGCACACAGGCCACGCGAGCGCCAAGAAGCGCAAGCGCCCTTTCCGGTCTCCGCCGCGATGCCTTGCTAGGCCGCTTCCGGCGCACATAAAAAAACCCGCCGTAATTTCCGGCGGGTTAAACAGCCTTATCGAAAAACGACAGGCACCCGCTCAGGGAGGAGAAGCGGGGAGCTCGGCGACAGGCGCCTCGCTCGATCGGTATGATATACCATTGTCCCGAAAAGTTTCCTGCGCTCCGGGACCCATCCCGTTTCAAGATATCCGCCGACATGAGCTTCTATCCGCATCATCGTCCGCGCCGCATGCGACGTGACGACTTCTCGCGCCGTCTGATGCGCGAAAACCTCCTCACCACGAACGACCTGATCTACCCCGTATTCGTCATTGCGGGCAACAACGTGCGTGAAGCCGTGCCGTCGATGCCTGGCGTCGAACGCGTGTCGATCGATCTGCTGATGGGCGTCGCCGAGCAGTGCGTCGAACTCGGCATTCCGGTGCTTTCGCTCTTCCCCGTTGTCGATCCGGCGCTCAAGACGCCCGATGGCATCGAGGCGACGAACCCCGACGGTGTGATTCCGCGTGCCGTGCGCGAACTGAAGAAGCGTTTCCCTGACCTCGGCGTGCTTTGCGACGTCGCGCTCGACCCGTACACGAGCCATGGCCAGGACGGCGTGCTCGACGAGAACGGCTACGTCATCAACGACGAGACCATCGAGATCCTCGTCGCGCAGGCGCGCGCACAGGCGGAAGCCGGCGTCGATATCGTCGCGCCTTCGGACATGATGGACGGGCGCATCGGTGCAATCCGCGAGATGCTCGAAAGCGAGAACCACGTCCACACGCGCATCATGGCGTACTCGGCCAAATACGCTTCGGCGTTCTACGGTCCGTTCCGCGACGCCGTGGGCTCGGCGTCGAATCTGGGCAAGGGCAACAAGATGACCTACCAGATGGACCCGTCGAACTCCGACGAAGCGCTGCGCGAAGTGCGCCTCGACATCGAGGAAGGCGCCGACATGGTGATGGTGAAGCCCGGCATGCCGTACCTCGACATCGTGCGCCGCGTGAAGGACGAATTCCGCTTTCCGACCTACGTGTACCAGGTGAGCGGCGAGTACGCCATGCTGAAGGCCGCCGCGCAGAACGGCTGGCTCGATCACGACAAGGTGATGATGGAATCGCTGCTCGCGTTCAAGCGCGCGGGCGCCGACGGCATCCTCACGTATTTCGCGCTCGACGCCGCGCGATTGCTGCGCGCACAGAAGTAAGCGCTGGGCACGTCGTATGAAAAAAGGCACGTCTGCGGACGTGCCTTTTTGCTTTTGGGCCGATGCGCGATCTCACGCGCGCGCAATGCCGCCGATCATGCCGATGGCGCTGCCTGCGTCTGCGGCGCCGGCGCCGTCACGCGATCGAGGCGCGCGAGGAACCGGTCGGCATTCTCGTAGCCGACCACGCGCAGCACTTCGTGCCCTTGCGTATCGAAGAAGATGATGCCCGGCGGCCCGAAGAGGCCGAAGCGCTTGAGTAGCGCCTGGTCGTCCGAATTGTTGGCGGTCACATCGGCGCGCAACAGCCCCAGCTCCGCGAGGCGCACCTGCACGCGCGGGTCGCTGAACGTGAACTTCTCCATTTCCTTGCAGCTCACGCACCAGTCAGCGTAAAAGTCGAGCATCGACGGCCTGCCCGCAGTCTTGAGTGCCGCGTCGAGTTGCGCGGGCGAGCGCACGGGTGCGAAGACCAACGCGTTCGCTTCGCTGGCGCCGGAGGACTGCGCCGCGCCGGCTGCGGCGACATCGTTCGTGCCACCCACGCGCGCGGCAAGCACCGCGAGCGGACGCAGCGGATCGGTCGAACCCGCCGCAAGACCTACGATCAGCGTCGCCGCCCAGATCGCAAACGCCGCGCCGAGACCACGCCCTAGGCGCCGCCAGACGTTGGCCGCACCCGCGTTCGGCGTGAAAAGGCCAAGCGCGGCGGCCGCCAGTAGCAGCCAGAGGGCGGCGAGCAGCATCTGCGCGGTGGCGCCGAGCACCGGCCAGACGATCCACAGCGCGGCCGCCAGCAGCACGACGCCGAAGAACACCTTCACGCCATCCATCCACGCGCCCGCTCGAGGCAGCAGCGAGCCCGCGCCGAGGCCGAGGATCATCAGCGGGACGCCAAGACCCAAGCCCATCGCGAAGAGCGCCGCGCCGCCGAGCACGGCGTTGCCCGTGTGCGCGATGAACGCCAGCACCGCGAAGAGCGGCGCGGTCATGCAGGCGCCCACGACGAGCGCGGAAAGCGCGCCCATCACAGCGACGGCGGCGAATTTGCCGCCGGAACCGCCCTGTGTGGCACGCGAGGCGCCGTCCTGCCAGCGCTGCGGCAGCGCGATGTCGTAGCCGGCGATCAGCATGACGGCGAACGCGGTGAGGAGCACCGCGAACACGCCCAGCACCCACGGGTTCTGCAGCCATGCGCCAAGGCTCTGGCCGACCAGCGCAGCGGCAATGCCCAGCACCGTGTAGACGAGCGCCATGCCGAGCACGTAGACGAATGAGAGCGCGAAGCCGCGCGAGCGCGTAACGCGTGCCCCCTCACCGACGATGATCGCCGAGAGGATCGGGATCATCGGGTACGAGCAGGGCAAGAGGCTGAGCACCATGCCGGCCACGAAGTACAGGCCGACCACGGCGAAAAAGCCACCGCCTTGCAGCAGCGATTGCGCGTAGTCGGCGCTCGTGGCGCGTTCGTACCAGGGCTCCTCGGTGACGCCTGCGGCGGGCGCTGCGTTCGTTTGCGGCTGGGGCGCGGGCGTCGAGCTCGCTCGGCCCGGCACGGGGCTCTGGCCAGCCGTAGCGGCCTGCAAAGCCACGCCGCTCACGTGATACACGTGTTGCGCGGGCGGATAACAGATGCCTGCATCGGCGCAGCCCTGCGATGTCACCGCGAGATCGAACGGACCGCTCGCCTTCTGCACCGGCACGCGGATCGTCAGCTCTCCTCGATAGGTTTCGACATTCTTCTGGAAGGTCGGATCGAACTTGACGTGGCCGGGCGGGATTTGCGCCTCGCCCAGTTGCGCCGTGCCGTTGCGAGCTGCGAAAGCGAAGCGCTCGCGGTACATGTAGTAGCCGTCCGCGATCTTGAAATGCACGTCGACCATGCCCGGCGCTTCGCTCGCGCTGAACGTGAAGGCCTGGTCGGGCGGCAGGAAGTCATCGTCGGCCGCGCGCGCGAGCGACGCACCGAACAGCATCGGCAGCAGACAGCAGACGAGCAGGAGGAAGCCGGGCAGCGTAGCGTACGGCGCGGCGCGCGAGCGCCGATCGAAGCGGTTAGACATGAAGGGTGCGCTGAGTCTCGGCATTGACCCATTGCCCGTAGGCGTTCGACGCCGTGGCTTGCCACGAGAGAATCTCGGGCGTCTCGTAGGGATGCTGGGTCTGGATGAACTGTTCGAGCTCGGCCGCGCGGGCGAGGCTCGTCTTGAAGAGCAGCTGGACCTCGTCGCCTGACTCGATGCTGCCCTGCCAGTGATACTGCGAGTGCACGGCGCCAAGGCGCGTCACGCACGCTGCGAGGCGCTGCGCGAGCGCCCCGGAAACGAGCTTTTCGGCTGTGCCTTCGTCGGGCGCCGTAGTCAGCATCAGGGTTACATTGAGGGTCACGACGAACTCCGGCGTGGTGCCCGCGTACAAAGACAGACACGGGCTTCGGGGCAGAACGTAATCGTACCATCGGCGCCGATTGGCTTCTCTCGGGCACCGTGTGGCAAAAGGGGACTGCGACCGGTAAACGCGGTTCAACGCGATTTAATCCGCGCCCGAAAACAAAAAAGCCAGGCTAGGCCTGGCTTTTTTGCGTGCCGCTCAATCCGGGGATCAAGCGACGGAAAGCTTATTCCGCTTCCTGGATGTTCTCTTCCGCGACTTCCGGACGGTCGAGCAGTTCGACCAGTGCCATCGGTGCGTTGTCGCCAACACGGAAACCGAACTTCAGGATACGCAGGTAGCCGCCCGGACGGTTCTCGAAACGCGGACCGAGCACGTCGAACAGCTTCGTGACCGAGTCACGATCGCGCAGGCGGTTGAACGCCAGACGACGGTTTGCGAGCGACGGCTTCTTGCCCAGCGTGATGAGGGGCTCGACAACCTTACGGAGTTCCTTCGCCTTCGGCAGCGTCGTCTTGATGACTTCGTGCTCGATGAGCGAGTTGGACATGTTACGGAGCATTGCCAGACGGTGGCTGCTCGTGCGGTTCAGTTTCCGCAGACCATGACGGTGACGCATTTCAATTTCCTTGAAACAAAGTTTTGGTCCAGCTCTTCTATCGCCTTGACGGGTTTAACACTTCGCCAGGGCACGGGCCGGTACTTGAAAAAGGCAAGACGCGGATTTTAAAGGAAAATCCGCGTCCGTGCCAGACTTCTTACTTGTCGAGACCAGCCGGCGGCCAGTTTTCGAGCTTCATGCCGAGCGTGAGACCGCGCGAAGCGAGCACTTCCTTGATCTCGTTGAGCGACTTGCGACCCAGGTTCGGGGTCTTGAGCAGTTCGTTCTCGGTGCGCTGGATCAGATCGCCGATGTAGTAGATGTTCTCGGCCTTCAGGCAGTTCGCCGAGCGAACCGTGAGTTCGAGATCGTCTACCGGACGCAGCAGGATCGGGTCGATCTGCGGTGCGCGCGACGGCGCTTCCGCGGCCGTTTCCGTACCTTCCAGGGCAGCGAACACCGACAGCTGATCCACGAGGATGCGTGCCGACTGGCGGATCGCTTCCTCAGGCGAGATCACGCCGTTGGTTTCGATGTTCATCACGAGCTTGTCGAGGTCGGTACGCTGCTCGACACGCGCGCTTTCCACTGCGTAGCTCACGCGGCGAACCGGCGAGAACGAAGCGTCCAGCACGATACGGCCGATGATCTTGGCCGATTCGTCGCCGTAGCGGCGTACGTTGCCCGGCACGTAGCCACGGCCCTTTTCGATCTTGATCTGCACGTCGAGCTTGCCGCCCTTCGTCAGATGCGCAACCACGTGATCCGGGTTGATCACTTCGCAGTCGTGCGAGAGTTCGATGTCGCCAGCAGTGACAACGCCTTCGCCTTCCTTGCGCAGCGTAACCGTCACTTCGTCACGGTTATGCAGCTTGAAAACGACACCCTTCAGGTTCAGCAGCAGGTTGACCACATCCTCTTGCACACCGTCGAGCGTCGAGTATTCGTGCACGACGCCTGCGATCGTCACTTCGGTCGGCGCGTAGCCCACCATCGACGACAGCAGCACGCGCCGGAGCGCGTTACCCAAGGTGTGGCCATAACCGCGTTCGAACGGCTCCATGACCACTTTCGCGTGGTTGTCGCCGAGCGATTCCACAGCGATGATCTTGGGTTTCAACAAACTGGTTTGCATAGGTTTTCCTTTTCAATACCCTCGGCTCGTTACACCGATAAGGCTGAGATGGCAACAACCTGAAAAAAACGGCCGAGGCCGCCTCCTGCGCGAAGCACAGAGGTTACCCCGGCCGTCAATCCGATTACCGCGAATACAATTCGACGATCAGGCTTTCGTTGATGTCGCCAGCGATGTCGCTGCGCTCGGGCATGCCCTTGAACGTGCCTTCGAACTTCTTCGCGTCGACCGACACCCAACCTGCCAGGCCGCCTTGTTCAGCGAGCGAGAGGGCTTCGACGATACGCGCCTGCTTCTTCGCCTTTTCGCGAATCGCGACGACGTCACCTGCCTTCACTTGCATCGACGGGATGTTCGCGACGACGCCGTTCAGCGTGAGAGCCTTGTGGCTCACGAGCTGGCGCGCTTCAGCGCGGGTCGATGCGAAGCCCATGCGGTACACGACGTTGTCGAGACGCGATTCGAGCAGTTGCAGCAGGTTTTCGCCGGTGTTGCCCTTGATGCGGTCAGCTTCCGCGAAGTAGCGGCGGAACTGGCGCTCGAGCACGCCGTAGATGCGCTTCACTTTCTGCTTTTCGCGAAGCTGCGTGCCGTAGTCGGACGTGCGGGCGCCCGAAGTGCGGCCGTGCTGACCCGGCTTGCTGTCGAGCTTGCACTTGTCGGCGAGCGAGCGGCGTGCGCTCTTCAGAAAGAGGTCGGTGCCTTCACGGCGGGACAGCTTGGCCTTCGGGCCGATATAACGTGCCACGTTGCTTTCCTTCGATAATTGATCACGCGAAACCTTAGTGGGAAAACCCGCGGTATCGCGCTAGTCCGGCCCTTTGGGCCGAACGGTGGGCTTAGTCAATTCAATAACGCCGAGAGCCTGGGTCGCCGTTTCCGGCGGCTCAGGCGTTCGGGTAAAACGACGCCTTAGATGCGGCGGCGCTTCGGCGGACGGCAGCCGTTATGCGGGACCGGCGTCACGTCGGAGATCGCGGTGATCTTGATGCCAAGACCATGCAGCGCGCGCACCGCCGATTCGCGGCCAGGACCGGGGCCCTTGATCCGCACTTCGAGGTTCTTGACGCCGTATTCCATCGCCACGCGGCCAGCCGACTCGGCTGCGACCTGAGCTGCGAAGGGGGTCGATTTGCGCGAGCCCTTGAAGCCCTGACCGCCCGAAGTTGCCCAGGCAAGCGCGTTGCCTTGACGATCGGTGATCGTGATGATGGTGTTGTTGAACGACGCGTGAACGTGAACCACGCCCTCGGCGACGTTCTTCTTAACCTTCTTGCGAACGCGTTGCGCCGCGGAGTTGTTCGAAGCCTTAGCCATTACGTTTTCCTGTAACTTTCAGTTCCGCTTACTTCTTCAGCGACTGTGCTGCGCGGCGCGGACCCTTACGCGTACGAGCGTTGGTACGCGTACGCTGGCCACGCAGGGGCAGGCCCTTGCGATGGCGCACGCCACGGTAGCAGCCGAGGTCCATCAGGCGCTTGATGTTCATCGTCACTTCACGGCGGAGATCGCCTTCGACGACAAACTTGCCCACTTCCTCACGCAGCTTTTCCAGATCCGCGTCGTCCAGGTCCTTGACCTTCTTGTTGAACGCCACACCGGCGGCCACGCAGATGTTGCGCGAACGCGTGCGGCCAACACCGAAAATTGCCGTCAAGCCGATTTCAGTGTGCTGGTGGTTCGGGATGTTAACCCCTGCAATACGAGCCATTGTTTTTCCTCAAACAAAAAGCGCAAGCGCGCTAATCAGCCTTGGCGCTGCTTGTGGCGCGGGTCCGAGCTGCAGATCACGCGAACGACGCCGTTGCGCTTGATGATTTTGCAGTTGCGGCAAATGCGCTTTACCGATGCCATCACTTTCATGATATTACCCTTTTTCCTAAATCACTTCGCCCGGAACACGATCCGCGCACGCGACAGATCGTAAGGCGTCAACTCAACCGTCACCTTGTCGCCCGGGAGAATGCGGATGTAGTGCATCCGCATCTTTCCGGAAATATGTCCCAGAACGACATGGCCATTTTCCAGCTTCACCCGGAAGGTTGCGTTGGGGAGGTTTTCGATCACCTCGCCTTGCATCTGGATTACATCGTCTTTGGCCATAGGTCCTTTTAACGCATCGGGACGCCGCCGCCCTTGAAGTTGGCCTTCTTGAGCAGCGATTCATATTGTTGCGACATCACGTACGACTGTACCTGCGCCATGAAGTCCATTGTGACGACGACAATGATCAGCAGCGACGTTCCACCAAAATAAAACGGCACATTCCAGCGCAGCACCAAAAACTCCGGCAGCAGGCAAACGAACACGATATAGATCGCACCGGCCAGCGTCAGACGCGTGAGGATGCGGTCGATATAGCGTGCCGTCTGATCGCCCGGGCGGATGCCAGGTACGAACGCGCCACTCTTTTTCAGGTTGTCGGCCGTTTCCCTGCTGTTGAACACCAGTGCGGTGTAGAAGAAGCAGAAGAACACGATCGCCAACGCGTACAGCAACACGTACACGGGCTGGCCAGGCTTGAGGGCTTCGGCCACATTGTGCAGCGTGTCCGCAAACCAGCCGGTTCGCGACCCCGAACTGAACCAGTTCAGGATAGTTGCCGGGAACAGGATGATCGACGACGCAAAGATCGGCGGAATCACACCCGACATGTTCAGCTTGAGCGGCAGGTGGGACGACTGCCCGCCGTAAATCTTGTTACCGACCTGACGCTTCGCATAGTTCACGAGGATCTTGCGCTGGCCGCGTTCGATGAACACCACCAGGTACGTCACGGCTGCGATCAGAACGACCACGATGATCGCCGAGATGATGCTCATCGAGCCGGTGCGAACCAGTTCGAAAAGACCACCGAGCGCATTCGGGAAGCCTGCCGCGATCCCGCCAAAGATGATGATCGAGATACCGTTGCCAAGCCCGCGTTCCGTGATCTGCTCACCAAGCCACATCAGGAACATCGTGCCCGTTACGAGCGTCACGACCGTCGTCAAGCGGAACACCATGCCCGGATCGATCACGAGGCCGGGCTGGTTTTCCAGCGCGACCGCGATGCCGAACGCCTGAAACGTCGCCAGCACCACCGTGAAGATCCGCGTGTACTGCGTGATCTTGCGTTGCCCAGCCTGCCCTTCTTTCTTCAGCGCTTCCAGCTGCGGCGAAACAATCGCCATCAACTGCAGGATGATCGACGCCGAGATATACGGCATCACACCCAGCGCGAAGATCGTGAACCGCGACAGTGCGCCACCCGAGAACATGTTGAACATGCCAAGAATGCCGCCCGACTGGCTCTGGAAGAGCTTCGCCAGTTGGTCCGGATCGATACCCGGAACCGGAATATGCGCGCCGATACGATAAACGACCAACGCCAGCAGCAGGAACACTGCACGCCGGCGCAGGTCGCCGAACTTCGGAGCGCTGCGACCGGTTTTTGCGAGACTCGGGCTGTTAGCCAAGTAGCTTCTCCGATGCAGATGTTAGTGACGGCGGGCAAGCCCGCGCGCACCACTCACAATCACTCGGCAAAAGAACCGCCTGCTGCTTCAATCGCAGCACGCGCATTCTTTGTCGCACCCAGACCCTTCACGACGACCTTACGCTTGATCTCGCCGGTAGCGATGATCTTCGCGCTTCTGGTCAGTTCGCCCACGAGGCCTGCCTGCTTGAGAGCCAGCAGATCGATTTCGTCGACCGGCAGCTTCTCGATGTCGGCGAGGCGCACTTCACCGACGAATTCCTTCGTCAGCGAGGTAAAGCCGCGCTTCGGCAGACGACGCTGCAGCGGCATTTGACCGCCTTCGAAGCCAACCTTGTGGAAGCCGCCCGAACGCGATTTCTGACCCTTGTGACCACGACCTGCGGTCTTGCCGAGGCCAGAGCCGATGCCGCGACCGACGCGACGCTTAGCGTGCTTCGCGCCTTCTGCCGGCTTCAGGTTATTCAATTCCATTTCAAACTCCTGGAGTCTTTTGGTCCGCGTGCGGTTAACCGATGACCTTGACGAGGTACGAGACCTTGTTGATCATGCCGCGCACAGCCGGCGTGTCCTGCAGCTCGGAGACCGAGTTCAGGCGGCGCAGGCCGAGACCGCGCACGGTGGCACGGTGCGTTTCGCGGGTCCCAATCAGGCTCTTGACGAGCTGAACCTTGACAGTTTTTTCAGACATGGTGCCCACCCTTAGCCCAGAATGTCTTCGACGGACTTGCCGCGCTTCGCCGCGATGTCAGCCGGGGTCGACTGCTTGCGCAGACCGTCCAGCGTGGCACGAACGAGGTTGTACGGGTTCGTCGAACCGTGGCTCTTGGCCACGACGTTCTGCACGCCCATCACGTCGAACACTGCGCGCATCGGGCCGCCGGCGATCACGCCCGTACCTGCCTTCGCCGGAGCGAGGAGGACGACCGATGCGCCGTGCTTGCCGTGCACTTCGTGTTGCAGGGTGCCGTTCTTCAGGGGCACCTTGAACATGTTGCGGCGAGCTTGTTCCATCGCCTTCTGGACAGCAACGGGCACTTCCTTCGACTTGCCCTTGCCCATACCGACGCGGCCATCACCATCGCCAACCACGGTCAGTGCGGCGAAGCCGAGAATACGGCCACCCTTCACGACCTTGGTCACGCGATTGACCGAAATCATTTTTTCACGAAGGCCGTCGTCGCGTTCGTCAGCCTGAACTTTCGCTTGCATCTTTGCCATGACGAATTCCTTCCTTAGAACTTGAGCCCGGCTTCGCGCGCAGCATCAGCCAGCGCCTTGACGCGGCCGTGATAGCGGAAACCCGAGCGGTCAAAGGCGACGGATTCGATGCCGGCGGCCTTAGCCTTTTCTGCAATACGCTTGCCGATCAGCGAGGCTGCGGCGACGTTGCCGCCCTTGCCCGTCTGGTCAGCCAGTTGCGCACGCACTTCAGCTTCAAGCGTCGACGCGCTGGCCAGCACCTTGGTGCCGCAGGGCGAGAACACTTGCGCATAGATGTGCGTGTTCGTGCGATGCACGGCCAGACGCGCGACCTGCAGCTCAGCGATCTTGAGACGCGTCTGACGAGCGCGGCGCAGGCGAGATTGAGTCTTATCCATGATTGCGCACCCTTACTTCTTCTTCGTTTCTTTGAGGATCACGACCTCGTCGGCGTAACGCACACCCTTGCCCTTATAGGGCTCCGGCGGGCGATAACCGCGCACTTCGGCAGCGGTTTGGCCGACTTTTTGCTTGTCGATCCCCTTGATCACGATTTCCGTTTGCGACGGGGTTTCAGCCTTGATGCCTTCCGGCATCTGGTGCACCACGGGGTGCGAGAAACCCAGCGACAGGTTCAGCTTGTCGCCTTGTGCTTGAGCACGGTAACCGACGCCAACCAGCGTCAGCTTGCGCTCAAAACCCTTCGTCACGCCTAGCACCATGTTCGCGACAATCGCGCGCATCGTGCCCGACATTGCGTTGGCTTCGCGGCTGTCGTCGGTCGGCTCAAACTTGAGCGTACCGTTGTCGTTCACGACCTTCACGAGGCGGTTCGCAGGTTGCGAAATCGTACCCAGCGCGCCCTTGACGGTAATCTTCTCGTCGCTGAGCGTCGCTTCTGCGCCTTGCAGCGCGATCGGGCTCTTACCTACTCGAGACATGTTTCTTCTCCTTAGGCTTTAAGCGACGTAGCAGATAACTTCGCCGCCGACGCCAGTAGCGCGCGCCTTGCGGTCCGTCATCACACCCTTGGGCGTCGACACGATCGCCACGCCCAGCCCATTCATGACCTGCGGGATGTCGTTGCGGCCGCGGTACACGCGCAGACCCGGCTTCGAGACGCGTTCGATGCGCTCGATAACGGGACGGCCAGCGTAGTACTTCAACGCGATGTTCAATTCCGACTTCGCACCTTCGGTTTTCACCGCGAAGTCGTCGATATAACCTTCGTCCTTCAGAACCTGCGCAATCGCAATCTTCACTTTCGACGAGGGCATAGCAACCGAAACTTTCTCGACCATCTGCGCATTGCGGATGCGAGTCAGCATATCGGCGATAGGATCACTCATGCTCATTTATGTTTCTCCTATTACCAGCTCGCCTTGGTGATGCCAGGGATCTCACCACGGAACGCGATTTCACGAATCTTGTTACGTGCGAGACCGAATTTGCGGAACGTGCCACGCGGACGACCCGTGATCGCGCAGCGGTTACGCTTGCGGGTCGGGTTCGAGTTGCGGGGCAGTTGTTGCAGTTCGAGGCGAGCTGCGTAACGCTCTTCTTCCGACTTGCTTTGGTCGTCGATGATCGCCTTCAGCGATGCGCGCTTCGGCGCAAATTTCGCTGCCAGACGAGCGCGCTTCTTTTCACGTTCGATCAGTGCCAGTTTAGCCACGGTAACCTCAGTTTCTGAACGGGAACTTGAAGCCGGCGAGCAGTGCCTTTGCTTCTTCGTCGGTCTTCGCGGTCGTCGTGATGCTGATGTTCAGCCCACGCAGCGCGTCGATCTTGTCGTAGTCGATTTCGGGGAAAATGATCTGCTCTTTCACACCGATGTTGTAGTTACCACGGCCGTCGAACGCCTTGCCCGACACGCCACGGAAGTCGCGCACACGGGGCAGCGCAACCGTCACGAAACGGTCCAGGAATTCGTACATGGCATTGCCACGCAGGGTAACCATCGTGCCGATCGGGTAGCTTTCGCGGATCTTGAAGCCGGCGATTGCTTTACGCGACTTCGTGATGACGGGCTTTTGGCCGGCGATCTTCGTGAGGTCGCCAACGGCGTGCTCGAGGACCTTCTTGTCAGCGACGGCTTCACCGACACCCATGTTCAGGGTGATCTTGGTGAGGCGCGGCACTTCCATGACCGACTTGTAACCGAACTTCTCGATCAGGCCAGGAACGACCTTCTCTTTATAAAATTCTTGCAAACGTGCCATTTTTTACTCCGCAGCGTCAGGCGCTCAGAACAGCACCGGTCGTCTTCAGGAAACGAACTTTCTTGTCCCCTTCGACCTTGATGCCCACGCGCGACGGCTTACCGTTCGCGTCGACCAGTGCGACGTTCGAAATCTGCAGCGGCATCGTCTTGGCTTCCACACCGCCCGTCGTACCCTTCATCGGGTTCGGCTTCACGTGCTTCTTGACGATATTGACGCCTTCGACAGTGACGCGCTCGTCGCCCATAGCCAGCACGACGCCGCGCTTGCCTTTGTCTTTACCGGTGATGACGATAACTTCGTCACCCTTGCGAATCTTGTTCATCGCGACTCCTTACAGCACTTCCGGCGCCAGCGAAACGATCTTCATGAATCGTTCGCTACGCAGCTCACGCGTAACCGGCCCGAAAATGCGGGTGCCGATCGGCTCAAGCTTGGTATTCAAAAGCACGGCGGCGTTGCCATCGAACTTGATCAGCGAGCCGTCTTGACGGCGCACGCCCTTCGCAGTGCGAACCACAACAGCGTTGTAGATTTCGCCCTTTTTAACGCGCCCGCGCGGCGTTGCTTCCTTGACGCTCACCTTGATGATGTCGCCAATGCTGGCATAACGACGCTTCGAGCCGCCGAGCACCTTGATGCACAGGACTTCGCGTGCACCCGTGTTGTCGGCCACTTCAAGCCGAGTTTCGGTCTGGATCATGGTTTATCTTTCCCAACTTAATCCGGTCGCGCCACCATGGCACATCCGGTCAGTCTTGGTCCCGTCAGCCGCGCCGCCACTAGAACGACCGCTCAGCTGCTTGGGTAAGAACAGCAGCGACGGCAAACGAAACCGGCCATCGCATTCCGGTGAATCTTGCTAACCCGGACTGGCGCCCGAATCTGCTTCCCCACCCACATCCGCCTGCTGCTTTGCCAACAGCAAACCTGAAAGGAGGGAAGACCAAGATTATAACCAGACAATCTTGGCCTCGCAAGCGAAATCTTTAGCGATTTCAACTACTTCTACACCCCGGGAAATGGCTCCCCGGGGTGTTGCGTCACTTTTAGATGACGCGTGCTGCTTCGATCAGCTTCGACACGGTCCAGGCCTTCGTCTTCGAGAGAGGACGGGTTTCCTGAATTTCAACGAGGTCACCCTCGTTGTACGTGTTCGCTTCGTCGTGAGCGTGGTACTTCTTCGACTGCACGACGTACTTGCCGTAGATCGGGTGCTTGACGCGGCGCTCGACCAGGACGGTGACCGTCTTGTCCATCTTGTTGCTGACGACCTTGCCGACCAGCGTCCGCTTAAGCGAGGTTTTCACGCTTTCGTTCATTTCTGGTTCGCCTTCTGAGTCAGGACGGTCCGCACACGTGCGATGTCGCGACGGACCTTCTTCAGCTGGCTCGTGTTCGTGAGCTGCTGGGTCGCGAGTTGCATGCGCAGGCCGAATTGCGCCTTCAAGAGGTCCGACAGCTCTTTGTCGAGCGCGGCCTTGTCTTTCTGAAGAAGTTCAGATGCCTTCATCAATCACTCCTTAGGCGCCGAGCTGGCGAACCATGAAGACCGTCTTCAGCGGCAGCTTGGCTGCAGCAAGACGGAAGGCTTCACGGGCCAGTTCTTCGGACACACCATCCATTTCATACAGCATCTTGCCCGGCTGAATCTCGGCGACGTAGTACTCAGGGTTACCCTTACCGTTACCCATACGCACTTCCGCCGGCTTTTGCGAGATCGGCTTGTCCGGGAAGATACGGATCCAGATGCGGCCGCCACGCTTGATGTGACGCGTCATTGCACGACGCGCTGCTTCAATCTGACGCGCGGTCAGGCGACCACGACCGATAGCCTTCAGACCGTATTCACCGAACGAAACTGCGTTGCCGCGCGTTGCGACGCCGGTGTTACGACCCTTCTGCTCTTTGCGATACTTCCTGCGTTTCGGTTGCAGCATCGTTATTCTCCACTCTTGCCGTCACCGCCGGCGCCACGGCGCGGTGCGCCACGACGGGCACCCGGTGCGCCTTCACCATCACGGCGCGGACGACGATCGCCCGGACGCGCGTTGCGGCGCGGACGCTTTTCTTCGGCGACTTCTTCCACCACCGGTGCGTCGTTGCGGCCGAGCGTGTCGCCCTTGTAGACCCAAACCTTCACGCCGATGATGCCGTACGTCGTCTTCGCTTCCGAGGTTGCGTAGTCGATGTCAGCACGCAGCGTGTGAAGCGGCACTCGACCTTCGCGGTACCACTCGGTACGTGCGATTTCGATACCGTTCAGACGGCCGGCGCTCATGATCTTGATGCCCTGGGCACCCAGACGCATCGCGTTCTGCATCGCGCGCTTCATTGCGCGACGGAACATGATGCGGCGCTCGAGCTGCTGCGTGATCGAATCGGCGATCAGTTGAGCATCGGTTTCCGGCTTGCGGATTTCTTCGATGTTCACGTGAACCGGAACGCCCATGCGCTTCTGGAGTTCGGCCTTGAGGAGTTCGATATCCTCGCCCTTCTTGCCGATCACCACACCCGGACGCGAGCTGTAAATCGTGATGCGAGCGTTCTTTGCCGGACGCTCGATCACAACACGGCCCACCGAAGCGTTCTTCAGCTTCTTCTTCAGGTATTCACGAACACCGATGTCTTCCTTCAACATCGCCGCGAAATTGTTGTTGTTCGCGTACCAACGCGAAGCCCAATTGCGGCTGACGGCCAAACGGAAGCCAGTCGGATGAATTTTCTGTCCCATCGTATGGCTCCTTAATTCCCGACCGTCACAGTGATGTGACAGGATTGCTTCTCGATGCGGTTGCCGCGGCCCTTGGCGCGCGCGGTGAAACGCTTCAGCGAAGCTGCCTTGTCGACGTAGATGCTCTTGATCTTGAGCTCGTCGATATCAGCACCTTCGTTGTGTTCCGCGTTTGCGATCGCCGAGAGCACAACCTTTTTCACGATGCCAGCCGCTTTCTTCGGCGAGAACGTCAGAACGTTCAGTGCCTTGTCGACCGGCAGACCGCGGATCTGGTCAGCCACAAGGCGCGTTTTCTGCGCCGAGATGCGGGCACCGCGATGAATTGCCTTCACTTCCATCTTGATTGCCCCTTATTTCTTGGCCTTCTTGTCGGCCGCGTGACCCTTGAACGTACGGGTCAATGCGAACTCGCCAAGCTTGTGGCCGACCATGTTTTCCGTGACATACACCGGAACGTGTTGACGGCCGTTGTGTACGGCGATCGTCAGGCCGATGAAGTCCGGCAGAATCGTCGAACGACGCGACCAGGTCTTGATTGGTTTCTTGTCGCGCGTAGCTGCAGCCGCCTCAACCTTCTTCAGCAAATGGGCGTCGCAGAACGGACCTTTCTTAATAGAACGTGCCATTGCCTACTCCTTAACGCTTGTGACGGCGCTGGACGATCATGCTCGTCGTGCGCTTGTTGCTGCGGGTGCGATAGCCCTTCGTCGGCGTGCCCCACGGGCTCACCGGGTCGCGACCAGCCGCAGTCTTGCCTTCGCCACCACCGTGCGGGTGGTCGACCGGGTTCATTGCAACGCCACGGACCGTCGGGCGGATACCGCGCCAGCGGTTCGCGCCAGCCTTACCGATTTGACGGAGGCTGTGCTCTTCGTTGCCGACTTCGCCGATCGTTGCGCGGCATTCAACGTGCACGCGACGGATTTCGCCCGAACGCAGACGAACCTGCGCGTAGACGCCTTCACGTGCCAGCAGCATTGCCGACGTGCCAGCCGAACGCGCCATTTGCGCGCCCTTGCCCGGCAGCATTTCGATGCAGTGGATCGTCGTACCGACCGGAATGTTGCGGATCGGCAGCGTGTTGCCTGCACGGATCGGCGCTTCCGAACCCGACATCAGCTGCGTGCCAACCGTCACGCCCTTCGGCGCGATGATATAGCGGCGCTCGCCGTCTGCGTAAAGAACCAGCGCAATGTTCGCGCTACGGTTCGGGTCATACTCGAGACGCTCCACCTTCGCGGCGATGCCATCCTTCGTACGACGGAAATCGATCACACGGTAGTGCTGCTTGTGACCGCCACCCTGGTGACGCGTCGTGATGCGACCGTTGTTGTTACGGCCAGCCGTCGAGGACTTCTTTTCGAGCAGTGCAGCGAACGGCGCGCCCTTATGGAGGTCCTTGTTGACGATCTTGACCATCGCGCGGCGACCCGGCGAGGTCGGCTTAACTTTCACGATTGCCATGATTACTTGGCCTCCGCTTCAAAGTTGATTTCCTGGCCGGGCTTCAGGCAGACATACGCCTTCTTCACGTCCTTGCGCTTGCCGTTGAAGCGGCCGAAGCGCTTGGCTTTGCCCTTCTGGACCAGCACGTTGACGGACTCGACTTCCACCTTGAACAGCAGCTCGACAGCAGCCTTGACTTCCTGCTTGTTCGCGTCCGGCGCGACTTCGAAGACGACTTGTTCGTTCTTCTCCGCAACCAGCGTCGCCTTTTCGGAGATCACCGGTGCGAGCAGGACCTGCATCAAACGATGATCGTTCTTGCGAATCTCGCTCATGACAGCAACTCCTCGATCTGGGCGACCGCTGCCTTCGTGATCAGGATCTTCTTGAAGTAGATCAGCGAGAGCGGGTCGGCAAAACGCGGCTCAACGACTGCCACGTGGGGCAGGTTGCGCGACGCGAGATACAGGTTCTCGTCGACCGTGTCGGTGATGACCAGCACGGATTCGAGACCCATGGCCTTGAACTTTTCGGCCAGCAGCTTCGTCTTCGGCGCTTCGAGCGAGAGCTCTTCGACGACCGAGATGCGGCCTTCGCGGGCCAGCTGCGAGAAGATCGAGCAGAGACCTGCGCGATGCATCTTCTTGTTGACCTTGTGCGAGAAGTTTTCTTCCGGCGAATTCGGGAAGATGCGACCACCGCCACGCCACAGCGGGCTCGACGACATACCGGCACGAGCGCGGCCCGTACCCTTCTGACGCCACGGCTTCTTGGTGGTGTGCTTGACCTGTTCGCGGTCCTTCTGCGCGCGGTTACCGCTGCGCGCGTTCGCCTGGTAGGCGATAACGATCTGGTGGATCAGCGCTTCGTTGTAGTCACGGCCGAACACGACGTCCGACGCGTTGACAGCTGCGCCTTCCTGACCATTAGCGTTCAGGAGCTTCAGTTCCATTATTGCGCTCCTTTCTTGGCGCGCGCCTTGACGGCGGGCGTCACGAAAACCTTGCCGCCCTTAGCACCCGGCACGGCACCCTTGACCAGCAGCAGCTTGCGCTCTGCGTCGATACGGGCGATTTCGAGGTTTTGCACCGTCACGGTTTCGTCACCCATGTGACCGGTCATGCGCTTACCCGGGAACACGCGACCCGGATCCTGCGCCATACCGATCGAGCCCGGCACATTGTGCGAGCGCGAGTTACCGTGCGAAGCACGACCCGAAGCGAAGTTGTAACGCTTGATGGTACCGGCGTAGCCCTTACCGATCGAGGTGCCTTGCACGTCGATCTTCTGGCCTTCTTCGAAGAGTTCCACACCGATCACCGAGCCAGCGGACAGTTCGGCGGCCTTAGCGGCGTCGATCTGGAATTCCTTGAGGATTTCACCGGCTTGAACGCCAGCTTTGGCGAGATGACCTGCGATCGGCTTCGTCACGCGCGATGCACGGCGCGTACCGAAAGTAACCTGCACGGCCGTGTAGCCGTCGGTTTCTACAGTCTTGATCTGCGTCACGCGGTTGTCGGACACGTCCAGCACGGTCACGGGAATCGAATCCCCTTCGGCCGTGAAGATACGGGTCATGCCAACCTTGCGACCTACGAGTCCAAGGCTCATCGTTTTCTCCATTCCCGACTGCGATTGGTCGGGGCTAATTTACAAAGTACCGGCATGTTTTCGAGGCGCCTTTGGCAAGCGGACTCGAAAGGGACACACCGATTTTTTGCGCAAACGCGCGAAAAGACGTCAAGTATAACGCCCCTTCTCGTTTTCCGCAAGCAATCAAAGACTTAGCGCCACCAGAAGATTCTGGCAGCGCTGGAGGCTCTTACTGCAGCTTGATTTCGACGTCCACGCCAGCCGGGAGGTCCAACTTCATCAGCGCGTCAACGGTCTTGTCCGTCGGGTCGACGATGTCCATCAGGCGCAGGTGCGTGCGGATTTCGAGCTGATCGCGCGACGTCTTGTTGACGTGCGGCGAACGCAGGATGTCGAAACGCTGGATACGCGTGGGCAGCGGCACCGGGCCACGAACGATTGCGCCCGTGCGCTTCGCCGTTTCGACGATTTCAGCAGCCGACTGGTCGATCAGGCGATAGTCGAAAGCCTTCAGGCGAATACGGATCTTTTGGTTCTGCATGACAATTCCTTGAAAAGAGCGAGGCGGACTTGCGCCGCCAAACGAGATAAAGAGCGTAGGACCAACCTGCGGCGGAGAGCCGCAGGCCAGTCCCAGGTACGTCAACTTCTACTGCTTACAGCAAACCAGCGATCTTACTCGATAACCTTGGCGACGACACCGGCGCCGACGGTACGGCCACCTTCGCGGATTGCGAAGCGCAGACCTTCTTCCATCGCGATCGGAGCGATCAGCTTCACCGTGATCGACACGTTGTCGCCCGGCATGACCATTTCCTTGTCCTTCGGCAGCTCGATCGAGCCCGTCACGTCCGTCGTACGGAAGTAGAACTGCGGACGGTAGTTGTTGAAGAACGGCGTGTGACGGCCGCCTTCGTCCTTGCTCAGCACGTACACTTCAGCCGTGAAGTGCGTGTGCGGCGTGATCGAACCCGGCTTGGCCAGAACCTGGCCACGCTCCACGTCTTCACGCTTCGTGCCGCGCAGCAGGATACCGACGTTGTCG
>NZ_JAMBPR010000171.1 GCF_024206475.1 Paraburkholderia sp. CNPSo 3274
GTGCGTATTTCGGCGAAGTCGAACACGGATTTCGGTTGAAGTCGAACGGTTTCGGGGTATTCCGGAATCGGTGTTCGGCGCTCCGAAACGCGTGTTCATCTTCCCGAAATCGGTGTTCAGCCCGCCGAAACGGCTGTTCACTCCGCCGAAATGCGTGTTCGGTGAGCCGAAACGAAAGGCGCGGTTTTGGTTGGCGGTACTGCGGATGGCTCAATCGGCCGGCGGTTAAGGTTGCTCCTTTTGGGAGAACCCGACGATGCCGGCTCACCGGACGACCATGCGCAAAATAAAAGATGTGCTTCGCCTGAAATGGACCTGTAATCTGTCTCACCGGCAGGTGAGCGGCGCGCTCGGGGTCGGGCTCGGCACCATTACCCAATATTTGCAGCTTGCCGCCTCGGCCGGCCTGGACTGGGCGAAGATCGAGCCGCTGTCCGAGGCAGAGCTGGAGCAGTTGCTAGTCAACGGCGCCGTTCCGACAATGGCCGCAGGCAAGCGCATGGAGCCTGACTGCGCCTGGATTCATCGGGAGTTGCGCCGCAAAGGCGTGACGTTGCAACTGCTGTGGGAAGAGTACGTTGGCGCGAACCCCGGCCAGAAGACCTTGCGCTACACGCAGTTCTGTCAGCGATACAAGGACTGGGCCCAGACGTTGAAGCGGTCGATGCCCCAGCAACATTACGCCGGTGAGAAGTTGTTCGCCGACTACGCCGGGCAAACGGTGCCGATTCTCGATCGCACCGGCGGCATTGCGTTCAAGGCGCACATCTTCGTCGCCGTGCTCGGCGCATCGAATTACACGTATGCGTGCGCCACGCGTTCGGAAGCGACACCCGACTGGATCGGCGGCCTCATTGACGCGATGGAGTTCTGCGGCGGCGTGCCAAGGCTGCTTGTGCCCGCTGGCGTTATGTGGCCCTTCTTTTTGAAGTGATGACCGTGGGCCATTTAGTTACCTCACTGGCAACATAACGGGCCGTTGTGGCATGTTGATCTTCCCACTCTCCTTGGGAGATTGTCATGCTCGAGAACTATTATGTTCGTCCCGCGAGCGTTGATCGCATCCGGGCTTCGTGGATCGCTCCAGCTATCGAGCAGTACGTCAACTGGATGGCAGAGCACCGCTATACACCTCGCAGCGTGCTACACCGCGTTCCGGTTCTGATGGAGTTCGGAGAGTTCGCCAAGACGCGCGGCGCGAACGAATTCGTTCAACTAATCGACCACATCGAACCGTTTGTTCAAGCCTGGATTCGCCGACGAGCGCGTGGACGAAACGCTTCCAGAAGGAGCCGGTTGGCCCATGAGATACGCAATCCCATTTGTCAGATGCTACGTCTGGCGATTGACGGTTACGATGGTCCGGGGCGTCCGCACAAGCCAGAGAATCCGTTCGCGCGGCAAGCTCCGAAGTTCCTCGCGTACCTTGTCGAGGAGAAGGGCCTTCGCCCACGTACGATCTACCAGTACCGCTTCCACCTTCGACAGTTCGCAGCCTACCTCGAACGCAACGGCATCGGTCTACGCACTGTGTCGCCGACCGTGATCAGCGGCTTCATCAGCGAGTACGGTCCACGGATTGCCTGGACCACGCTTCGCAATGCTTGCGGAACACTGCGAGTCTTTCTGCGATACCTGTATCGTGAAGGAGTGATCTCGAGAGACCTGAGTTCGCTGGTCGAGTTTCCACAATCGTATCGAAACACAGGCATTCCCCGATCGATCAACTGGGATCAGGTTGAGCGCATCTTGGCGAGCGTTGATCGACGCTCGCCATGTGGTAAGCGCGACTACGCGATGCTGTTGCTGCTCGCGACATACGGACTGCGGGCCTGCGAAGTCGCCGCACTCACCTTGGACGATGTCGACTGGCGCAACGAACGTTTCAGAATCCGCGACCGCAAGGCGGGCAATACGACTACGTATCCGCTGTCAGCGGTGGCTGGTGCGGCGATCGTGGACTACCTCAAGAATGGGCGGCCGGCTACAACGCATCGTGAAGTGTTCATGCGCATGACGGCACCACTCGCTCCGATCCAGTCCGCGGCAGTGGTGTCTCGGTGCGCGCACTTTATCCGTAAGGCCGGTGTCAGCGTTTCCCGCACTGGCTCCCACGTGCTACGGCACAGTTGCGTTCAGCAATTGCTCAACGCTCATTTCTCACTCAAGCACATTGGCGACTATATCGGACATCGAAACATTTCTTCAACCCAGATCTATGGAAAGATCGCGATCGAGGAACTGCGCAATGTCGCACAGGGCGACGGGGAGGACGTGCTATGAGACCCCACGCGTCCTTCCAGAGTTTTCTTGGGCCGGATATTGAGCAGTTCATCGTTCACAAGCGTTCGTTGGGAAGGCGTTACAATGTTGAAGAGAAGACGCTCGTTCTGCTCGACGCCTACCTTCTACAGAGGCACATTGGCGGCCTCTCCGAAGTGACTCCGGCCCTGGTGGACGAGTTCCTGCTCTCGCGTCCACGATCGCGCCCGAGGAGCTACAACCACCTACGTTGTACGATCGGCAGGTTGTTCTCGTATCTCGTCGATCGCGGCAAACTCTCTGCGACACCCTTGCAATCGCCACCGCGCCGATCGAGATATGACCGGGCGCCGTTTATCTTTGACACGGAAGACGCCAGGAGGCTGTTCGCTGTTGCCAAAGCGCTTCCCGACAAGGGAGGCACCATTGAACGAGGCAGCACCTACTTCGTCCTTTTTGCTGTTCTATATGGGCTCGGCCTGCGCGTTGGAGAAGCCTGCCGACTGCGTATCAAGGATGTTGATCGCGAGCGGCAGCTGCTGGTCATCCGGGAAACGAAGTTTTATAAGAGCAGGCTCGTTCCCTTCGGCCCCAAGCTCGAAGCGTTGCTCAACGAGCATGTGCAGCGACGCCAAATGGAGGGCGCGCGCGCAGTCTCGGATGAGGCACCGCTTTTTAGCTTGCGCGGCGGACGGCCCATCAATCCGGGCACGGTAAGCCAGACCTTTCATGCTCTGGTTCCAAAGTTGAATCTGGACATTGCACCGGGTGTTCCGAATCCGCATCTGCATGATCTACGCCACGCCTTCGCTGTCGGCGTACTGACCCGCTGGTACCGCGTCGGCCTTGATCCACAGGCGAATCTTCTTGCGCTTTCAACGTTCATGGGCCACGTCGATGTGAGTTCCACCTCGGTGTATCTGTCAACGACACCAGCACTGCTCGAGCAGGCGAACCGTCGCTACGAGGCATTCGCCGCAGCAACCCTCCAGGAGGTCATCTCATCATGACATCATCTCTCGGCCCATTGGTACAGTCGTTCTTTACGGATCATCTTCCAGTACAGAAGGGGTTGCGCCAAGGTTCGATCCGAAGCTATCGCGACACCATCCGTCTATTCCTGTGCTTTGTATCCGAACAACGTGGCAGTTCCATCGCGTCCCTGGCCCTCGATGACCTGAGCTTTGAGCAAGCTCTTGCATTTCTGAAGTACCTGGAGCAGCAGCGTGGCAATTCTGTGCGTACCCGCAACCAGCGACGCGCGGCGTTGAATACCTTCTTTACATACCTCGCTCTGCGAGTGCCGGAGATGCTTGCAGTTTGCCAGCGGGTCGCCGCGATCCCTGTCAAGCGCACATCACTGCCTGACACGCACTATCTCGAGGATGATGAGGTGACGGCGCTGTTTCGCTCCCTTCCAAAGCAGGGGCGCTTTGCACTCCGGGATCGAACACTATTGCTCTTTCTGTACAACACCGGAGCCCGCGTACAAGAGGTCGCCGATCTTCGCATGGAACATCTCGATTTCACCCCTCCAGCCAAGGTTCATCTGCACGGCAAAGGCGATAAGTGGCGCATCTGCCCACTCTGGGAGGAGACGGTTAAGCGTCTTCAGCAACTGCTCACGGAGCAGCATACATTGCCTGACGGCTATGTATGCTGTGCAGTACGAAACCGACCCCTGACGCGCTTCGGTATCTACAAGATAGTTCGACGACATGCTGCAATGTGGGATACGGAGAGCCCACAGCCCCGGCGCGTCACTCCACACCTGTTTCGACATACCGCTGCGGTCCACCTTCTGGAATCCGGTGTCGAAATCAACGTAATTCGTGGCTGGCTCGGACATGTCAGTGTCGATACTACAAACCGATATGCAGAACTAACGTTACGTGCAAAAGCCGAAGCGTTGGCAGCGTGCGCAGTAATTTCTGGTGTTTCGGCGGGATCCCGAGCTCGTACCGCCTGGAAGGACGACAAAGCTCTTCTTGAATGGCTCAATTCGCTGTAGCAAATTATGTGCTCAAATATTCGTTCCCCGCCGCCTCAGCACGGGAACACCGCGCTTGCCGCCACATAACGCCAGCGGGCACA
>NZ_JAMBPR010000172.1 GCF_024206475.1 Paraburkholderia sp. CNPSo 3274
ATGTCCGCTTCGTACATCTCGGCGAACAGTCGATCCATCTTCGCCAGCGCTTCGTTCGCCATTACGCGGATCGAACGCAACGGATGCGACTTGGGGACGAAGTCGTCCAGCTTGCGCACGGAAAACAAACTCTCGGTGAAAGTGTCGGCGCCGCGCATGATCTCCAGTGGGTAAGTGGTGGTTCATCTATCAACGCTTCACGAACTCTGCGCGATGACATGTTTCAGCGGTACTTCAGCAACCTGTTAATGCTTTATCTGGCGCACCTTTCGCCGATTTTTCGATCCCACCCCGGCGCGCCAATGAATCTCCCGCTTTTCCAGCGCTTCGCTTCATTTTTCAGATCTGCCACTAGCTGACCGGCCAGGGAAGGCGGCTACGCTTTTGTATTCGCGCAGTGTCAAACGGAGAATTGCCTGTGAACTCCGTGTCTGCTTGGAGAATTGCGGCGCAAGGGCATGGCTTAGACTGCCCCGCAGCCCAATTGCATCCAGAACAGCGCCAGCTTGCCCATGTCTGATACCCAACCCCCGAGCCGGGACACCGCCCTGGACGAAGTTGTCTCCCAGGGCCCGCCCCCGGCGGTGAGCGCGCGTGCAACGAATAATCTCGTCTATCAGATCTTTTATTCGCCGGAAACTCACGCGGGTCTTGATTCCGGCTTCATCCCGCTCGACAACACGGGGCAGCGGCCAGACTGGTACGAATACTGGCCGATCAGAAACTTCCTGATGTGCGAATCGCTCGACGAGAATGCGCGTTATGGCTTCCTGTCGCCCAAATTCGCCGGCAAGACGGGTCTGGATTCCGCGCAGGTCATGCAGTTTCTTTCGGAAACGCGCGATGACGTCGATGTCGTGACGTTCTCGCCGTTTTTCGATCACTCCGCGCTTTTTCTCAACGTTTTCGAGCAGATGAAGTTTCTGCATGCCGGCAGCGACGAAATCATCAAGCAGGCGCTCGAATTGGTCGTGCCCGGCATCGAGGTCGATAGCATCGTCATGAGCACGGCCAGCACGATTTTCTGCAATTACCTCGTCGCGAAGCCGGCGTTCTGGCGCCGCTGGCTGGAAAAATGCGAGCTTCTGTTCAATCTCGCGGAGGACGAGACCAGCGAGTTCGGCCGGCTGCTGAGCGACGATGTCAAATACGACCATAAGGCCGCACCGGCAAAGGTATTTCTTGTCGAGCGAATTGCTTCGCTGATCCTCGGCACCGAACCGCAATGGAAAGTACGCAGTTTCAACGGGATGAAGCTGCCGTTTTCATACAACTCCCCGCTGATGGGCAATGCACTGGATCTCGTCGCAATGGACGCGCTCAAGCGCGCCGCGACGGAAACGGGGCATCCGGAATTTCTGACGGCTTTCTTCCTGATGCGAGCCAGTCTACTCGATCGTCTTGCTGCCCAGCGCGCGGCGCAGGCCTAGTACCAACACGCCATTCAAACCAGTCGCCCCTACGAGAGGTTCGCGGTGCAACCCGTTCAAGACATCCAGCAAACACCGATCAACGACATTCACAATGCCGATGTCCTTCATTTGATGCGCAAGGACGCCGCCTGCGTGGCGGAAGTCGGATCGAGCAGCGGTGCGCTGGCGCGCGCTTATCGCGAGATCAATTCCGATTGCCGGTACGTCGGGATCGAAATCGTCGAGGAATACGCGCAGGCGTCCAGGCGCTATTGCACTGACGTGATCTGCGGCAACGTCGAGAAACTGGACGACGAGGCATTCAGCGACCTTTCATCCGCCCAGTCCTGGGTATTCGCCGACGCGCTCGAACACCTTTACGATCCGTGGAAGCTTCTGAAGAAGATCCGGCAGAACGCGAGCGGTCCGGTGGAGGTGGTCGCCTGTGTGCCGAACGCACAGAATTGGAGCCTGCAGACCTGCTTGAACTCGGGCCGGTTCATCTATCAGGACTCGGGATTGCTGGACCGTACGCATATCCGCTGGTTCACGAGGCTCACGCTCATCGATCTGTTCCAGTCGAGCGGATTCCAGATCGTCGATATGCGCGCCCGCATCTTCCATCAGCCCGATCCCCAGGTACTTGCCGCCATCGGACAGATGGCAGAGGCGACTTGCGTCGATCCGGAACAGGCGAAGCAGGACGCGATCGCGTTTCAGTACGTGGTCAAGGCGGTGGCCGAACCCCTGGTCGAGCAAACGCCACCTGCCCCGCAAGCCAAGGTCAAACGTCGGAAGGCGGCGTAAATCGTCCGGCAAAATCAGTGAAGCCGATGCGTTGAACTTCGGCTTCCAGTCGTGGGTACCACGACTCCAGCGACGCGTCGAAGCAATCGTTGCGATCGTATTCGGTCCACCAGCTATCAGGCCTGACGAATGCCTGCCCTGCATCCGCCGCGCCCGATCGCTGCTTGAATTTGCGGAAGAATTCAAGGCTTTGGCAGGCGTAGTGATTGATCCTGAAGTACTGGTGGGTGGGATCGTAAGGGGCCGCCCCCGTGGTTACCGGCCGCATGTTTTCATCGACGGTTCCGTACGGCGTGTTGAAAATGTGGGCGTTCGGACCGACCGACGTATTTTGCCTTCCCCGCACAATGCTCTTGACGTGCCTGTTGGCCGGCGCGTCGAGGTCAAACCGGTGCCGGTAGTTCTTCACAATCAGGCCCGCGGGTTCTTCCACGTGGCCTGAACTTCCAAAGCACGACCAATACGCGCCGACTGCGGAAATCTTCTCGTAGTTGAATCGGTCGAGCGCCTCGCCAATCGTGCCATCCACGGCAGGAAACAGAAACTCGTCGCCATCGATAAACGCAAGCCAGTCGCACTCGTGCCCGAAATTTTCATAGGCATGTTGATAAGCGCTTAACTGGACGTGATTTTGATCCGTAGTAAGCGTGAACGACTTGATGTCGTAAATCCGGCCCAATGTCTGCAATACCTGCGCCGTATCGTCGGTGCAGTTGTGGGCGTAAAAATAAAATCGGTTGAAACCGGCCAAATGGTGAAACGCAATCCATTCCGGAATCCAGGGTGCCCGGTTCTTTTGTATCGTGACAATTCCAGTGCGCATGATAGATCGCGTTATTGAACTGTAAGGTTTCTGCTTCGCGTCGCCTTCTGCGATGAATCGCGCGGCGACGCTTGCCGCTTACTCAGGTGGTAATTTGTAAGGCTTTCGACACGAAAATGTCCCGGAGCCGGCTTTCCTTCGCGCCCGGTTTGGGCGGCCGCTGCAAATATATCGGAAATTCCAGGGTCGAACACGCCTTCAGAAGCCTGACGAATTGGCCTAGCGCTGCGTGGCGCCTGCGTTCGGCAATCGCCGCCGAAGTGCCGCAATTCATGCGGTTTCTCTTCCGAAAGCATCCACTTTCTCTTTTGAAACGTTTGCGCCTTTCGTAAGCAAATCGTCGCCACTGCTTATTTCATCGGCCTCCTTACAAAGATTCTGAAGTTCTTACCAAATTTTTCTTCCAAACCCTTAACTCGCTCTGGCCAGTGCCGTTATGCACGGAGGCTGCACTCTAGCGCTGAGAGCTCGGGCGTGGCCAATGTTTACAAAGGGCCGACACTTTTTGGTTTGGTGTGATTGTCGGCGGCAAAGGCAGCAGTCAGGCCACACGCGAACCTCACTGGATGCAATCGGAAGGAAAATAAAACATGACTTCGATCATCTCGTCGCTATCACCGACGCAGGTCGGACAGCTGTCAACACAGCAATTTGCGACGTTCACCACGGCCGATGTCGCAGCACTGACCACAGCGGACATGAGCAGCCTCAGTTCGGGCCAGCTGAACGCGATCAGTGCATCGGCGATCGTTTCGCTTAGCAGCGCAGCGATCAACCAGCTTCACTCCGATCAGCTTGCGGGACTGTCCACTTCGGCCCTCCACGCGCTGAAGACAAGTCAGATCGCAGCGATCAACGCAGGCGCAATCGTCGGTCTTGGCACCGACGCGATCGGCACGCTGCAGACGTTCCAGGTCGCCAGCTTGAGCACGGCTCAACTGTCGAATCTCACCTCCGCCCAGGTTGACGCGCTGAGCAGCGCCGACATCAAGGCGCTCAGCACGAACCAGGTCGTGAACGGTCTGGGTTCGGCTGGGATCAAGGCACTGACGTCCAGCCAGGTCGCGCAGCTCGGCACGGCTGACCTGAACGCGCTGACCACGGCTGAAGTGCAGGCACTGGGTTCGGCGGGTGTTGGCCAGCTGACGTCGTCGCAAGTGCAGTCGCTGACCTCGACGGCGCTGAACGCGCTGACGACGTCGCAGCTGGCGACGCTGTCGGTGAACCTGCTGACGAGCGCACAGGTCTCGGGTCTGAGCACGGGCCAGCTCGCGGCGCTGAACTCGACGCA
>NZ_JAMBPR010000173.1 GCF_024206475.1 Paraburkholderia sp. CNPSo 3274
CGCGCAGCCGGCACGGACATTCACTCCTACAGCGCTTCAGGTACGTTGCAATGGAAGCTTCAGTCCCTTAACTTTGAGGGGATCGCCGCTCCGGATCCGGGTACAGACGGCGCCCTTTTCTATGGCGGCACCAACATCTACACTGGCTCCGCTGGAGGAACCTTCGTAGCGAATACCGTCGATCCAATCGACTATCCATCCGATCCACGAATCAACATCAATGATCCCGGACGCGGTGAGCACTTCGGTCAACTCGCGGCCGTCGGCCCGAACCGGATCCTTGTGGCGGCCGGCCAGAATCCCGATGTCTTCTACTTCTTTCACTTCAACGCGGCGAATGGCTACATCGCAATACCCGACGTCACGATCCCGGGTACAGCGTTTAATACGACCGCGAGAATCAGGGGTGGATTTTGCCTCGACAGCAAGGGAGACGTCTGGGCCGGTTTGGACAAGACGAACGCCATCTGGCACTATCCGTTGACCGGCTTTGATGCCAACGGCAAGCCGACATGGGGAGCCGGAATTTCAACTCCGATTCCGACGACTATCACACCATTGACGCGAATTATCTATCTGCCGCAAAGCGACACGATGATTCTGGCGCAAGGAATTGTTGGGAGCACGGATTGGACGTCGATCGGAACGAGGATCGAGGTGTATCACGGCTGGGTCGCAGGCAACACCACCGCTCCGAATCCGGTGATCAACATCACCAGCGCCAATCCCAAGTCGATCAACGCCTTCAATCTCACCACAGGCAGCCTGGACACCACGTTGATCAACAGCAGTCCCGATACCGTGTACGTCGGCAATGACGTGGATTCGATGTACGGGCTTAGATCGTACCTTCGATCGAACGGGGAGTACATGGTTACTAAGGATAACTACAATGGCTCCGGCATCGTTGTTTATCGTTGGACTCCCTGATCGCCCGTGTTCGCGCGGTTCCTTCGCCGCCATTGGACTGGTTATCGCGCTGTTGGATTCTTATTGACATGGTCCGGTGGCGATCAATTCAGAGTGAATGAAAGCCTCCAAACCAGAAAGAAGAGAAGCGCAGGTCTGGGCGAGAAGGACCAACTCAAGCGGGCTGGTTTCGGAAATGGGCAGTCCGGCCTGGTCTGGCGATGCAGGCCGCGTTGCCGATTCCGCAGCGACCGCCCGGTCTCTGGTCCGGAACTGACGTTCGAGCGTCTGTCCGAGGGCGCAGGCGAACGGCTGGAGTTGGGCGAGAACGCCTATTCCACGAGTCTCCACAGACCGGACGTTGAAAACGTCGAAGGCAGCTTTTGGGCGGTCTATGTGAATGAGTACAGTCGGCCACTTCCGGTCGTTCGACCGCGCTCTCGGCGCGGACATTCGAACGTCAGTTCCGCTCAGCTATGAGACTTTGCGGCACCAAAATGTGTCGTCCTGCTTCAGCGGCCCGACTGGCGATGGCGATGCGCAACGTGATCAAAGATTTGAACACTGGCATTGGCGCTGTTCGAGCCGCGCGTCAACTGCTGACTGGGGCGTCGCAGTACAGGACTGCTTCTCTCGATAACAATCAGTCTTCCTGCGCAAGCCGAAACAAGACGTCAGCGAGGGCACGAATCTTGGACTGTACGGCTCGTTGAGATGGATAGACGACGAAGTACGACAAGCCGTTTTGCGCCACGTCGATAAAAGGCGTCACCAGTGTCCCAGTCCGCAGGCGGTCCCGCGCCATTCGGGGATCGCCTATTGCAACGCCATGCCCTTCCGCCGCAGCGGTGAGCGTCAATTCGAGGGTATCAAAAACGAGTCCACGGTCCGCGTCGATGTGCCGTGCCCCAACGCTTTCCAGCCAGCATCGCCACTCCTCATGGCCGTGCCCAGGATGGAGCAATGTGACATGGGCAAGGTCGGCTGCCGAGCTAAGTGATGCGGCCATTTCGCTTGTGCACATCGGTGTGAGTTGCTCGGCAAACAACGGAACCGCGTCCATACCCGCCCACTGCCCGGTTCCGCGAACAACGATGGCGTCGACGTCAGGGATAGTGAAATCTGGCGTGTCGTCCGCCGATGTGGAGATGCGGAGCTCTGTTCCAGGCAACGCGTGATTGATGTCTGCCAACCGTGGGAGCAACCAGCGAATCGCGAACGTGGATGGCAACCGCAGGGTGACGATAGACGCTGTCCTGGCGTGAATGTCTGCGTGCTGAACCAGTTGCGTGAGTACGCTTACGGCCACGGTCAACAGTTCGCTTCCTTCCGCCGTCAGCGTCAGCCCCGACGCATGGCGCACAAAAAGTGCACACCGGTAGTGCGCTTCCAGTTGCTGGATCTGACGGCTCACCGCGCCCTGCGTTCGACACAGATGGTCAGCGGCTTTGCTGATGCTCCCGAGTTGCGCCCCGGCGATGAATGCCTGGAACGCTATCAGTGGCGGCAGCGCCCGCGTAAGGTCGGCCAATGGATATGCATGGGTTGCATACCCGGGTTGCGGATTTTTCGATTGTTTGGTCATCGGTGCATCGCTATCGTGCCTGTATCGGATGCGCATCCGCTCTAATGCGCGGAGTTGCCAACGAATGATTGGAGAATGAAGATGGCCTCATCGTCGGAAGCACTATACACGCGGCAGGTTCGCAACTATCTCGGGGAGTTGGAGCGCGGCGATGTCGCGGCGATCTGCGCCTTGTTCACGCCGGACGCCCAAATCTTCTCGCCGTTTCTCGGCTGGATGCGCCCAGCGCCATTCTTTGCGAAGGTCAACGCAGCGTCTGGAGAAAGCAGAATAACGCCTATCGACATCTGCGTTAGCACGATGGGGGCCCGACGTGCGACCGGTTACTTCGTCTATGATTGGGGACTAAAGGATGGCTCCGCGGTGCGTTTCGAGTGCGTCGATGTTTTCGAATTCGACGACAACGGGCTAATCGAGCGGATGATCATCGTCTACGATACCCATCCGATTCGCAGTACGGTAGGTGACAAATACGCGTAGCCGAATCGATGTGTTAAGGCGGGAGGCGGAAGTTGCTTGTCAGCGGCCGTTGACGGCGCTGAAGATTGAATGACGGGTTAGGGTCGTGAATACTCATTCGACGGCGGTGAGAGTTGCCATTCGTCGACGCCGGTTTGCGAATGTCCGGAGAGGAATGTACAGCCGCCCCACAGTTCCCGATTGCCGACCGTCCGAAATGGCCGACAACTTACCGCCTGGGACGCAGCACACTGGCTGTTCCAATCTGCAAGCTGCCATAAGCCCTCGCATTGCATCGCAAGGCAGCCTTAGGTCGAAATGCCTTCTGCGTTGCGCAACAGAACTCATGCGCCGTACGCAAGGGCGGTTACCTGGCACCTGGCGCGCCGCTTCGATGCACGGGCCGGCGCCCGTGTCGGTTCACCTCCTCTGGGTGCCAGTTGACCGCCAGTGCGTTTGCGGTAACCAACCTTATCGCATGCGATGCCTGCTGCACCTAGGCGGGATTGCTTACAACGGCCCCCCGCAGTACCGCGCCCGATTTCGCAGCACTTTACCGAGCCGCGGTTCGTTCGATAAGCCGGCATGGACGGCAATGCGTCTGTCGGTGAAAGCCTGCCGCCTCGCCGCATTACGTGCAAAAATTCCAGGACTGAACCTGCTTGCTCCGCCAGAAACATTTTTCGCGGTCTATACTTCGCGTGCTTTCCCTCCCCCCAGTACACATGAAACGCGTCACTGTCAGGCAATCCATCATCCATGGAAAGGGCGTATTCGCACTGCGACCGCTGGTGGCCGGGGAACGCATCTTCGAATACAAGGGATTCGTGACAACCTGGACGGAAGCTGCGCGGTTCCACAGGTGGCGCGAGGAGGCAGGTCACACGTTCCTGTTCGGGCTCTCAGACGGTCGGGTGATTGACGGTGCGCGGGGCGGCAACGGAGCGCGCTGGCTGAACCATGCCTGCGTGGCGAACTGCGAGGCGATCGAGGAAGGTGAGCGCGTCTTTATTGACGCTGCGAGGGACATCGCGCCCGGCGAAGAGTTGTTCATCGACTACGCGCTGGAGGTCGCACCCGAAACCGACCAAGCGACGCTCGAAGGGTACGCGTGTCGCTGTGGCGATAATCATTGCCGCGGGACCATGCTCAGCCTTGCTTGAGGCGTCCCTGCATTGTCGCCCTGCCATGCGTCATTCCGCACTCCGCCACAAGGCTGTCGATCCTGCTGCCGGCAGGATGGTGACCTGGCCAAGCCGACATCAGTCACCGACAACGACCTGGACGTCCGGCAGTATGCCAGGAAACGCCCCGGCGGCCGGTCAGCGTCGTGGCAGGCGCCCTACCACCCCGCGTTTGCGAACACCATCAAGTCTGCCAGGTCGTGGGCACAGCCTTGCGTTTGGTTGACAAACAGGGCTTCGCTTGCAGCTGGAGCAAAGCACATGAGGGGAGGCCACGCCCGCACCCTATGAGCGAATATGCCATGTGCGATAACCAGGAACGGCTCGCCCTGCATGAGTCGCCGCACACCGCGCGCGCCTACGGGCGCGAGGCCGAACGGCTGCTGCTGTGGGCGGTCGTCGAGCGCCGCCTGCCGCTTTCGTCGCTGACCGCCGAGGACGCGACCGCGTTCCGAACCTTCCTGCGCCGCCCGGCGCCGGCGGCA
>NZ_JAMBPR010000174.1 GCF_024206475.1 Paraburkholderia sp. CNPSo 3274
CCCTTGATGTCGGCCTCGTACATCCCGGCAAACAACCGATCCATCTTCTCCAGTGCTTCATTCGCCATCACGCGGATCGAACGCAACGGATGCGACTTCGGAACGAAGTCGTCCAGCTTGCGCATGGAAAACAAACTCTCGGTGAATGTGTCGGCGCCGCGCATGATCTCCAGGGGGCAAGTGGGGGTCTTCCATCAACGCTTCAGGGGCCTTCCTCGATGACGTTACCGCCGGTATTTCAGCGGCCTGCTAGGCTTCGGTGCGTCCAGTGGCAGTTCGGTGCTGGTTTGGGGAACCGTCGGTCAACTCGCCGCAATTCTCGTGACGGGTTGGGCAGCGACAAAGATGAACCCCAAATTGCTCGCTATACCCGTCATGGCTCTGACAGCCATCGGCGTTTCCGCGTTTGGCTTTGTGACGCCAACGCTCGGTGCTTTGACAACTGTGATGATCGTTGCAACGTTCTTCAACCAGGCTGCCAATAGTTTGTTGATCATGGTCGTCATCGACAGCTTTCCGACTGTGATTAGGGCTGGCCGACTAGGCTTTGTAATGGGCGTAGGGCGGGGAGGTGCCGCACTAAGTCCAATCGTCGCCGGCGCACTGTTGACCTTGGGTCATCCTTTGTGGGTGGTGACGTCCGTACTAGCCACACCCGTTGTTATCAGTGGCTTGATTCTGTTCGCTCTTCATTCTAAGGCGCGCGCCAAGCTTATCCAGAGCATTGCATAGTAATACCGTGAATTCAGGAACGACCATGAAAAGTGGTACACGCTTCGTTTTCGCACGAGCCGTGCAGCGCCCTATGCGAGACTAGACTCGCATAGGGCAAGCTTGGGCGCGAAACGGTGATGAAGACGGACGGACTTTGCCATATCCGTCCGAAGTCAGCCCCCCGGCTACCTAAGCTACGAGAGACGAAATGCGCTTGGCCCTGCTACCCGATGACTCGGTCCGCACTACGCGACCCGACACGTAACGCGGTTGACAAGGTGACTTTTTGACGCGGCGTCCAGTTCGGCGCATGCTTGCTCGCGAATGCTGCCACTGCAACAGGGGCTTCGAAATCAAGACTCAGCCCCCTTTCATGCTCGCTTCACCCGCAGTTTTCCCGAGGACACAATGGGCCGCAACAAGTCACTGCCAGCAAAAGTTCGCTCTTTTCTTTTATGTCAAGTCTAATTAGGATATCGAATCGCGACGACGACATTCACGAGGCCGCGTTCTCGTTCCATTGCAAGCGTCGATTCCTTCGCCTTATCGGAGAACCAGGATTGATGCCGAAACTCGGCGGCTAGCGTGAAGCCCTCCGTAGAAGTTCCGGATCGGCCTGATCGATTCCCAAAACTGCTTGAGCTTCTTGAGGTCGTCTTTGACCTTCTTCTGCGCCGTCGCTGTGTTAGTTGACAGTTCTTGCGGTGCGTACACCTGATAGTACGTGCCCTAACTGGGCAGCCAGCCTCGTTGCCGCGATCTCCGATATTGCCGTGCGGCTTCACCTGCGCATGCGACAGCGGCGATACGGAAGAAGTGCGCCTGTCCGCCTCGCCGGGCTGCTTGCGTAGCAAACTCCACCTGGCCTGGAGCCCTGTCCCACCTTTGCGCCTTGACGTAATCTTCAGCCGGCGACCGCGCCGGATGTCGACGATATTCGGTACGTCGATCTTACCCTCTCAGCGCCTCGGCAAGATCGGCCAGGCGGTATGGCTTGTGCACGAACGCGAATCCGGCGCCCCCCCCGCCCGGTCTTCGCCCGTGTAGAAACGTGAGAAGTGCTGGCCGAGGATTTCGGCGTTGCTGTACCCCTTGATCCGCTCGGCACCCGAGTTCCAGCTCGTCACGATGCCTGTGCGTGAGAGCATGAAGATGGCGTAATCGGTGACACCCTGAACCCGAAGACGAAACTGTTCCTCCGTTTCGGACACCCCGTGCGACCGCTTTTCCATGTCGCCCATCCTGAATTCCCGTATCGGCTTTCCCAAATGCGATTCTACCCGTCCCGACCGGGCGGCCAAGGCGCGGTCAAGGCCAGCATCTGGCGCTTACGGGTGCCCAGCGCGACGCAGGTGGATGTTCGCATTGGAGCAACGCCCGCATTGAAGCAGCTGCATTTCGACGCTGTCAACTCGCCGGGCCGGGCAAAGGCGCCCCCGTATGTTCTTCGATTACGGAGATCAGATCGTCAAAACTGGCGGGCTTGCGGAAGAAGCGGTTCCAGAATGGCGGTGTATGGGTCGCCTCGGGCGAGGCTGACAGCATGACGATGGGCAATGCGCAGTGGTCCGGCAGGCTTCGCACGATCCGGCAGAACTCGACGCCATCGATTTCCGGCATCTCGTAGTCGGTGACGATGCACTGGATCGGGTTGCGACGCAGGATGTCGCCGACGGACGTCACCGGCAACGCTTACACGATGACTGCCTCCCTCCAGTGCCACCTGCAGCGACCACAGGTTCTCCACGTCGTCGTCGACCAGCAGAATATTTGCCACGAATCCGGCCAACAATCCCAGTTTGCAATCTATGCCCGGCTCCTCCACCGCCACCGCCGCCACCGGCGCCTTGCGCTCGCTTCCAGCGAAAGCAATGCGCGCGGTCAATGCAATGACGCGGATCTTGCCCGTTGTCTTATCGCCTCCTTGATGCTCCCAGAAATTTGCGTGCACAGGCACGCGCGCTTCACGCGTTAGTGCGCATGAAATTCCTCAGTGCCCTTGCGGTGCCGCTTCATCGGGCGGCACGTCGCGGGGCGACGGCTCTCCCGGCGTGTCTTCATCCGGAACATCCTCGTCCGGCTCCGAGCCAGGCACGTCGCTGCCAGCCGGCTTTTCGATTCGTGTCGACCCGCCGGTCGCGGGCGCGTCGCTCGCCGGAAAGCTATCTTCAATAGACTTGTCAATGTCTTGCTCGGCACGGTCGTTCGGTGCACGTTGCTCGACAGGTTGCGTTGCCATGGCTTGCTCCTCGCGGGTAGTAGGTGTGTGTAATTCCGCAATCGGTGTGCCGGGAACCGGGCACACGAGGGCCTGCGACGCGGTGTACGCATGCCTGAACCCAAGGCGCCGGACGGGGAACGGCGGCAGAACTGGCAGATACGCAAGAAAGAGACACCTGCGTTCAACGTCAACCGGTCATGCGGTTCCGGCCTTCAGGCAATCATCTCGGCTCACCAATTGATCACCTCCGGCAGTGCAGAAGTGGTAATCGCCGCCGGCGCCGAGTCGATGTCGCGCAGTCCGTACCTGACACTGAATGCGCGGTGGGGTCTCAGATGGGTGACACGCGACTACTCGATTACATGGTGGGCGTGCTGCAAGACACATTCGAGGAATTCCACATGGGAACCACTGCCGAATACGTCGCCGCCGAGTTCCACGTTTCACGGGACGACATGGACACACTGGCGGCTGAAAGCCACCGCCGGGCAGCAGCAGCCATAGAAAATGGCGTTTTCGATACTCAGATCGTGCGCGTCGAGTCCGCGCACGGCCGCCATAGGAAGAGGTTTTTCATCGACGAACACGTCAAGGCCACGACAACTTCGAAGCTCTCTCAACGATGAAGCCGGCATTCAAGAAGGATAGCGTCGTCACCCCGGAGAACCGGCGTGCTTCGCTATGACAAGTTCATCCGAAGCCAACCGCTTAGCACTTCACTTGATCTTGACGACGACCTTGCCCTTGGCGCGCCCCTGGGCCAGGTATTCAAGCGCTTCCTTTGCTTGTTCAAACGGAAACACCTTGTCAATCACCGGACGGATGCGTTCTGACTTAAGCAGTTCGCCAATTTCGGCGAGCTGGGCTCCATCGGGGCGCACGAAGAGAAATGAATAGGTTACATCCCGCTTCTTCGCAAGCCGCATGATCTTGCGGCTCATCAGCCCGAATACCAACCTCAGAATAAAGTTCAGCCCGCGGGCACGGGCGAACGCTGCGTCCAGTGGCCCG
>NZ_JAMBPR010000175.1 GCF_024206475.1 Paraburkholderia sp. CNPSo 3274
TGACCGTGAACAACGCGCGCTCTCGTCCCATAGAGATCTCGGGATCAGGCTCGCTCATATCGGTCCACTTCGGAGGAACGGAGCAATAACTCTTGTCGTCGATGCGCAGCAGGAGACGTCGGCCAGACCGGTTATAGCGCTCACCTACACAGAGAAGTTGCTGTCCGCTGAACGGGTGGAACGGGTGAGTGATGCGGACAAGATGTTCTGTGGCAGCCCCAGAGCCTGCATTTCGAGGTATGTTACAAGAGGCTCGAAGAAAAGGACCGCTTCGTCTGGCCCGACAGTAGCACCGGGGTCGTCACGCTGGACGTCGAGCGGTTGCAGTGGCTACTCAAGGGCGCGGACATTGCCGCGCTTCGGCGCCATCCGAAACGACATTATGCTCGTGTGAGTTGAACACGACATTGGCGTGCCGGTCTAAGCGACATGCCGATCAACGTCACCCTCTCTGCCGACGAGCTCAAGGCACTCCTGGCGATGCGCGAGGAGCACGCTGCGCTTCAGCAGGAACGTGACGAGCTACGCAGCACGCTGCGACTCGTGACAGCGGAGCGTGACCTCGCGGAGGAGCGCTTACGGGCTTACCGCCGCGAGCTGTTCGGTGCAAAGAGCGAAGCGCGGGATTCTGATCAATACGGCTTGTTCAACGAAGCTGAGGCGCTCGGTGCAAGCTCCACGCCCGCGCAGGAAGACACACCGGAAACGAAGGTTGGCGCGCACACTCGCAAGAAGCGTGGCCACCGCAAGCCGCTCGATCCCAGTCTGCCGCGCGATGTCGTGCGGCACGAACTGCCCGAAGCCGATCGCTTCTGCGCCAACGACGGTCACGCGCTTGTGGAGATCGGAGTTGAAACCAGCGAACAGCTCGACGTGATCCCGGAGCAGCTCCGCGTCATCCAGCACCAGCGCGTCAAGTATGCCTGCCCGTGCTGCGATCTTGGCATCAAGGTCACGCCAGCGCCGCCGCGCATCATCCCACGAGGACTCCTGAGCGAATCGGCGATTGCGTGGATCGCTGCCGGCAAGTATCAGTTCGGGATGCCACTCTACCGTCAGGCCGGCCTGCTGCGACGCTTCGGCGGCGACATCTCATCGAACACCATCGCAGCAAGCATCGTCCGTGTCGGGCTCGCGACGCAACCTGTGATCAACCTGATGCGCGATGCGTTGCTCGATGCCGATCTGATCTACTGCGACGAGACGACATTCCAGGTCCTGAAGGAGAAGGGACGCAAGCCACAAACAAAGAGCTATCTCTGGGCGCAGATGACCGGTTCGGGCACGCCGATCTGCTGCTTCACCTACACGCCCGGACGAGGTGCAAAGCTGGCTGACAAGCTGTTCGTCGGCGTGCGTGAAGGGGCGGCCCTGATGACCGACGGATACGAGCCCTATAACGGCATTGCCCAGCGTTACCAACTGGTGCACATCGGATGCTGGGTTCATTGCCGACGCTACTTCGTCAAGGCAGAGGACAATGTGCCCAAGGCAGCGCGCTCGCCCGATCTTCTCGCGACGCGCTTCATCAAGCTGATCGGAAAGTTGTTCGTTGCCGAGGCGCGTAGCGCGAAATGGAAAGCCGACAGGCGGCAGCGATTGCGACGACGGTACAGTGCACGCGTGCTCGACGCCATCCACAATCTGATGCTCGAGCAATCGCCCGGTGTCGTGCCCAACAGCTTGCTCGGCAAGGCGCTAACCTACCTGCGCGAACAGTGGCCGAAGCTGATCCGATACATCGAGAACGGCGACTGGCCCATATCGAACAATCCCTGCGAAAATTCCATTCGCCCCTTCGTAATAGGTCGCAAAGGCTGGATGTTCGCGGATACTGTAGATGGCGCTAACGCGAGTGCCAATCTGTATTCCCTGGTTGAAACGTGCAAAGCCAACGGCATCGACCCGTATCGTTACTTCACATGGCTGTTCAAGCGGCTACCTCTGGCAAAGACCGTCGACGACTACGACGCGCTGCTTCCCTGGAAAATCCCTGCGGACCTTCGCTAACCCAACGCCGCGTTTAGACATGCTGCACTCCGCACATCCCCTCTGAGGGGCGTCGGTCGTGGATCGCATACTTTTAGTTCGATGCCTGCGCCGTCCTCCTCAAGGCTCGCGACGAGCGGCGTCGCCGGGTTCCAGCGCGCGGGCGTAACCGGCAGCCCACGCTGCACGAGAAATTGATCCAGCGCGGCTCGGGCGAGCGACGGCAACGCAACCTTACCGCGCTTGCCCCCTTGCCGAGCACGTGCAGCCAGTGATCGCCGTGCTCATCTCGACGGATATCGGCGAGCGTCGCGCCGACCAGTTCACTCGCGCGCAGGCCAGTTGCATAGCCAAAGTCCAGCAGAAACCGCACGCGCTGGGCGGCCGGCACGCTCCAGCCGTAGGACCATTCGAGGCCGTCAGCAACGGTGCGGATGAGCAGCGACTCGCCCTCGGAGAAACCGCGCGACACGTCCAATCCCGCACGCGGCGCGTCACTCTTGACCTTGACGCCGGCGAACGGATTCGCCAGCACGTAGCGCTGCTCGACCAGCCAGCGAAATAGCGCCGACAGGACATTCAGTGCGTACGCCGCTGATCGGGGCGAGAGCGCGCCGATGAAAGGTCGCCATTCAACACTGTGGCGTGGCCGCGACGGCCCGACCCAACGCTCGCGCGGCGTGGGCCGGCGCAGGAATGCCCGGTACGCGATCGCGTCGTCAGTGGTGAGCGACGACAACGCTCGGCCTCGCTCGATGATCCCCCACAGGATCAGGCGCTCTGCTTCCTTGCGGTAGGCGCGCTGCGTGGTGGCCGAGTCGTGCAGCGAGAGCCAGGATTGGATCGCCTCGTAGTCGTTGGATGCATTCAGCAGGCAAGCAGCCCTTGGTGCGCGGAACTGTCCATGCGAGCCGTCGACTTCGTGCGGCACACGCAACTGCTCCCACGCCACGACGTCGCCGGCCGGTGCCACGACGATCAACGCCCGCGCCCGTTCGGTCAGTGCCGGATGGGCGGCAAAAAACGCCTCCACGCGACGCGCGCCGGCGACGCCGACGCCGACTCCGTCGATCGCGATCCACCAGCGGCGCCGGCGCGGAATCCGCACGGTCAGATCGGCCAGCGTCCGGAGGCCGTGCGCCTGCAGCGCGCCCACCACGCGCGGCGGCAACCACTGGTCGATCTCGTCGGCAATGTGCGGCACCGGTGCTGGCAGGCTGCGCAATGTCTCAATAGCGCGTGCGACGATGTCGGCCGACGCGGCGGATCGCTCGCCGAATGTTTCACCCAGGTCAGCCCGGTGACGGCTCGTCGCGAACGCGACCAGAGTGCGCCGAATGCGGCCGAGCACGCCGCGCGCCGACGCCCCGGGCGCCTTGCGGTCGCCCAGATAGCGCGCGACGGCCGCTCGAGGGTCGACTGGCATACCAGGCGCGCAGCGCAGCCAGTTCAGCGTCGCTGGGGAAGGCGATGGGGGCTATCTCACGCGTTTTCATGCCTGCCAGTTTAGATTCAGAACAAGATTGGACAGATAATCCAGAGGATTTTTAGCGGAGCGGAAGCGGCGCAATGAATTGACTAGGGACACGGCGAACAAGCCGTTTCCGCTCCGCTAAAAATTCGTTGAGCTAAGCCGCTCCGCTGTCGGTGGCTATGGGGATTGAATCGGTGCGGCGCCGGTTGTGCGTGTCGAGTGCGGGAAGCGAAGCGAGGGCAAGAAACAATCGGGATACGCGATTGGGCAGGCACGTCCAGGCATGATGGTCTGCGGGCGGCTTGG
>NZ_JAMBPR010000176.1 GCF_024206475.1 Paraburkholderia sp. CNPSo 3274
ATCGCGAGGCAACTGGGTCTCACCACGCTGGGCACGCTGCATGAGCGCATCGGCGACACGCTGACCAACGCGCAGGGCGGCGCCGGTGACGCAGGCTGGACCCGTTCCGGCTGGGTGCGCCTGTTCGGCCAGCAGATCGACAACCGCTACCAGACCTTCACCAACGCAAGTGCCGACGGTCACCTGCTCGGCTTCCAGGCAGGCGTGGATGTCTGGCGCGGCAGCTTCCTGCCGGACCATCATGACGCCACCGGCGTCTACTTCGCGTACGGCAACAGCGATGTGGACGTGAACGGGCTCGTCACCAATCCGGCCGCAACCGCATACGTGCCTTCCAGCACCGGCACACTGAACCTCAATGCGTATTCCGGCGGCGCCTACTGGACGCACTACGGTCCCGGCGGCTGGTACGTCGATGCGGTGCTGCAGGGCACCTACTATGACGGCAATGCGACGACGCAGAACGCGCGGCTGCCGGTTTCGGGCTCCGGAATCCTCACCTCGCTGGAAGCGGGTTACCCGTTCGCGTTGCCGCTCGATCCCGCATTCGTGCTGGAGCCGCAGGTGCAGATCATCTGGCAGCATGTCGGGCTGAACGAGGCCAATGACGGGCTCGGCGCGGTCGATCCGGGCTCCACCTCAGGGGTGAGCGGGCGGCTCGGCGTGCGAGGGCAATGGACCATCGAGCGCGCGAATGGCGAGGTGTGGCAGCCATATGTGCGCGCCAATCTCTGGCGAGACTGGGGCGCCCAGGCCACGACAAGGTACTCCGGCGTCGATCAGGTGCCGCTATCGCAGCAGGCCACGCGCATGGACGTGGCCGCTGGCTTCACCGCGAAGCTTGACACACGCATGAGCGTATACGGCCAGTTCGGCTACCAGTTCTCGGTCAACAGCTCGGCAAGTGGACAGCGAAGGGGCGTCTGGGGCGACGTGGGTGTCAGGTACGCGTGGTGATGGTTCGGACTCCAATTGTCCTGATGCTGCCGGCGTTTGTATGTCGTGATCGAGCGAGGGCGACAGTTGAATGACTCTTGCGCAGAAACCTGCGGACGTTCAGTTGCGCGGGTCGAGCGTCGCTTCATGGCCGCTTACTGCCCGACGTGGTCGGCTGTCGCCGACCCTTCTGCGACCATCGCGGTCCCAGTAGGTGCGACTGCCTAAAAGTTGGTTTCGGACGGCCACCATGCCTACCGCAGCCCATAACAGAACTCCATCGCCAATGCAGACATAGAACTCGGACGAGCTGTAGTCACACGCGAAATGGTCGCGTCTCTGCATACCAACCGTTTGATGTCGATCAGCTTTCCGCAGTACCGGCTACGGGTTTTGGCGTCGTGAAGTCGCACGTTCCGGGTCAATGAAATCGTCACCTTATAACGCACGCACCGTGTAACCATCGGGCCGCGAATCGCGGAGGCAAGAATTCGTGTTCGCTGAGTGTATGGCTGCTTGGTGTTCGTCAGGCGTCGCCTGAACGTCTTGGGATTCGGACCATCAAGTGACTCATAATGGCCGAAGACCGCGCGATGCTGATGTCGCTGCTCGACCCCTTGGGGACCTTGAGCGCATAACAACCGCATCGGTGGCTTTCAGGGTGCAGCGGTGATCCGATAGGCGTGCGCCGTAGCCCACTCAACGCATTCGTCCCGCCGGCATTCAGAGTCCGGCAACGCGCGCGGTCGAATACGCATGTTCGCCGATCGTGCTGCCTGCCGCCCGGGTCAACGAACGCCCAACCCGCCCGGCGAGGCAGGAGCGCGGCTCGATAGCCGTAGCCTTGATGGTCTCGTCAACCCCAATTTTCGGCGCCACGAGGCTGGTGCGGCCGCTGCGATCAGCGCCACCTCGCTGCTCAGTGTCTGGACGCCGCCGGCCTTCAAGATGCCAGAACTCATCGAAGGCCATCCTGGAAACCCGACGTCCCTGACCTGTCGGACCAAGGTCTCATTGACCAGCCCGAAGTTCAGCTGTCTTATCGAATGGGGAGGGTTCGCACGTGCGGAACCTGGTCTGCGCCAGCGGGAACTCCACACGAATCTCTTGCTAGACCCGGCCGAACCCATCCGGGCACCGAACCACGAAAGCAACGGACGGTTCTATGACCGTCAGGAAAATCTCCTGGTCCGCGTCAATAAACCGCCGGAAGGAGTGGCCATGAATAACTGGAAAACCCGAGGGGTGAGAGCCTTATTCTTGTGGCTGGTTTTGCTGGCGACAATTTCGGCGTGTGCAGATCACGGGTCGGCGGGGCTTCCGCCATCGGGCCCCCCGACATTGAGCACCGCGCCATCAGCTCCCCCCTTATCGGCCACCGCCCCATCGGCCGCTGAGTCATCGGGCCCTGCGCCATTCAAACCAGAGGAGATCGATGCTCTCGTCGCGCCGATTGCTCTCTACCCGGACTCCTTGCTGGCTCAGGTATTGATGGCTTCGACCTATCCGCTGGAGATCGTGCACGCCGCGCGTTGGGTGAAAGCGAATGCGAATGTAAAGGGCGACGCCGCTGTGAAGGCGGTACAGAACGAGCCGTGGGATACGAGTGTGAAATCGCTGGTGGCGTTCCCGCAGATACTTGAGCCGATGAACGACAGGATCGACTGGACGCAGAAACTCGGCGACGCCTTTCTTGCGCAGCAAAAAGACGTCTTCGATGCGGTGCAGCGCTTGCGGGCACGGGCGCAGGAGTCGGGCAACCTCAAGTCGAACGAACAGCAAAACGTGATCGTCGAACAGGCACCTGCTGGCAGCGGGCAGACCATCGTGAAGATCGAGCCCGCTAACCCGCAGGTGATCTATGTGCCAGCCTATGACCCGGCTGTCGTGTATGGCGGCTGGGGCTATCCGGCGTATCCGCCATACTACTGGCCGCCGTATCCCGCCTACTACCCCGGTTACTATCCCGGCGCGGGCCTCGCCTTTGGCGTCGGCCTTCTTGCTGCCGGTGCGATCTTCGCGGACTGCAACTCGTGTTGGGGCGGAGACGACATCAACATCGACTCCGACAGGGCCAGGAACGTCGACCGTAACTTCGACAGTTCGAAGCTCAAGAACGGAGAGCGAGGCGGCCGCTGGCAACACGATGCAGGCCATCGTGAGGGCGTCGCCTACCGGGATAACGCCACCCGCGACAAGTTCGCCGGGTCGCCCGGGGCCGACCGGCGGTCCCAGTATCGCGGGCGCGGTGCCGAGGCAGGTAACCGCATGGCCACGGGCGCCGACAGGGGCGGCGCAGGCAATCGTGCGTCAGTGGGGGACCGGGGCGGTGTAGCCGATCGCAGCTCCCCCGGCAATATGAACCGCGTAGGTAATGGTAGTCGGGGGAGCTATGGCGGGGGATATGGC
>NZ_JAMBPR010000177.1 GCF_024206475.1 Paraburkholderia sp. CNPSo 3274
TGTCCGCTTCGTACATCTCGGCGAACAGTCGATCCATCTTCGCCAGCGCTTCGTTCGCCATTACGCGGATCGAACGCAACGGATGCGACTTGGGGACGAAGTCGTCCAGCTTGCGCACGGAAAACAAACTCTCGGTGAAAGTGTCGGCGCCGCGCATGATCTCCAGTGGGTAAGTGGTGGTTCATCTATCAACGCTTCACGAACTCTGCGCGATGACATGTTTCAGCGGTACTTCAGCAACCTGTTAGGGCTCCGCGCAAGGGGTTATCCATTGAATTAGAGGGAGTGACGTGGTACGCCCAGAACAACTGCTCCACCCGCAACGACAATCCGTTTCACCACGCCCGGCGGCAACGATGCTGTTGTTGCGCGACGCGCAATACGAAGGTTCTCCCGCCATCGAAGTGCTCATGACGCGACGCTCGGCTCAAGCGAGTTTCGCGCCGGGCGCCTTCGTCTTTCCTGGCGGAGCGATCGATTCCTCCGACGCAGGCATCGCTGCCGGCGCATCACGGCGCAGCACGCAAAACGAGGCCCAGTTGGTTGCGGCTGTGGCGGCGATACGCGAAACATTTGAAGAACTAGGCGTATTGCTCGCTCGGCAAAGCGATGGCGCGTTCGTCGATGACAGCGATATTGCGACGCTCGACCGACGCGCAGCGATCGAGGAACATCACACCCGGCGAGGCCTTACGCTAGCCGCCGACTGCGTTTATCCGCTCGCGCACTGGATCACCGACCGCGACCTGCCTCGGCGTTTCGACGTGCAGTTTTTCGTGGCGCGCAGCCTCAAGGCGCACCGCCTGGCACGTGAAGCAAAGATTGCCCAAGCGGTGAAGACGCTGCCGAACGGTTCGATCGACGACTGGCTCCGTCATGCCTACGACGACGTACCGGAAAGACTCTGGCCGGCCGCGGCCCGCTCGCTGCTCGCTCACCTTGAGCGGTTAGACGAGCAACCCCACGCCCATCCCAACTAAATTCGCATTCCGATTACAAGCTGCCTGCACGCGCGCGTTTGATATCCGCGCGCGTGCAGGCGCATTCAAAACGCCTTACGGGACGCTCAGTTCCCTTGTGCGAACGCGGTCAGCCTGCCGTGAATGAGTGCGCGCGCCTCAGCAACCATCCGGCTCACGAGTTGCGCGCAGGTGGGAATATCCTCGATCAGCCCGATCGCGAGACCAGCCGGGAACGTGCCATCTTCCGTATCCCCCGTCTCGTACATGCGCTTACCGCGCTCGCCGCTCACGAGTGGCTTGAGATCCGCGAACGTCGCGCCTTCCTTGTATTCGAGTTCCAGCACCTTCTCCGCGACCGAATTCCTGAAAATGCGCGAGGTGTTCTTCAGCGTACGGAAAATCAACGCCGTGTTGCGCTCATCGTTTTCGACCAGCCTGCGCTTGACGTTCTCATGAATCGGCGCCTCCTGTGTGGCCATGAATCGCGTGCCCATGTTGATGCCGTCCGCGCCGAGCGCGAGTGCCGCTACCATCCCCCGTGCGTCGGCGATGCCGCCCGATGCGAGCATCGGAATGCGCAGTTTCGCAGCGGCGGCCGGCAACAGAATGAGATTGGGCACGTCGTCTTCGCCTGGGTGGCCGGCACATTCGAAACCGTCCACGCTCACGGCGTCGCACCCCAAAGCCTCAGCTTTCAGCGCGTGACGCACGGAAGTGCATTTGTGGATGACCTTGATTCCCGCGGCCTTAAACGCCGGCATGTACGGCTCGGGATTACGTCCCGCCGTCTCGACGACCTTCACGCCGTTTTCCACGATCGCTTGCATGTACTCATCGTACGGAACCGGTTTGATCGTTGGTAGTATGGTCAGGTTCACGGCGAACGGCTGATCCGTCATCGATCGGACGCGGCCAATCTCGTTGCGCAGCGCCTCCGGCGTGGGCTGCGTGAGCGCGGTGATGGTGCCGAGCGCACCGGCGTTCGAAACGGCAGCGGCCAGTTCCGCACGTCCCACCCACATCATGCCTCCCTGGACGATGGGGTATCGAATCCCAAGTAACTCTGTAATGCGCGTTTTCATGTACTGATCCTGTGATGTAGGTGCAACCTGCTCGCTCAGCGCGCGGCCTTGTCGAGCGCAGCTTTGCTTGCGTTTGTATTTACGAACGTCGTGCAATTATATACACTTTACTCACATTGCCGACACGGCTGTGCAGCAGATGCACATGTGCGTCGGATTGCACGAGGCATGAATGATCAGGAGAGTTGATGAACAAGCGAGACAACGGGATAGGCGCTGAGGAAGCGTCGGTTCGCCCCACGCGGGATCAGGCTGAAGAAGCCGTGCGCACGCTCATCCGATGGGCGGGCGACGACCCGGAAAGAGAAGGCCTCATTCAAACGCCCGCGCGCGTTGCTCGCGCGTATCGCGAGTTCTTCGCGGGATACGAATCCGACCCGATGCAGATTCTCGCCACGACGTTTTCAGAAGTGGATGGCTACGACGAAATGGTGGTGCTAAAGGACATCCGCTTCGAAAGCTATTGCGAGCACCATATGGTGCCTATCATCGGGCGCGCGCATGTCGCCTACCTGCCTGAACATCGTGTGGTCGGCATTTCCAAACTTGCGCGCCTCGTCGATGTCTATGCCAAGCGTCTGCAGATTCAGGAGAAGATGACCGTTCAAATCGCCGATGCGCTGAACACCGTGCTGCAACCCAAGGGCGTCGCGGTGATCCTCGAGGCCGCGCATCAGTGCATGAGCACACGCGGCGTGCATAAGGCCGGTGCGTCGCTCGTGACAAGCCGTATGCTGGGCGCGTTTCGTGACGACCCCTCCACGCGCCGCGAATTTCTGTCGATTGTGGGCCACAGTACGATCATGCCGTTGCCCAATAGCTGAAAGCCAACGCCGACTCCCCGCCGACGTTGGCTTTCATGACTTGCCGGTTGATCTGTCGTAAGCGTCACCCGACGCTTACGCAAGCCACTAGTCGACTGCGTCATTGAAATGGCACTGGTCGAATTCGCCGCGATGGATCGTCATACTTCCATTTAATCGGCTTGGGATTCTTGTTGTGCTCGCGGATATAGCGCATCAGCTTGCGCTCCAGATCCTTTACCGTGGTGAAGATACCTCGCGCAATCACGTCGCGCTGGATGCGCGAGAACCAGTTCTCCACCTGATTTAGCCAGGAGGTATAGGTCGGCGTGTAATGCAACCGCACGTTTCGGTG
>NZ_JAMBPR010000178.1 GCF_024206475.1 Paraburkholderia sp. CNPSo 3274
ACCTGTCAGCTTTGAGTGAGCGACCGGTCTCGAGAGAGACCGAAAACAGTAACAGGTTTAAACTGAAGAGTTTGATCCTGGCTCAGATTGAACGCTGGCGGCATGCCTTACACATGCAAGTCGAACGGCAGCGCGGGAGCAATCCTGGCGGCGAGTGGCGAACGGGTGAGTAATACATCGGAACATGTCCAGTAGTGGGGGATAGCCCGGCGAAAGCCGGATTAATACCGCATACGATCTACGGATGAAAGCGGGGGATCGCAAGACCTCGCGCTATTGGGGTGGCCGATGGCGGATTAGCTGGTTGGTGGGGTAAAGGCCTACCAAGGCGACGATCCGTAGCTGGTCTGAGAGGACGACCAGCCACACTGGGACTGAGACACGGCCCAGACTCCTACGGGAGGCAGCAGTGGGGAATTTTGGACAATGGGCGCAAGCCTGATCCAGCAATGCCGCGTGTGTGAAGAAGGCCTTCGGGTTGTAAAGCACTTTTGTCCGGAAAGAAATCCTCTGGGTTAATACCCCGGGGGGATGACGGTACCGGAAGAATAAGCACCGGCTAACTACGTGCCAGCAGCCGCGGTAATACGTAGGGTGCGAGCGTTAATCGGAATTACTGGGCGTAAAGCGTGCGCAGGCGGTGATGTAAGACCGATGTGAAATCCCCGGGCTTAACCTGGGAACTGCATTGGTGACTGCATCGCTGGAGTATGGCAGAGGGGGGTAGAATTCCACGTGTAGCAGTGAAATGCGTAGAGATGTGGAGGAATACCGATGGCGAAGGCAGCCCCCTGGGCCAATACTGACGCTCATGCACGAAAGCGTGGGGAGCAAACAGGATTAGATACCCTGGTAGTCCACGCCCTAAACGATGTCAACTGGTTGTCGGGCCTTCATTGGCTTGGTAACGAAGCTAACGCGTGAAGTTGACCGCCTGGGGAGTACGGTCGCAAGATTAAAACTCAAAGGAATTGACGGGGACCCGCACAAGCGGTGGATGATGTGGATTAATTCGATGCAACGCGAAAAACCTTACCTACCCTTGACATGTACGGAACCCTGCCGAGAGGTGGGGGTGCCCGAAAGGGAGCCGTAACACAGGTGCTGCATGGCTGTCGTCAGCTCGTGTCGTGAGATGTTGGGTTAAGTCCCGCAACGAGCGCAACCCTTGTCCCTAGTTGCTACGCAAGAGCACTCCAGGGAGACTGCCGGTGACAAACCGGAGGAAGGTGGGGATGACGTCAAGTCCTCATGGCCCTTATGGGTAGGGCTTCACACGTCATACAATGGTCGGAACAGAGGGTTGCCAAGCCGCGAGGTGGAGCCAATCCCAGAAAACCGATCGTAGTCCGGATCGCAGTCTGCAACTCGACTGCGTGAAGCTGGAATCGCTAGTAATCGCGGATCAGCATGCCGCGGTGAATACGTTCCCGGGTCTTGTACACACCGCCCGTCACACCATGGGAGTGGGTTTTGCCAGAAGTGGCTAGTCTAACCGCAAGGAGGACGGTCACCACGGCAGGATTCATGACTGGGGTGAAGTCGTAACAAGGTAGCCGTATCGGAAGGTGCGGCTGGATCACCTCCTTTCATGAGCTCATCGCTCACTGCGTTTTAAGCGCTCACACTTGTCGGCTGTAAGAAAGACAGACTCAGGGGTCTGTAGCTCAGTCGGTTAGAGCACCGTCTTGATAAGGCGGGGGTCGATGGTTCGAATCCATCCAGACCCACCACTGTCTGTGGACGGGCAGTCCCCTTGAGTTGTGTGACTGGGGGATTAGCTCAGCTGGGAGAGCACCTGCTTTGCAAGCAGGGGGTCGTCGGTTCGATCCCGTCATCCTCCACCAATCCTCAATGCCGATATCCGAATGGGGAAACCCACTCCGAATGGAGTATCCATGACTGAATACATAGGTCATGTGAGGCGAACGCGGCGAACTGAAACATCTAAGTAGCCGCAGGAAAAGAAATCAACCGAGATTCCCAAAGTAGTGGCGAGCGAAATGGGACCAGCCTGCATTCTTTATCCGTACCGTCAGCCAAACGCTCTGGAAAGTGCGGCCATAGTGGGTGATAGCCCCGTAGGCGAAGACGGAATGGAAGAACTAGGTATGCGACAAGTAGGGCGGGACACGTGAAATCCTGTCTGAAGATGGGGGGACCATCCTCCAAGGCTAAATACTCGTGATCGACCGATAGTGAACCAGTACCGTGAGGGAAAGGCGAAAAGAACCCCGGGAGGGGAGTGAAACAGATCCTGAAACCGCATGCATACAAACAGTCGGAGCCTCGCAAGGGGTGACGGCGTACCTTTTGTATAATGGGTCAGCGACTTACATTCAGTGGCAAGCTTAACCGAATAGGGCAGGCGTAGCGAAAGCGAGTCCGAACAGGGCGTTCAGTCGCTGGGTGTAGACCCGAAACCAGGTGATCTATCCATGGCCAGGTTGAAGGCACGGTAACACGTGCTGGAGGACCGAACCCACTAACGTTGAAAAGTTAGGGGATGAGCTGTGGATAGGGGTGAAAGGCTAAACAAACCTGGAAATAGCTGGTTCTCTCCGAAAACTATTTAGGTAGTGCCTCGTGTATCACCTTCGGGGGTAGAGCACTGTCATGGTTGAAGGGTCCATTGCGGATTACTTCGCCATAGCAAACTCCGAATACCGAAGAGTGCAATCACGGGAGACAGACATCGGGTGCTAACGTCCGGTGTCAAGAGGGAAACAACCCAGACCGCCAGCTAAGGTCCCCAAATATGACTAAGTGGGAAACGAAGTGGGAAGGCTAAAACAGTCAGGAGGTTGGCTTAGAAGCAGCCACCCTTTAAAGAAAGCGTAATAGCTCACTGATCGAGTCGTCCTGCGCGGAAGATGTAACGGGGCTAAGTCATATACCGAAGCTGCGGATGCACATTTATGTGCATGGTAGGAGAGCGTTCCGTAAGCCTGCGAAGGTGCGTTGAAAAGCGTGCTGGAGGTATCGGAAGTGCGAATGCTGACATGAGTAGCGATAAAGGGGGTGAAAGGCCCCCTCGCCGTAAGCCCAAGGTTTCCTACGCAACGTTCATCGGCGTAGGGTGAGTCGGCCCCTAAGGCGAGGCAGAAATGCGTAGCTGATGGGAAGCAGGTCAATATTCCTGCACCATTGTGAAATGCGATGGGGGGACGGATCGCGGAAGGTTGTCCGGGTGTTGGAAGTCCCGGTCCTTGCATTGGAGAAGGCGCTTTGGCAAATCCGGGCGCGGGATTCAAGGGTGCGAGGCCATTCACCTAGGTGAAGAAGCAACTGGAAGTGGTTCCAAGAAAAGCCTCTAAGCTTCAGTTTCACAGTGACCGTACCGCAAACCGACACAGGTGGGCGAGATGAGTATTCTAAGGCGCTTGAGAGAACTCGGGAGAAGGAACTCGGCAAATTGGTACCGTAACTTCGGGATAAGGTACGCCCTGGTAGCTTGACTGGCTTGCGCCAGAAGGGTGAAGGGGTTGCAATAAACTGGTGGCTGCGACTGTTTAATAAAAACACAGCACTCTGCAAACACGAAAGTGGACGTATAGGGTGTGACGCCTGCCCGGTGCCGGAAGATTAAATGATGGGGTGCAAGCTCTTGATTGAAGTCCCGGTAAACGGCGGCCGTAACTATAACGGTCCTAAGGTAGCGAAATTCCTTGTCGGGTAAGTTCCGACCTGCACGAATGGCGTAACGATGGCCACACTGTCTCCTCCCGAGACTCAGCGAAGTTGAAGTGTTTGTGATGATGCAATCTCCCCGCGGCTAGACGGAAAGACCCCATGAACCTTTACTGTAGCTTTGCATTGGACTTTGAACCGGTTTGTGTAGGATAGGTGGGAGGCTGTGAAGTGTGGACGCTAGTCTGCATGGAGCCGTCCTTGAAATACCACCCTGATCTGTTTGAGGTTCTAACCTTGGTCCGTAATCCGGATCGGGGACAGTGCATGGTAGGCAGTTTGACTGGGGCGGTCTCCTCCCAAAGGGTAACGGAGGAGTACGAAGGTACGCTAGGTACGGTCGGAAATCGTGCTGATAGTGCAATGGCATAAGCGTGCTTGACTGTGAGACTCACAAGTCGAACAGGTGCGAAAGCAGGTCATAGTGATCCGGTGGTTCTGTATGGAAGGGCCATCGCTCAACGGATAAAAGGTACTCTGGGGATAACAGGCTGATACCGCCCAAGAGTTCATATCGACGGCGGTGTTTGGCACCTCGATGTCGGCTCATCTCATCCTGGGGCTGTAGCCGGTCCCAAGGGTATGGCTGTTCGCCATTTAAAGAGGTACGTGAGCTGGGTTTAAAACGTCGTGAGACAGTTTGGTCCCTATCTGCCGTGGGCGCTGGATATTTGAAGGGACCTGCTCCTAGTACGAGAGGACCGGAGTGGACGAACCTCTGGTGTACCGGTTGTCACGCCAGTGGCATCGCCGGGTAGCTATGTTCGGAAGAGATAACCGCTGAAAGCATCTAAGCGGGAAACTCGCCTTGAGATGAGATATCCCCGGGGCTTCGAGCCCCTTGAAGGGTCGTTCGAGACCAGGACGTTGATAGGTCAGGTGTGGAAGCGCAGTAATGCGTTAAGCTAACTGATACTAATTGCCCGTAAGGCTTGATCCTATAACAGGTGTGCCTCCGCCCCGCGTGGGTGAGCAGGACGCACAGGTTGAGAATAGCGAGCTGGTCCCACCCCTTCCCATCCCGAACAGGACCGTGAAACAGCTCCACGCCGATGATAGTGCGGATTGCCCGTGTGAAAGTAGGTAATCGTCAGGCTTCTCTACAAGCGAAACCCCGGCCCTAAAAAGCCGGGGTTTTTGCTTTTCCGCTCTCCCTATAAGTGAGAGCGTTGTGGGCTCGACGCCGAACAAAGTGCTTGACATGATTCGGATGTTCCCCCATAATCATCAGTTCTCTACGGAGGGGTGCCCGAGTGGCTAAAGGGGGCAGACTGTAAATCTGTTGGCTTACGCCTACGTTGGTTCGAATCCAACCTCCTCCACCAGAATTCAGCTGTAGTAAGTGTCGGGCCGGCAAGATTGCGCTAGCAGTTGCAATGGTCGGCGAACCTCGCGGGTGTAGCTCAATGGTAGAGCAGAAGCCTTCCAAGCTTACGACGAGGGTTCGATTCCCTTCACCCGCTCCAGCGAAGCAATAAAGCGGTTCAGAGCAGTTTTTGCCCATGTGGCTCAGTGGTAGAGCACTCCCTTGGTAAGGGAGAGGTCGGCAGTTCGATCCTGCCCATGGGCACCAGCCGGTATCTAGCGGGCCTCAGAAGCCCCGCATCGAGCAGGCAGCAGCAAGCCAGTGATTGTTTGCGCGCCCCGCGCAACGTACGGAAAAATCCTCTTAGGAGTCGAAAATGGCCAAGGGTAAGTTTGAGCGGACCAAGCCGCACGTGAACGTGGGCACGATCGGTCACGTTGACCACGGCAAGACCACGCTGACGGCAGCGATCACGACGGTTCTGACCGCGAAGTTCGGCGGCGAGGCGAAGGCGTACGACCAGATCGACGCAGCGCCGGAAGAAAAGGCACGTGGTATTACCATCAACACCGCGCACGTCGAGTACGAAACGGCTAACCGCCACTACGCACACGTCGACTGCCCGGGCCACGCTGACTACGTG
>NZ_JAMBPR010000179.1 GCF_024206475.1 Paraburkholderia sp. CNPSo 3274
CGCATCGCAACGTGCGCCTGCACTTCACGCCGACCTACTCGTCGTGGCTGAACCAGGTGGAGAACTGGTTCTCGCGCATCCAGCGCGATGTGATCGCTCGCGGCATCTTCACTTCGGTGAAGGATCTGGATCGCAAACTGATGCGCTATATCAGCGAGCACAACAAAAGCCCGAAGCCGATCAAGTGGAAGTATGACGATCCATCGCGCCGGGTTCGACCGGTGCCAATTCAATGACGCAGTGGACTAGTGAGCCGCTCGATGATGGTGGACTCCCTTAACTCAGCCTGTTTGTGTGGGATAAGGCGGCATCGTACTGCGCACGTGCGGCATATCCGCCGGTTGTCGCAGCCATACGTCCGGCGGGAATCGCTTAACCAACCCGGGAGATATAAACGTGAAGGTCACGATCCGAAAGGATGACAATGGCGTATTCAGGGCTTATGTTCCGAAGAAGGATCTCGAGGAGCCAATCGTCTCCATCGATGGAGCGCAGCTGTGGGGTGCACGTATTACGCTTGCTAACGGCTGGCAGTTTCAGTTGCCCGAACTTGCGAACGACACCACGCTTCCGGTAACTGTCGAGGCGCGGCGCGTGTCAGGTGGGTGCGAATGACATGGGCCTTACTGTGGAACAGATCCATGCGATAACTGAGCTGGTTTGTACCGAACCGACGCTGCTGGAAGCCGCGGTAATTTGGCGAAAGCGCTATCCCGAGGTGCGCATCATTCGGATCACCGCGGTCGAGCTAAGCGATGAGAAGCCCTTCCTCGAGTTCCGTGGTCGCCGGGTCTATCTAGCGACATGGACAGGCATTTGCATTAACGTGACCACGGACGCAGCGAAAGCGGATCTGCTAATACTGGCAGAGGAGGCGTTTTACGATGGCGACTGAAGAAATCGCACGCGAGCTGGCCTACCGGACCACGACGATCCAGGTTGTTTTCGCGGGCTTTCGAGTCGTTAGAGGATGCCGTTGTCGCGGTGACTCGACGCTTGGCAGCTCGATGGCCCTGCGTGTGCTGGGCATTGGGACGGGTGACGCAATTACCAGCGCACCCTGCACGCCCCATCCCATAGACTGCACGTTGAATTACCGTGGCCGGCTTAGGGCCTTGCCTGTATTTGCCGATATCAACCTGACTCGACGTGAAGAGGACGGTGCAGAATATCGGTAAGCGGACGTACGCAATTAGTCAGTGACGGCGAACGCTTGGCCTACGAATTACAATACCTGTTTTGGGTGACAGGAAGGTGGTTTGAGCGTCGGTGTCGAACGGTTCTCGTGTGCAGTTTAAGGCTGGCACCGGGTGAGCTCTCCGCCTCGTTCGGCATCGCGCACATAGAAGGCCTCGATGAACCAATTGCCAAACGCAACATGTGGAAACCTCGCTAGCGCGAAGCCTCGGGGCGTCAGGCGGTGCTATGCATCATAGAACAATACTAATCGCGCGCTCTATGCCGTCTTCATCTGCACTGTGTTCCGCCCGGGCCACCAACGAAGGTGTATCGGGTCCACCAACTCGGATCGTGGTTATCGGCGGGAATATTACCGCCATCTCCGTTGCTGAATGGCCCGGCCGCGTGGTAGCAACTCGATTGTCCCCACAAGTGCGGATCATCCCAGGCCTTGTAGTAGTAGAGGTTGCGCTGATAAGCTGCATGGCCATATAGTTGACTCTCCCAATTACCACTACCCGCGCCTGGCCAAGACGTAAGCCCAGTTGTTTCTGTTCCAAACCCAATCGACGTCGCGTTATGACTGTTCTGTCCGCTTTGATAGAGCTCCGCGGGGTAGTAACCAATCGCGACGCCGTTACGAAAGAGCCACCAGTTCCCGTGTGCGTAGCGACGATTTCGGCACTGAACTCGTGCTGTTGACCGCCGGGAAAACTGACGTCAACTAACGCGCCCTCGAGCACCGCTTTCTCCGAAATCTGCACGAAATCCCCGCGGCTGTTGTTCCGGCATCCGGTGTTCGCGTAGTTATCGGCGGTGCTGTATATGAAGAAGTGCGGCAGATTGTCCGCAAACATGGAAGGAGAGACTACCCAGCCGGTCTCTTCTGACTGAAGAGGGTTTGCACCGCAGGCTCTGTCTCCACCAAGGATCCAGATCTGGGACAAACTGAAATACTGACCCGCTGCAGCATCCACTTTCGGATTCCGGACATTGAATGTGACGTTGCCTCCGAGGTTCTCCACGTTTTGCACGAATGTCGCATATTTGTGTGCATAAGAATCCGCGAGAGTAATTGACTCGCGATAAAGGGTGCGCTCGCGGATTCGCTGCCTGACGGGAGCCATAGATACTATGGAGGGGCCGCGGAAGTAAGCCTCCTGGAGTAAAACGAGGATTCCGACACCCGTTTTCCGAGAGGAGTACGCAAATGAATGCGCCTCGCACAGCCCCTCACGGGCAAGATACAACCATCACCGGATCGCTGTATGTCGCCTTTGAACTGGGTGACAGGAACTGGAAGCTTTCGCTGGGCGATGGGGTGCGCGCGCCGAGCCGCTGCACGGTGGCCGCCGGCGATACGGCCGCAGTCTTCACGGCGATTTCAAAGGCCAAAGCGCGCTGTCATCTGGCCACTGATGTTCTGGTGCGCAGCTGTTATGAAGCCGGGCGTGACGGCTTCTGGCTGCACCGCTGCCTGGAAGCACATCAGATCACGAACATGGTGGTGGATTCAGCCAGTATCGAAGTGAACCGGCGCAGACGTCGCGCCAAGACCGACCGTCTCGACAGCGACAAGCTGCTGTCAATGCTGATGCGCTACTACGGCGGTGAGCGCCGGGTTTGGGCGGTCGCACGTATCCCCACCCCCGAACAGGAAGATGAGCGGCGGGTACACCGTGAACTCGATCGCCTGCGGCAGGAGCGCACTGCCCATAGCAACCGCATCCGCTCGCTGCTGGTGCTCCACAACCTGCGGCCCGAGCGAATCGGTGGCCGCGCGTGGGCGCTCTGGTGGGCGCAGCACACCACACAGCTGTTGCCAGCCCTGCGCGCCGAGATCGAACGCGAATTCGAACGGCTGTTGCTCGCTGCCAGGCAGATCAGGGCGCTCGAGGTACAGCAGCAGCGCG
>NZ_JAMBPR010000180.1 GCF_024206475.1 Paraburkholderia sp. CNPSo 3274
ACTTCATGTAGAGCCTCATCTGATGGTCGTTGATGTGTCGGCCGGGCAACTCAGCCTCCCTTCGCTACATGGAAGAGCTGTTCATACCCGATTTACCGCGACCACCGACAAGGCACCCCGGCAGCGGGGCGGACTCCTCGGCGCGGCGTTGCGGCAGCGGTTCCGGGCTACGCCCTCCACCGCTGCCGCAACGCCAGTACTCTCATCCTGATTGACGCGCTGCTCTCATCTTGTTTGACGCGCGGCACGGCGTACCCCGCGACGGTGCAGCAGTGCTCCAGGGCATCGTCTGGTGCGGACAATGCGGTCACAAGATGGCGGTGCAGTACAAGAACGCCAACGCCTACGTCTGTAACTATCTGCTGCGCAGTCAGGGGGGGCAGCTATGCCAGCACCTGCCTGCTGACCTGATCGATGCGCGGGTCGTGGAGGCATTCCTCGCGGCAATTGGACCGGCAGAGCTGGAGACCTGGGCCCGTGCAAAACATGCAAGACAGCAGAGCCGTGACGCCACCAATCGGGCAGAGGCGCAGCAGGTCGAACGGCTACGCTATCAGGCGCTCCTGGCCGAGCGCCAATACAATCGCGTCGATCCGGATAACCGTTTGATTGCTGCCGAGCTTGAGCGGCGATGGGAAACGGCGCTGCGCGAATTGCGCCAGGCGGAGGATGCGCTCGCCCTTCGTCAGGCTGAGGCATGCAAAACGGAGGCGCTGAGTGCTGAGGAGCAAAACGACTTCCTTGCGCTCGGTGCCCGGCTACCGGAAGTCTGGCAGCTGCCGCAAGTCAATCGCGAGAGCAAAAAGGCCCTGCTGCGTTCCCTCATTGATAAAGTGATTCTGCACCGGGTCATGCGTGACCGCATCACGATCCGTGTTGTCTGGCGAGGTGGCGAAATATCCCAGCTGGAGGTTGAACCCCGGGTGCATGCCGTGTCGGCGCTCTCGCGGGGCGCCGAGATGGAAGCCCGCGTGCTTGAACTTGCCCGGCAGGGCACCGACGATGTCACGATCGCCTGCATCCTCACCCAGGAGGGGCATCACTCGGCCCGATGCAGCCATGTTCCGGCACGGACCGTACAGCTCATTCGGCAGCGACATCGTGTGCTGCACGACGCCAGATCAATGCGTGAGCGGCATATTGCGGGATGGTTGACTATCGCCAGGGTGGCGCAATCCCTGCAGGTTTCTACCTCCTGGGTCAAGCGGCGCATCCGTACCGGCATCATCACTGTACAGCGCGACCCCCATGACAAGCGGTTCCTGTTCCCGGATACCGCGGAAAGCATCGCTGCACTCCAGGAACTCAAATCGGGCGTGCGGGACCATCTCGTCATCGCCCCCCGGGCAAACAGATGAGGGCATCAACATGACCGATCGTACGATCCGCGCTGCGTCAACGATCGGCTGCTGCTGGGCATGAAGGGCACGATGTCGGAGATGGAGTTATCCTTTCTGCGCCAACGGTCCGTCGAAGCCATCAAGCTCAAGGCTGCGCGAGGTGATCTTCACACGACGGTTGCCATCGGCTACGTGCGCAGCGAGGGAGACCGGATCGAGCCCGACCCCGATCTGCGTATCCGCGAGGCGATCACGACAGTGTTGAGCCGATTCGCCCAGGCTGGGAGCGTGCGCCAGACGCTGCTGTGGTTTCGGCAAGAGCACATGGAACTGCCCGCGGTCGTCTACGAAGAGGGACGGCGCCGCGTGGTCTGGCGGCTGCCGGTCTATAACACGGTGCTCAAGATCCTCACTAATCCCGTCTATGCCGGTGCTTACGTTCGGTCGCACCGAAACGCGAGTGCGGATCGAAGCCGGCCGCAAGTGCATCGTGCGCGGCCATCGTCGTCCTCAGGACCATTGGCAGGTCTTGATACAGGACCACCACGAAGGCTATATTGACTGGCATACCTACGAGCACAACCAACGCGTGATCGCCGACAACACCAACATGCGCGGCGATATGGCCCGCGGCGCGCTGCGTCGCGGCGAGGCCTTGCTGGCAGGGTTGCTGCGATGCGCGCACTGCGGGCGCAAGCTGCACGTTGCCTATAGCGGCCGCAACGGGAACACGGCCCGCTACCACTGCAGGGGCGCCGCGATTAACCACGGAATGGAACATGGTTGCATCTCATTCGGCGCTCTACGCGTGGACGAGTCGGTCTCCCGTGAAGTACTGAGCCTGCTACGTCCGCTCGGGGTACAGGCAGCGGTTCGCGCTATTGAACAACGGGCCGACGACGGCCACATAAAGCGGCGACAGCTCGAACTCGCGTTGGAGCAAAGCCGCTTCGAGGCAGCGCGTGCGCAGCGACAGTTCGATGCCGTTGACCCGGGCAATCGACTGGTAGCCGCCGAGCTCGAGCGGCGCTGGAACGAGCGGCTCGCCGAGGTCGCCCGGCGCGAGGCGGGGATCGAGGCATTACAGAGCCACGCTGACTCGAGTCTGACGCCACGGCAGCGTGAAGAACTGATGGCGCTGGGCACGGACTTGCCGCGTGTGTGGTCTCATCCTTCGGCAAGCAACGAAGTGCGCAAGCGCATCTTGCGCTGCGTTCTCAAGGAGATTGTGGCACGCGTGGTCGAGACGCATATTGAACTTGTCATTCATTGGCAGGGCGGCGACCATACCGAATTGAGCGTGATGAAGAACTGAACCGCCCCGGGATTTCCGGAGGCTCCACTTCTTGAGAAAATGGAGCTATGGAAAACACCAAGAAGAAGTCCCCAAGGTACTCGCCGGAAGTTCGTGAGCGGGCTGTGCGAATGGTACTGGAACATCAGGGCGACCACGAATCGCAATGGAAAGTGATCGCCTCGATCGCAGCGAAGCTGGGCTGCTCGGGCGAGACGCTGCGTAGCTGGGTGCGCAAGGAAGAGCGGGATCGGGGTTTGCGCC
>NZ_JAMBPR010000019.1 GCF_024206475.1 Paraburkholderia sp. CNPSo 3274
CCCGCCGGATAACCCAGATGGTGTCCAAGTTCGGCACCCAGCGCCCGCTCGATCAGCGCCTTCTTGAACGCGGCTGAAGCGGCGTGCACCGCTTCGGCGGTCATGGGTCCCTTCACGAACTGGTCGATCAGCTCCTTCGGAATGGACGGTAACGCTGTCTGCGCTTCGGTAGTTGTCTTGGGTTTGCGTGGCATACATGCTCCTTGAGCTACATGTTATGCCTTGAACACAAAATCTATGACAGACCCCGGGCCGGTTCTCCACCGGCCCGTACTTTTTGGTGGCGCGTTTTGTCCATATCCAAGGACGCCCTATCAAACATTGACGGGTCCGAACGTCACTTCTATGATCGGGCGGCAGTTTCCCTGAGAGTTGCCTCGCTACAGGAGACGCCCCGCCATGACCCGCTCCACCCGCAAGCCCTTGCGCAGCCAGGCCTGGTTCGGCAAAGCCGACAAGGACGGCTTCATTCACCGCTCGTGGATGAAGAATCAGGGCATCCCTCACGACGCGTTCGACGGCCGCCCCGTCATCGGCATCTGCAATACGTGGTCGGAACTCACGCCGTGCAACGCGCATTTTCGTGAACTCGCGGAGTACGTGAAAAAAGGCGTGTACGAAGCCGGCGGTCTGCCGCTCGAATTTCCCGTGATGTCGCTGGGCGAATCGAATCTGCGGCCCACCGCGATGCTGTTTCGCAACCTCGCCTCCATGGACGTCGAGGAGTCGATTCGCGGCAATCCGATCGACGGCACGATTTTGCTCGTCGGCTGCGACAAGACCACGCCTGCCTTGCTGATGGGCGCGGCGTCGTGCAACTTGCCCGCGCTCGCCGTCTCGGGCGGCCCGATGCTCAACGGGCGCTTCCGGGGCCATGAGATCGGCTCGGGTACGGGCGTGTGGCAAATGTCGGAGGAAGTGCGCGCGGGGACGATGTCGCAGGCCGAATTCGTCGAGGCGGAGTCGTGCATGAACCGCTCGCGTGGCCACTGCATGACCATGGGCACGGCTTCCACGATGGCCTCGATGGTCGAATCGCTGGGCATGGGGCTGCCGCACAACGCGGCCATTCCCGCTGTCGATGCGCGCCGCCAGGTGCTCGCGCAACTCGCCGGGCGGCGCATCGTCGAGATGGTGCGCGAGGACCTCACGATGTCGCAGATCCTCACCCGCGCGGCGTTCGAAAACGCGATCCGCACCAACGCGGCCATCGGCGGCTCGACCAACGCCGTCGTGCATTTGATCGCACTCGCGCGGCGCATTGGCGTGCCACTTTCGCTCGACGACTGGGAACTCGGCTCCGATGTACCTTGCCTCGTGAATCTGCAGCCTTCGGGCCATTATCTGATGGAGGATTTTTATTACGCGGGCGGCCTGCCTGCGGTGCTGCGGCAACTCGGCGAGCAAGGGCTGCTGCATCGGGATGCGTTGACGGTCAACGGTAAAACCATCTGGGAAAACGTGGCCGACGCGCTGAATTACAACGCCGAAGTCATTACCTCGTTTGCGCAGCCGTTCAAGCCCAAAGCCGGCATCGCCGTGCTCAAGGGCAACCTCGCGCCCGACGGCGCGGTCATCAAGCCTTCTGCCGCCACGCCGGCGCTGTTGCGTCATCGCGGCCGCGCGGTGGTGTTCGAGAACGTCGAGGAACTGCACGCGAAGGTCGACGATGCATCGCTCGATATCGACGAGCATTGCATCATGGTCCTCAAAGGCGCCGGGCCCAAGGGCTATCCGGGCTTCGCCGAGGTCGGCAACATGCCGCTGCCGAAGAAGGTGCTGCAAAAGGGCATCACCGACATGGTGCGCATTTCGGACGGCCGCATGAGTGGCACGGCGTATGGCGCGGTGGTGCTGCACGTGTCGCCCGAAGCGGCTGCTGGCGGTCCGCTCGCGCTCGTGCGCACCGGCGACATGATCGAGCTGGACGTCGCGGCGCGGCGGCTGCATCTGGAAGTCTCCGACGAAGAACTCGCGCGCCGCAAGACTGAGTGGAAGGCGCCCGAGCTGCCCGAGCGCGGCTATTACCGGCTCTACGTCGAGCACGTGCTGCAGGCCGACAAGGGCGCCGACCTGGACTTTCTTGTCGGCGCGAGCGGTGCGGCCGTGCCGCGCGACTCCCACTGATCGTGCCGGAGCACGCGATGAGCGCGCCAGCCAGCGCCGCCGGCGAAATCGCCGGCATCTACCCGATCCTCTATGCGTTCTTCGATCGCGATAACCACCTCGACCGCGCCGCCATGCGGCGCCAGGTTGAAGCAGCCGTGCGCGGCGGCGCGCCGGGCATCGCGGTGCTCGGGCTCGCGACCGAGGTCAACAAGCTCTCGCGCATCGAACGCGAGCAGGTGATCGACTGGGCGCAGGAGGACAGCGGCGCCGCGCTGCCGCTTGCCGTCACGGTAAGCGGTCCCACGGTGCAGGCGCAGCGCGAATTCGCGCAACACGCCATCGAGCGCGGCGCCGCATGGCTGATCCTCCAGCCTCCCGCGCGCGCTCAAGGCGAGCCTGCGCAACCCGAATCGTTCTATTTCGACTTCTTCGCTGGCGTGATGGCGGGGCTCGACGTGACGGTCGGCATACAGAATGCACCGGAGTATCTGGGCGTCGGGCTCTCGCCGGGCAGTTTGCGCACGCTTGCCGCGCAGTGCCCGAACTTCCGTGTGCTCAAGGGCGAAGGCCCTGCGGTGACGATCGCTGAAACGATCGCGCAGATCGGCGACCTGATGCCCGTGCTCAACGGCCGCGGCGGCATGGAGTTGCTCGACAACCTGCGCGCCGGCTGCGCAGGGATGATCGTCGCGCCCGATTGCTTCGACTGGCAGCAGCAGATTTACACGGCTTACCGGTGCGGCGATATCGAGCGCGCACAAGGCCTGTACCAGCAGGTGTTGCCCGCCGTCGTCTTCGTCATGCAGTCGCTCGATACGCTGATTTGCTACGGCAAGCGCATTGCGGCGTGGCGCATGGGCATCGACGTCGATTATGAGCGCGACGTGAAGCTGGCGCCGAGCCGCTTCGGCCTCGAAGCCGCCCGGCGATTCGCGCGGCAACTGGGTCCGCTTGCGTGATCACCGCGCATGCAGATGGGGCACGCCCTCGCTCGTCGCGACCTTGAGCTGATGCAGGGCCCGGTGCGCCTTGTTCAGCTGGGCCTGCGCGGCAATGCGCTGCGCCTCCAGCTGAGCGACGTCCTTGCGTATCTGGTGCTGGCGGCCCGTCACCGTCTGCTCCTGTTCCGCATGGCGCTGCAGGTCCACGCGCAGGCGTTCGGCCTGGGCTTCCGACTCCTCGATCTGCCGCGTGAGCTCTGCGTTTTGCGCGACGAGTTGCAGCCGGCGCGTTTCGCCGTCGGCGAGGCGCGTGGCTTGCTCCTGCATCAGGTGAAACGCCGAGCCGGCCGCGTCGAGGTCGTTGGCTTTCAGCGCGCGCCACAGTACGCTTTCCTGATGCAGCGCGACGAAGTAGCCGAGCGTGGGCGGATGGAAGAAGAGGCTGACGGTATAGGCGAAGCAGCGAAAGACGCGGAAGGTCATCAACTCGTCGGCGGCGTGGAGCGCTTCGAACGCGGCGCCGTCGGCGATCTGCACCGGGCGGCCGTTCAGGTGCGCGGGCATGACCGGCACCGGATGAAGCGTGGAGACCGGCCGAGGGCCGCCGGCGCCTTCGGGCAGCGCGGCCGCGCCCGCTGCGGGTTCCGCGCGAGACTCGATCTCGACGGTGGTCTCAGACGGCGCAACGGTGGGCTCGACTGCGGATTGCTGGACGCGGCTGGCGGCTTCGCTTGCGGCGGCGCGTTGCGTGGCGGCATCATGGGCCACGGCAAGGATTCTTGATGGAGCGCCAGAGAGCGCGGCGTTACGGCGGTTCAGAATGGATTTCACAGCGGTTCCCCCAGTTTGGCGCGCCGAAACCATGGCGCTCCGCGCGCGGCAGCGTGGCACACAGGCGCCGGCGCGCAGGCAAATGGGGCGGGCGATGCGGGTAGGGCGCCGTCCGCTCCGGATTCGCGTACTAGTGAAGCAGGCGAGGCCGGCGTGCAATGTCGTCGAAGAGCGCACGGCCAGGTTCGAGCGCGAAAAGCCAGGTTTCGTCATAGCCGCTCAGCGTGTCGAGCGCATCGCGCAAGCGCTCGATGACGACGGCGGGAATTTCCACGGACGCCTGGGTGGCGCCGGAAAGCCGTGCGATGCTGGCGTGCTGGACCAGTTCGTCGGCGGCCTCGGCCACGTCGGCCGCAAAGATGAGATGGTTGTTCAACAATTCGACGAGGCCCGGCGACGACGTGACATCTTCGACGTTGAGCTGCAGCGAAAGAAAGGTGGCTTTGTTCATTCTCGGATCCCTCAGGGCCATGGGACTGCAGCGAGAGGCCTTTCATCTGATTATCGGGTGACGCGTGAATCAGTATAGGCGTTGACCCGCGCAAACGCAGGCCGGGCGAGCATGGCGGCGAAAAAAGGCGGCTGGAGCTTGAACGATATAATGGGGGACGTTCGCCATTTCCGGCTTAATTCGCGGAATGTGGCGCGCAAGCGAACGCCTGCGGCCCGCCGCGCATCCCATATGCGTATTTTTCGTCATACGCGAGGACCAAGCGAGGAACAGCAAGATGAATCGACAACGGCGAAATCCGGGCGCCTATGCGGCGCTGGCCGCCCTCACGCTCGTCTGCAGCGCCTGTAGCAGCACCTTCGCGCCCTGGGAGTCCCCAAGCGCGCCCCCCATGTCCACGAGCGGCGTGCCCGCGGGCTACTACCGCGTCAATCCGGGCGACACGCTCTCGCGCGTCGCCGGCGCGTTCGGCCAGCGTCCCCAGGACCTCGCGAGCTGGAACCAGTTGCCTTCGGCCAACGCCCAGATCCTGCCAGGCCAGGTGCTGCGCGTAGCACCCCCGCCCAACTACGCACCGGCTGCGCCTCAGGCGCAGATGCCTGGCGGCGCGCCCGCCGCCGCCGGCATAGCCATGCCAGCGCCCGTCGCGCCCACCATCGCGCTCGCGTGGCCCGCGCGCGGGCCGATCCTGCAGCGTTTCGTGCCGGGCAAGTCGACCGGCATCGTGATTGGCGGGACGCCAGGTGAGGAGGTCAAGGCCGCTGCCGCTGGCCGGGTGGTCTACGCGGGCACGGGAATTGAGGCGTACGGGCCGCTCGTGATCATCAAGCACAACGACCAGGTCGTGACGGCTTATGGCCGCAACGGCAAGCTGCTCGTGAAGGAAGACGACGCCGTCTCGCAAGGCCAGCCGATCGCGGAAATGGGCACCGGCGGCGTTCAGTTCGAAGTCCGTAGCGACGGCAAGCCCGTCGATCCGCTGCCGCTGCTCGCGCACTAGCCACGGCGCAAGCGCGCCTTGCGCCCGGCCTGGCATTGCGCTGGGCCTGGCATTGCGCTGGGCCGCCGTTTGAAAATACACTCGATGATTCTCACGCCGCATAGCGCGCGCCCGACAAGGCGCGCGCCCGTCCCGCGCGTGCTTTAACCACGAGGATTTCATCGCAATGATCGACCTGCGCAGCGACACCGTCACCCGTCCGAGCGAAGCCATGCTCGCCGCCATGACCCGCGCCGAAACCGGCGACGACGTATGGGGCGACGACCCGACCGTGCTGCGCCTGCAGGCGCGCGTCGCGCAAGAGGCGGGCAAGGAAGCGGGACTCTTCTTCCCGAGCGGCACGCAGAGCAACCTCGCCGCGCTGATGGCGCATTGCGCGCGCGGCGACGAATACATCGTCGGCCAGGCGGCCCACACCTATAAGTACGAGGGTGGTGGCGCGGCGGTGCTGGGCAGCATCCAGCCGCAGCCGCTCGACAACGCCGAAGACGGCTCGATCCCGCTCGAGCGCATCGCCGCCGCGATCAAGCCGCTCGACGATCACTTCGCGCGCACGCGTCTGCTCGCGCTCGAAAACACCATTGGCGGCAAGGTGCTGCCGGCGGATTACGTCGCGAAGGCCACGCAGCTCGCGCATGAGCGCGGGCTCGCCACGCACCTCGACGGCGCACGCGTGTACAACGGGGCGGTCGCCTCGGGCCAGCCGCTCGAGGCGCTCACGGCGGGTTTCGACTCGGTGTCGATCTGCTTTTCGAAGGGGTTGGGCACGCCGGTGGGGTCGGTGCTGGTGGGCAGCCGCGCGCTCATCGACGCTGCGCATCGCTGGCGCAAGGTGCTGGGCGGCGGCATGCGCCAGTCGGGCGTGCTCGCGGCCGCGTGCCTTTACGCGCTCGATCACAACGTCGCGCGTCTCGCCGACGACCATGCGAACGCCGCGCGTCTAGCCGCCGGTCTCGCGCAGATCGATCAGGTGAAGGTGATGTCGCAGGCCACGAACATGGTGTTCGTGCAGTTCCCGCAGGAACACTGCGCGCCGCTCGAGGCGTATCTCAAGGAGCGCGGCATCCTCACGCAGATGCTGTACGCGTCGCGCTTCGTCACGCACCTCGACGTGACGGCCGCCGATATCGACACGTTCGTGGCGGCGGTGAAGGGTTACTTCGCGCGATAAACCGGTTGCCGGGCTGGCAAAGGCGCGCTTTTCCAGCGCGCCTTTGCCTCAGACCTTAGCCGCACACATCACCCCGCATCACCCGCGCTGCACCGCCCGGTGCGACGGCGCGAAAAGCCGCAGCCCGCTCGCAATGGCCGCCGCGCCCGCAAAGGCGCAGCCAAGGCCCAGGGCGAGCGTCGGGCCGTGCCGGCCCACGATCCCGAAGCACAGCGCCACCAATGCCGCGCCCGTGGTCTGCCCGAGCAGACGCGAGACCGCGACGGTGCCGCTCGCGCCGCCGCTGCGCTCGGGCGGCGCGCTCGCCATGATCGCCCGCAGGTTGGGCGACTGGAAAAAGCCGAAGCCCGCGCCGCAGATCGCCATCCGCACGACGATATCCGTCACCGTTGGGTGCGCGGGCAGGAGCGCCAGCGACGCCATGCCCACCGAGAGAATGGCGAGCCCGATCGCACCGAGCAGGCCCGGTGGATAGCGGTCGGAGAGGCGCCCCGCAATGGGCGCCGCGGCGGCCACGACCACGGGCCAGGGTGTCATCAGGAAGCCCGTCTCCACCTGGCTGCGCATCAGTACGGTTTCGAAATAGAACGGCAGCGAGACGAACGCGAGGCCCTGCGCCGCGAACGAGCAGATCGCGGTGACCGACGAAAGCGCGAAAACCGGCCGGCGAAACAGGTCCACGGGCAGCATGGGTGCGGGATGCCCGGCCTCACGCCGGATCAGCAATGCGCCGAATACCAGCGCCACGACGGCCGCAATGCCCACTTCCATGCCAGGCGCGCGCTGCGCGGCTTCGCCGAGCGCGAAGATCAGCGCCGCGAACGTGATCACGTTGAGCACCGCCGCGACGGGATCGAAGGCGTGCTTGCCGCGCGCCGTCTGCGGCAGCGCGGGCAGCGCGAACACGAGCGCGAGCACGCCGAGCGGCACGTTGATCGCGAAGAGCCACGGCCAGGTGCCCGCAGAGAGGATCAGCGAGGCCATGGTCGGACCCACGGCGAACGAAACGCCCACGATCAGCGCATTCATGCCGAGCCCGCGCCCGAGCCGGTGCGGCGGGTAGAGAAAGCGGATCAGCGCCGTGTTCACGCTCATGATGGCGCTTGCGCCCAGCCCCTGCAGCACGCGCGCCCCGGCGAGCGCGGTGAGCGTGGGCGCGAGCGCGCAGGCGAGCGAAGCGACTGTGAAGATCGCGAGGCCGCTGATATAGATGCGTCGGTGGCCGATGATGTCGCCGAGCGCGGCGAGCGGCAGCAAGGTGGCGACCATCGCGAGCTGGTACGCGTTGATGATCCACACCGAGGCGGCGGGGGCCGCGTGCAGGTCGGTGGCGATGGCGGGCAGCGCGGTGTTGGCGATGGCGGTGTCGAGCGTCGCGAGCGCGACGGCGAGCATCACCGCGCCCATGGCGCGGCGGTTCTTCGCGGACATGGGCGCGTCGGGGGGCTCGGTATTGCTGGGATTGCGGGTTTCGCGCGCCGCGGAAAAGGTTTCGGACAAGACAGTCTCGAGCGGGTGGACGATGAAGGCTGCGGCGCGGGCCGCGTGGACGAATTTTGCGATTGTTACAGAGCCCGCCCGGTTTTGCAGGAGGCGCTTCAAAGCGTGGGCTGACTGTAAGGCTTCGGGTGGCACTCAATCGCCATCGTGCGTCGTCATATCGCAACTAACCGCCAAGCCCATCACGCGCAAGCGTGGCGGCGCGCGACGCGCGCGCAACCGTCCGCACGGCAAGGGCTCGAGACGGCCGGCGGGTTCCGCGTGCCTGGCGGCCGTGCTCCGCGCCCGGATGGCGCGCCGCCGCACGCCATTTGAAAATGCACTACTCTGCAAATTGATCTGCGCTCGCTGGCGAGCGGCGCCGGCCTTTTGCGCCGCGGCGCCGATGCGCCATCGTCCCGTTCCGCCACGTGCGGCGCAGGCCCAGAACAACCGCGCGCCCTGCACCTTTTATGGGCGCGCCGCCATTTCCAGCGCTTTGCGTGGGACCGCACCAGGCGCTCTGCGTGGGGCCGGAGTAAGTGCTAAAGCACTAACTCCGGCCGACAGCTTAAGCGCCAGGCGCGGTCGACAGGAGTCAGTTGATGACAGCCATCGGTCTCGAGTTCGATCAGTTGCAAAGCAGCGTCGAAGCGCTGCGCCGTTCCCTCTCCAATCGCCTGATGTACGGTGTCGGCAAGGACGCCGTGACGGCCCGTCCGCAAGACTGGCTGCACGCCGCGGCGCTCGCCGTGCGCGACCGGCTCGTCGAGCGCTGGATGATCACCACGCGCCGCCAGTACGACCAGGACGTCAAACGCGTCTATTACCTGTCGATGGAATTTCTCATCGGCCGCACGTTCTCGAACGCGCTGATCGCGCTCGGCATACACGATCAGATGAAAGAGGCGCTGGCGAGCGTAGGCGTCGACATGGACACGGTGCTCGACTACGAGCCCGACGCGGCGCTCGGCAACGGCGGTCTCGGCCGTCTCGCGGCGTGCTTTCTCGATTCGATGGCGACGCTCGGCATTCCGGGCTTCGGCTATGGCATTCGTTACGACTACGGCATGTTCCGTCAGCAGATCGTGAACGGCGAACAGGTCGAAGCGCCCGACTACTGGCTGCGCTATGGCAACCCGTGGGAGTTTCCGCGGCCCGAGGTCCAGTATCCCGTGCATTTTGGCGGGCGCACCATGCAGCGCAATGGCCAGGTGGAATGGGTCGACACGCAGCATGTGAACGCCATGGCCTACGACACGGTGATTCCCGGCTACGCGACGAGCGCGACCAACACGCTGCGGCTGTGGTCCGCGCGCGCGGATGAAGAACTCGACCTCTCGGCGTTCAACCAGGGCGACTATCAGCGCGCGGTGGAAGCGCGCAATATCTCCGAGAACGTCTCGCGGCTGCTCTATCCTGACGACTCGACGATGGCCGGGCGCGAACTGCGTCTTCGCCAGGAATACTTCTTCGTTTCCGCGACGATGCAGGACCTGATTCGCCGCTACCTGCGCACGCACAGCACGTTCGGGCGTTTCTCCGAAAAGGTCGCGGTGCACCTGAACGACACGCACCCGGTGCTGGCCGTTCCCGAGTTGATTCGCCTGCTCGTCGACGTGCATCATCTGCCGTGGGACGAGGCGATGGGCCACGTGCGCCGCGTGTTCTCGTACACCAACCACACGCTGATGCCAGAAGCGCTGGAAACCTGGGACATCGAATTATTGGCGCGCCTCTTGCCGCGCCACCTCGAAATTATTTTCGACATCAACGCGGCGTTCCTGCGCGAAGCGAGCGACCGCGGCGCGCACGACCTCGAACTGATCCGCAGCATCTCGCTCGTGGACGAATACGGCCAGCGCCGCGTGCGCATGGCTTATCTCGCGATCGTGGCAAGCCACAAGGTGAACGGCGTCTCGAAGTTGCACTCGCAACTGATGACGCGCGATATCTTCGCCGACTTCGCGCGCCTCTTTCCCGACCGCTTCACGAACGTGACCAACGGCATCACGCCGCGCCGCTGGCTCGCACAGGCGAGCCCGCCGCTCGCGCGTCTCGTGGACGAAGCGATCGGGCCGCGCTGGCGCAGCGATCTCTTCGAGCTGGGCGCGCTGCGCAAGCTGCGCGGCGACGCTTCGTTCGAAGCCGCGTTCCGCGCCGCCAAGCGCAGCAACAAGGTGCGCCTCGCACATCGCGCCCTGGAGCGTACGGGCATCGTCTTCAATCCCGATGCGCTGTTCGACATGCAGGTCAAGCGCATTCACGAGTACAAGCGCCAGTTGCTCAACGTGCTGCACGTGATCACGCGCTACAACCGCATTCTCGAAGCGCCGGAGCGCGACTGGGTGCCGCGCGTCGTGCTGTTCGCGGGCAAGGCCGCGTCGGCGTACCGCATGGCGAAGATGATCATCCACCTCATCAACGACGTGGCCGCGAAGATCAACAACGATCCCGTGGTGGGCGATCGCCTCAAGGTGGTGTTCGTGCCGAACTACGGCGTGAGCGTGGCCGAGGTGCTGATTCCTGCGGCGGACCTGTCCGAGCAGATCTCGACGGCGGGCACCGAAGCGTCGGGCACCGGCAACATGAAACTCGCGCTCAACGGCGCGCTCACCATGGGCACGCTGGACGGCGCGAACATCGAGATCGGCGAGGCCGTGGGCCAGGACAACATCTTCATCTTCGGGCACACGTCCGACCAGGTCGATCAGTTGCGTTGCGCGGGCTACCGGCCGCGCCAGGTCTACGAGGAAGACGCCGAACTGCGCCGCGCGCTCGACCAGATTCGCACGGGCTTCTTCTCGCCACACGATTCGGCACGCTACACGGACATCTTCCACACGCTCGTGGACTGGGGCGACCACTACCTCGTGCTGGCCGACTACTCGGCCTTCATCGAGGCCCAGGACGCCGCCGACCAGCGCTTCATCGACGTGCCGGCGTGGACCGCGAGCGCGATCGAGAATGTGGCGGGGATGGGGAAATTCTCTTCGGACCGTGCGATCGCGGAATACGCCCGCGATATCTGGCACGTTAAGTCGATCGAGATGGAGTGAGGGGCAAGCGCCCGTGGTGCTTGCGGCGGTGCTTGAGGCGGTATCAGGGCGCTGCGGGCCGCGTCGTGCCGCCCTCGGCCTGCGCCGCTTGCGCGGCCTTGGCGGCGCGCACCGCTTTTTCTACGCGTTCGAGGAATGCAGGGTCGAGGCTCGTGACCGCCTCGCGCGATTCTCCGCCCGTCACGACATAGAGCCGATGCACGGCTTCCTGCCAGAGCCACGCGAGCCAGCCCACCACGATCACCATCACGCCGCACGCGAGACCGGTCGCCGAGCCGAGCACGCCGCCCACGACAGCGCCTGCGGCGCCGACCAGGCTAATCGCGATGGGCACGACGCGGCTGCGCCGCCCGATGACGATGCGCACGTCCTCGATGTCGCGCATGGGGAACACCTGGCCGGCTGCGGAGAGCGCGTTGCGCGTGACCGAGACGGCGGCTTCGTTGAAAGGGAGTTCCATCGGTTCGATAGCGGCGGGGTGAGAGAGCGCAGCGTACCAGAAGCGGGGCCAGGGCGGGGCCGCGGCGGACATAACGCCGCAGGCCGGACGCATCGCAGGTTGGGCAACGTGCCGATGCCGCTATACTTGCGCGCTTTTATTGCCCCCGTCAGCACCAAGGATTCCCCATGAGCGCACTGCCACGCTGTCCGAAATGCAATTCCGAGTTCACCTACGAAGACGGGGGCGTCTACATCTGCCCGGAGTGTGCGCATGAATGGTCGGGGCAAGCCACCGCGCCGGCCGAAACAGCGGGCAAGGTGTATCGCGATTCGGCCGGCAATGTCCTTCAGGACGGGGATGCCGTCACGGTCATCAAGGACTTGAAACTCAAGGGTTCGGGTGGCGTGATCAAGATGGGCACCAAAGTGAAAAATATCCGGCTGGTGGACAGCGACCACGATATCGATTGCAAGATAGATGGCTTTGGCGCGATGAGTCTCAAATCGGAATTCGTCAAGAAGGCGTGACGAAGGGCGTCGTGCATCAACTGGGATGAACCAAAAAAAGCGGGGCATCCCAAGGGATGCCCCGTCCGGTAAGGCGCGGCGTGCAGCCTGGGCTGCGGCGCGCCGAGCAGAGCCGGCGCTATGAGTCGCCGGCTGCCGCTGTTGCGCAAGTTACGCTGCTTAGAACTTGTGGCGGATACCGACGCGAACCGCGACTTGATCCTGCGAACCCGTGCCCGACGGCTGGTAGATGCTCGAGTTCGAGTCGCCGATCTGCGCCTGAACCTTCTGGCCGTTCGGGAGCGTGCCCGATGCGTCCTGGTACGACACGAGACCGTAGACGTCGGTGCGCTTGCTCAGCGCGTAGTCAACCGATGCGTTGACCTGGTTCCAGTGAGCCGTCTGGCTGCCCGAGGTGCGCGAGTACGTGTAGCCGAGGCCAGCCGTGAGAGCCGGCGTGAAGGCGTACTTGCCGCCTGCTTCGTACGCGTTGTAGAGCGTCGACGAACCGGCGATCGGCGAGAGCAGCGTGTTGGTCCACAGGGCCCACAGCGTTGCCGGGCCGACGATGTAACGGCCACCAACGCCAAACGAGCGCAGGCCGTGCAGCGCGACGCTGGTCTGGGTCGCCGGCAGGTTGGCGATCGAGGTCGTCGACTGCGTGGTGTTGGCCGGGTACGTGATGTTCGTGTACGCGGCGCCGAGGCTGAACGGGCCGTAGCCGTAGTTCGCGCCGAAGCTGTAGGCACGCGACGAAGCCGTCGAAGCCGTTGTCGGCGCGCCGGCGAACGACGTCGAGTTCGAGAAGCCATACAGACCGCCGAACGTGAAGCCCGAGAAGTTCACGCTCTGGAACTTGACCGCGTTGTTGATGCGGCTCGACGTAAGCTGGTCGACGTCGTTGAAGTGGTATGCCCAGTTACCCGAAACCGTGTTGCCACCGGTCGAGTACTGCGAGCCGAGAATGTCCGTGCTGAACGAGTATTGACGGCCGAACGTCAGCGAGCCGATGTTCGATTGCGTCAGACCGACGAACGCTTGACGGCCGAACATCGCGCCGCCCTGGCCTGCCGTGCCGTTACCGCTGTTGAAGCCGTTTTCGAGCACGAAGATCGCCTTCAGGCCGCCGCCCAGGTCTTCCGTGCCGCGCAGGCCCCAACGGCTGCCTTGAGCTACGCCGTCACCGTACGAATATTGGTGCGAGCTGCCGCCCGTCGCGTTCTTCACGTTGCTGATGTAGTTCACACCCGCGTCGATGATGCCGTACAGCGTCACGCTGCTTTGTGCGTGGGCAACGCCTGCGATCGAGGCAAGAATAGCGGTGGTCAGAATTTTCTTTTTCAACTGTTGCTCCGGGTAAAGGAAAGATGACTACTCCGGCCTCTTATGGGCCGGTCAATGTGACGGGCTGCAATTTAAGGGTCGATCACGAAAAGAATGTGACAGTAAGGTTTTGTAGGGTAAATGTCGCCATTCTGTTGTGTGGATGCGACATACGGGTTGCAGGCCGGGAGAACGGCGCCTGAAGCCCGCCGTTATTGGATTTGCGGGCGATTTTCCTGTCAATTTGAAAGGCCGGACTGCGACAATCGGCCATATAAGATTTTTCTCTAAGCTTTCTTCTATTTGCGGGGTTAATCGATCTTTTGAATCTGGCTTCAAGCTGAGTGTGATTAATCCCAAGAACGCATTAACGGCCGATCAATGCGCGCTTTACATGGTTGATTGCCACCGATTCATGAAAGTGGAAAATTAGTTACCCGAAATAATCGAAATAGCGGGAAACGCCCATAAAAAAAGGACTCGCCCCCAGGATGCGAGCCCTTTGACGGTGAGGCGTTGCCGTTACAGCGAGAGAAGCGAGCCGCTGCGAATGGGCTTTTCGCCGGCAATGCGCGCGACTTCCATGCCGGCCGTGGCGAAGCGCGCGCTATGGCGCGCGTACATCACGCCGCTCACGCCCGCGTGCAGCGTCGTCACGGTGTCGGCGAGCGGGTCGATGACATCGGCAATTGCCGCGCCGCGTTCCACCCACGTGCCGCAATCCACGCGAAACACGAGCACGCCGCTGGCAGGCGCCACGATCGGCTCCGTGCCCGCGAGGGGCGTGGCCGCATGGGCGAGTGGCGGCAGCGGCGCGGCCGTGCCTTCGATGACGCCGCGCCCGATCAGATAGTCGACGATGGCTTGAGCGTCGTGCTCGGCGAGCTCGTGCGAGACGTCGCGCTGGCCGCGCAGCTCGACCGTTACCGAAATCGAGCCGTACGGAATGGGGAAGCGCGTGCCGAAGTGCTCGCGCAGCTCCGACCAGCAGAAGCTGTGAATCTCGTCGAACGGATTGCCGATCGAGTTGAGCGCGAGGAGCGACGCCTTGGCGTCGAGATAGCGCGCGAGCGGCTCGACTTCGGGCCACAGTTCGGGGTTCGTGTAGATGTGCATGGCGGCTTCCCAGTCGCAATGCAGGTCCAGCACGATGTCGGCGTCGTACGAAAGGCGCTGGAGCGCGAGGCGCATCGAATCGAGTTCGCTCCTGGGCTGCTGCGCGGCCAGCGCTTCGCCCATGGCCGCGCGGATGGCCGTGCGGTTCGCGGCTTCGTCGGACCCGAGGCGCGCCTCGATGTTGGGCAGCACGAGCGCGGTGAGCTCGTGGAAATTGCGGTTGAAGTTCTGCGCCGTGTTCGATTCGAAGCGGCCGATCATATGCCCGAGCCAGTGCTGATTCAGGCCCACGGGGTTGGGCACCGGCACGATCACGATCTCGCCGCGAAGGCGCCCCGCAGCTTCCAGCTCCGCCAGCTTGCGGCGCAGCACCCACGAGACGAGCATGCCCGGCAGCTCGTCGGCGTGCAGCGAGGACTGGATGTAGACCTTTTGGTTACCGCCGGCTTTGCCGTAGTGGAAACTGGCAAGTTCCCGCGCGGTACCGAGGGCGGGCGCGATCAACGGGTGATTTCGGGTTTGCATGATGGATGCGCGAGGCGCGGCGGCCCGCAAAAGGTGTTGGAGTGAACGATGGCCCCGTAAGAAAACGCAAGGGCCGTAGCCCGATCTTAGCTGATTCGACGCGCCGCCGGAACCGGAGCGCCCGCGCGCGCCTGCGGCGTCGTCATAAAATAGGGAATCCGAAATAAAATTCCGGAAAAGAAAAAGCCCGGACGCAACGCCCGGGCTTCGCGCGCCGTCATGCAGCGCCGGCGCGATGCGGTGCTTAGCCGCCGTACACGTCGAAGTCGAAGTACTTGGCTTCGATCTTCTTGTACGTGCCGTCCTTGATCATGTCGGCGATAGCCTTGTCGATCTTGCCCTTCAGGTCGGCGTCTTCCTTGCGCAGGCCGATAGCGGCGGCGCCCGTCGGGATTTCCTTGCCGGCGAACTGGAAGCCAGCGCCGCGCGGCGTCTTCAGGAAGCCCAGATCCGCTTGCACTTCATCCTGCAGCGCAGCGTCCAGACGGCCCGAGATCAGGTCGGCATAGACCTGGTCCTGGTTTTGGTAAGGAACGACGTTCACGCCCTTCGGCGCCCAGTTTTCCTTCGCGTAGGTTTCCTGGATCGTGCCTTGCTCCACGCCCACCGACTTGCCCTTGAGCGAGTCAGCCGTCGGGGCGAGGCTCGAGCCCTTCTTGGCGACGAGGCGCGTCGGCGTGTTGAACAGCTTCGCCGAGAAGGCGATCTGTTGCTCGCGCTGCGGGGTGATCGTCATCGACGAGAGCACGCCGTCGAACTTCTTGGCCTTCAGGCCCGGGATCATGCCGTCGAAGTCTTGCTCGACCCACACGCACTTGGCGTTCAGGCGCTTGCAGATTTCGTTGCCGAGGTCGATGTCGAAGCCGACCAGCTTGCCATCGGGTGCTTTGGATTCGAACGGTGCGTAGCTGGCGTCAACGCCGAAACGCATGGTGGACCAGTCCTTCGCATGGGCGACGCCAGCCGAGACGGCGAGCAGGGCAACCGTGAGGGTGGCAAGCAGTTTCTTCACTATGGGTACTCCTCGAGATGGTTCAGGGCGCGCCGCGTGCGGTTGTGCCGCCATGGCGCATTTTCCGGCGCGGCTCGCGCCGGATTATTGTTGGACCCGCCAGCCTGCGGCCAGCAAAGCGCGCGCAAGCTTACCAGGTCAAAATTGCTGCGTCGCTAGTGTAATACCGGATAGCGGGAACGGGACCCGCTAAGTGTACGCCCGTGCGCTTGTACGATTTAACGCAAAGCCTTGTCAGACAAGGCGCGCAGGTCAATGCGGAGGGGCCGTTGCGGGGTGCCTGGGATGGGCTGCGCGATGCTCTGCCGCAACAGTCGGAAGAATGCGGTGCCGCACGGTCGCGGCATCGTCAACGATATGAAGGGAAATTGAAATCGAATCGACGGCGCGCTGTTGGTTTTCGGCCCGAATGGGGTCATCCGGCGCGCCGTCTTTTGTCGCGGTGCAGCAGATGTATCGGCTGCACCGCGTGGATGACGTCAGACCACGCGCACGCCCGCGCGCCACGTCGCGCGCGGCACCGGCAGCGTATCGAGCATCGTCACCCGCACGAAGTCCGCGCGCAGGCCCGCCTCGATCGCGCCGCGGTCGTGCAGGCCCGACTTGCTGGCCGGTTCCCACGAGACTGTGGCGAGCGCGCGCGGCAGCGTCCAGTCGGCCTTGGTCACGAGGTCGAACGCGGCGGTCAGCAGGCTCGACGGCACGTAGTCGGACGAGAGGATGTCGAGCAAATCGGCCTGCGCGAGATCCAGCGCGGAGACGTTGCCGGAGTGCGAGCCGCCGCGCACCACGTTCGGCGCACCCATGATCGTCGCGATGCCGCGCTTTTTCGCTTCCTCGGCGGCCACGCGCGTGGTCGGGAATTCGGCGAGCACGATGCCTTCGGCGGCGGCCTGCTCGACGTGCTCCACGAGCGTGTCGTCGTGGCTCGCGAGCGGGATGCCGCGCGCGCGGCAGCGCCGCACGATTTCGAGGCGGTGCGCGTCGGCGTAGCGCTCCTGCTCGGTGGCCATGTCGGCGAGCATGGTGTTCGTCTGCTCGTCGGTCCACTTGCCGTGGCGCTCCTGGAAGCGGCGCCATTGCTCGCGGTCGTGCCACTGGCGCTGGCCCGGCGTGTGGTCCATCACCGAGGCGAGGCGCAGCAGCGGGTGGTCGCTGAGCGTGTCGAACAGCTCGATCACGTCTTCGGTGGCGATTTCGCAGCGCAAGTGCAGGAAGTGCTCGGCGCGCAGCAGGTTGCGCTCGGAAAAACGCTTGAGCGCGTTGGCGCTCGCGAGTTGCACGTCGCGGCCGCGCACGCCCACGGCCAGGCGCGTGCCGATGGCTAGCGCGTCGAAGACCGTGGTGATGCCGGCGGCGGCGATCTGCGCGTCGTGAATGACGAATGCGGCGTCGGTGTTCCAGTGCACGCCGGGGCGCGGCGCGAGGTGCTTTTCCAGGTTGTCCGTGTGCAGTTCGACGAGACCGGGCAGCAGGAAGTCGCCTTCCCAGTCTTCGGCTTCGGGCGCGGCGGTCGAGCCGCGCGAGATGTCGCGGATCTTGCCGTCTTCCACGCTTAGCGTGCCGGTGAAAACGTCGTCTCGCGTCACGATGCGAGCGTTTTTGATCAACATCGTCAGGCTCCGTATCAGTTATCGGTTTGCGCCGTTCAGGCGGTATTCAGGCTGCGGCGCTGAGTGACGCTTGCGCGCGCGGCGCGGTGAGTTCGAGTAAGCGCGTGGCGACGCGCTCGCGCGTGTCCTCGTCGTGGAATACGCCGACGATCGCTGCGCCGCGCGCTCGCGCTTCGCCAATCAGGCTCGCGACGACTTCGCGGTTTTCCGCGTCGAGCGAGGCCGTGGGTTCGTCCAGCAAGAGCACGCGGTGCTGCGCGATCAAGCCCCGCGCGATGTTCACGCGCTGCTGCTCGCCGCCCGAAAACGTGGCTGGCGCGAGCGGCCAGAGGCGCTGCGGCACGTTCAGGCGTGCAAGCAGAGCTTGCGCGCGCTCGCGTGCTTCGTCTTCCTCTACGCCGCGCGAAACGAGCGGCGCGGCCACGATGTCGAGCGCGCTCACGCGCGGAATCACGCGCAGGAACTGGCTCACGTAGCCCACCACGTTGCGGCGCAGGCGCAGGATGTCGTGAGGCGCAGCGCCTGTGATCGCCAGATGCTCGAGCGGCGCGCCCTCGTCGCGGATCGCAATCGACCCGCCGCTTGCGAGATAGTTGCCGTACAGGCAGCGCAAGAAGGTGCTCTTGCCCGCGCCCGAGGGTCCGACCAGCACGATGCATTCGCCGCGCTCGACGTCGAGCGAAACGCCCGCGAGCGCTTCGATGCCGATGCCGCCCTGGCCGTGCAGCGTGAAGGTCTTGCGCACGTCTTCGGCGCGCAGCATGAGCGCCGGTCTTTCGAGGAACGCGCGCGTGCCCGGTGATGAGTTCAGGGTCATGTCTTTCATCCTAGACCGGCAGCACGGATGCCACCAGCGTCTGCGTATAGGGATGTTGCGGGTCGTCCAGCACCTGGTCGGTCAGGCCCGATTCGACCACCGTGCCGCCTTGCATCACCATCAAGCGATGCGCGAGCAGGCGCGCCACGCCAATGTCGTGCGTGACGATCAGCACCGAAAGATGCAGCGTGCCCGTGAGCGTGCGCAGCAGGTCGAGCAGGCGCGCCTGCACGGACACATCGAGACCCGCCGTGGGCTCGTCCATGAAGACGAGGCGCGGACCCGTGACGAGATTGCGCGCGATTTGCAGGCGCTGCTGCATGCCGCCCGAAAACGCCGACGGCAATTCGTCGATGCGCAAGGCGTCGAGCTCCACGCGCTGCATCCATTGCTGCGCCGTGTTGCGGATTTGCCCGTAGTGGCGCGCGCCCACGGCCATCAGCGGCTCGCCGATATTGGCGCCGGCCGAGACGCCCGCACGCAGCCCGTCGCGCGGATTCTGTTGCACGAAGCCCCATTCGGTGCGCGCAAGCAGGCGCCGGCGCGGCTCGGAAAGCGTGCGCAGGTCGAGCGTTTCGCCGTTCGCGCTCGTGTAGTGCAGCGCGCCCGAGTCGGACTCGGTGCGCAGTGCGAGCGTGTTGAGCAGCGTGGTCTTGCCCGAGCCCGATTCGCCGACGATGCACAGCACCTCGCCGGGATACAGGTCGAAGCTCACGTCGCGGCAGCCGTTGCGGCCGCCATACTGCTTCGTGAGCGATCTTGCGCTTAGCAGCGGCGTCATGCTTTCTCTCCTGCTTCGTTCATTGCGTGCGCATCGAACTGCTCGCGCCGATCGTGGCAATAGTCGCTGTCCGAGCAGACGAACATGCGCTTGCCCGCGTCGTCGACGATCATCTCGTCGAGGAAGCTCTCGCGCGAGCCGCACAATGCGCACGCATGCTCCCAGCGCTGCACTTCGAACGGATGGTCGTCGAAGTCGAGGCTCTTCACCAGCGTGTACGGCGGAATCGCGTAGATGCGGCGCTCGCGGCCCGCGCCGAACAACTGCAGCGCGGCGTTCATATGCAGCTTGGGGTTGTCGAACTTCGGAATCGGCGAGGGCGACGTGAGATAACGGCCGTTCACGGTCACCGGGTAGTCGTAGGTCGTGGCGATGCTGCCGTGCTGCACGATGTCCTCATAAAGCTTCACGCTGATGAGGCCATAGTCGGCTAGCGCATGCAGCTTCTTGCATTCGGCCACGCGCGGCTCGAGCCGGAACAGCGGCTCGGGCATCGGCACCTGGTACACGAGGATCTGCTTGTTCGTGAGCGGCGTTTCGGGAATGCGGTGCCGCGTCTGGACGATCGACGCCTCGCTCGTGCGGCGCGTGGTGGCCACGCCCGTGGTGCGCGCGAAAAAGCGGCGGATGTTCACGGCGTTCGTGGTGTCGTCCGAGCCCTGGTCGATCACCTTGAGCGTGTCCTTCGCGCCGATGATCGCCGCGGTCACCTGAATGCCCCCCGTGCCCCAGCCATACGGCAGCGGCATTTCGCGCGAGGCGAACGGCACCTGGTAGCCAGGCACGGCCACGGCCTTGAGGAGCGCGCGGCGCAGCATGCGCTTGGTCTGCTCGTCGAGGTACGCGAAGTTGTAGCCCGAGACGGCCTGCGTTTCGTGCGACGCGACTTCGGCTGCGGTGGATTGCAAGGTATCGGGCGCGTTCATGCGGCCTCCTTGTCGGTTGTGTCCGCATCGGCGTCAGCATCGGCGTCGGTGCCGTTTTCGTGCTGCGCGCGCAGCTTGCGCACGAGTTCGAGCTCAGCCTGGAAGTCCACGTAGTGCGGCAGCTTCAGGTGTTGAACGAAGCCCGAGGCTTCCACGTTATCGCTGTGCGAGAGCATGAATTCGATGTCCTGAGTCGGCGAGGCGATCGTCTCTCCCAGCTCCTCGGCTCTCAGCGCGCGATCCACCAGCGCCATCGCCATCGCCTTGCGTTCCGCGTGGCCGAACGCGAGACCGTAGCCTTGCGTGAATTGCGGCGGCACGTCTTTCGCGCCCGCGAACTGGTTGATCATCTGGCACTCGGTCAAGTCGATCTCGCCGATTTCTACGGCTTCGTCGAGTTCGTCCAGCATCATTTCTACGCAGACCGAACCAAAGCGGATCTCGCCCGCGAACGGGTGCGAATGCGCGTAGCCGCGCTGCGTGGCATAGCCCATCGCGAGCAGGAAGCCCTCGTCGCCGCGTGCGAGATTTTGCAGGCGCACGGTGCGGTCGGCGGGGAACGCAAGCGGCTCGCGCGAGAGGTCGCCGGGCTCGCGCGCCTGCGGCGAGCGCGTTTCCTGCTCGATCAGGCCTTCCTTGTCGAGCAGGGAGACCACGCGCGGCATCGCTTCTTCGGGCGGGGTTGCTCGCGGCGCCAGGGGCGTGGCGCTCGGCGCATCGTCGCCTTCGGCCAGCAGCGCAAAGTCGAGCAGGCGCTGCGTGTAATCGTAGGTCGCGCCGAGCACCTGGCCGCCGGGCACGTCCTTGAAGGTGGCGGAAATGCGGCGCTCCACCACCATGTTTTCCGTTTCGACCGGCTGCGTATAGCCAAAACGCGGCAGCGTGGTGCGATACGCGCGCAGCAAAAAGATCGCCTCGACGAGATCGCCCGCGGCCTGCTTGATCGCGAGCGCGGCAAGTTCTTCGTCGTAGACCGAACCTTCGGCCATTACACGCGCCACGGCCAGACGCATCTGTTCGCGGATCTGCGCGACGCTCAGCTCGGGCACGCGCGTATCTCCGCGGCGCGCCTCGTCGAGCAGACGCCACGACGCTTCGATCGCGCGCTCTCCTCCTTTGACGGCGACGTACATCAGTGCATCTCCACGAGAGTGGTGCGCGGCAGGCCCATCAGGCGGTCGCCGCACACGAGATAGAAGTCGATGCCGCACGGGAAGTGCGGCGCGAGGGCGGCGCGTTCGCGCCAGAAGCGCTCGGGCAGGCCGACGGGCGCGATGCAGCAGGTCGTTTCGATGCCGGGGCCGCGCAGCGTGAGCGGTGCGCCGCCGGCGAGCGAATCGACACGCACGAACACCGTGGCTGACTGCTCCGGCGACTCGGGCGTGCCGCTCGCGAAGGCTTCGAGCGGAGGCAGTGCGGCGGCGTCGTGCACATAGGCGAACGCGGCTTCGCACGCTTGCTGTGCAAGCGGCGCGCCTGCGTGAAAGCGCAGCGCGGCGGCGAGTGCGGCGTCGGGCTGGGCGAGCCACACTGGCGTGGCGTAGTCTGCGAGTGCGAGCAGCGAGGCGAAGGCGGCAAGGCCGGCGCGCGCGGGCGAGGCATCCGCCGCCGTGGCTGCCGGCAGCGGCGTTTCGATCACGCCGATCGTGCCGGGGCGCGCGAGCGCGTCGAGCAGCGTGCGGAACACGGTCTGCGTGTCGTGAACCGGATCGCCGAAGCCGGGCGCGAGCGCCGCAAGCAAATCGGGCGCCATGACATTGCGTTGGTCGCTCATGCGTCACCTCGAACCATCGTGAAGAACTCGACCCGCGTGCTGGCGGCGTCGGCGCGGCGCGCGTCGCGTTGTGCGGCGAGACGCGCGGCAAGCGGCTCGATCAACCGGGCATGCAACTGGTTGTGGCGCGCGGGGAGTTGCAGCAGCGCATCGGCGAGCGCGGCCAGCTCGGCGCGGCGCTTGTCGCGGCCCAGATGGCAGGCCACGCCGACCGGGCCGGGCTGGCTTGCATCGGCGGCGTCGGTGCCTTTGGTGTCCTCGGTGCCCGAGGCGCGCAGGCGCAGCGTGGCGCGCGTGACGGTGGCTTCGCCCAGGTTGAAGGCGTCACCGGTGCCGCCAATGCGCCCGCGTACCATGGCCAGTCCGGTTTGTGGCGGACGCAGCCAGTCGTAAGCGGGCTCGGGCGCACCGGCGAGCGCGACGCTCAACGCCGCTTCAAGCTCGGCGCGTGGGGTGTGCGCGAGAACGGCCATCCATGCGCGCCGGGTTGCCGATGCGGAAGATGGGGTGGAGGAAGCGTTCATCGGAGTTCCTGTGTCGTGAACGGGGGAGAACGGACATGGCAACTGCACCTGCGAACAACCTTGTCTGGACCTCAATTGAACCATCTATTCATCTAAACGTCTAGACGTTTAGTGGTACAGTCGTCTAGCCCGAGCGCAATGGAGGTTTTCATATTTCCATCACGCCCTGCGCACTACAATGCACAAAACGCTATTGGAACCGAGAGGAATGACAGCACCATGACATCGAACGACGAGGCGCCGTCCAGCCTGCTTGAGCGCGGCGCGGGTGTGGCGGTGTGGCGGCAGATCGAGCAGATCCTCGCGGCCGAGATCGCCGCGAAGGGCTTCGGGGAAGACGGCCGGCTGCCTAGCGAGGGCGAGCTTGCGCGCCGCTTCGACGTGAACCGCCACACCGTGCGGCGCGCGATGCTGGGCCTCGCGGCGTTGGGCCTCGTGAGCGTGGAGCAGGGGCGTGGCACCTTCGTGCAGCCCGGCGCGATCGACTACACCATCGGCAAGCGCACGCGCTTTACCGAGAACCTGAAGCGCCATCAGCATTCGGCGGTGGGCAAGCTGCTCGCGTCGTCGCGTGGCAAGGCGGACCCCACGGTCGCCAAGGCGCTCGGCCTGCGCGCGGGCGCGCTCGTGTACCGGCTCGAAACGCTGCACGAGTCGGACGGCGTGCCGCTCACTTACGCGCGCAGCTGGTATCCCGCCGCACGCTTCGCCGATCTGCCGGTTGTCATGGAGCGCGTCGACAGCACATCGAAGGCCCTCGCCGAATACGGCGTGACCGACTATCTGCGCAAGTGGAGCCGTATCGGCAGCGTGCTGCCCGAGGCCGAGGTGGCGCGGCGCTTGAACATCAACCGGCAGCAGCCGGTGCTGTGGGTGGAAAACGTCGACGTCGATCTCGAAGGCGTGCCGATCAAGTACGGCATCACGCACTTCGCCGCCGACCGCGTGCAACTGATGGTGGAGCACGACATATGAGCGTGCTGCACGAAGCCTTCCGCTCCGTCGCGCGCTTCGCACTTTACTATGCGCCGCCGCGCGAGTCGGCGTGGTGGCAGGCGGGCTGCGCGTGGCTTGGCCGCGACCCGGAGACGGGCGACACCCTTGCGCCGCCGCCTTGGCTCGCAGGCCTGCCGCAGCCGCTGGAAACGCTCACGGTCGCGCCGCGCCGCTATGGCTGGCACGGCACCCTCGTGCCGCCGTTCCGTCTCGCGCGGGGCGTGACGCCCGCGGCGCTGCTCGCCGGCGCGCAGCAGTGGGCGCAGGAGCAGGCGCGCTTCGAAGCCAACGTCGAGGCGGCGCTGCTCGGCCGCTTCGTGGCGCTGCGCCCCGCCGACGATGCCGGCGAAACCGCGCTGCGCGAGCTGGCTGCCAACGCACTGCGTGCGCTCGGCTCGCTGCGTGCCCCGCAAACGCCCGCCGAACTCGCGAAGCGCCTGGACGCGCCGCTCACGCAGCGTCAGCGCGCTTACGTCGAAGAGTGGGGCTACCCGTACGTGTTCGAAGAATTCCGCTTTCACATGACGCTATCCGATTCGCTGAACGACGCGCAAACGTGCGCGCAACTCGTCGATGCCTGGAACACGCAGATGCGCGTTGCAAACCCGCTGCCGGTGGAGGGCGCGGCGCTCTTCGTCGAGCCCGGGCCGGGCGCGCCGTTCACGCTGTGGCGCCGCTTGCCGTTCGCGGGGGCTCGCGCATGAAGGGCGGCCTGATCTACGTAATGGGCCCTTCGGGCGCGGGTAAGGACACGCTGCTGCGTTACGCGCGTGAGCGCCTGTCCGGCGAAGACGTCGTCTTCGCGCATCGCTACATCACGCGCGAAGACAGCGGCGGCGAGAACCACGTCGCGCTCACCGAGGCCGAATTCGAGGCGCGTTCGCAGCGCGGCCTCTTCGCGTTGCAATGGCGCAGCCACGCGCTGCGCTACGGCGTGGGCGTGGAGATCGATCAATGGATGGCGCTTGGCTGCACCGTCGTAGTGAACGGTTCGCGCGCCTACGCGGGCGAGGCGTTCGCGCGCTACCCACGCATGACGCTCGTGCACATCGAAGCCGCGCAGCACGTCCTGGCCGCGCGCCTCGCTTCCCGGGCGCGCGAAACGCCCGAGCAGGTCGCGTTGCGTCTCGCGCGGCGCGCGCCATTCGAGGTGCCGTCGGGCGCGGCGTTCGCGCGCATCGACAACTCGGGGCACCTGGAGGAGGCGGGCGGGGCGTTCGTCAAGCTCGTACGGCAGGTGGCGGCCGGATAGTCGCGGCGTCGTCCTTAACCGCCGCTTAACAGCCGCTTAAGGGCTCGAACGGCCTGGGGGATTTTTGGTTGGGTGCGGTTGCCGTGAGAAGATGCTGGCGACCCGAGAACTCAACGAGAATGCCCTTGGACCGTTTCCAGGAGATGCAGATTTTCACGCGCATCGTCGACCGCCGCAGCTTCACGCAGGCGGCCGACGATCTGAACTTGCCGCGGGCGACGGTCACCAATTCGATCAAGCGCCTCGAAGCGCGCCTTGGCGTGCGTTTGCTCGAACGCACCACGCGTCAGGTCAAGCCGACGCTCGACGGCGACGCCTACTACCAGCGCTGCCTGCGCCTGCTCGCCGACCTCGAGGAAACCGAGGAGGCGTTTCGCGACACCGATCCGCAGGGGCGCTTGCGCGTGAACATGCAGGGGACGCTCACGCAGTATTTCGTGATGCCGCGCCTGCCCGACTTTCTCGCGCGCTATCCGCGGATCGAGTTCTTCATCGGCTCGGGTGACCACTTTGTCGATCTCGTGCGCGAGGGCGTGGACTGCGTGCTGCGCGCGGGCGAACTGGCCGACTCCTCGATGATTGCGCGGCGCGTGGCGCTGCTGGAGCAGGTGACCTGCGCGAGCCCCGCGTATCTGGAACGGCATGGCGACCCGAAATCGATCGAGGCGCTCGCCGGCACGCACACGGGAAATCCGGGGCGGTTGGGTAGACCCGGCCATCGGGCCGTGAACTATGTTTCGCCGTCCACGGGCCGCGCGCTCCCACTCGAATTCACGACCGCTGACGGTATCGCCGACGTGACGCTGCCGGGCCCGGTGGCCGTGAACGGCGCGGAACTCTACACGGCGGGCGCGCTGGCGGGGCTCGGCATCGTTCAGGTGCCGCGCTACCGCGTGCGCGAACTGCTCGCCAACGGCGAGCTGTGCGTCGTGCTGCCCGCGCATCCGCCGCCGCCCTTGCCGGTCTCGGTGCTGTACCCGCAGAACCGCCAGTTGTCGCTGCGCGTGCGCGCTTTCGCCGACTGGCTCGTGCAGGTATTTGCCGAGGTTGCCTGAGATGGCTTGAGCGCGCCGGGGCGGCTTGATCAGTCGCGCCCGGTTGCGATCAGTCGTCTTTACGTGCGCCGCGCGACCATGCCGGACACACGCGCCGCGGCTTGCTGAAGCGGATCGAGGAAGGTCTTCACCATCTGTTTGGCCGACGTGCGCTGCGCGTTGCCGCTGATGTTCATCGCGGCGATCACGCGGCCCTGCCGGTTGCGGATAGGCGCGGAGATCGAGATGAGGCCGCCTTCCAGTTCCTGATCGACAATGGCCCAGCCCTGCTGGCGCACCTGGCCGATGATCTTCTTGAGTTCGCCGACGTCGGTGACCGTGCGCGCCGTATGCGCATAGAGCGGCGAGGAGCCGAGCGTTTCGTCGAGCGCGGCGTCGTCGAGCGAGGCGAGCAGCACGCGCCCCATGGAGGTGCAGTATGCGGGCAGGCGGCTGCCGATCGAGAGGTTGATCGTCATGATCTTATGCGTGGGCACGCGCAGCACGTAGACGATCTCGGTGCGGTCGAGCACGGCCGCCGAGCAGCTCTCATGCACTTCCTGCGACAGCTCCTCCATCACCGGCTCGGCGAGATTCCAGAACGGCATCGACGTGAGGTACGCGAAGCCCAGGTCGAGAATGCGCGGGGTGAGGCGAAAGAGCCGCCCCTCGGCTTCGACGTAGCCGAGCGTCTGCAGCGTGAGCAGAATGCGGCGCGCCCCGGCGCGCGTGAGGCCCGTGGCGGCGGCGACGTCGGTGAGGGTCTGCTCGGGATGCTCGGCGTTGAACGCGCGGATCACCGAAAGCCCACGCGCGAATGACTGCACATAGGAGTCGCCCGGCTTTTCGGGAATCTCCTGCTGGTCGGTGGAGCGGTCTGGCGAGGCACTGGAAGCAGAATTCATGGGCGTGGCGTTCGATCTTGCTGCGGCGCTTGAAGAACCTATCAAGATAACCCAAGCGATCGGTTTCGCCAACAAGCGGCGAGGGCGAGGCGGGCGCAAACTTTCGGGGCAGGGCGCCCGAGTCAACATCGAGAGTGTGGCGTGGCATGACACGCGTCAAATGCGCACACCAAATCATTTGGTATTCAGATATTGATTCCAGTCAATTAATTGCGGTCGAAAAGTGATTGGCGAATGAATTGATCATTTAGAGCTGAATATCGGCGCGGCCTGAAATTAAAAAAGAAAAAGGTGAAGTCGAAATTCGAAAGAATTGGCGCATTTCCTGACGATTCTTCGATTACGCCGCGCGTGTCTCCGTCCGCCACTTCGCTTGCGCGCGCGCTGGCTCTCACGCTGAAACCGCCACGCAGTGGGGGTTTTCTGGATGAAAGCTATTGGAAAGATAATTGCGGCTTTCCGTCGCGCTTGCCTTGGCGAGCTTTGTCCCGCTGGTGAATCCTTAGCAAAGATCAAATTTTGAGATTGGTGCTTTCCGTAGAATCGCGCTGAATACGATACGGGTGCATTTTGCGTGGCGAATTTGCGATGCAAATGTGTTGGGTGTTACGCGTTTTGGTGGACAACGGAAGAACAGGCAAACATGAAAGACAGAAAAGCCTTTAAAAGGTGGTTAATCCCCCTCGGCAGCGGGCTGCTCGTTTCTCTTGCGGGGTGCAGCGGCAATTTTGCCGTGCTGGACCCGAAGGGCAGCGTGGGCGCGGCCGAGAAGTCGCTCATCCTCACGGCCACGTGGGCCATGCTGCTGGTCGTGGTGCCCGTCATCATCCTGACGCTCCTGTTCGCGTGGCGCTACCGCGCCTCGAACCGCAACGCGACCTACGCGCCGAAGTGGGCCCACTCCACGGCGATCGAAGTGGTGGTCTGGGCCATTCCGGCCGCGATCATCCTGTTCCTCGCCATCCTCACGTGGCGCACCTCGCACGAGCTCGACCCGTACAAGCCGCTGGAGTCGAGCGTGAAGCCCATCAACGTCGAGGTCGTCGCGCTCGACTGGAAGTGGCTCTTCATCTACCCCGACCTCGGCATTGCCTCGGTGAACCAGCTCGCGGTGCCGGTGGGCACGCCGGTCAACTTCCGCATCACGTCGGACTCGGTGATGAATTCGTTCTTCATCCCGCAGCTGGGCACCCAGGTCTACGCCATGGCGGGCATGCAAACGCGTCTGCACCTGATCGCCGACGAAGCGGGCGATTTCGACGGTCTCTCGTCCAACTACAGCGGCAAGGGCTTCTCGGACATGAAGTTCCGCACGCTCGCCACGAGCCAGCAGGACTTCGACGCGTGGGTGCAGAAGGTGAAGACGTCGTCCACCCAGCTTTCGATGGACGAGTACGCAACGGTTTCGAAGCCGCAGGAGAAGGCGCCGGTGCAGTACTTCTCGACCGTCGACCCGAAGCTCTTCAATAACATCATCGCGAAGTACAACAACGGGCACGTCACGATTTTCGACCCGTCTTGCGTGACCAAGGGGTAAGCAGCATGTTCGGAAAACTCACATTAGAGGCGATCCCGTTCGATCAGCCCATCATCATGGGCGCGGCGGCGTTCATGGCACTGATCGTCCTCGGCGTGCTCGGTCTCGTCACCGTGACCGGCAAGTGGAAGTACATCTGGACCGAGTGGCTCACGAGTGTGGACCACAAACGCATCGGCGTGATGTACATGATCGTGGCGGTGCTCATGCTCGTGCGCGGCTTCGCCGACGCGGTCATGATGCGTATCCAGCAGGCCATGGCGTTCGATTCGCCCGGCTATCTGCCGCCGCATCACTTCGACCAGATCTTCACGGCGCATGGCGTCATCATGATCTTCTTCATGGCGATGGCGCTCATGGTCGGCTTCTTCAACCTTGTCGTGCCCCTGCAGATCGGCGCGCGCGATGTGGCGTTCCCGTTCCTGAACTCGCTTTCGTTCTGGATGACGGCGATCAGTGCGATCCTCATCAACCTCTCGCTCGTGATCGGCGAGTTCGCGAAGGTGGGCTGGCTCGCGTATCCGCCGCTCTCTGAACTGCAGTTCAGTCCAGACGTGGGGGTGGACTACTACATCTGGTCGGTCCAGCTCTCAGGTGTCGGCACATTGATCACGGCCGTGAACTTCTTCGTCACGATCCTCAAGATGCGCGCGCCCGGCATGACGCTCATGAAGATGCCCGTGTTCACGTGGACGGCGCTGTGCTCGAACGTGCTCATCATGGCCACGTTCCCGATCCTCACGATCGCCGTGGCGCTGCTCGGCCTCGATCGCTACGTCGGCACGCACTTCTTCACGAACGAGCTTGGCGGCAACGCCATGCTGTATCTGAACCTGATCTGGGCGTGGGGTCACCCCGAGGTGTACATCCTCGTGCTGCCTGCGTTCGGCATCTATTCGGAAGTGATGGCCACGTTCTGCAAGAAGCCGCTGTTCGGCTACAAGACGATGGTGTACGCCTCGTGCGCGATCATGGTGCTGGCGTTCCTCGTGTGGGCGCACCACTTCTTCACGATGGGTTCGGGCGCCGACGTCAACGCGTTCTTCGGTATCGCGACGATGATTATCGCCATTCCCACCGGCGTGAAGATCTTCAACTGGCTGTTCACGATGTATCGCGGCCGTGTGCACTTCACCGCGCCCGTGCTCTGGACCGTCGGCTTCATGGTGACGTTCTCGATCGCCGGCATGACCGGCGTGATGCTCGCGATTCCGGGTGCGGACTTCGTGCTCCACAACTCGCTCTTCCTGGTCGCTCACTTCCACAACGCGATTATCGGCGGCGTGGTGTTCGGTTACCTCGCGGGCCTGCAGTACTGGTTCCCGAAGGTGTTCGGCTTGAAGCCCAGCGAAAAGCTCGGCAAGGCGTCGTTCTGGTGCTGGTTCGTCGGCTTCTACGTGGCCTTCGTGCCGCTCTACGTGCTCGGTTTCATGGGCGCAACGCGCCGTACCAACCACTACGACGTGCCCGAATGGCATCCGTACTTCGTCGTCGCCGCAATTGGCGCTGCGATCATCGCGGTCGGCATCGTGTTCCAGGTCCTGCTGTGGGTCATGGCCTTCGTAAACCGCAACAAGGCCGAATGCAAGGACGTGACGGGCGACCCGTGGGACGGTCGCACGCTCGAATGGGCAACGTCGTCGCCGCCGGCGGTTTATAACTTCGCGGTCATTCCGCACGTGGACGAGATCGACGCTTTCGCGCACATGAAGGAAGCGGGCCGCGGTCCGGGGCTCGCCGCGAAATATAGCGACATCCACATGCCGTCGAACACGTCGGCGGGCTTCGTCATCGGCATGTTCAGCCTCGTGCTGGGTTTCGCGGCCGTGTGGCACATCACGTGGCTTGCGGTGCTCGGGTTCGTTGGCGTCGCGCTGACGGTCATCTTGAAGAGCTTCGGCAACAACGACGGTTATTACATTCCGGCCGCGAAGGTCCGCGAGATCGAAGAACGGCGCTTTGGCACCGGCGCCGCCGTGGCCAAGCGTGACCTGGTCGCCGAGGAGGCAGTCTGATGTTACAGAAAACCAATGCGGCAACCCTTGCCGAACTCGATCACCACGATCACCCGCAGTCGCACTCGGTATTCGGCTTCTGGGTCTACCTGATGACCGACTGCCTGCTGTTCGCGGCGCTGTTCGCCACGTTTGGCGTGCTGGGCCACCAGTTCGCGGGCGGCCCCACGGGCAAGGACCTGTTCGACATTCCGGGCGTCGCGCTCGAAACGGCCGTGCTGCTGCTTTCGAGCATCACGTACGGCTTTGCGATGCTCGGCGCGCACCAGCGCAAGAACGGCGTGGTGCTCGGCTGGCTCGCCGTCACCTTCATTCTGGGTGCGTCGTTCCTCGTGCTCGAACTGCGCGAGTTCTCGCACCTGATCGCAGATGGTGCCGGCCCGCAGCGCAGCGCGTTCCTTTCGTCGTTCTTCACGCTTGTCGCCACGCACGGCCTGCACGTGTTCTTCGGCCTGCTGTGGATGCTCGTGATGATGATCCAGGTGGTGCGCGCACAGCAGCTGGGCGAGCAGGAAATCCGCCGTCTCACGTGCCTGAGCCTCTTCTGGCACTTTCTCGACGTGGTGTGGATCTGCGTGTTTTCTTTTGTCTATCTGGGGAGCGTGCTCTAAATGGCTCAATCTCATGCAGAGTCGCACGGCAGCCTCGGCAGCTATGTGGCGGGCTTCATTCTTTCGGTGCTGCTTACCGCGGGCGCATTCGCCGTTGTCCTGCACGGCACGCTCGATGCCACCACGGCCATGATCGTGATCGCGGTGCTCGCCTTCGTCCAGGTGGTCGTGCACCTCGTGTTCTTCCTGCATCTGAACACGTCGCCGGGGCAGGGCTGGAATGTGCTGTCGCTCGCGTACACGGTGTTGGCCGCCGCGTTCCTGATCTTCGGCACGATCTGGGTCATGCACAACGTCGGCATGCTCATGATGTCGCGTTAAGCGTTCGCCTCACTGGCTGGCGCCTCGCGCGCGCCTGAACTCGCGAAGCCGCACGGGCAGCGTCCTGTGCGGCTTTTCACTTTTGGAGCCAGGTCCGCGTGCTTGACACCCGTCCCGGGACACGCCTATTATGGCCATCAAATTGTTCGATTAACGATCATCGGTTCGACAGTCGAACAAATCGCACGAGGACGTGCGCGTTCGATCTCCCATTTTCGCCCGCGCAGTCCGTCAATCTCAATCATCTTTGCATGGGATCGCATCAAGTGCCTGCGATCGAAAGGAGACTCACATGACGGAAGCATTCATCTGCGACGCGATTCGCACGCCTATCGGCCGCTACGCGGGCGCCCTTGCCCAGGTTCGCGCCGACGACCTCGGCGCCGTTCCGCTCAAGGCGCTCATGGAGCGCAACAAGGACGTGGACTGGACGGCGATCGACGACGTCATCTACGGCTGCGCGAACCAGGCGGGCGAGGACAACCGTAACGTCGCGCGCATGTCGTCGCTGCTGGCGGGCTTGCCGCAGGCCGTGCCGGGCTCGACGGTGAACCGCCTGTGCGGCTCCGGCATGGATGCCGTGGGCATTGCCGCGCGCGCGCTCAAGTCCGGCGAAACCGGGCTGATGATTGCGGGTGGCGTGGAAAGCATGAGCCGCGCGCCGTTCGTCATGGGCAAGTCGGCGAGCGCCTTCGCTCGCGACGCCGCGATTTACGACACGACGATTGGCTGGCGCTTCGTCAATCCGCTGATGAAGCAGCAGTACGGTGTGGACTCGATGCCGGAAACGGGCGAAAACGTCGCCGTCGACTACAACGTGAGCCGCGCCGATCAGGATGCGTTTGCGGTTCGCAGCCAGCAGAAGGCAGCTCGCGCACAGGCGGATGGCACGCTTGCGCAGGAGATCGTCGCGGTGACGATTGCGCAGAAGAAGGGCGATCCGATTGTTTTCTCGCGCGACGAGCATCCGCGTGAGACGAGCCTCGAAGCGCTCGCCAAGCTCAAGGGCGTCGTGCGTCCGGATGGCTCGGTGACGGCTGGCAACGCTTCGGGCGTGAATGATGGCGCTTGCGCGCTGCTCCTCGCCAATGAGGAAACCGCCAGGCGTTTTGGGCTCGTGCCGCGTGCGCGCGTGCTCGGTATCGCGACGGCTGGCGTCGCGCCGCGCGTGATGGGCATTGGTCCCGCGCCCGCTACGCAGAAGCTCCTCGCGCGTCTGAACATGACCATCGACCAGTTCGATGTTATCGAGTTGAACGAAGCGTTTGCATCGCAAGGGCTCGCCGTGCTGCGCATGCTCGGCGTCGCCGATGACGATCCTCGTGTCAATCCTAACGGCGGAGCAATTGCACTTGGCCATCCGCTCGGGATGAGCGGCGCGCGGCTCGTGACGACCGCCATGTATCAGCTCCATCGCACGCAAGGGCGTTTTGCGCTTTGCACGATGTGTATCGGCGTGGGGCAGGGGATTGCTATCGCGATCGAGCGCGTCTGATTTTTGGTCGCTCTGAATTGAAAAAGCCGTGGATCGATTTGATCCGCGGCTTTTTTGTCTTGCTGCGTGCCCAACGCCCACACCTTCAGGGGCCTGGTACTGCGCATATGCCGATGCACACAGCAAAGCCGTGCAAAAAAAGAATTTCGATCTACGCAACAATTGCGCAATTCGTTTCAATGTGTAGTCGCACAGGAATTTGAGCCTCTGCAAATCCCTCGGCCATGAGCCGTATTTGTTGGCGATAACTTGACTCGCTTCCGGCCAGGTAGCGGCCTCGTTTTAAAGCCCGCGCGTAGAATCGGTCGCACTTCGGCGCCACACGCCGATGCAAATACGGCAATCAGTTCAAACCCGTTTGACGAGGAGAATGTGAATGACGAAGGCAGCGATTCTGGCGGCGGCATGGGTGGTGGGCGTTGGCATTTCGCAGGTGGCGTTTGCACAAAACGATGCGCCCGCTTCGGCGCCGCAGGGGCAAAGCGCGCTCGCCAGCGCGGCGCAGGAAGTGATTGCCAACGCGGAGCCGGTCCATATCCAGGCGAAGATCGTCGGCATCGATCGCGCCGCGCGCGTCGTCACGCTGCGGGGGCCGCGCGGTAATGATGTCGATATCGCGCTCAGCCAGCAGGTCAGCAACTTCGATCAGCTCAACGTGGGCGACACCGTCGACGTGCTCTACAAGAATGCGCTCCTCGTGACAGCCGAAAAGGTAACGGGCAAGGACAAGGGTATTCGCAAGCGTGTGGATACCAATGTTTATCTGCCCGCGTCGTCGGGCTACGACGCCGCGCGCCAGGTCGAAGTCCAGGCCACGGTGCAGCATATCAACGTGAAGAAGCGCGAAGTGACGCTGCGCGGCGCGTATCAGACTGTCACGCTGCAAGCCACGCCGGATATCGACCTCAAGACTTTGAAGGTCGGCGACACGATCCACGCTGTGTTCGTTTCCGCTTATGCGACACAGGTGACGCCGGTCGGCGCCGCGCAGTAAGCACGTAAAAAAAGCCGGCGCATTGCGGCGCCGGCTCCCTTTTACGATCCGAACGGGCGCCTGAGAAGGCGCCCGTTTTTCGTCTGGTCGTTACATGCCCGCCATGCACATGTACTTGATCACTACGTAGTCGTCCACGCCATAGTGCGAGCCTTCGCGGCCAAGGCCGGACTGCTTCACGCCGCCAAACGGCGCGACTTCGTTCGAGATCAGGCCGGTGTTGATGCCCACCATGCCGTATTCGAGCGCTTCGGCCACGCGCCACACGCGGCCAATGTCGCGGCTGTAGAAGTAGGCGGCGAGACCGAACTCGGTATCGTTCGCCATCCTGATCACTTCTTCATCCGACGAGAAGCGGAACAGCGGCGCGAGCGGCCCGAAGGTTTCGTCGCGCGCAACCTTCATCGCGGGCGTGACGCCGGTGAGAATGGTCGGCTCGAAAAAGCCGTGGCCGAGCGCGTGGCGCTTGCCGCCCGTGGTCACCTGGGCGCCTTTTGCGAGCGCATCTTCGATGTGCGATTCCACCTTCAGCACGGCCGCTTCGTTGATGAGCGGGCCTTGCGTCACGCCAGCCTCTGTGCCGAGGCCGACCTTGAGCTTTTCCACCGCGTCGCGCAGCTTGGCCGCGAACGCGTCGTACACGGCGTCGTGCACGTAGAAGCGGTTCGTGCACACGCAGGTCTGGCCGCTGTTGCGATACTTCGAGGCGATGGCGCCGGCTACGGCCGCATCGAGATCGGCGTCTTCGAATACGATGAACGGCGCGTTGCCGCCCAGTTCCAGCGAGACCTTCTTGACCGTCGAGGCGCACTGGCCCATGAGCAGGCGGCCCACCGGCGTCGAGCCCGTGAACGAGAGCTTGCGCACGGTCGGGTTGCTCGTGAGCTCGCCGCCAATCGCCTTCGGGTCGCCCGTCACGACACTGAACACACCACGCGGCACGCCCGCGCGCTCGGCTAGCACGGCCAGCGCGAGCGCCGAGAACGGCGTGGCTTCGGCGGGCTTGAGCACGATCGGGCAACCTGCCGCGAGCGCGGGGCCGACCTTGCGGGTGATCATCGCGGCGGGGAAATTCCACGGCGTGATCGCGGCGCACACGCCCACGGGTTCCTTCGTCACGACGATACGCTTGTCGTTGGCGGGCGTGGGGATCGTGTCGCCATAGATACGCTTGCCTTCCTCCGCGAACCATTCGAGGAACGACGCAGCGTAGCCGATCTCGCCCTTCGCCTCGGCGAGGGGCTTGCCTTGTTCCGTGGTGAGGATGAGTGCCAGGTCGTCGGCGTTTTCCATCATCAGGTCATGCCACTTGCGCAGGATAACGCTGCGCTCCTTCGCGGTCTTCGCGCGCCATGCGGGCCATGCAGCGTTCGCGGCGGCGATCGCGCGGCGCGTTTCCGCGGCACCCATGCGCGGCACCGTGCCGATGACCGCGCCGGTGGCGGGGTTCTTGACTTCGAGCGTGGCGCCGTCTTCGGCGCCTTGCCATTCGCCATTGATAAAGGCGTTGTGTTGCAGCAGCGATGCGTCTTTCAGGTTCATTCCTGAACTCCAGGTAGGCGTTGATTCGATTCTTTTAGAACGACGAACGGCACAGCGGCAAACGCCGGTGTGCCGTTTCGCGGATGGCCCGCCGCTCACGGGCCAGAATGCGGTGGAGGCTTACGCCGGCACGCCCACAGCTTCCTTGATCGACTCTTCGAGGATCGCGAGCGCTTCGTCGAACACGTTGTCCTGGATCGTCAGCGGGAACAGGAAGCGCACGACGTTCGAGTACACGCCGCACACGAGCAGCAGCAGGCCGCGGTTCAGCGCGGCGGTCTGCACGCGCTTCGTGAAGTCGGCGTCGGCCTCGTTCGTACCCGGCTTGCAGAACTCAACCGCGTTCATCGCGCCTGGGCCGCGCACGTCGGCGATTTGCGGCACGTCGGCCTTCATCGCGCTGAGCTTGGCCTTGAGCTTGTCGCCGAGCTTCGTGGCGCGCTCGCAGAGCTTTTCTTCTTCGATGATCTCGATCACCGCATGCGCCGACGCCACAGCCAGCGGATTGCCCGCGTACGTGCCGCCGAGACCGCCGGGCGCTGCCGCGTCCATGACTTCCGCGCGGCCCACCACGCCCGAGAGCGGCATGCCGCCTGCCAGGCTCTTGGCGATCGTCATGAGGTCCGGCGCGACGTCGTAGTGTTCCATCGCGAACAGCTTGCCGGTGCGCGCGAAGCCCGTTTGCACTTCGTCGGCGATCAGCAGGATGCCGTGCGTGTCGCAGATCTTGCGCAGGCCGCGCACGAAGTCAGCCGGTGCCTGGTAGAAGCCGCCTTCGCCCTGCACCGGTTCGAAGATGATCGCGGCGACGCGCTTCGGATCGATGTCGGCCTTGAACAGCATGTCGATGTGCTTGAGCGAGTCGGCCGTGCTGATGCCGTGGACCGAGTTCGGGTACGGGGCGTGGTACACGTCGGCCGGGAACGGGCCGAACGCGAGCTTGTACGGCGCGACCTTGCCCGTGAGCGCCATGCCCATCATCGTGCGGCCGTGGAAGCCGCCCGCGAAGGCGATCACGCCCGGACGGCCCGTATGGGCACGTGCGATTTTCACGGCGTTTTCGACGGCTTCGGCGCCCGTCGTGAAGAAGGCGGCCTTCTTGGCGAAACTGCCCGGCGCGCGCTGGGCGACCTTTTCGGCCAGCGAGACGTACGACTCGTACGGCACGATCTGGTAGGCGGTGTGCGTGAACTGGTCGAGCTGCGCCTTGATCGCGGCGACGATCTTCGGATGGCGGTGGCCCGTGTTGCACACGGCGATACCGGCGGCGAAGTCGATGAAGCGGCGGCCTTCCACGTCCCACAGCTCGGCGTTTTCGGCGCGCTCGGCGTAGAAGTCACACATCACGCCCACGCCGCGCGGGGTAATGGCGTTCTTGCGGCTTTGCAGATCGGCGTTCTTGCTCACGTTCATCTCCTGTGGAATCGGTGTCAGTTCTGAGGTTGGTTGGCGGACCAGCAAGCAGTCCATGTCGCGACTATACTCAGGTTTGGCTCTAATTTTCAGAGCCATTCAGTGCAATATTTAGGAGCCAATTTCGATGCGTGCGAGTGTTCTGTCCGATTGGCTGGCCCAACGGCTCGACCGCGGAAGCGCCCAGCCGGTGTACCGGCAACTGCACAAGCTGCTGCAGCAGGCGATCCTTTCGCGCGAGCTGCCGGCCGGGGCGCGGGTGCCGTCGTCGCGGCTGCTGGCGGCGGAGCTGGGGATTGCGCGCAATACCGTGACGCAGGTCTACGAACAATTGGTGCTCGAAGGCTATGTCACGTCGGCGACGGGGCGCGGCACTTTCGTGGCGGACACGTCGCCCGACGAGATCGTGGGCGCGACGGAAATTGGCTCTATGCAACCGCGGAAAAATACTGAACTACCAGGAGCCGCGCCGGCTGCAGGACGTGTTGCAACTAACCGCCAAAGCGTGCAGGGCGCGGAAACGCTTGCCGCGGCGGCACCTGGAACCGCGGAGGCAAGCGGACTGGAAGCCGCCAAGCACCCGCAGCGCCCCACGGCGCGCGCACTCTCGGCACGCGGCACGCGCCTGATTACCAGCGCAGGCGTATCGAAGCGTCAGGGCGGCGCGTTCATGCCCGGCGTGCCCGACGTCTCCCGCTTCCCCGCGCGCGTGTGGACGCGTCTGCACAACAAGTACTGGCGCAGCCTGCGCCCGGACCTGCTGACCTACGCGCCCGGCGGCGGGCTCGCGCTGCTGCGCCACGTGCTGGCCGACTATCTGCGCACCTCTCGCTCGGTGCGCTGCTCGCCGGAGCAGATCATCATCACGACGGGTATTCACCAGTCCATCGACCTGGCCGTGCGTCTGCTCTCCGACCCCGGCGACACCATCTGGACCGAAGACCCGTGCTACTGGGGCGTGCGCAGCGTGCTGCACGTCTCAGGCCTCAGTACGCGGCCGATCGCCGTGGACAGCGAAGGCCTCAACCCGTCGGCCGACGACTTCGCCGCGCCGCCGCCGCGCCTCATGCTCGTCACGCCTTCGCACCAGTATCCGCTCGGCATGGTGATGAGCCTCGCGCGCCGGCGCATGTTGCTCGAGTACGCGCGCCAGCATCAGTGCTGGATCATCGAGGACGACTACGACAGCGAGTTCCGTTACGGCAGCCGCCCGCTCGCGTCATTGCAGGGGCTCGATACGGCGGGGCAGGTGATCTACGTGGGGAGCTTCGGCAAGACGCTGTTTCCGGGCTTGCGCGTGGGCTATCTCGTCGCGCCACAAGCGCTGGCGGAAAGCTTCGCGACCGCGAGCGCGGAGTTGTATCGCGAGGGGCAATTGCTGCAGCAGGCCGTGCTCGCGGAGTTCATCGCCGAAGGGCACTTCACCTCGCATATCCGCAAGATGCGCGCGCTCTACGGCCAGCGCCGCCAGGTGCTGCTGGACGCGGTTTCGCGCCGCTACGGCGACGCGTTGCCCGCCATAGGCGGCGACGCGGGCCTGCACGTCGTGATGCAGCTGCCCGAAGGCAGCGACGACCGCGCCGTGGCCGAAGCCGCGCTCGCGCGCAATATCGTGGTGCGGCCGCTTTCGGGGTATTACTCGTCGCGCGAGCGCGCGAACCCGGGCTTGCTGATCGGCTATGCCTGCGTGCCCGACGAGGAGATCGCGCCCGCGTTCGACACGCTTGCCGAGGCGATCGATACGACGTTACCCGCGTTCGTGTGAGCGAAGCAGTCGCTACGCACAGGCCGCTCACTGCCGGATCAGCACGGCCCCGCAAGTCACGAGCGTGCATGCCACCATGCGGCGCGCCGTGAGCTTCTCGTTCATGAACAGCCAGCCGATCAGCACGGCGAAGACCGACGAGAGTTCGCGCAGCGCGGAAACCATCGCGATTGGCAAATAACGGAACGCCTCGATCACGAGGCAATACGCCGTGAGCGCGGCCGTTGCCGGACAGGCGCGCGCCGAGGCCGTCGACGACCGAATACATCGCGATGAAAAGGCCCGTGAGCAGCGCATACGGCACGCTCTCGCCCGAAAAGCGCATGCCGCGCCGGAAGGCGAGCGACATGATGCCAAGCGGAACGAGCGCGACGCCCGTGACCGCGAGCGCATGCAGGTCTTCGTGCGCGAACACGAGCGCGCCCGCGAATACGAGCAGCGGAGAAAGCCCGCGCGCGATGGGGTAGATCTGCCCGAAGTCGCCGCTGCGATAGGCGCGGATCAGCGTGAAGCAGTATACGAACTCCAGCACCACCGAAGCGGCGATCTACGGCCAGCTCGCCTGCGCGGGCAGCGGCAGCACGCACACGGCGATCGCGCTCACGACGATGTACGGCACCGAGAACATGCCGAGCAGCCAGAGGCGGTCGCCCGATAGATGGAGGAAGGCGTTCCAGCTCGCGTGCATGAGTGCCGAGAGCAGGACCAGCAGAACGACGAAACTGGCCATTGGGATTGCGAATCGAATGGTTTGTTGGAGACGCGGGCCGTTGCGGCCGCAATCGTGTGATTATTCCAGCGAACGCGCGTGGCGGCCAGAAACAGAGAAAAGCCGCGCGAGCCGTCGTTGTGTTTCGATTCGGCTTGCGCGGCTGTTGGGGAATGCGTTAGATCACGCGCGCACGCAGTCTTGCGGAGATGAGATCGATGGCCGTGACGACGACGATCACCATGATGAGAACGGCGCTGGTCTGCTGATAATCGAACGAGCGGATTTCCTCATACAGCACGACGCCGATGCCGCCCGCGCCCACCATGCCTACCACCATCGCCGAGCGCACATTCGACTCGAACCGGTAGAGCGCGTATGAGATCCACAGCGGCATGACCTGGGGCAGAACGCCGTAGATGATCTCGTCGAGCGTCGAGGCGCCCGTCGCGCGCACGCCTTCCACGGGGCGCGGGTCGATGGCTTCCACCGCTTCCGCAAAGAGCTTCGCGAGCACGCCTGTGGTGTGCACCCACAAGGCCAGCACGCCCGCGAACGGCCCGAGGCCCACGGCCACGATGAAGAGCATCGCGAACACCATCTCGTTGATGGCGCGGCACGCGTCCATCAATCGCCGCACGGGATGCAGCACCCACGCGGGCGCGAGGTTGTGCGCCGACATGAGCCCGAACGGCACCGCGCAGACGATGGCGAGCGCCGTACCCCACAGCGCCACCGCGACCGTGACCCACATCTCCTGGGCATACGTGCGCCATTCCGTGAAGTCCGGCGGGAAGAAGCCGCGCGCGAACGTGCCCATGTTCGCGGAGTCGGAGAAGAGGTCGAGCGGGCGCATGTCGGCGCCGCGCCACGCCACGCCGAGCAGCACGAACACGATGGCCCAGAGCGCGAGCGAGGACCAGCTGCGCTTGCCTGCCAGCCTGCTCGCAGCAAGGGCGGCCGCTTGCGGCGCGGCGGCGACGTCTGGCGCCGCCGCCGGCCCGGCAACGGGCCTCGCGACTTCTGCCTGCGGCACGGCGCGTGAGCTGTCGAAATCCATTGCGCCCATTACTGCTTCGCAGGTGCGGCGAGCGCGCCGATCTTCGCGTCGATGGCCGCGATCTGGCTCTTGCGGTCGTCGTCGGAGAGATGCGTGTCGGCTGTGATCTTCTCTTTCTGCTGGAACAGCGCGACCTGGCGGATCGGCAGGAGTTGCGCGTCGCTGGCGGGCGCGAAGCCTGCATAGCCGGTGATATCGGCCATGATCTTCTTCTCGCGCGGATCGGTCTTCCCGTAGTGGTAGAAGAAGTCGCGCAGCTTTTGCTTCGTGGCTTCAGGCAGATCCTTGCGATACACGAGCGGATCGGACGGAATGAGCGGCGAGGTCCACAGCACTCGCACCTGGGCAAAGCGGTCCGGGTGCTTCTGTTCAAGCGTGGAAAGCTCGATGGTGTTGTTGGTGGCGATATCCACCTTGTTGTTCACCACGGCAAGCAGGTTCGCTTCGTGGCTCGACGGCAGCACGGTCTTGAAGTTCGTCGCGTTCACCGAAATGCCGTGTTTCGCGAAGAGGTAATAGCCCGGAATCAGCGTGCCCGAGGTCGAATTGGGGTCGCCCCAGCCGAGCGTGAGATCCTTAGTATTCTTGAACACATCGTCGATCGTCTTCACGCGGCTGTTCACGTTGGTGATGAGCACCGACTTGTAGCCCGTGTCGCCGTTCGCGTAGAGCACCTTCGCGAAGATCTCGCCATTCGAGCGGTCCACGGCTTCCATGGCCGAAGCATTGCCGAAGTAGCCGATCTGCACCTTGTTGAAGCGCATCGCTTCGATGATGCCCGAGTAGTCGGTGGCGAAGAACGCATTCACGTGCAGGCCGGTCTGCTTGTTCAGATCGTCGATGAACGGTTGCCAGCGTTGCTTGAGCACCGCCGACGAGTCGGTCGAGATGATGCCGAAGCTGAGGTCTTCCGCGTGCGCGGCCGCGCTGCCGAGCGAGGCAAACGCGACGGCGCCGGCGGCGCACCAGGAGAGCATGGAGCGGAACAGTTTCATTGGGGCGGTCCGTGATGAGGGGAAACGTTGCGGGTTGAATAAGGGTTGGGTTGCGTCATCAGGCCGCGCGAGGCTGCGCGCCGAAGCGCGTTGCCGCGGACGGTGCAGCATCGGGTTCGAGCAGTTCGCGCGCGGCGTTGCCATACAGCTGTTGCAGCAGGGCGGGTGTGAGCGCTGCCGAAGCGCCGTCGTACACCACGCGCCCGTCGCGCAGCGCAATGGTGCGCGGGCAGTACTCCATGGCGATGTCGACCTGATGCAGCGAGACGACCACCGTCAAGCCGTGATCGCGGTTGAGCATGCGCATCATGTCCATCACGCGGCGCGACGATGTGGGGTCGAGCGAGGCGATCGGTTCGTCTGCGAGAATGAGGCGCGCGCGCTGCACGAGCGCGCGGGCGAGCGCCGCGCGCTGCTGCTGGCCGCCCGAGAGATTCGAGGCGCGCTCAGCGGCCTTGTGCGCGATGCCGACTTCGCCGAGCGCGGCAAGCATCAGCTCGCGCTCGGCGCGCGGAAAGCGGCCCGTGAGGCGTCGCCACAACGGCAGCCGCGATAGCGCGCCGATCAGCACGTTCGTTTCGACGGTGAGGCGATGCACGAGATTAAACTGCTGAAACACGAAGCCGATGTCGCGGCGAATGCGGCGCACTTCGCGCACGATGCGGCCGTCCTGCTGAATAGGACGACCAAGAATCTCGATGCGCGAAGGCTGCGGGTCGGAAGCCGTGAAGCCCGCAATATGGCGTAGCAAGGTCGATTTGCCCGAGCCCGATGCGCCGATCAGCGCGACCATCTCGCCAACGCCTACGCGCAGGTTGATTTCGTCGAGTGCCTTGCGGCCGCTGTCGAAGCTTTTCGAGAGGCGTTCGATGCGTATGGCGTCCATAACAATCCGTCGCTGTGTAGTCGAGGGCTCATTCTAGGAAGCGACTGTGACGGTTGAGTGAAGGTGTCGCGACGTCTAGACGACTACATGTTTTACGGTCTTCCTGGCGCAGAAAAAACGCGATGGATGTGACAGAGGCATGACGCCAAACATCTGTCACGCTCAATATCACGGGAAGCGGCTATATTGATGGGCAACGTACTTGCTGTCCCTGGTTTTCCTGACTTGTTGGTGACTCATTGTCGACAGGGGCGGCGGGTGCAAGGCAGTTGTAGACAATGCGGCCGCACAACGCGGCCCCGACCTGGGCGGCCCCACCTAGGCGGCCCCATCCAAACGAGCGACGAAACCCGGCGCCATATGCAGGCACTGAGCTTCCTACCTGACAGCTTCGAGGAATACGAGGATCTCAAGATGATCCTCGATGCCGGCGCACGCTGGCTCGACATTCGCAGCGAGGGCGAAGTCGAGGTGCGCGGCCGCACGTTTCCTCTCTATGTGGCGGCAATCGGCTCGCGCGATCCGGCCGCGCCCGGCATTGGTTTTTTCGGGGGCATTCATGGGCTCGAGCGCATTGGCTCGCAGCTCGTGCTCGACTACATGCGCGCACTGGTGGGGCGTCTTGCCTGGGACGAACTGCTCCTGCGCCAGCTCGAGTCCGTGCGCATCGTGTTCGCGCCGATCCTCAATCCCGGTGGCATGTGGCTCGCCACGCGTGCGAATCCGAACGGCGTGGACCTCATGCGCAACGCGCCGCAGGACGCCGACGAGCGCGTGCCCTTTCTCGCGGGCGGCCAGCGCGTCGGCTCGTGGCTGCCGTGGTATCGGGGGCGGCGCGGCGCGGCCATGGAGATCGAGGCGCAGGCGCTCCTGAAGATCGTCGACGAAGAGCTCACGCGGCGCCCGCTTTCCTTCGCACTCGACTGCCATTCGGGGTACGGCTGGACCGACAGCATCTGGTTTCCGTACGCGCGCACGCGCCGCCTCATACGCCATCTGCCCGAAATGTACGTACTCAAGACGATGTTCGAGCGCGCGCATCCGCATCACGGCTACACCTTCGAGCCGCAGAGCCATCAATATTTGCTGCACGGCGACTTGTGGGATTGCGCGTACGATCGCGCGCCCGACAGCAACATCTTTCTGCCGCTCACACTCGAATTGGGCTCGTGGCTGTGGATCAAGAAGAACCCGCGCCAGATTTTTTCGCGCCAGGGCATGTTCAATCCGCTCTTGCAGCATCGCACGGCGCGTGTGTTGCGGCGTCACGCGAATCTGTTCGAATTCCTCACGCGCGCCGCGTATTCCGCGCAGCGCTGGCTGCCCGAGGGCGTGATACGCGAGGAGGTGCTGAAAAGCGCGATCGGGCACTGGTATCGCAAGCCGGGCACATGAGCGAACCGTGGATCCTGCTGCGCGGCCTCACGCGTGAATCGCGCCACTGGGGCGCGTTCGCCGCGCGGCTTGCGGCGCGCGACGGCGTGCTGCCGATCGACCTGCCGGGCAACGGCACCGCGGCGCACGTACGCTCGCCGCTCGCGGTGGACGACTACGTGGACGCGCTGCGCGCCGAGGCGCAGCGGCACGGCGCACGCGCGCCATACCGCGTGCTGGCGATGTCGCTGGGCGGCATGGTGGCGACGGCGTGGGCGCTGCGTTACCCCGAAGAAATAGACCGGCTCGCGCTCGTAAATACGAGCATGCGGCCTTTTAGCCACATTCACGAGCGCTTGCGGCCCTCGGCGTGGCCCGCGCTCGTGCGCGTGGCGCGGCACTGGGATGGCGGCGATAGCGGCGACATTGCCGAGACGCTGATCCACGGGCTCACTTGCGCGCGCCGCGACACGCTCGCTGCCGACCTCGAAACGTGGCGGGCGATCCGCGCGAGCGCCCACGTGAGCCGCGCGAACGCGCTGCGCCAGCTAGCCGCCGCCGCGCGCTTCAAGGCGTGCGCCGCGCCGCGCTGTGCGGTGCTCGTGGTGTCGTCGCAAGGCGACGGGCTCGTGAACCCCGTTTGCTCGGCGCGGCTCGCGCGCGCCTGGGGCGCGCCGCACGTGGAGCATCCGTGGGCGGGGCACGATCTGCCGCACGACGATCCGCAATGGCTCGTCGATACGCTCCACGCGGGCGACTTCACCGCGAACGCCGCGGGCCAGGCCGCCGGGCGCGGCTGAACGGTGCCGCGGCGCGTGCGCGCCGCCCGCATCGCCCGTCCGGCGATTGCTCCATAATACGAACACTCATCCGGCACTTTCAGGACGATTTCCAGACATGAACGACAAACCCGCCATTGGCGCCGCCGTGCCGCGCCTCACGAGCCTTTCGCACGGCGGCGGCTGCGGCTGCAAGATCGCGCCGGGCGTGCTTTCCGCGCTGCTCGCCCGCAGCACGCCGCTCACCACCGCGTTTCCGAACCTGCTGGTCGGCACCGAGACCGCCGACGACGCCGCCGTCTACAAGCTCAACGACGAGCAGGCCATCGTCGCGACGACGGACTTCTTCATGCCGATCGTCGACGATCCGTACGACTTTGGCCGCATCGCCGCGACCAACGCGCTCTCGGACGTCTACGCCATGGGCGGCAAGCCGATCCTCGCGCTGGCGCTCGTGGGCATGCCGATCAACGTGCTGCCGCACGACGTGATCGCGCAGGTGCTGCGCGGCGGCGAGGACGTGTGCGCGGCGGCGGGCATTCCCGTGGCGGGCGGCCATTCGATCGACTCCGTGGAGCCCATTTACGGCCTGGCGGCGCTCGGCGTGGTGCATCCCGAGCGCGTGAAGCGCAACGCGTCGGCGAAAGCCGGCGACGTGCTCGTGCTCGGCAAGCCGCTGGGCGTGGGCGTGCTTTCCGCCGCGCTCAAGAAGGAACTGCTCAACGACACAGGCTACCAGGCGATGGTGACCGCCGCGACCATGCTCAACAAGCCGGGCGCGACGCTCGCAGAACTGCCCGGCGTGCACGCCATGACGGATGTGACAGGTTTCGGCCTGCTCGGCCACATGCTCGAAATCGCGCGTGGCGCGAATCTCACGGCGCGCGTGCACTACGCCGACCTGCCGTGGCTGCCGGGCGTGCAGAAGTTCGTGGATGACGGTGTGTACACGGGCGCCTCGGGCCGCAACTGGGCCTCGTACGGCGACGCCGTCGGGCTCGCGGCCAGCCTGCCTGAAAGCGCCCGCACGCTGCTCACCGACCCGCAAACCTCGGGCGGCCTGCTCGTGGCCTGCGCGCCGGAAAACGTGGACGAAGTGCTGGCGATCTTCCGCGCAGAAAACTTCAACGACGCACGCGTGATCGGCGAACTGAGCGCAGGCCCGGCGCGCGTGGACGTCGCATGAGGGCCGTATGAGCGGAGAATCGCCGAAAGCCATCTTCTACGCGCTCGCTGCGAACTTCGGCATAGCGGTCTGCAAGTACGCTGCCGCGGCGTTCACGGGTTCGGGATCGATGTTCGCGGAGGCGATTCACTCCACGGCCGACTGCGGCAATCAACTGCTGCTGCTCTTCGGCCTGCGCCAGTCGCGCGAGCCGCCCACGCCGCTGCATCCCATGGGCACGGGCCGCGCGATCAACTTCTACTCGCTGCTCGTGGCGCTGCTGCTGTTCTTCGTGGGCGGCGCGTTCTCGGTGTACGAGGGCGTACATCGGCTGATTGCGCGCGAGCCGTTGCGATTCGTGTATGTGGCGCTCGTCGTGCTCGGCATTTCCGTGGTGCTCGAAGCGTTTTCGCTTTACGGCGCGATGCGTGAGATTCGCAAGGGCGCGCCCACGAAATCGCTGTGGCGCTGGGCGCGCGAAACGCGCGATTCCGACCTGCTCGTCGTGGCGGGCGAGGACATCGCCGCGCTGGCGGGCCTCGCCATTGCGTTCGCCGCCGTGCTGCTCACGGTCATCATGGGCAATCCGGTATGGGATGCATGCGGCTCGATTGGCGTGGGCGTGCTGCTCATGCTGATTGCGTGGTTCATCGCGCGCGAAGTGAAGTCGATGATCGTCGGCGAATCGGCAAGCCCGGAAATGCGGCGCGATATCGAATCGTTCCTGCGCGCGCGGCCCGAGATTCGCAGCATCATCAGCCTCATTACCCTGCAATGGGGCAAGGAGGTGATGGTGGCAGTGCAGTGCGAAATGCTCGACTACGAGCACAGCCGCACCATGGTCGAAACGATCAACGAGATCGAAGCCGATCTGCAGGCGCGCTTTCCTCTCGTGCGCTGGGTGTTTTTCGAGCCGGATTTCGTGAATCGATAACGCCAAGGCCCGACGGTTGCAAAATCGCCGGGCCTTTTCACACTTTTCACATCTTCACGCGCGCTTCAAATTTCAATGCCGAAACGGCGTCCACACGGGCGTGGTGTTGTCCCACTGCTCGAGTTCGGAAGGTACGGTCGAATTCATGCTGGACTCCTACGTTTTTCGTCGTGCGGGCTTATTCGCCAGCCTGCGCAACGCGCTGGGCGTTGTTCGCGCGGCTTTCCTGCAGCGCGATGCGTTGCGCTTGCGTGCGGCCGATCAGGCTTTGCTCGGGGTAGCTCGTCTTGTTCAGCGAGGGCAGCGTGCCGTCCCGATACGCGGCAGCGATTTCCGCCTTCACTTCGGCGCGGGTTTTTGGAGCGCTGTTGTCCTGCGCGAAGGCGGAAACGCTAGCGGCGAGCGAGAAAACGAGCGTGGCGCCAATGGCGGTTGCGAGAGTGCGTTTCATGATCTGCTCCTTTTGTACTGGTGCCACGTGGGTCGCGGCGACAGGAGCAAATGTAGTTGCGCAGCCGTTTGCGATAAACGGCCGGAACGCGAAAGCAATTGTCGAAAATCTGGAACAATCGCTGCGCCGCGCCCGCGGAAGCCTCTGCGGGCGCGGCTTCCAGGGTTGGCGCAGCGCGACGGCGTTACGCCGCCCAGCCTATGCGGCCCAGCCTATGCGGCCCATTCCGAAATAACGGGCGTTTCGAGCGCCGGCGCGTTTTCACGCTCTTCGAGCGTGCGCATCGTGCAGGCCTTGTCGAGCGAGGCGCGGCCGCTCAGGAGCGGGCAGCGGTCGAACACTTCGGCGATCCAGTCCACGAACACGCGCACTTTCGGTGACAGATGGCGGCTGTGCGGATAGACGGCGGAAATCGGCATGGGCAGCGGCTTGTAGTCGGGCAGCACTTCGACGAGCGCGCCCGACTTCAGGTGCGGCAGCACCATGTAGCGTGGCCCCTGAATCAGGCCGAAGCCTTCGATGCCGCAGGTCACATAAGCGTCCGCGTCGTTCACCGAGACCATGCTCTTGAGCTTGATTTCCACTTCCTTGCCGTCGACGAGAAACGCCCAGTCCATCACGCGCCCCGTGCGCGACGAGAAGTAATTCACGGCGCGATGCTCGGCCAGTTCTTCGAGCGTTTGCGGCGTGCCGTGGTGCTCCAGGTACGACGGCGCCGCGCACGATACGCCTTCGAAAATGCCAATGCGCCGCGCGACCAGCGACGAATCCTGCAGCGCACCCACGCGCACCACGCAATCCACGCCTTCCTGCAGCAAGTCCACGGGGCGATCGGATAGTCCGAGTTGCAGGTCGATGTCCGGATAGCGCCCGTGGAACTCGCACAGCGATGGAATCACGATGAGCCGCCCGATCGAGCCGGGCATATCGATGCGCAGCTTGCCGTGCGGCTTGCGGTTGCGATCCTGGAATGTGGTTTCCGTTTCCTCGACGTCCGCGAGAATGCGCACGCAGCGCTCGTAGTACGCGGCGCCATCCGGCGTGAGCGACAGACGGCGCGTGGTGCGGTGCATGAGGCGCACGCCGAGAAACGCTTCGAGATTCTGAATGATCGTCGTGACCGATGCGCGCGGCATGTCGAGCGTTTCGGCAGCGCGGGTGAAGCTGTTGGTATCGACGACGCGGGTGAACACCTGCATGGCCTGAAGGCGGTCCATTGCCACTCTCCAAAAAGCTTCGGTCGCACGGCGCGCGGCGTTCGAAAGAAACGCCCGCGCAGAAAGAGGAGACAGATTGTTCAGATGCGCCGAATTGTGTTGCCGGATTATAGGCATTTATTTGCAAGTCTGCCGAACCCACAATTCGCTCCATTCGAATCTACTCTCGCGCATTGCGCCGATTTGACATGGATGTCTTTAAACGCTCAACGTCTTGGTCCTCCGCGGAGGAAGCGCCGCTCGCCGAAGTGCCTGCGGCCTTGCCTGTTACCGCGCCCGCCAAGCCCGGCAAGGCGCGCGCGCTGCTCACGACCGACGCGGTAATCGAAGGCTACGCTCAGCAGATTCCGCTGCGCCTGTACCGACCGGAAGCCGCGAATGGTCTACCGGTGTTGCTGTATTTCCACGGCGGCGGCTTTGTGCGCGGGTCGATCGATGAAGCGGATGCTATCGGTCGTTTTCTCGCAGAACGCTTACCAGCGCTCGTGGTGAGCGTGGGGTATTCGCTCGCGCCAAAGCACCCATTTCCCGCCGCGCCCGAAGATGCGCATCGCGCGGCACTGTGGGCGCTTACGCGGGCCCGCGCCTTCGGCGGCAATCCGAAGCGCGTGATTGCGGCGGGCCACGACGCGGGCGGCCAGATCGCCAACGTGCTCGCCTTCATGGGACGCGATCGGGGCGACGTGAAGCTCGCGGCGCAGGCGTTGTTTGCGCCGATGCTCGACCCGAGCCTCACGCGTCTTGGCGACGAGGCGCGCCTTGGCTCGGATATCACCGCAAGCGAATGCGCGGCGTGTTATCGCGCGTATCTGCCCGATGCGACGCAGCGCATGCATCCGTACGCCGCGCCGCTCGAATCGCTGCGTCTTGGGGGCTTGCCGCCCACGCTCATCGTGACCGCACAGAACGACGTGCTGCACATCGAAGCGGAAAAGTACGCGAGCCGCCTGATCGACGCGGGCGTGCGCACCCAGGTGGTGCGCTACCCGAGCGTCTCGCACGCGAACCTCGCGGCGCATCCGGCCGCGCTCAGCGAAGCCGTACGGTTTTTCCAATGTTGCTTCGACGCGGGCGCGTCATAAGCGAAGCATCCTTGCGGCGGTGCTGCCGAACCAGTGAAGAACAATCAACCATTATTTCTGGAGTCCGACATGTCACTTTTTTCGCAATCCCGAACCCGTATCGCGCTAGCGGTCATTGGCGCGCTCGTGGTAGCGGGCCTCGGCACCCTCGGCGCCATCCGCCTCGACTCGCACCCTGCCGTTGCCGCTGAAGCGCCGCCCGCACCCGAGGTCGATGTCGCAGCCGTGCTCAATCGCACCATCACCGACTGGCAGAGCTATTCGGGCCGCATGGCCGCCGTCGAGAAAGTGGAGATACGTCCGCAGGTTTCCGGCACGATCGTGTCCGTGAACTTCCGTGACGGCGCGCTCGTGAAGCAGGGCGAAACGCTGTTCGTGATCGACCCGCGCCCGTACCAGGCGGCCGTCGATCAAGCCGCCGCGCAGCTCGCCGCCGCACAGGCTCGCACGGGCTACGCGCAAAGCGACTGGGAGCGCGCGCAGCGCCTCATTGGCGACAACGCCATCGCAAAGCGCGATTACGACGAGAAGCAAAACGCCTCGCGCGAAGCGAACGCGAATCTCAAGGCCGCGCAGGCCGCGCTCGAAGCTGCGCAGATCAATCTGGGCTACACGCGCATCGTCGCGCCGGTTGCCGGGCGCGTGTCGCGCGCCGAGATCACGGTGGGCAACGTCGTATCGGCTGGGGCGAGCGCCGCACCGCTCACGACGCTCGTTTCCGTTTCGCCCATCTACGCCGAATTCGACGCCGACGAGCAGACCTATCTCGACTACATCAGCCGCATGAAGGATGGTTCGAAGGTGCCGGTGCAACTGGGTCTTGCGAACGAATCGGGCTATTCGCGCACGGGCACGATCGAGTCGGTGGATAACCGCCTCGACACCACGTCGGGCACGATCCGTGTGCGCGCGCGCTTCGACAACGCCGACGGCGCGCTGGTGCCGGGGCTGTACGCGCGCATCAAGGTGGGCGGGAGCGCCCCGCACCCGGCGCTGCTCGTGGACGACGCCGCCATCGGCACCGACCAGGACAAGAAGTTTGTGTACGTCGTGGATAACAGCGGCAAGATCGCGTACCGCACCGTGCAAACGGGCGGGCAGCAGGGCAACCTGCGCGTGATTCTGGGCGGCCTGAAGGCAGGCGACCACGTGGTGGTGAACGGCACACAGCGCGTGCGTCCCGGTGAAGCCGTGCGCTCGCACATCGTGCCGATGAACGGCGACCCCGACGCCGATTCGTCCAACACCGCAGCGAACCCCGGCGCCAAGACAGCGAAGACGTCCTGACGAGCGGCGGCCGTAGGCAATCGCAGCCTACGCCTGTGCATCAGTCAGGATGCCTAAGCAGTAAGATAGCAGCAAGATTCGCGTCAACTTGAGCGTCATGAAAAAGAGCAACCCATGAACATATCGAAATTCTTCATCGACCGGCCGATCTTCGCGGGCGTGCTGTCCGTGCTGATCCTGCTGGCCGGCGTGATCGCGCTGTTCCAGTTGCCGATCTCCGAGTACCCCGAGGTCGTGCCGCCTTCGGTGGTGGTCCACGCGCAGTATCCGGGTGCGAACCCGAAGGTGATCGCCGAAGCCGTCGCTGCGCCGCTCGAGGAGCAGATCAACGGCGTCGAGAACATGCTGTACATGCAGTCGCAAGCCAATAGCGACGGCAATCTCACGCTCACGGTCACGTTTCGCCTCGGCACCGACCCGGACAAGGCCACGCAGCTCGTGCAGAACCGCGTGAACCAGGCGCTGCCGCGCTTGCCGGAAGACGTGCAGCGCCTCGGCATCACGACCATCAAGAGCTCGCCCACGCTCACGATGGTGGTGCACCTGATCTCGCCGGACAACCGGTACGACATGACCTACCTGCGCAACTACGCGCTGCTCAACGTGAAGGACCGCCTCTCGAACATCCAGGGCGTGGGCGAGGTGCAGCTGTGGGGCTCGGGCGACTATGCCATGCGCATCTGGCTCGACCCGCAGAAGGTGGCACAGCGCAATCTCACCGCGAACGACGTGGTCAACGCGATTCGCGAGCAGAACGTGCAGGTGGCGGCGGGCGTGATCGGCGCGTCGCCTAGCGTGCCTGGCACGCCGTTCCAGCTCAACGTGAATGCCCAGGGCCGTCTGCGCACGGAAAGCGAGTTCGGCAACATCATCGTCAAGACGAATCCCGATGGCGGCGTGACGTACCTGCGCGATATCGCGCGTATCGAGCTGGCGGCCTCCGAATACGGTCTGCGTTCGCTGCTCGACAACAAGCCGGCCGTTGCGCTCGCCATCAACCAGGCGCCGGGCGCGAACTCGCTCGCGATTTCGGACCAGGTGCGCGCGGCAATGAAGGAACTCAAGCAGGACATGCCGGCGGGCGTGGATTATCGCATCGTCTACGACCCCACGCAGTTCGTGCGCTCCAGTATCGAAGCCGTGGTGCATACGCTGCTCGAAGCGATCGCACTCGTGGTGATCGTGGTGATCGTGTTCCTGCAAACGTGGCGCGCCTCGATCATTCCGTTGATCGCGGTGCCGGTGTCGATCGTCGGGACGTTCTCGCTCTTGCTTGCGTTCGGGTTCTCGATCAACGCGCTATCGCTGTTCGGTATGGTGCTCGCGATCGGCATTGTGGTGGACGATGCGATCGTGGTGGTGGAAAACGTGGAGCGCAATATCGCCAGCGGGTTATCCGCGCGCGATGCGACGTATAAGGCCATGCAGGAAGTGAGCGGGCCGATCATCGCCATTGCGCTCACGCTCGTGGCCGTGTTCGTGCCGCTCGCGTTCATGAGCGGTCTCACCGGCCAGTTCTACAAGCAGTTCGCGATGACCATCGCTATTTCCACGGTGATCTCGGCGTTCAACTCGCTCACGCTTTCGCCTGCGCTTTCGGCGCTGCTGCTGCGCGGTCACGGCGAGAAGGAAGACTGGCTCACGCGTGGGATGAACCTCGTGCTCGGTGGCTTTTTTCGCCGCTTCAACCGGGTGTTCCATCGCGGCTCGGAAAGCTATGGGCGCGGCGTAAACGGCGTGCTGCGCCACAAGGGCGCGATGCTTGCGGTCTACGTGGTGCTGATCGCCGCAACGGTGCTGATGGCGCGTGTGGTGCCGGGCGGCTTCGTGCCCGCGCAGGACAAGGAGTATCTGATCGCGTTCGCGCAACTGCCCAATGGCGCTGCGCTCGACCGCACCGAGAACGTGATTCGCGACATGAGCGCCATTGCGCTCAAACAGCCCGGCGTGGAAAGTGCCGTGGCGTTCCCGGGCCTTTCGGTGAACGGTTTCACCAACAGTTCGAGCGCGGGCATTGTGTTCGTCACGCTCAAGCCGTTCAAGGAGCGCAAGGGCAAGGCGCTTTCGGCAGGTGCGATTGCGGGTGCGCTGAACCAGCAGTACGCCAGTATCAAGGATTCGTTCATCGCCGTGTTCCCGCCGCCGCCGGTGCTCGGCCTCGGTACATTGGGCGGCTTCAAGATGCAGCTGGAGGATCATGGCGCGCTCGGCTATGAGGCGCTCAACCGCGCGACGCAGGACTTCGTCAAGCGCGCGGCGCAAACGCCGGAACTGGGCCCGACGTTCACGAACTATCAGATCAACGTGCCGCAACTGAACGTCGATCTCGACCGCACGAAGGCGAAGCAGCTTGGCGTGCCGGTCACGGACGTGTTCGACACCATGCAGATCTATCTGGGTTCGCTCTACGTGAACGACTTCAACCGCTTCGGACGCGTGTATCAGGTGCGCGTGCAGGCCGATGCGCCGTTCCGCCAGAGGGGCGACGACATCCTGCAACTGAAGACGCGCAACGCCGCGGGCGAAATGGTGCCGCTCTCGTCGCTCGTCACGGTCACGCCCACGTATGGCCCCGAGATGGTGGTGCGCTACAACGGCTACACCGCTGCCGACATCAACGGTGGCCCGGCGCCCGGGTATTCGTCGGGCCAGGCGCAGGCGGCGGCGGAACGCATCGCGGCTGAAGTGCTGCCGCGCGGCGTGAAGTTCGAATGGACCGACCTCACGTACCAGCAGGTGCTGGCGGGCAATGCGGGCGTCTGGGTTTTCCCGATCAGTGTGCTGCTGGTGTTCCTCGTGCTGGCGGCGCTTTACGAGAGCTTGACGCTGCCGCTCGCGGTGATCCTGATCGTGCCGATGAGCGTGCTGTGTGCGCTAACGGGCGTGTGGCTCACCCAGGGCGACAACAACATCTTCACGCAGATCGGCTTGATGGTACTGGTGGGGCTGGCTTCGAAGAACGCAATCCTGATCGTCGAGTTTGCGCGCGAGCTGGAGCATGACGGACACACGCCGCTTTCCGCTGCCATCGAGGCGAGCCGCATGCGTCTGCGCCCGATCCTGATGACGTCCATCGCGTTCATCATGGGCGTGGTGCCGCTCGTGCTCTCCAGCGGCGCGGGTTCGGAAATGCGTCATGCAATGGGCGTGGCCGTGTTTTTCGGCATGCTCGGCGTGACCGCATTCGGCCTGTTGCTCACGCCGGTGTTCTATGTGGTACTGCGCACGCTCGCGGGCGGCAAGATTCACGTCGCGCAGAAGGACAATGCGCGCAAGCCGCAGTCGATGGTCGACGCGTAAGGCGACAAGGGAAAATGATCAACATGACTAACGAATCCAGCTTGCGCTATAGCGGAGATGCCACGCCGGGAGGCGGGCACTTCGCGCGTATCACACGAATCGCGGCGAGCGTCGCGCTCTTTGCCTGGCTCGCGGCATGCTCGGTCGAGCCGACCTACAAGGTGCCCGACGCCGCCGTGCCCGCCGCCTACAAGGAAGCGCCGCAGCAAACGCAGAGCACGAATCCGCACGACGTGGGCACGTGGACGCCCGCGCAGCCCGCCGACGACACCCATCGCGGCGAATGGTGGACGGTGTTCGGCGACCCGACGCTAGACAAGCTCGAGCAGCAGGCGCTCGAAGCGAACCAGGACCTCAAGGCGGCCGCCGCGCGCGTGCAGCAGGCGCGCGCCGTGACGCAGGCCGCGCGCGCCTCGTGGTTCCCGTCGATCGATGCGGGCTTCGGCCCGACCTATGAGCGCGCCTCGCCGGCTTCGCTGTATCTGCCGCAGAACGCCAATGTGCCCGCGCAAACCCTGTGGCGTGCGCAGGCCACGGCGAGCTACGAGGTGGATCTGTTCGGCCGCGTGAGTTCGAACGTGCATGCCGCGCAGGCGGACGCCCAGCAAAGCGAAGCCTTGTTCCTCTCGGTGCAGCTCGCCTTGCAGGCCGACGTCGCGCAGAACTACTTCCAGCTGCGCCAGTTCGACTCCGACGTCGATCTGTACCGCCGCACGGTGGCGCTGCGAGAAGACGCGCTCAAGCTCGTCGAGCGCCGTTTCAAGGAAGGCGACATCAGCGCGCTGGACGTGGCACAGGCGCGCAACGAGCTCGCGAGCGCACGCGCCGACGCGGTGGGCGTCGCGCGTCAGCGCGCGGCCTCGGAGCACAGCCTCGCGATCCTGCTCGGCAAGGCGCCCGCGGACTTCACATTCCCCGAAACGCCGCTCGCGCCGGTGCTGGCGCAAGTGCCGCCGGGGCTGCCTTCCACGCTGCTGGAGCGCCGCCCCGACGTGGCCGCCGCCGAGCGCGCCATGGCAGCCGCGAACGCACGCGTGGGGCTCGCGAAGTCGGCGTTCTTCCCGCAGCTCAACATCACGGGTGCGGCGGGCTTCGAGTCGGCCACGCTCGGCGACCTGTTCATGTGGTCGAGCCGCGCGTTTCTGCTTGGGCCGCTCGCGGGTACGGCGCTCACGCTGCCGCTTTTCGACGGCGGCCGGCGCCGGGCGAATCTCGCACAGTCGCGCGCGAAGTATGAAGAAGATGTTGCGCAATATCGCCAGCAGGTGCTCGTGGCCTTCCGCGACGTCGAGGACAATCTCTCCGACCTGCGCCTGCTCGACGATCAGATCCGCGAGCAGAACGACGCGGTAAGCGCTTCGCAGCAGTCGGCGCACCTTTCGCGCACGCAGTACGAGGAAGGCGAGGTCAGCTATCTGAACGTGATCGACAGCGAACGGACGGTGCTCGTGTCGCAATTGCAGGCCAGCCATCTGCAGGGCTCGCAGGCCGTGGCGACCGTCAACCTGATCCGCGCGCTCGGCGGCGGCTGGGGCGACGCGAAGCCCGGCGACGGTACGCCGCCACCGCCGGCACCGCTCGCGGCGCGTTAAACCCCGCGTAAAAAGCCGAAACGCTCGCCGCCTGTGCATATCGCAGGCGGCGATTTCCTTTGCGCAATCGCTTCGTAGACCCGGCCCCGCCGCGCCCCTATCATCGTCTGGACCCATCTGGAGCCAACGCGATGGGCCCTCATCGCGTCGCTCCTCACTGAGCGAAGTCCAACTTCCATTCGAGGAACGCGATGATCCGTGCCGTGCGCGCCGTGGGGCGCCCTTCCTTTTTCCAGCGCTTCGGTCTGCTGACGGCAATCGCCCTGTCGCTTGCGGCGGCGGCGCTCAACGCGCACGCTGACACCTCCACGCTCAAGATCGGCATTGCCACCACGCCGCAAACGCCCGCGCTCCAGGAGGCGGCGCGCGAGGCGAAGGCGCAGGGCGTGGACGTGAAGATCATCGAATTTACCGACTGGAACACGCCCAACGCCGCGCTCGCGAACAAGGACATCGACGTCAACTACTTCCAGCACACGCCGTTTCTGGAAAACGCCGAACAGCAGGGCGGCTACAAGTTCGTCGCCATCGCGCCGGGTACGATCATGAAGATCGGACTGTATTCGAAGAAAGTGAAACGGTTCGAAGACCTGAAGGATGGCGCGACGGTCGCCATCGCGAACGATCCCGTGAACGGCGGCCGTGGCCTCTTGCTGCTGCAGCGCGCGGGCCTCATCAAGCTCAAGCCGGGCGTGGACTATCGCGCCACGACGCTCGACATTGTTGCCAATCCCAAACACCTCAAGATCGTGCAGCTCGAAGCCTCGCAACTCGCGCGGTCGCTCGACGACGTCGATCTCGCGCAAGGCTACCCGAGCTTCATCAAGCTCGCGGGCACTACCGATCCAAATAGCGCGCTGCTCTTTGACGGCGTGGAGAACAAGGCGTTTGCGATCCAGTTCGTCGTGCGGCCCGAGAGCGTGAACGATCCGCGCATTCGCAAGTTCATCGACATCTACCAGCATTCGCCGGCCGTGCGCAAGGAACTCGACAAGGCCTTCGGCAACCTCTACGCGGTCGCCTGGTAAAGCGCGCGCAATTCACGCACGAGGAGCAGCGATGATGAAATGGTTCGGGGCGGCGCGCTTTATCGAGGCGGGGCCGGCGGCGGGTGAGGCGGCACGCGATGCCGATGCATCGCAGCCTGCGGTGGTGTTCGAAAACGTCGGCAAGACTTACGCGCCAGGCGCGCAGGCGGCGCTCGCGGGCGTTGACTTGCGGGTGGCGCGCGGCGAAGTGTTCGGCATCATCGGGCGCAGCGGCGCGGGCAAGTCCACGCTGCTGCGGCTCGTGAACGGGCTCGAAAAGCCCACGAGCGGCGGCGTGCGCGTGAACGGCGTGGACGTGGGTGCACTCGACGAGCGCGCGCTGGTGGCGCTGCGGCGGCGCATCGGCATGGTGTTTCAGCACTTCAACCTGCTATCCGCGAAAACGGTGCACGACAATATCGCACTGCCGCTGAAAATCGCGGGTGTGCCGAAGGCCGATATCGAGGCGCGCGTGAACGTGCTGCTCGATCTCGTCGGTTTGAGCGAACGACGCGACGCCTGGCCAGCGCGCCTTTCCGGCGGCCAGAAGCAGCGCGTGGGTATTGCACGCGCGCTCGTGCACGAGCCCGACATCCTGCTGTGCGACGAGGCGACTTCGGCGCTCGACCCGGAAACCACGCGCGCGATTCTCGCGCTGCTGCGTGATATCAACCAGCGGCTCGGCGTCACCATCGTGCTCATCACCCACGAGATGGAGGTGATACGCGACGTTTGCGACACGGTCGCGGTGATCGAGCGCGGCGAGGTGGTGGAGCAGGGGCCCGTGTGGCGCGTGTTCGGCGATCCCCAGCACGAAGCGACGCGCGCGCTCTTGCACACGCCAGGCCACGAGTTGCCCGACGACCTGGCGGCGCGTATTCACGCTTCGCCGCAAGGGGGCGCGCACGCGCTGTTCGACGTGCGCTTCACCGGCGAAGCGGCGCAAGAGCCCGAACTCGCGACGCTCGCGCAGGCGTTCGGCGCGCAGGGCGTGCGGTTCGTGCATGGCGGTATCGAGCGGATTCAAGGGCGCGCACAAGGGCGGCTAGTCGTTTCCGCGCCGGTGCTAAACGCCGCCGAGGCCGCGTCGCTGGCCGAGCGGGCGCGTGGGTATGCGAGCCGCGTGGAGGTGCTGGGCTATGTCTGACGTGTGGATCACCGAACTCCTCGAAGGCATACGCGACACTTTGCTGATGGTCGGCGTATCGGCGGTATTCGCACTGCTGATTGGTATTCCCATCGCGCTGCTGCTCGTCACGACCGCGCGCGGCGGCATTCTGGAACGGCCGGCGCTCAACACCACACTAGGCGCGCTCGTCAATGCGTTCCGCTCCACGCCCTTCATCATCCTGCTGGTCGCGTTGCTGCCGCTCACGCGCTTCCTTGTGGGCACGACGATCGGCGTGTGGGCTGCCGTGGTGCCGCTTTCCATCGCGGCCATTCCGTTCTTCGCGCGCGTCGCCGAAGTCAGCTTGCGCGAAGTCGATCGCGGCTTGATCGAGGCGGCCCAGGCCATGGGCGCGCAGCGCCGCCATATCGTGTGGCATGTGCTGCTGCCCGAGGCGCTGCCCGGCATGCTCGGCGGCTTCACGATCACCGTGGTGGCGATGATCGGCTCTTCGGCGATGGCGGGCGCCGTCGGCGCGGGTGGTCTCGGCGATCTCGCGATACGCTACGGCTATCAGCGTTTCGACACGACGGTCATGGTCACCGTGATCGTGCTGCTGATCGCGATCGTCGCGACGGTGCAATTCACGGGCGACGTGCTGGTGCGGCGTCTTTTGCGGCGAATCTGAGAGGCGTAAGCCGCTCGACATGACGCGCGCAGCCCGCTTGCTGCGCGCTTCGCTTTCAGGGCATCACATTCGGGAAATATGGGTATGAACGAAGCACAGCGCCCACGCGGGCAGGAACAGGACGCGCGTTTCGCCGCGCTGCTCGAAGCGCTGCGCGCGAACGCCGCGCAACGCGATCTCGCAGGCGGTCACGCTGCCGCCGAAAAGCAGCGCATTGCCGACGCCGGGCTGCTCACGCTCGCCGTGCCGCGCGAATTCGGCGGGCAGTTCGGCCAGGACGGCGTGCGCTGGAGCGGCATCTACGCGACGATCCGCGCGCTCGCGCGCGTCGACAGCGCGCTTGCGCATCTGCTCGGCTTCCAGTGCCTGCAGGTGGCGAGCGTCGAATTGTGGGGCAGCGCGGCGCAGCGCGCGAACTGGCTGCAAGGGACCGTCGAGCATCGCTGGTGGTGGGGCAATGCCGTGAACCCCATCGACACGCGGCTCGTCGCACAGCCGGACAGGGAAGGCGGCTGGCGTCTGCATGGCAAGAAGGGATTCTGTTCGGGCACCTACGGTTCGCAGATGATGACCGTGAGCGCGCACGATCCCGCCACGGGTAGCCCAGTGTTCGCGGTCGTGCCTACCACGCGTGCCGGGATCACGGTACACGACGACTGGGACCCGATCGGCCAGCGTCAGACCGATAGCGGTACGGTATCGTTCGAGAATGTGGAGGTGCGCGCCGCCGAGGTGATGGAGCGCCCCGACTCGCCGCGCGCCACGCTGCGCACGCTGGTCTCGCAAGGCGTGCTGACGAATCTCTTCGTGGGCCTCGCCGAAGGCGCGCTCGAAGAAGCGCGCGCCTACGTGCTCGCGAACGCCCGGCCGTGGGTCAATTCGGGTGTGCAGCACGTGGCCGACGACCCGTTCCTGCAGCAGCGCTTTGGCGAAATGCGCGTGCAGTCGCTCGCGGCGGCGGTGTTGGCGGATCGTGCGGGCGCGCTCTTCGACGCCGCGTGGGACGAAGGCGAGGCTTTGAGCACGGCCACGCGCGCCGAAGTCTCGCTCGCGATTTCGGAGGCGAAGATCGTCGCGCATCGCGCCGCGCTCCAGGGCGGCGAGCAGCTCTTCGAGGCGTGCGGCGCGCGCGCGACGGGCGCGGCGCTCGCTCTCGACCGTTTCTGGCGCAATGCGCGCGTGCATACGCTGCACGATCCGCTCGACTACCGGCTTCGCGACGTGGGCCGCTATACGCTCTTGAGAGAAGTGCCGCAGCCGACGCTGTACACTTGAGGGCCCGATCGCGTCACGTGCCGCGACGCGTCAACCCTTGAGGATCGAACCGTTGGACTTCCGACTACCGACCACGGCAACGGCGCCGTTTTGCCCGTCCGAAGTGCAGGGCAGCATCGAGGTTTCGCCGCGCGCGCCGTTCTGGAAGAAGTTCTGGCAATTCGCGGGTCCCGGCCTGCTGGTGTCGATCGGCTACATGGACCCGGGCAACTGGGCCACCGACATCGAGGCGGGCTCGCGCTACGGTTACAGCCTGTTGTTCGTGGTCGTGCTCTCGAGCCTCGCGGCGATCGCGCTGCAATGCCTTTCCATGCGCCTTGGTATCGTCACGCAACGCGATCTCGCGGAGCTTTCGCGCGAGCGCTATTCAAGGCCCGTGGCGCTCGGCCAGTGGGTGCTCGCCGAGGTTTCGATCATCGCCTGCGATCTTGCGGAGGTACTGGGCGGCGCGCTCGCGTTCCACCTGCTGCTGGGCTGCTCGCTGATGGTGGGCGTAGTGCTCACTGCTTTCGACACGCTCATTGTGCTGGGTTTGAAGGGCAAGAATTTCCGCTCGCTCGAGGCGATCATGGCCGGGCTCATCGCCACAATAGGCTTGGGCTATGTGATCCAGCTCGCGCTCGTGAAGCCGCACTGGCCCTCGGTATTCGCGGGCGCGGTGCCGTCGTGGCACGCGATTTCCTCGGTGGAGCCGCTGTATCTGGCGATCGGCATTCTCGGCGCGACCGTCATGCCGCACAACCTCTACCTGCATTCGTCGATCGTGCAGACGCGCGCCGTCAAGCGCGACCATGCAAGCCTCGCGCAGGCCATCGGCCTTTCGCGCCTCGACACGATCGTCTCGCTCCTGATCGCGCTGCTCATCAACGCGGCCATCCTGATTCTGGCCGCGGCGGCTTTTCACGCCAACGGGCACACCCAGGTCACCGATATCGAACAAGCGTACAAACTGCTCGCGCCGGTCGTCGGCACGGGCGCGGCGGCAGTGCTGTTCGCGATCACGCTGCTTGCTTCCGGGCAAAGCTCGACGTTCACGGGCACCGTGGCGGGCCAGGTCATCATGGAAGGCTTCCTGCAGATGAAGATTCCGTGCTACCAGCGGCGGCTCATTACGCGCGTGCTCGCGCTGATCCCCGCCTTCGCGGGCGTCGCGCTGCTCGGCAACGGCGCGGTGGGCAAGCTGCTGGTGGCGAGCCAGGTGGTTCTGAGTCTGCAACTGCCGTTCGCGCTCTGGCCGCTCATCCGCATGACGAACGACCGTGCGCTGATGGGCGAGTTCGTCAACCGGCTCCCCACGCGCTTGTTAGCGTGGTTCCTGTTCGTCGTGATTTCGGCGGCGAACCTGTGGCTCGTCTGGCAGACGTTCAGCGGAAACTAGAAGCGGGAAAGATGTAACAGGCGCGCGCCACGAAGGCGGCAAGTGGAAAGCGCTTCGCCGTCCGGTGCGTTCAGGCACCGGACGGTTTCGCGTCTTGGTCTCTCGTCCGGTTAGTCCGGATCTGCTCTCCTACGCTTACGCAGCCTCGGCAATGCCATCCGACGTTACCACTGCCGGAAGGTCGCTCTCGGTCTGCTCGGCGCCCCGTCGCGCTGCAGCCGCCTTTTTCGTCTTGCCGGCTCGCGAAGGAGGCTGGCATGCGCCGCACACGACGTTGTGCTGAAGGTCGTGGCGATGCGCGACGAATTTACCGCCACAACGGCAGCAAGGCGTCATCTGCAGAATATCGGCATCGAAAAATCGCACCAGGGTCCACGCACGCGTCAGGTCGAGCGCCGGCTCGACCCCGCTGTGGCGGCAGTGTTCCAGATACAGCCGGAACCCCTTGGTGAGCGCGTCGAGATGCGAACAACGCGCTTCGTTCTTGAGGAACAGGTACGTGTTATAGAACAGCGAGGCGTGGATGTTGGCCAGCCACGTCATGTACCAGTCCGCCGAGAACGGCAGCATACCTTTGGGTGGCGATACGCCACGGATCTCGCGATACAGGCGGATCATGCGGTCGCGCGAGAGCGTGAGTTCGCTTTCGAGCACCTGCATGCGCGCGCCCAGCTCGATCAGTGCGATCGCCCGGAATACTTCCTGAGCGTCTTCGGTGAGGCTGCGCCGCGTAGTCATGGACGTCACCCTCAGGCGAATTGACCAGCCGGCTGTCCCGCAAGCAGGATGGCCGCATGGGTAGCCGCCACGTCGGCATGCCTGGAAGTCTGCGTAAGCGCGGACAACATCGCATGATCGTCGAAGCGGAAAAAACAGAGAAGTTGGTCGGAAGAGGCCAACCTGACGATCTGCGCGAGCGACAGAGCGCCAAGCAGATCGGCCAATTCCGACGACAGTCCCAGTCGGAACATGCCGACCGGCTTGTCCTCGCGCAGCATGCGCTGTGCGAGCATCAGATACGACAAATTAATTTCGCGGATAGATTCCAGCGTCTCGCTGCTACGGTCCATTTCTCTAGTTTCCGAAGCCCCGAATTTAACCCCCCGGCTTTTTCGCCGTTGTATCTTTTCTGCTCTTGTGGTCGATCTTCGCTCTTTGGCTCGATCTGACTCTTTGATACAGGTTGTTACATCTCGTAACAACCTTGGAGGGAATTGTATGAGGGCTTATCTTAGAAATCAATCCCTCGGATCAAAAATAATCGTACTGTTGTAAATTATTTTCGGTAAGTTTTGCTGCAATTTGATACCTGGGTTGCGGCAAGTCGCCGCGACTCTGATCGGGTCGGGCAAACAGGCCGTAGGACCTTGGTTTATCGGGGTTTCCGCCAGATCGTCGATGCATGCCCGACGAATCGCCGAGCGACGGAAAACACCGCCCGGTGGAATAAACGTTTAGAAAGGAGTTGGGTTGACAGGTAAAAAATGCGGGCCTGCGGATTAATACCTATGACGATTAAGTTGTAACAGGTGTTTCGATCCAGGCGACCTGTAACAGGGCAATGTGTAACTGAGATGTTACGAGTGCGGATGGCGGCAGACGCCGTTGGTTTTTGGAAAATATGCAGGCTGGATATTGCGCAGAGATCGCGCTTGTGAAACGTTTGCGATCCGCTGGCGAGGCGCAATCCAGGTCGGGCCGGATTTTTTTGCCCCGATTCAGTTCAGCAAGGACGCCGCTTCGATGAGCGCTGCGAGTAGCCAGGCGATTTCAAAGTCGTTGTCAACAACCATCGCGCCTCCTATACCGTATACGGCGAGGGCCGATATCCCACTTATATCATGTCATGATATAAGTGGGATAATGAAAGCGGCATTTTGGGTACGGCGCATTTGCCCGTCCGGCGCCGGGAATCATCGGGGGAGGAATCATGGCCTCGTTCAACAGGATTCTGCTGTGTTACGACGCAACGCGCGAAGGCCGCCGGGCTTTGCGTGAGGGCGCCGACCTTGCGCGCGAATGCCACGCGCAAACGCATTTGCTGGCCGTGCTCGACCAGGCGCCGCTGCAATGGGGGACGGATATCGCGTCCGCCGTGCCGTTCGAAGCCGCGGAAGAGGCGGCGCGCGAGATTCTGCGTGAGGGGGTGGCGTGCCTGCAAGACAAAGGGCTCGCGGCAACGGGGCACTTCGTGGTGGGCCGGCCGATCGACGTGATTGCGAGTTACTTCGCGGAACTCCTGCCCGACCTCATCGTGGTGGGCCACCACCGGCGCGGGCCGTTCAAGCGCTGGTGGGATGGGCGCGACGATCGCCTGCTGCTCGACCGCGTGTCGTGCAGCGTGCTGGTTGTCACCGCGCCGGATCCGGAGCCCGCGAAAGCGGCGGCCTGAGCCGCCACGACGCCCGAGATGCACAGGTAACCACTGTGGCGCTCAGGCGTTCAGTTGGCCAAGAATCGGTGTGCGCTTGACTTCGGAGATGTAGAGCAGGATCAGCGAGACCCACACGACACCGTAGAGCAGCATAAAGCAGCTCGAACGGATCTTGAGCCAGTCGAGCAAGATGCCGAACAGGATCGGCAGCAGAAAGCCGCCCAGGCCGCCCGTTAGCCCGACAATGCCGGTCACGATGCCCATGTTGGTGGGAAAGTCGTCGGCCACATACTTGAATGTCGAGGCCATGCCGAACGCGAACACTGCGCCCAGCACGAAGGCCACCGCAACGAAGCCGAACACCGGCATGCTGATATGCAGCGCCGCCTGGCCGTCGATCGTGTGGATCACGAAGTCCGTGGGCGGGTACGAGAGTATGAAGAGACAGATCCACGCCACCCACAGGCCCCACCACGTGACCTTGTGGGCGCCGAGCTTGTCGGCGAACACGCCCCCCACGGCACGCAGGATCGAGCCCGGCAGCGAAAAGCCGGCGGCGAAGGCCGAAGCCATGACGAGCGACATGCCGTACTCGGCCTTCAGGTATTGCGGAATCCACAGCGAGAGCGCCGTGAAGCCGCCGAAGGTGATCGAGTAGTACTGGCACAGCCGCCACACGCGCGGGTCCGCCAGCACCTTGAACGAGTCGAGCAGCGAGCCGCTCGACTTGCCGGCGCCGAAAAAGCCCATGGCGAAGCCGCGTTGGCTGGGCGGGAAAAAGCGCGCGACATACGGCGTACCCACCGCGAACGAGGCGCCCACGCAGCCGAGAAAGAGGCCGATGAGCAGGAATTGCCACAGCTCGCTCGCGTAACTGACGAGATACACGGGCACGGCGCAGACCACGAGCAGCGTGGTCATGACGGGGTCTTCGAGCGAGCGGCCAAGCTCCAGCGGATTGCTCATGAGTTGCGGAGCCGAAGGTAGCCAGCCCATGCGCTCGGCGCGCACGTTGTAGTCGATCGGCGCGCCGTGGTAGTCGGCCTTGTTCGCGAGCGGCGAAAGCAGGTCCGTGGGGTTCATCGGGTCGTAACGCCACTGGTCGGTGTGCGCGTAGAAGAGCGGCGTGGCGTTCATCTGGCGCGGCGGGCGGCTCCAGTCGAGTGCGAACGCGAGTGCAGTCCAGCCTGTTTGCGGGCGCAACTTTTCCTGGCCCACGTAATGCGACCAGCCGCCACCGGACTTGCCGACGCAGCCGCACATCACGAGCATGTTGATGATGGCGCGATACGCCATGTCCATGTGGAACCAGTGATTGATGCCGGCGCCGATGATCACCATCGAACGGCCTTCGGTCTTGTCGGCGTTCTCCGCGAACTGACGCGCGACGTTGATGACGTCCGCGCGCTTCACGCCCGTAATCGCTTCCTGCCACGCGGGCGTGTAGGGCACGTCGTCGTCGTAGCTGTGCGCGAGGTCCTTGCCGCCCAGGCCCTGGTCGAGCCCGTAGTTCGCCACGAAGAGATCGTAGACGGTGGCCACGAGTCGCTCGCCGGCGGGTGTCGCCACGCGCCGCACGCCGATGCGGCGGCTCAGCACCGGCCCGTGCGAGGCGGCGCGGCTTTTTCTGGATTGCATTGTCGAGTCAGGAACGACTCGTAAATCAGGTGCAAAAAGAAGCGCGATTTTTTGTAATTGATTGAGATTTACGCCGCCGTAATACTTTGCTGCACGCTGAATATCACAATCGTTGCGTGCGCATGAATCTAGAATGATTATTCCCGCTCGTTTCACGAGCCCGACATATTTTCCGGCGCACTCGGCGCGGTCGGCTTCCGCGCATCAACGCGCGTGGTCGCGCAATGCCTGAGCGGTTTGCGGATCGGCGGGAAAGAACGCTTCGATTGCCAGTTCGGAAAGCGTGATGTCGACCGGTGTGCCGAAGACGGTGGTCGTGCTGTAGAACGCCAGTTCGCCAAGCACGGTGCGCACGCGCAGCGGCACGGCAATGTGATGGTGATGGGCGATCGGCTCGGCGCTCGCGTTCGCTATGCCCGGTGGCGTGGGATACGCCGCGAGTTCCTCGTGCAGCGCGGCGAGCACGGGGTCGGCGCTCGCGTCGATCTGACGTTGCAGGCGCGTGAGCAGATGCGCGCGCCACGCGTGCCAGTTGACGATCCGCGGCGCCATGCCCTCGGGATGCAGCGAAAGCCGCAGCGCATTGATGGGCGCGGCGAGCAACGCAGGCGAAGCGTCGCCGATGAGCGGCGCGAGCGCGCCGTTCGTGGCGACGATATTCCAGTGGCGGTCCACGGCCACGGCGGGATAAGGCTCGTGACCGCGCAGTACGAGATCGACAGCCTCACGCGCGGCGGCGAGCTGCGGATCGTCGAGCGCCCGCTCGCGATAGAGCGGCGCATAGCCCGCCGCCACGAGCAGCGCGTTGCGCTCGCGCAGCGGCACATCGAGCTGCTCGGCCAGATGCATGACCATCTCGCGGCTCGGCAGCGCGCGGCCCGATTCGACGAAGCTCAGATGGCGCGTCGAAATCTCGGCTTCGGTTGCGAGCAGCAACTGGCTCATGCGCCGGCGCATGCGCCAGTCGCGCAGCATCTCGCCGACGCTGCGGCGCCCGGTGCCGGACGGCGCGGCAGGGAGGATGGAAGCAATCGTGTTCATGCTGCCGATTCTAGCGAAACGCGTGAGGAAGGCGATTACGTCTGAGGTAAAGAAACAGTGGAGCGCGGCCGACAACGGATATATGAAAACCTCGGGTTTATGTCCCTGCTGCATTCGTGTACGACGTTTACCCTGTGCCGCGCTATCGCCTAGAATGAAAAGTCTCACGGACTGTGGCGTCGCGCAGAGGAGACTGCCATGAGGGAAACCGTTGCTGCTTATCTGATCGGGCCAGGCGTCATGTTGCTGGTGTGTGCGGCCATGTGGGCCGTGTCGCGCCGCAGCAGAGGCACGCTCGAGGCGCGCCTGACTCGCTGGCTCGACGCGCATCGGCCGCACGGCATGCGTCACAAGCATTGAGCGTGCCAGCGCCGCGGTGGTTTGCGCGATGGTTCGAGTGCATCGCGAACGGATCGCGACATGGTTCGCGAGGCAGATTTCATAGCATTCCGAATCAATTCCTGAATTAATTCGTCTCGCTCCGGCGCATGGCGCGCTCTTGTGCGTACCGCCTCGTCTGCCATTCCCACTTCACGTCGAGGGAACTGAGCGTGCGCCTCGCGGTCATTCCGATATTGCATACCGGAGCCCTCCATGACCCGTCCCGCCGATTCCTTCATCATCTTCATCGCCCGCATCGCGCTCGCCATTCTGTTTCTCTGGGGCGGTGCCTTGAAGCTGCTGGGATACGCGGGGTTCGTCGGCTACCTCCATTCGAAGGGTGTGCCGTATGCCTCGTATGGCGCGATCGTGGCGACGGCTATCGAACTGCTCGGCGGCATTGCGCTCGTGCTGGGCGTGCGCATGCGCGCGGTTGCGTTCCTGCTGGCCGTGTACGCTATCGTCACGGCGATACTCGGCCACGACTTCTGGAACATGACCCAGGCCACCGCGCAACAGGACGCGGTCATTCACTTCTGGAAGAACGTAGCGATCGCGGGCGGCTTCCTGCTGCTGACCGTGACGGGCGCGGGACGTGCTTCCATTGATGGCATGCGCGCACCGCGCGGCGGCGGCCTGCGAGGCTGACGCCTTCGCGTGGCGAGGCGCGAGTGTTGAATCACAACCACCGGGCAACCGGGTGTAGAGGGAGCAGGCCTTGATACAGAACTTCGACTTCAACGTGGCAGGCAAGACCGAGCAGTTCTGCGCGAGTCTTGCGGAAGACGGCACGCGGCGCGTGTTCATCAGCTACGCGGATTCCGCGAAGACGCTGGTGATCCTCGACGCTACCGGGCTCATCGGCGCGCTCAAGGCAGACCTCGAGGAGCCCGACCAGCTGATCGCTCACGCCATCCGCAAGGCGCAACACGATGGCTTGATCGCCCGCGCAATCGACTCCGGCGCGATCCAGGAGGCGTCGCTGTAGTTCGTCAGGCCGGCTCGCTATTGCGTCAGCGCGATTCCGATTCGTTCATCCGTGCCGGCTCGACGCGGCGCACGCCCACATGCGCCGGCTCGGTTCTCACGAACCAGGCCAGCCCGGCCGCCGTGAGCAGGAGCGCCGTCGAGACCGTGGTTTCGGCACGCAGGCCGGCCACCACCTGCGCCGCGCCTGCCCCGCCCGCGAGCGCGCCGAACGCCGCCACCCCTACCGCACCGCCCGCCTGACGCGCCGTATTGAGCAGCGCCGAGGCCGTCCCTGCGCGCGCCGGCTCGACCGAGGAGAGCACGGCCGTGGTCATCGCCGGCACGGCCAGACCCATGCCAGAGGGAATCAGCAGGAAGGCTAGCAGCACGAAGGCGAGCGGCGTCGAGGCATCCACGCTGATCAGCAGAGCGTAGCCCGCACCCGCGATCAGCGCGCCGACGATCATCGGCCGGCGCGTGCCGTAATGCGCCACCACATGGCCGCTCACGATGTTCGAGAGCAGGAAGCCGCCGGTGAGCGGGATGAACGCGAGGCCCGCCTGCAATGGCGTCTCGCCCCGCGCATGCTGCAGATAGAGCGCGAGCACGAACACAGTGCCGTAATACGTAAGATTCACGCAGATACCGAACAGCACCGCCGCGCTGAACGTGCGGTTGCGCAGCATGGCAAGCGGCACCATGGGGTCGCGTGCGCGCGCTTCGAGCGAGACGAACGCGGAACCCGCGACGATCGCGAGCGCAAAGCCGCCCGCCACGGCCCAGTGCATGAAGCCGAGCGGCCGCCATTCGATCACGGCGCCCGTAGAGGCCGTGAGCGCCACGATGGCGAGCAGTTGGCCGCGCACGTCGAGGCTACGCACGGCGGGCGCGCCGGCGGCGTTGGCATCGTGTGCATGGCGGCGCGGCGCGGGAATCCAGGCGAGCGCGGCCCAGAAGCCCGCCGCGCACAGCGGCAGGTTCACGAGGAAAATGCTGCGCCAGCCGAACGCCGCGATCAGCAGACCGCCCGCCACCGGGCCGGCGGCGATCGAGACGGCGCCGGCGGCGGTCCAGAAACCCACTGCGCGCGCCCTGAGCGCCCGGTCGTGGCGGCACGCTTCGTTGAGCAGCGCGAGCGAATTGGGCAACATGGCGGCGGCGCCCGCACCCTGCAGCGCACGGGAGGCAATCAGCATGAACGGATTGGCCGCGAGCCCGCAGGCCAGCGAGGCGAAGGCGAACACCACGAGCCCGGCGGCGTAGAGGCGTCGCGCCCCGTAGCGGTCGCCGAGCACGCCGCCCGAGAGCATCAGCACGGCGAAGGCGAGCGTATAGGCGTCGACGATCCATTGCAGGCCCGCGACGCTCGCATGGAGATCGGTTGCGATGCGCGCGAGCGCGATATTGACGATGGTGACGTCGAGCTGCGTGACGACGAAGCCAACGCTGACGGTCGCGACGATACGCGTGAGCGCAGGCGTGAAACGGACGGGGGTGGGGTGTGAGGTATTCATGCGCCCATGGTAGGACGCTCGCCGGCTTCGACGTTTCAGCGCGAGGTGAATCGTCGAAGCCGCCGGCAAAATGGTGCCGGACCAGTGGCGACCGTCCAGTGTGCATTCAGTGCGCACTGCCGCGCACTTACTGCTCCCGATGCGCGTCCTTGAAGAACAGCGTCGTGATCGCACCGAGTACGCAAATCGCGGCCACATACCAGGTGGGCGCGAGCGGCGCGGACTTCATCAGCAGCGCGACGACGATCGGCGTGAGGCCGCCGAACACGGCGTACGCCACGTTGTACGAGAACGAGATGCCCGAGAAGCGCACCACGGGCGGGAACGCGTTCACCATCACATAGGGCACCGCGCCGATCGTGCCGACCAGCAGCCCGCAGAGTGCATAAAGCGGCATGAGCATCGAGGTGTCCACGGCGATCTGCCGGAACAGCGCGTGGTACGCGATCGCGAGGGCAATACCGCCGATGGCCAGAACGCGGCGCGCGCCGAAGCGGTCCGCGAGCGCGCCCGCGCTCACGCAGCCCACCGTGAGGAAGAGCGTCGCCACGCAGTTCGCGAGGAGCGACGTGGTGGCGTCGAGATGGAATTGCTTCTGCAGTAGCGGCGGCGTCATGAGGATCACGACGACGATGGCGGCCGAAAGCATCCACGTGAGCAGCATCGAGACGATCACGGCGCGGCCGTGGTCGCGCAGCACGGCCTTGAGCGGAATTTCGTCGGCGAGCGACTTACGCGCCTTCATCTCCGCGAACACGGGCGTTTCGTGCAGCCACTGGCGCAGATACACCGAGAACATGCCGAACAGCCCGCCAATCAGGAACGGAATGCGCCAGGCATACGCGGCGATGTCGCTCGGGGCGTAGTGATGATTGACGGCCGCGGCAATCAGCGAGCCGAGCAGGATGCCGAACGTGAGGCCCGCCGTGAGCGTGCCGCATGCATAGCCGGTATGGCGGCGCGGCACGTGCTCGGAAACGAACACCCACGCGCCCGGCACCTCGCCGCCCACGGCTGCGCCTTGCAGCACGCGCAGCGCGAGCAGGAGCACGGGTGCGAGCACGCCGATCGTCGCGTAGGTGGGCAGGCAGCCCATGGCGAGCGTGGGCAGCGCCATCAGCAGCACGGAGAGCGTGAACATGCGCTTGCGGCCGAGCAGGTCGCCGAAGTGCGCCATGACGATGCCGCCGAGCGGCCGCGCGAGGTAGCCCGCCGCGAAGATACCGAAAGTCTGCAGCTGGCGGAGCCAGTCGGGAATCGTTGCGGGGAAGAACAACTGGCCGATAGCCGGCGCGAAGAACACGAAGATGATGAAGTCGTAGAACTCGAGGGCGCCGCCGAGTGCGGCGAGCCCGAGCGTCTTGTAGTCGCTGCGGGTGAGCGCGCGCGCAGCGACAGGCGTGCGCACGCCAATTTCTGTTGCTTGCATTTCCGAAAAACCAGGATGTTGTTATGTACGACGTTGTATGTAGCGCGTGCGGAACGCGTCTGGACGTCCGTGATGGCCGAATTTGCCTGGTGCGCGCGTGGCGCGGGGGCGGCGGTCGTCGGATAAGCGGGTGCAAGGGTGGGGCACCGCAACAGGTCTGCGAGGGTGGGCGGACGTGCGACGACTTCAGGCCAGAGCGCGATTCTACAGGAAGCCTGGAAGCTGCCTGAGGCGCGCCAGATACGCGAGCGTCAGAACGCTGACGCGCCGCTGTGGGAAAACGATCAAGCGGGGTGAGGCGCTCGCCGCCGAAGGCGCGGAGCTCGAGTCGGCTTGAGGCGAAGCGCTCCGATTCTGTAGTTCGATAAAAAAAGACGGCGGCACGCCATGCGTGCCGCCGTCTTCATTGTTTGATGCGTTGCGCGCGGCAACCTCAGCGCGCGAGGCCGAGTCCTTGCAGCACGGCGTTGCCTTCCGTCGTGAGGCGGATGCTCGGGGCACCGGCGTCGTCCTGCACCTGCTCGACGAGGCCGGCTTCCTTGAGCATCGGAATCTCCGGTTTGGCGTGCGCGTCGATCGGCGCATGCAGCAGCAACAGGAGGGTCGCAAGCTCGTGGTGGCTCAGCAACCGGCGCAACAAGGTGCGGCGAGCGGGCTTCGCGCCGGGCGTTGCCTCGCTGTCGACCTGACTTGTCGCCTGGATTTGCGGATCTTGCTGTTTCACGGGACCTCCTGCAGCGTTCGTTTCTTCTGGGTGAAGCGATGATGCGGACGAAGACTTAAGCGATTCTTAAAACGCCCGGCGAAAATGTGTCATCGCGCTACACGGCGCGCATTTATGTAAAAGTCCGTAATAGAGGGTGCGAAGCGCCGCGCGGCTGCTGCCGGGCAAAAACGGCCCGTCAAAGGCTCAAGGCGCGCAGGTTTTGCTCGCACCCTCGATCCACAGGTTCGAGACGTGGCGTTTGCCGGCGTAATAGCGGTAGGTCGTCGCGCCATTGTCGGTGCGAACCTTGATGACGTTCGAGTCGCCGAACTCGAGCATCTGGCCTTGCGGCAGCGGCGAGGTGGTAAAGCTGGCGCCGTGACGCGAGGCTTCCACGGTCAGGCACGAGATCACGTCCTGGACCGACCGGTTGGTTGTGGAATCGATGACCGGCTGACCAGCGTCCGGGTTGCTCTGAAACCACGCGCACGCGCCGAGCGTGAGCGAAAGGGCAAGGGGCACGGCAAGCTTCTTCATATTTCTCGGTATCCAACGAAATAGCGAATCATTATATCGGCAGCATGTCCCGTGCCACGGGGCTGGCGCAAAATGCCGCAAAACTGTCACGCGCCTGGCATAGGTGTTGCGGCAGTGCGACGTGCGTGCGGAGCCCTACACACCGGCACGCAAGAACCTACGGAGCGAGATAGACTATCTGAGGGGTGCCGTCTGGAAATCTGACGTGACGTCAGGAGAATACGCATGAACCGCCCATCGGTACGCTTTCCTGCTCGCGCCGCTGGCGCTGGCTCACTCTTCCGGTGGGTCAAGTGGGGATTCGTCGTCGCGTTTCTCGCCGCCCTCGTCATCATCGCGCGCATCGTTCAGATCGAAATCGATACGTCGCGCCTGCAAGCCCGCTACCTCTCCGAACTCACGCGCGACATAGGCTTTACGGTCGAGAACGGGCCGAGTCACAGCATCCGCTTTCCCACCACGAACGGGCCATACGACGTGCGGCTCGGCTATGCGCAACTGCCCACCTTCGAGAACCGGCTTGCGGAACGCGGTTTCGCGATCGCGGCACAGGCGCGCGATTCGGACCGCATGATCGCCGTGGCCGACGAGGGGCTTTTCCTGCCCTTCGATGAAAAAGATCAGGCCGGGATCGTGCTGCGCGACGCGTCGGGTGCGACGCTCTTCCATACGCGTTATCCGCAGCGCGCGTACGAGAATTTCGACGCGGTGCCGGCCGTGGTGCGCGACTCGCTGCTTTTCATCGAAGACAAATACCTGCTGGCCCAGGACCAACCGAACCGCAACCCGGCCATCGACTGGGGGCGCTTTAGCCGCGCGCTCGTCGACCAGGGTGCGCGCCTCGTGAACCAGCATCAGCAAACGCCGGGCGGCAGCACGCTCGCCACGCAGATCGAGAAGTTCCGGCACTCGGCGGGCGGCCGCACCTCCACGCCGCCGGAGAAGCTGCGCCAGATCGCGTCCGCTTCGCTGCGCGCTTATCTGGACGGCCCGCAGACCATGCCCGCGCGCCAGCAGATTCTCGTGCACTACCTGAATTCGGTGCCACTTTCCGCCAAGCCGGGTGTGGGCGAAGTCAACGGTCTCGGCGACGGCCTTGCCGCCTGGTATGGGCGCGACTTCCGCGACGTCAATCGTATCCTGCGCGCGCCGCTTACGCCCGAGACGCTCGACGCGCAGGCGCTGGCGTTCCGCCAGGTGCTCTCGCTGCTGATCGCTCAGCGCGCGCCTTCGTACTTCCTGCAAAAGAACAACGACGGACTCGCGAAGCTGACCGACAGCTATATCCGCCTGCTCGGCGCCGGCGGCGTGATTACGCCGGCGCTGCGCGACGCCGCGCTCGCCACGCAGCTCACGCTCGACCGCTCGAAGCCGTCGCAGCGCGTGCCGGTTTCATTCGTGGAGCGCAAGGCGGTGCTGACGCTGCGCACCCAGCTCATGCAGGCGCTGGGCCTGACGACGCTTTACGACCTCGACCGCCTCGATCTCACTGCCACGGCCACGCTCGTCGACAGCGTGCAGCAGGCCGTGGGCGACCGCCTTGCCGACGCCGCGACGAAGGACGGCGCGCGCCAGGCGGGTCTGGTCGGCTTCGAGATGCTGCGCCCTTCCGACGATCCATCGAAGATCGCGTATAGCTTCACGCTGTTCGAGCGCAGCAACGGCGAGAACCTCGTGCGCGTGCAAACGGACAGCGTGAACCAGCCGTTCGACATCAATTCGGGCGCACGCCTGAATCTGGGGTCGACGGCGAAGCTGCGCACGCTCGTGACGTATCTGCAGATCGTGAGCGCGCTGCACGCGCGCTACGCGGCCGATGACGCCAAGTCGCTGCGCGCGATGCTGCCGCAAGTCGATCCGAGCGACGCGCTCACGCGCTGGGCGATCGACTATCTTTCGAAGACGTCCGACCGCTCGCTGCATTCCATGCTGGAAGCGGCCGTCGAGCGCAAGTACTCGGCCAACCCGGGCGAGACGTTCTACACCGGCGGCGGCGCGCAGAGTTTCAATAATTTCGAGTCGAGCGACAACGCGCAAATTCTCACCGTGCACCGCGCGTTCCAGCATTCGGTGAATCTGGTGTTCGTGCGGCTCATGCGCGACATCGTTCACTACGAGATGATCCAGACTTCGGGGCCACCCGCGCAATGGCTCGACGATCCTGTCGTGCGCACGGGTTTTCTCACGCAGTTTTCCGATGGCGAGAGCCAGGTTTACATGAAGCGCTTCTACACGCGCTACGCGGGCAAGAGCAGCGACGAAGCGCTGGCGATTTTGCTGCAGCACACGCGCAAGGGCCCGGCGCGCATTGCGACCGTGCTGCGCAGTGTGAACCCCGACGGCAAACTGCCGTGGTTCGATGCACAGATGCGCGCGCAACTAAAGAACACAAAGTTCCAGTGGCTCGACGACGAAGACCTCGCGCACTACTACGATAAATACGCAATCAACAAATTCAATCTCAACGATCGCGGCTATATTGCGGGCATTCATCCGCTCGAACTGTGGCTGCTGAATTACTTGCGCGCGCATCCAGATGCGACGCTCGCGCAGGTCCAGCAGGTGAGCCGCGACACGCGCCTTTACACCTATAGCTGGCTCTTCAAGACGAAGTATCACGCTACCCAGAACCGGCGGATTCGCCACATGATCGAGTTGCGCGCGTATGACGCGATCGGCAAGTCCTGGCGCGCGGTCGGTTATCCGTTCGACAGCATCACGCCGTCGTTTGGCGCCGCGATCGGTGCTTCGGGCGACCGGCCCGCGGCGCTCGCTCAGCTCATCGGCCTGATTTCGAGCAATGGCGAAAAGCTGCCGACGCACAGCTTCGAGTCGCTCGACTTCGCGCGCGGCACGCCTTACGAGACGCACTTCGTTCATGCATCCACGCCGCCGCAAGCGCTCGTTTCGCCGGATATTTCGCAAGTGGTGCGCGAGCTGCTGACGTCGGTGGTGGAGGGCGGCACGGCCAAGCGCCTCGCCGACGGCATGACGCTCCCCGACGGCAAGACGCTGCCGGTCTACGGCAAGACCGGCACCGGCGACCAGCGCTTCAACGTGTACGCGCCGGGCGCGCGCCTCATCGAATCGCGCAAGGTGAACCGGAGCGCGACCTTCGTGTTCGTGATCGGCAACCGTTTCTACGGCACGCTCACGGCATGGGTGCATGAGCCGTATGCGGCGCGCTATACGTTCACGAGTGCGCTGTCCGTGCAACTGCTGAAGTCGCTCGCGCCCGTGTTGCAGCCGCTGCTCGAATCCAGGTCCGGCACGGGCGGCGATGCGAAACCCGATCCTGTCCACGCCGCGCAGCAGATGACGCTCATCGACCCGCAATCGGGCGAAATGCGCCGTGTGGTGTGGAACGGCAATGCGCTCGAACTCGAGCCGCGCTGATTCAGGTTATTCGGAATCCAAAGGAAAACGCGAGGCTTCGCGCAGATGCGCCAAGCCTCGCGTTCTTCTTTGTGCGGTCAATATCCGCTAGGCGGCGGAGGCGGCGACCCCGGCGGGGGCGGCGGCAAATAGCGCGGTTGCGGCGCTGTCTGGAACTGCTGCTGTGGCGCCTGGAACTGCTGGGGCTGCGACATCGTCATGTTGCCAGGCGCCGGTATGCGGTTGCCGGTGGCGTACATGCATTGCAGATAAGCGTAGTCGTAACGGCGCTGCACGTCCCACGCGGAACCCTGTGCGTTGCCCATGCCGACCGCACTGCCCGCTAGCAGGCCCGCGCCCGCGCCAATGGCCGCGCCCTGGCCACCGCCAAATGCGGCGCCCGCGGCCGCGCCGAGCGCCGTACCGACCACGGCGCTGCCCAAGCCGGCGCCGGTTGCGGCCTGGTTCGTGGTGACGCCGCCTACCTGCTGAAAGGCGAACTGGCGGCAATTCGCGTCGTCGGCGCGGAACTGATCGAAAGTCTTGCCCGTGCCAGGCAGCGCCATCACGCTCGGCCCCGTGGGCGTCACGGCGCATGCGCTCAGCAGCCCCGCGGTGGCGAGTAGCGCGAGATACGTGTATTTCATTTGCGGCTCGATATCGTCAAGGGGTTCAGTTCGAAGGCGCCGGCTGGGCGGGAACCGCGCGCCAGCCCGACGCACATTGCTTTACATAGGGATAGTAGGTTTTCGACTCGTCGCAGTAATACCAGGTGTCGGCGTTTGCCTGCTGGTCGCCCGCTGCATCGCCAGGCGGGGCGTTGACGGGGCCCTGCTGCGGGTCCATTGCGGGGGCGCCGGCTTGCCCCTGCTCGATGTAGTCGGGCGCCTGCGGCGGGGGCGGCGCGACGATGACGGGCGGCGGCCCGTAGTAGTAGGGCGCGGGCGCGACCGGGTAGTAATACGGCACGCCGGCGCCGAAATACACGCCGACACGCGCCGCCTGTGCTACGCCGCACACGCCGATAAGCGCGGCCGCAGCGGCCCCGAGAAACAGTTTCGACCTTCTCACACACGATCTCCAGAAACGGGCAGGCTGGGGCAACGGCGTGCGCCAGCCAATTATCGAACGCTATGACATTGGCGGAACCAATGCAATTACGGGAGTTGCACCGATTTTTCGAGTTGTTACAGAAGGCGCATGGCTGGCGGGGCGCAAAGGGCGCCCGGAGCGCGTACGGCGCGCAACGGCACGCTTCGCGGCCCATATTTCACAGAAATGCGCGCAATGCGGCACGCGCGTACGTCGCCCGTTTGTAATAATTGGATAGATGTAGGCTTTTCGTCAGATTGTCATGGACTCCTCGCGCCTCACCGCTATAGCGCGCCGCCGTGCGCTTTTATAATTAATAAGGAATCCGACATGAATGAGGGTCTTGCTTGTCTCGTCGCGATGTCGCTGCTCATGGCGCGGGCCGCGCGTCGGCGGCTATGCGGCGTGCATGGATCGCGAGTCGCACGAGCAATATCCGAGACGAAAGCGCATTGTAAAGTGCGTTTTTTTTAAAAAAGTCGAATAAGTCGGATCTAAAACGTTTTCAATGTCCATTGCATGAAATGGCATTTTATTTACGAATTTATCATTAAATGGGGATTCGGATTGAAGCGCTTGCGTCTCATGGAAAAATCGTCACGCAATTGCGAGTGAGTGCCCAAACGAAAACGTTTGCCTTAGCACAAACCACTGGTCAAGTTACCCAAATAGTGAGCCGTTAAAGCACAGGAAGAGGCGCAGCATCCATGCGCCACGAGCACTACAAAAAAATCCGAGAGAAATCGCCCGAGCCTGACGGCGGCACGCCGCAATCCGATTTGCATCGAAAGCGAGACCAATACGAGGGCAAGACTATGGAACAATCGACACCGGATCGTCAGATCGAATTACGCGAATTAAGCGCAGTCAATGCGGCGCTAAATCGTGTGCAGGCTGTAATCGAATTCGACCTTCAGGGCACCATTCTTCACGCCAACGAAAATTTTCTCGCGACACTCGGCTATACGCTCGAGGAAGTGCGCGGCAAGCATCACCGGATGTTCTGTGATCCTGATTATGCTCGTACCGAGGCTTACCGCCAGTTCTGGGAGCGGCTTGGCCGCGGCGAGTTCGACCGCGGCGAATACCGGCGCGTGGGGCGCGGCGGCCGTGAGATCTGGATCAACGCTTCGTACAACCCGGTGATCGACGAAAGCGGCCGCCCTTACAAGGTCATCAAGTTCGCCACCGATATCACTGCCGTCAAGCAGCAGCACGCGGAATACGAAGGACGCCTGCGCGCCATCGACAAGGCGCAGGCGGTGATCGAGTTCGACACGGGCGGCATCGTGCTGCACGCGAACCAGAACTTCCTCGACACGCTGGGCTATCGCCTCGAAGAAATTCTCGGCAAGCACCACCGTTTGTTCTGCGAGGAGCCGTACGCAGCCAGCCCCGACTATCGCGAGTTCTGGGCCAAGCTCAATCGCGGCGAGTTCGACGCGGGCCGTTACAAGCGCATCGCCAAGGGCGGCCGCGTGGTCTGGATCCAGGCGACCTATAACCCCATCTTCGACGTGAATGGCCGCCTCTACAAGGTCATCAAGTTCGCCAATGACGTGACCGCCCAGGTCGAACTCGAAGAGAGCGTGCAGCGCCGCGCGCAAGACGATCAACGCAAGGTCGAGAAACTGCTTGGCGTGGTGAGCCGCGCGGCCGCCGGCGACCTGACGGGCGACGTCGAGGTGCATGGCGAGGAGCCGATCGACCAGCTGGCCTCCGGCATCAAGGGCATGATGAGCGACCTCGCGAGCGTGATCGGCAAGGTGGTCGAATCGGCGGGCACCTTCAAGGACTCTTCGCAGGACATCGCCGCGCGCGCGGACACCGTGGCGAGCGGCGCGCAATTGCTCGGCGCGACGGTCGAGGAAATGAACGCGTCGATCGAGGAACTCACCGCTTCCATCAACTCGATCGCTGACAACTCGCGCGGCGCGGACCAGCTCGCCAAGGACACGCAACAGGAAGCGGAGCGCGGCGCGAAGGCCGTGACGCGTTCGATCGAGGCCATGGAGCTGATCAACCGCTCGTCTGAGGATATCGGCGAGATCATCAAGGTCATAGGCGAGATCATCAAGGTCATTGGCGAGATCGCCAGTCAGACCAATCTGCTCGCGTTCAACGCGGCGATCGAGGCCGCACGCGCGGGCGAACACGGCCTCGGCTTCTCCGTGGTCGCCGACGAAGTGCGCAAGCTCGCTGAACGCTCTTCGCAGGCAACAAAGGAAATCTCGAAGCTCATCAACGAGTCGGTGAAACGCGTGGCGCAGGGCAGCGAAATTTCGAAGCAGGCAGGCGAGGCGTTCGAGAAGATCGTGGCTGGCGTGAGCCGCACGACCCAGGCCATTTCGGAAATTTCATGCGGCGCGGACGAGCAGCTCATTGCGGCCCGCGAAGTGAGCACCGCGATCCAGCAGGTGGCCGAGGAAACCGAGAAGTCGGCGGGCGCGTGCGACACGATCGCGCGCGCGGCAGCGTCGCTCAAGGGCGGAGCGCTGGGTCTCGACACGACGGTGGCGCGCTTCGTGGTGTGAAGTCCGGAGGTTGTAGTGGATATCGATCAGGATGCCGAATTGTCGGTGCGTAACGCGCTGTTCGATCAGGTGCGCCGACATACCGGCATTGCGATGAACGAGCGCAAGTGGACCATGCTCAAAGGCCGCCTGCGCCGCCGCATCATGACGCTCGGGCTGCCCGACTATCGCGACTACTTGCGCGTGCTCGACGGTAGCACGGACGAGGTGCGCGACTTCATCGATCTCGTGACGACGAACGAGACGTCGTTCTTTCGCACGCCGCGCATTTGGGAGTATCTCGCGCGCGAATTCCTGCCGCGATGGGCTGCGAAGCGAATGGGCGAGCCCTTGCGCGTCTGGTCGGCGGCGGCCTCGAGCGGCGAGGAAGCGTGGACGACGGCCATGCTCTGCGAGGAGTTCCGTTTGCAGCATCCCGCGCTGCGTTATGCGATCGTCGGCACCGATATCTCGGACGGCATTCTTGCGAACGCGCGTGCCGGCAACTACGCCGGCCGCAGCATGGAGAGCCTGCGCCAACAGCGGCCGGAACTCGTGCCGCGGTATTTCCGTGGCGACTCGGCGGCAATCAGCGTGAACGAGGCTTTGCGCTCGCACGTGAGCTTTCGCCGTCACAACCTTTACGACGTGCCGCGCGATCTGGGCCCGTTCGATCTGGTCTTGTTGCGCAACGTACTGATCTATTTCGATCTCGAAGGCCAGAAGGCCGTGCTCGCCAACGTTCGGCGCGCGATGCGGCCAGGCGCCGTGCTGATCGTGGGCGAGTCCGAATCGTTGAGCCGTGTCACGGCCTCTCCTGTGGCGCTCGCGTGGGACATACGGGCTCGCGCACTGTCTGCTGCCCGAGCCCGTAGGAGGCGCGCCGGCCGCCGGCGCTTCGCAGGCCGGCAACGGCGCGAAGTATGTGATTGAAGCCTTGCCGAAACTGCTCGCCATGATGCACGCGGACGAGGCCCGCGAAGGCGATATCGAGGCCGTGCTCGCGGGCGGCGCGAACATGATGCACCATCGCACGACGATCCACGAACCGATCGGAGAACTGAACGTTCGCATCGCGCGCCAAATGCTGGCGCACGCACGCCTGAAGCTCGTGCACGTCGACGTGGGCGGCGAGTGCGGACGCCAGTTGACCATCGACTGCGAGCAGCATCACTACGCCGTACGCCATTTCTCGCGGTCGCTCGAGCCGCAGTCGTCAGCTACGCCCTCGCAGTTGCGAGGATAAGGAGTCACCCGATGAGTCTACGCACGCTTGCCGCCGGTCCGAACGTCGAGCTGTACGGTTCGTTCCATCTGGCGGGCACCGAACTGGCGCTGCCGGTGGCCGCCTTGCAGGAAGTCGTCAACCCGCCCGAGACGCTCACTGTGAACGCGGATGCGCTGTTTGCCAACGAGCGCGTCGTTGCGCTGGCTGGGGGTCATCGCGATCTGTATCGAAACGCACTTGCGCAGGCGGCGCAAAAACGCGGCGCAGGCACGCGGCAAACGCTCGTCACGTTCCGCATCGGCCAGTTGATCGGCGTGCGGATCGCCCAACTGCGCGAGGTGATCGACTATCGCGACGACATCATGCATACGCCAGGCCTGCCCGGCGTCGTGCGCGGCATGCTGAACCTGCGCGGCGTGCTCGTGACCGTGATCGACGTGCGGGCGATGTACGGCATGCCGCCGTACGAGGATCTCGCGGTTGCGAAGATGCTCATTGTCGAATACGAGAGCGAGAAGTACGGACTGCTTGTCGATTCGATCGAGGATATTGTGACGCTGACCGGCTCGGCCCAGCTTACCTTGCCGCAGGCGTTCACGCGCAACGAAGGCATGCGCGTGCACAACGATATGCGCGAAGCCGTGGAACTGCCGGGCAAGGGCACGCTGATGCTGCTCGACCCTGCTTCGCTATGTGCGCGCGTGGCCGAGGAAGCGGCGGTCTGATTGCCGGCCAGGGCGCGCCGGCTAGCGCGCGGCGCGTTCGCGCTCGAGCCGGCGCACGGCTTCGCCCACGTCCTGGCTGAACTGCGCGAGCGCGGCGAGTTCAAGATTGGGCGGCTGCAGCGCAGACCAGAGTGCGTCCACGAGGCGCTCGGCGGTGGCGTCGATGTCGGTGCGGCGGTTGGCGAGCGTTGCGTCCCACAGCACATGCTCCATGGGCCCGAACACCAGCGAACGCAGTAGCCGCAGCGGCAGGTCGTTGCGGATCTGTCCGCTTTCCTGGCCGCGCGCGAGCACGCGCATGAGCGGCGCCGTGTAGCGGCGCTGCATTTCCGTGAGCGCTTCGCTCAGATCGTGGTGCCGCGTGCGGCCTTCCGAGAGCACCAGTTCGCAGATGCCGGTACCGCTCTCCAGCATCAACTGCAGATGCATGCGCACGATGAATGCGAACTGCTGGCGCACGGTGGCGTCGCGCGGCAGGCCGCCTTCGATCGCGGCGATCGATTCGTCATACCAGTCGCCGATCACGCGCGCACACAACTCCCGCTTGCCCCGAAAGTAGCTGAACACCGTCGCCTCGGATACACCCAGGCGCTGGGCGATCTCGGCCGTGGTGGCGCGTGTGTACCCTTTTTCCGAGAACACTTCGCGCCCCGCCTGCAGGATCTCGCGCACGCGCTGCTGCGACTTGCGGCCCGCCGGCTGGCGGCGCGACGCGGGCAGGACGGCTTTCTGGGCCACGGCTTCCATATTGAGCTTGATTCAATTTACGTCAAAGTGGAATTCATTATCCATGAAAGAAACGCCGCCAGACAAGGGAATTTCATCTGTACGACAACTTGAGCGTCACTCAGAAATACCTATTGACGTTAACGTAAATCTGGCGTGAAATGTGCGTCCATGGGGCGAAGCAACGCCCGGTTCGAGATTCCCTGGAGACACACATGAGCAACGTACCCGGTTTGCAGTTCCCGCTAGGCGAAGAAGTCGAAATGCTGCGCGACAGCATCGCCGGCTTCGCGGCGAAGGAAATCGCACCGCGCGCGGGCGAAATCGACCGCACCGACCACTTCCCGATGGACCTCTGGCGCAAGTTCGGCGACCTGGGCGTGCTCGGCATGACGGTCTCGGAGGAATACGGCGGCGCGAACATGGGCTACACGGCGCACATGGTCGCGATGGAGGAAATCTCGCGCGCGTCCGCATCGGTCGGCCTTTCGTACGGCGCGCATTCGAACCTGTGCGTCAACCAGATCCACCGCAACGGCAGTGAGGCGCAAAAGCGCAAATATTTGCCGAAGCTCGTTTCCGGCGAGCACATCGGCGCGCTCGCCATGAGCGAGCCCAACGCCGGCTCGGACGTCGTGAGCATGAAGCTGCGCGCCGAAAAGAAGGGCGACCGCTACGTGCTCAACGGCACGAAGATGTGGATCACCAACGGCCCGGATTGCGACACGCTGGTCGTCTACGCGAAAACCGACCCCGAAGCGGGTTCGCGCGGCATTACGGCGTTCATCGTCGAGAAGGGTATGAAGGGCTTTTCGGTTGCGCAGAAGCTCGACAAGCTCGGCATGCGCGGCTCGCACACGGGCGAGCTGGTGTTCCAGGACGTGGAAGTGCCCGAAGAGAACATCCTCGGCCAGCTCAACGGGGGCGTGAAAGTGCTGATGAGCGGCCTCGACTACGAGCGCGCCGTGCTGGCGGGCGGTCCCACCGGCATCATGGCCGCGGTCATGGACGCGGTCGTGCCGTACATCCACGACCGCAAGCAGTTCGGCCAGGCCATCGGCGAATTCCAGCTCATCCAGGGCAAGGTCGCGGACCTCTATACGACCTACCAGGCGTGTCGCGCGTATCTCTACGCGGTTGGCCGCCAGCTCGACACGCTGGGCAAGGATCACGTGCGCCAGGTGCGCAAGGACTGCGCGGGCGTGATTCTCTACACCGCGGAAAAGGCGACGTGGATGGCGGGCGAAGCTATCCAGATCCTCGGCGGCAATGGCTATATCAACGAGTATCCGGTCGGGCGTCTCTGGCGCGACGCGAAGCTCTACGAAATCGGCGCGGGCACGAGCGAGATTCGCCGCATGTTGATCGGCCGCGAGTTGTTCGCGGAAACAATGTAATCCTAAGCAACTCACGGTAACGAAGGGAGGACGGGATGCCGGTCATCGAATCGAAGCTCAATCCGCGTTCGGAAGACTTCAAGGCCAATACCGCGGCACTTGAAGCGCTCGTCGCGGACCTGCGCGAGAAGATCCAGAAGCTTTCGCTGGGCGGCGGCGAGGCCGCGCGCGACAAGCACCTCTCGCGCGGCAAGCTGCTGCCGCGCGATCGCATTGCGCAGCTGGTCGATCCGGGTACGCCGTTTCTGGAGCTCTCGCAGCTCGCGGCTTACGGCATGTACAACGACGACGCGCCGGGCGCGGGCATCATCACGGGCATCGGCCGCATTGCGGGGCAAGAATGCGTGATCGTTTGCAACGACGCCACGGTGAAAGGCGGGACGTACTATCCGGTCACGGTGAAGAAGCACGTGCGCGCGCAGGAAATCGCGCAGGAAAACAACTTGCCTTGTGTGTACCTCGTCGATTCGGGTGGAGCGAACCTGCCGAATCAGGACGAGGTGTTTCCGGACCGCGATCACTTCGGCCGCATCTTTTACAACCAGGCGAATCTCTCTTCGCAGGGTATTCCGCAGATCGCGGTGGTGATGGGCTCGTGCACTGCGGGCGGCGCGTATGTGCCGGCCATGAGCGACGAGTCGATTATCGTGAAGAACCAGGGCACGATTTTCCTCGGCGGCCCGCCGCTCGTGAAAGCGGCGACGGGCGAGGAAGTGAGCGCCGAGGACCTGGGCGGGGGCGACGTCCACACGCGCCTTTCCGGCGTGGTCGACCATCTTGCGCAGAACGATGCGCATGCACTGGCCATTGCGCGTTCGATCGTCGGCAATCTGAACCGCACCAAAACGCCGCCCGTGGTGCTGCGCGAGCCGCTGCCGCCGCGCTTCGACGCGAAAAGCCTTTACGGCGTGATTCCCGTGGATACGCGTAAGCCCTTCGACGTGCGCGAGGTGATCGCCCGCATCGTCGACGACTCGGCTTTCGACGAATTCAAGGCGCGTTATGGCACCACGCTCGTGACCGGCTTTGCGCACATCTGGGGCCACCCGGTCGGCATCATCGCGAACAACGGCATTTTGTTTTCCGAATCGGCGTTGAAGGGCACGCATTTCATCGAACTGTGTTGCCAGCGCAAGATTCCGCTGGTGTTCCTGCAGAACATCACGGGCTTCATGGTGGGCCGCAAGTACGAAAACGAGGGCATTGCGCGCAACGGCGCCAAGATGGTGACGGCAGTGGCAACGGCCAAGGTGCCGAAATTCACGGTCATCATTGGCGGTTCGTTCGGCGCGGGCAACTACGGCATGTGCGGCCGCGCGTATTCGCCGCGCTTCCTGTGGATGTGGCCGAACGCACGCATCTCGGTGATGGGCGGCGAGCAGGCCGCATCCGTGCTCGCCACGGTGCGCCGCGACGGCATCGAAGCGAAGGGCGGGACGTGGAGTGCCGAAGAAGAAAATGCGTTCAAGCAGCCGATTCGCGATCAATACGAGCTGCAGGGCCATCCGTATTATGCGAGCGCACGCCTGTGGGACGACGGCGTGATCGACCCGGCGCAAACGCGCGACGTGCTCGGCCTCGGTCTCTCCGCCACGATGAACGCGCCGATCGAGGAAACGCGCTTCGGCGTGTTCCGCATGTGATGCATTGAGGACCAGACAATGCAATACGAAACGCTCACGGTAGAACTCGTCGGCCACGTGGCGACTGTCACGCTCAATCGCCCCGAAGTGCGTAACGCGTTCAACGAAACGATGATCGCGGACGTAACGGCTGCGTTCACCGCGCTCGGCGCGCGCGACGACGTGCGCGCAATCGTGCTCGCCGGCAACGGCAAGGCCTTTTGTGCAGGCGCGGACCTGAACTGGATGCGCAAGATGGCCGGCTACTCCGACGCAGAGAATCGCGCGGACGCCATGCGTCTCGCGCATATGCTCTCGGCTGTCTATCGCTGCCCGAAGCCGGTCGTCGCACGCGTGCATGGCGACGCCTACGCGGGCGGCATGGGCCTCGTGTGTGCGGCGGACATCGTGGTGGCCGTGGAGACCGCGCACTTCTGCCTTTCCGAAGCGCGCCTCGGCCTCATACCCGCCACGATCGCACCTTACGTGATCCGCGCGCTGGGCGAGCAGGCTTCGCGCCGCTACTTCGTCACCGCCGAAGCATTCGACTGCGCCACCGCGCAGCGGCTTGGCCTCGTGAGCGAAGCCGTGAGTGCCGAAGCTCTCGACGCCACCGTGCAACGCATGACCGAAACGCTCTGCGCAAACAGCCCGAATGCCGTGCGCGAGTGCAAGCAGCTCGTGCAGGACGTCGCCGGCCAGACGATCGACAACGCTCTGATCGAAGACACCGCCGTTCGCATCGCGCGTATTCGCGCGAGCGAGGAGGGGCGCGACGGCGTGTCGTCGTTCCTTGAAAAGCGTACGCCGCGCTGGCGCGATCAATAAGGCATGAAGCAGGCAACGAAGCGAGGACAGCACATGTTCAACAAAATCCTGATCGCCAACCGCGGCGAAATTGCATGCCGGGTTGCGGCTACGTGCAGGCGGCTTGGCGTGAAGAGCGTGGCCGTGTACTCGGACGCCGACGCGAACGCCAAGCACGTCGCGGCCTGCGACGAAGCCGTGCATATCGGCGAAGCGGCGGCTGCGCAAAGCTATTTGCGCTATGAGCGCATCATCGAAGCCGCGCGCGCCACGGGTGCGCAAGCCATTCACCCCGGATACGGTTTTCTTTCGGAGAACGAAGACTTTGCCCGCGCGTGCGAAGCGGCCGGCATCGTCTTCATCGGGCCGCCGGTCGAGGCGATCGCCGCCATGGGCTCGAAAGCCGCCGCGAAGGCGCTCATGCATGCGGCGGCCGTGCCGCTCGTGCCGGGCTACCACGGCGACGACCAGGACCTCGCGCTCCTGCAGCGCGAAGCCGATGCAATGGGCTACCCCGTGCTGCTCAAAGCGAGCGCGGGCGGCGGCGGCAAGGGTATGCGCGTGGTCGAGCGCAGCGAGGACTTCGCGGCGGCGCTCGCTTCGTGCAAGCGCGAGGCGGCCAGCAGTTTCGGCAACGACCGCGTGCTGATCGAGAAGTACCTCACGCGGCCTCGTCACGTCGAAGTCCAGGTGTTTGCCGACAAACATGGCGGCGCGGTCTACCTGTTCGACCGCGACTGCTCGGTGCAGCGCCGTCACCAGAAAGTGCTCGAAGAAGCGCCCGCGCCGGGCCTCGAAGACGGCGTGCGCCGCGCCATGGGCGAGGCGGCTGTGGCCGCGGCGCGCGCGGTGCATTACGAGGGCGCGGGCACCGTCGAATTCATCATGACGGATGCCGACTTCTACTTCATGGAGATGAACACGCGTCTGCAGGTCGAGCACCCCGTAACGGAGATGATCGCGGGCCTCGATCTCGTTGAATGGCAGTTGCGTGTTGCGGCGGGCGAGCCTCTGCCGCTCGGGCAGTCGCAGCTTTCGATCACGGGCCATGCACTCGAGGCACGCATTTACGCGGAAAATCCGGCGCGCGGCTTCCTGCCCTCCACGGGCACGCTCAAGCATCTGCGCATGCCAGAGGGCGTCGAGTTCCGGCTCGGCGACGCGGGCCAGCGCGCGAGCGTGCGCATTGACAGCGGCGTGCGCGAAGGCGACACCATTACGCCGTTCTACGATCCGATGATCGCGAAGCTGATCGTGCACGGTGCCACGCGCGAGGACGCGCTTGCGCGTATGGAACGTGCGCTCGAAGCGTGCGAGGTGGTGGGGCCGCATACGAACGTCGAGTTTCTGCACCGGCTCGTGACCTGTGAGCCATTTGCAAGCGCCGATCTCGACACGGGCCTGATCGAGCGTAACCATGACGCGTTGTTCTCACCGCAGCAGAAGCCGGTTCGCGAAGCGCTTGCGCTCGCGTGTGCGGCGTTGCTTGGCCGTGAGGGCGGCGCGATGCATGGCGCCTCGCCGTGGCAGTCGCTTTCGCACTGGCGCTTGAATAGCGGCTTCGCGCAATCGCTCTCCTGGCGCGATGTCGAAAGCGATACCGCGTTCACGGTGGCGCATACGCATGACGGCGGTGAGGAAACTCTGGCCTATGCGGGGCACGAGGCGCGCTACACGTGGTGGCGTAGCGAGGGCGCGAACGAATACGGCGCGACCATCGGCGACAAGCGCGTGACGGGCCGCGTATTCATCGACGGCGACGTGTTTCATGTGTTCTGCCTCGGCACGGCGATGGCGTTCGAGTGGCAGAACCTGCTCGCGCACGCGGCCGACACGGAGCACGGCGAGGGCCGTCTGACTGCGCCCATGCCGGGCAAGGTGATCGCCGTGCTGGTCGAACCGGGCGCCGTGGTCGAGAAGGGCACGCCGCTCATCGTCATGGAGGCGATGAAGATGGAGCACACGATCGGCGCGCCTGCGGCTGGTAAGGTAACCGAAGTATTGTATGGCGTAGGCGACCAGGTGGCCGACGGCGCGCAATTGCTTGTGCTCGAAGCCGCTTGAAGCCGCTTGAAGCCGCTCCAGGCGGTTTGACTTGCAGGGCTAATCAGTTCCTTCCGGCTTCCCTGTAGCCGGAGAACGACGTGAGAGTTTTGCCATGGGGCGCTCTGCTATAGCAGAGCGCCCTTTTTTTTCGCGCTTGCGGATGAGAACCGCTCAGCGTGCCTTCGCATGTGCCGCGAGCAGCTCCCGATGTCGCGCTTCGGTGGCGTCGTCGGCGGGGAACATGCATTCGAGGCGTAATTCCTGGGCGGCGACGTTTTGCGGCGTCCCCACGCTCGTCACCATCGAGAAATAGCGAAGCACACTGCTGTCGTCGATGAAACTCAGTGGAATGACCGGCACGGTGGGCGTGCCGGTCGATCCGTGGTGCGCTTTCCAGTCGCGAGGCACGCCGGGGTACGCAAGCAATTCGTCGAGCAGCGTGCGTGTTTCATCGTCGATCACGCGGCCGACGGCTTCGCGATACACGCGTTGCAGCAGGCTTCGCGAAGCGTTCTCCCAGTCTGCGAGGAATGGGCGCATGCCCTTGGGATCGAACATCAAATGCAGCATGTTGCGCGGGCTTGGGCGTGCGGCCATGTCGATGAAGTGGTCGAAAAAGCGCGGCGCGGCGTCGTTGGTCATCAGCACGTTCCAGTGCCGGTCCATGACGATGGCCGGAAACGGATCGTGCTGGCGAATGACCCGCTCGAGCGCCTGCACGACGTGCTGCATTTCCTGCGCGTTCCAGGGTGCTTCCGAATAGACGGGCGCGTAGCCGGCGGCGAGCAGCAGGGCGTTGCGCTCGCGCAGGGGCACGTCGAGCGTCTGTGCAAGGGTCAGCAGCGTGTCACGGCCCGGTACGCTGCGGCCGCTTTCAATAAAGCTGATTTGCCGCTGGGAAATCCCGGCGTCCAGCGACAAATCGAGTTGACTCACTCCGCGGGCATCGCGCCAATAGCGCAGCAGGGTGCCAAGTTCGCTTTGCGGTGCGTTTGGGTCGGGGCGCGTGGGGTTCATCGGCTTTCCAGGTTGGGTGCTGGCGATTGTGTGTTGAGGATAGGCGCTCACGCGCGGCTCGCCAATTACATGCGATGTAATCGCCGCGCGGCCCAGGAACTGCGCGCCTTGCGTCTGGCCGCTTTCACTCACGCGCACTCCGAGCAAAAACAGTGCGATCATTGGGTTTGGCTTTTCGGCAGACCTTTCCGGCCGAAACTTGGGAATTTGTCGCCGAGCTGATTCGCCACATGGGGAGATATCCGGGGTCGGAATGCAAATCCCGCACCCGTTGTCATGGTCGTACCGCCGCTCTACCAGACAGGTGAGGTCATCATGCTTGGTGTTCGTAAAGCTGTGTTTCCGGTGGCGGGAATCGATACGAGCTTTCTGCCGGCAACGAAGGCGAGCCCGAAAGAAATGCTCCCGATCATCGACAAACCGCTCATTCAATATGCCGTTGAAGAAGCCATCGGTGCAGGCATTACCGAACTGATCTTCGTGACGGGCCGCGGAAAGCGCGTCATTGAAGATCATTTCGACAGGTCGTACGAGGTCGAACACGTGCTGAGGGCGCGCGGCAGGCAGAATCTCGTCGAACTCGTGCAGAGCATCAAGCCGGCCAATGTCGAGTGCGTCTATGTCCGGCAAGCCGAACCGCTCGGTCTCGGGCACGCCGTGCTTTGCGCGGAAAAGCTGATTGGCGACGAACCGTTTGCGATCGTGCTCGCCGACGATCTGCTCGACGGCAAGCCTCCGGTTCTCGCGCAAATGGTCCATATCTTCAGCCATTATGATTCCTCGGTTCTCGCCGTAGAAGAATTCGAGTCGAGCGAGTCGGCGAGTTATGGCGTGATTGACGGCCGGCATTGGGACGAGCGCGTGATCAGCGTCAGCCGCATCATTGAGAAGCCTACGCCCGAGCAGGCGCCGTCGAGCTTCGGCGTGGCCGGGCGTTATGTGCTCATGCCGAGCATCTTCCGGCATTTGCGCTCGCTGAAACCCGACACGAACGGCGAGATTCAGCTCACGCCCGCCATTCATTCAATGCGCGAAGAGGAGCAGGTGCTGGCCTACGAGTTCGTTGGCAAGCGCTATGACTGCGGAACCAAGCTCGGCTATGTTCAGGCGACGGTCGACTTCGCCCTGCGGCATGCAGAATTGCAGGAGACCTTCGACGCATGGCTGCGCGAGCGCGTTGGCGCGGCGCAAGTGGGTACGTGGGCAACGGGTTCGATGCTGAACCAACCGGCTCCGGGCGCGCCGGGGCTCGCACATTGATGCCATGCCAATTGCATAGGAGAATTGAACGATGCCCGTGAACGTGCGGCCTCTCTAGCAAGACGTCGTTTTGATTGGGCGGGACATGATGATTCCGCCCTTTTTCAAGGGTGATGCGAGGAAAGGACTGGTAAGAAACGGTGGAAGGTTCCGCCCGCCCCACTGCTTTAAAATCGCGGCATGAACCCCAGCGTCCTCATTGTCGACGACGATCCCGTCGTGCGCGATCTGCTGAGCCGCTTCTTGCGCTCGCATAACTTCGATACGGCCGTGCTGCACGACGGCGTCCACCTCCAGCGCCGCCTCGAGCGCGAACGTCCGTCCATTGTGGTGCTGGACATCATGATGCCGGAGACCGACGGCCTCGAGGCCATTGCCGCCTTGCGCGCGGCCGGCGACGACATTCCCGTCATTTTCGTCACCGCGCGCGGCGCCGTGAGCGACCGCATTCGCGGGCTCTCGCTGGGCGCGGACGACTATTTGCCCAAGCCCTTCGATCCGCACGAACTGCTCGTGCGCATCCAGAACATCCTGCGGCGGCGCGGCCCGTCTACCGCCAGCGCACCCGAGGCACGCCGGCGCTACCGGTTCGGCGACTTCGAGCTCGACTTCACGATGCGTACGCTCTCCTGCGGCGACACGCAAATCCCGCTGAGGGAGAGCGAATTCGCGTTGCTGAAGGTATTCGCCACGCATCCCTACAAAGTGCTTTCGCGCACGCTGATCCACGATATCGTGCATCGCGACGAGCGCGAGTTCCACGAACGCAGCCTCGACGTGCCGATCTGGCGCCTGCGCCGCGTGATCGAGGCCGATCCGTCGAATCCGCGCCATATCCAGACGGTGCGCGGCAAGGGCTATGTATTCGTGCCGGATCCGGCGAATTATTCGGAGGCGCACGGCGCAGCAATTCAGTGAGAAGTCCGTTGAATACGCTGTTCGGGCGCATGGCGTTGCTCTCGGCGGCTGTTTTGCTTTCCATGCAGCTCGGCTGGTTTTTGCTGCTTGCCCGCCAGCCGCCGCGCCATGAAGTCGATGGCTTCGCGCGTGGTGTCCTGCTCGCGCTGCGCGTGGCCAGCGAAGAGCACGTCGGCGGCGGTACGCTGCCGCCCCCGGTGCATCTCGGCGGTTCGCTCGAGCCGCCGAAGGACCGCGACCTGAGCGACGTGTTGCGCGTGCACCGCGTGCCGGTGTGGAACGTGCCCAAGGACGTCCACCTGCACGAGCCGACGCGCAGGCCGCTAGTCGACTTGACGCGTCATCTGCGCGAACAATTGCCGCCCGGCACGCAGTTCGCCGTGGATGACGGGCGCCCGCCCCAACTGTGGGTGCGTTTTCCAGGCAGCACGAGCTGGGTCGTCGTGCCGGTCGATATTCCGCCGCCGCCGCGCTTTGTCATCGAAGGGATTTCGATGCTGCTGGCTGCGCTCACGCTGTCGTTCCTGGCCGCCTGGCAGATCCAGAAGCCGCTCGCGGGCCTCGCACAGGCCGCGCGGCGGTTCGGCACCGGCGAGCGCATTGCGCCGCTCGAAGGCAAGGGGCCACGCGAACTGCGCGACGTGAGCGCGTCGTTCAACGACATGATGCGCTGCGTGAACGAGGCCGAAGACGACCGCGTGGTGATGCTGAGCGGCATTGCGCACGACCTGAAGACACCGCTTACGCGGCTCAAGCTGCGCGCGACCCTGATGGACGAGGAGTCGGAGCGCAACGGCATGCTGCGCGACGTCGATTCGCTCACCCACATCGTCCAGCAGTTTCTGGAGTTCGCGCAACAGTCGCCCGACGCGGGCAGGCTATTGAGCGTCGACGGCTTTTTGCAAAGCCAGTTTGGCAATCCTGATGAAATCGAGGGCGGTAACGGACCGCTGTTCGTGCTCGATTTGCGTGCCGGTCCCCGGTTCAAGCTACCGCAGGTCACGCTGGACCGGCTCGTCACGAATCTGGTTGATAACGCGCTCGAGTATGGCGCCCCGCCGGTCGAAATCTCGACGGCGATCGAAAACGGATCGTGCCTGATACGCGTACGCGATCACGGCGCCGGCATCGAGCCGGAGCGCATTCCCGCTGCCATGAGGCCGTTCGTACGCCTGAATGCGGCGCGTGGCGGCGAAGGCCACTGCGGCCTTGGGCTTGCCATCGTCGCGCGGCTCGCGCGCGACAGCGGCGGCCAATGCGACGTCGAGAACCATCCGGATGGCGGCCTGCTCGTGCGGCTCAGCTTTCCTGTCACTCACGGCTGATACGCCACCACGAAAAAAAGCGCGCCGAGCCTTCGCGGACCGGCGCGCAAACGTGCCAACGCTTAAAAAAGCGGGCGCTTGTGGACGTAGCGGGTCAGGCCGTCGTGCTAACGAACAGGCCGCTCGCGGCGCCCGAGCCCTGCTGCTGCAGGTTGCTCGCGAGCGTCGTGAGGAATTGCTGAAGCTCGGACGTCGTGTCGCTCGACGAACTGCTCGACGAGGCGCCCATGGCCGTCAACAGGTTCTGGAAGTCAGACGTCAATTCGCTATCCGAACTGCTGCTGCTCGATGAGTTGCTTGCCGTGCTCGAATCGGAGGACGTGCTGCTCGAAGCCGACGAAAGCGACTGCGCGAGGTTCGAGATCGCCGAAGCGAGATCGCTGCCGTAACCGCCTGCCGACGAGGGCGGCGGAGGCGGCGGCGGGGGCATCATCGCTGCCGCATTGGTCGTCGTGCTCGTATCGCTCGACGTGGACGACGTGCTGGAGCTGGAAGCCGCGGTCGTCGCAGATGTAGCGCTTGCCGACGTAACCGCGCTGCTGTCGCTGCTTTCGTCCGTGCCCGTCGTGGTGACGCCGCTCTGTTGCGCGGCGGCCTGGAACAGCGCGCCGAGGAATTGCTGAAGCGCGGCGGCGAGCGCATCGGGCGACGTGGATGACGTGCTCGACGTCGAACCGGAAGTGCTCGACGAAGAATCGGAACTGGCGGTGCTCGCGGAGGCGCTGGCCGTGCTGTCCGTCGTGAAGCCGAGCGACGAGAGCGCCGAGGCGATGGCGGCAGCAAGCGGATTGACGTTGTTCGAGTCCGACGAGGCGTCCGAAGCCATGGGCATGCCCGACATCTGGCTGCTTGTGGTTTGCCCGTCTGCCTGGTAAGCGGCCCAGGTCGAAAACAGTGAGTTTGAGTTGGATAACGCGCTTATCGACATGTTTAACCCCCCGGTGAATGTGCGATATGGTCGATGCCCGACCGAGAAGGCTGGTCAGGCCACTCAGTCGGCGCAATCGTATGCCGTCTTTTGCTGTGGGAGGCGGCTTTGTAATTCGAGGAAAGAGTTCAGGTAAGGAACTCGCGCGATCCTTACCTTACCTTTCCTCAGCCTGCTTCGTCGCGCACCGGCGGCGCGAAGCGCAGCGCCACGGCAATGCGGTTCCACGCATTGATATTTGCCACGGCGGCGGTCAAGAACGCCATCTGCTCGCCGGGAAACTGCAGCGCCACTTCCTCGTAGAGCGCGTCGCTCACCCCTTCATGGAGTTTCGCGCTCAGCGCTTCCGTGTAAGCCAGCGCAGCGCGTTCGCGCTCGCTGAAGCATTCCGGCGCCTCGTGCCATGCGGCCACGAGATCGAGCTTGACCCGCGGCACGGCTTTCTCGCGCGCAATGTTGAGGTGGTACTGAATACAGAACGCGCAGCCATTGATTTGCGAGGCGCGAATTTTTAGCAGTTCGGTGAGCGGCTTTTCGAGCCCGGAAGCGTCGACAGCCTTGCTCATGGCGGAGAGCGCGGCCGCAACCGGGGCGGCGTCGCGCACGAAGGTTTCGTAAGTAATGCGGGTAGAAGCGCTGGACATGACTGGACCTCGCGAAGTTTGGCCGTTAATATCAGAGCACGAACATCATATTCGAACTCTGACATCATGCACAGGACTGCGAGGAAAGACCCGGCTTCGAGGAGGGGCGAGCACGCGAGTGCCATTCCCGAGGTCGGCGAGGGCAAGCGTGGCGAGGCGGGCTATTTCGGCTACCTGCTGCGCCAGGCGGGTGCGGCGCATCGTCTGCGCATGGAGCGCGCGCTCGACGATCTCGGCATTACGCCGCCGCAATTCGTCGTGCTGACCATGCTGGCCGCCTACCCCGGCATTTCGGGCGCCGATCTCGCGAGGCTCGCAGCGCTCACGCCGCAAACGGTGAGCGTGATCGTCGCGAATCTGGAGCGCGGCGGCGCGATCGCGCGTCGTCCCCACGCGGTGCATGGGCGCATTCAGCAGATCGACGTGACCGATGAGGGCGAGGCGCTGCTCAGGCGGTGCCGCGCGCGCGTGAAGAAGCTGGAGGCGCGCATGGCCGCGGGCTTCACGGCCGAAGAGGAGCAGGTGATACGGCGCTGGTTAGTGAGCGTCGCGCGCGAGGACGACGCGGGCTGAATGCATCCCGGCGCGACTACGCGTTACTTTGAAGCGCTCTTCGTTTGCGCGAGGCTGCACGAATGGTCGAGCAGGCCTTCCGCCGTGCCGGTTCCGCCATCGACATCGAGCCCGCTGTTCACGACGAGCCAGCCGTTGCGCTGGGCATCGGGGCCTGCGCCTGTCACGAGTATCGTCTGCACGGCCATGGTCTGGTTCGGCCCGAGATCGCGCTCGACCACGCGAAACGGATTGTTGCTATCCGAGAGGCTCGTCACGCGCGTGACGCGGTAGCGCGAGCCGTCGAGCGTGGTCCAGCGCCACGTGCCCGGCGCCATGTCGCCATACGGCGCGAGTGCCTTCGTAATGTCGGGTCGCATGCAATCGACGTGGATATGCAGTTGATTCTGCGTGCGGCGCTCCGAGGAATTGATCTCGATGCCGAGTTGATCGCCGGCGAGCGGCATGCCGAGCTTCGCCTCCACGAGGCGCCCCGCGCCCCATGCGCCTACCCAGTACTCCGGCGCGCCGCCGTAAAGAATTTCGGGGCTCTCGATGCCGGCCACGCGGTCCGTGGGAATCACGAGATACTGCGCGCGCCCTGCGATGTCCTTGAGCACGGCATAGCGCTTCTGGAAGTCGACGGTGGTGCAGGGGCCGGGCTGGCCCTTGTCGCGCATGTTCGGCACGCACTGGCCGCCGACGACTTTCCAGAGACCGTTGGAGTCGACCGCGGAGAGGCGCACGCAGGCGCCGGTGGCGGCGAGCGCAACGATTGCCGTCGTGGCTACGGCAAGCCGGGACATCCGCATGAAAGGGGCAAGGCGCAAGGATCGCATCGGCACGAAGTGTCTGGATTCATTCGATCAAACGCGCCGCGGCGCGACGCAGCGCGCAGTGTAGCGCAATGCCCGTGACAGTCGCTTGCGCGCGGTTGTCGCGACTCATTTGCGGCGCGGATGAAACGTGACCGGTTGCGCGTTCGATGCGTTCGTTGCCGCAGGCGTCGGTCCGCACGTGCCGCAGGTGCCGCAGCCGTCGCCGCAATCGCCGGTTGCGCCTTTCGGCTGCACAAAACGCCCTAGGCGCTGCGCGAATGCACTACGTTGCGGGCGCAACAGTGTGGCGGCCACGGCGGCCTGCACGCGCGTGGCCGTTTTCGGCGCGAGCTTGCGCAGCGTATAGACGAAGCTCGCGGCCACGAGCAGCGCGATCACCGCATATTGCGCGACGAGTCCGGCGTTCATACGAAGTGCCTCGCGATCTGATACGTGACGAACGACGCCGCGTAGGCCACGATGAACATGTAACCGAACGAAATCACGACGGCGCGCCACGAGCGCGTTTCGCGGCGAATCACGGCGAGCGTGGACATGCATTGCGGGGCGAATGCGAACCACACCATCAGCGAGAGGGCGCTGGCGAGCGAGAAGTTCTGCGCGAGCGTGTGGCCGAGCGCGGCGGTATCCGCGTCGCCACCCGCCACCGCGTACACCGTGGCGAGGGCGGCCACCGCCGTTTCGCGCGCGGCGAACGCGGGGATCAGCGAAAGGCTCATTTGCCAGTTGAAGCCGAGCGGCGCGAACGGCCATTGCAGCGCGCGGCCGAGATAGCCGGCGATGGAGTAATCGATGGCGGGCAGCGTCGCGCCTGCGGGCGGTGAGGGGAACGTGGAGATGAACCACATCAGCACCGTGAGCGCGAGGATGATGCCCGTGAGGCGCTTGATGAAGATCGCGCCGCGCTCCCACAGGCCGATAGCGACGTCGCGTGCGCGCGGCAGCCGGTAGGAGGGCAGCTCCATGAGCAGCGCGTGTTCGCGGTGGTCGCGGCGCAGCTTCTTCATGACCCAGCCCACCGCCATCGCGCCGACGATGCCGGCGGCGTAAAGCGCGAAGAGCACCAGGCCCTGCATGTTGAATACGCCGAAGATCAGGCGGTGCGGAATGAATGCGCCGATCAGCAGCGCATAAACCGGCAAGCGCGCCGAGCACGTCATCAGCGGAGCGACGAGGATCGTGGCGAGCCTGTCGCGCGGGTCGGAGATGCTGCGCGTGCCCATCACGCCGGGAATCGCGCACGCGAAGCTCGATAGCAGCGGGATGAACGAGCGCCCCGTGAGACCCACGGCCACCATCATGCGGTCGAGCAGGAAGGCCGCGCGCGGCAGATAGCCCGACTCCTCCAGCACGAGGATGAAGAAGAACAGCACCAGAATTTCGGGCAAAAAGCCGAGCACGGTGCCTACGCCGCCGAACAGCGCGTCCGTCACGAGGCTGCGCAGCGGGCCGTCCGGCAGCGCCGCGCCGGCGGCCGCGCCGAGCCAGGTGAAGCCGTCGCCGATGGCGTCGGTGAGCGGCTTGCCGAGCGAATACACGGCCTGGAACACGAGGAACATCACAAACGCGAGTATCAGCGGGCCGAGCACGGGGTGCAGCGCGAAGCGGTCGATGGCGTCGTCGCGCGCGTCGGTGGCGCGCGGCATCGTCACGGCGCCCGCGAGGATTGCACGCACCGTACTGTGCAGGTCGTCGTTGGCCGCTGTGGACTTCGCTGGCGTCTGGGGTTTTTCTGTCGTCGTGCGGTCGATCAGCTCGATGAGCGCTTGCGCGCCGCCGCGCCGCACGGCCACGGTTTCGACCACGGACATGCCGAGCTGGCGGGCGAGTTCGCCCACGTTCACCTCGATGCCGCGGCGCTTCGCAGCGTCCATCATGTTCAGCGCAAGCACCATCGGGCGTCCCATGCGCTGCACTTCGAGCACGAAGCGCAGATGCAGGCGCAGATTCGTCGCGTCGGCCACGCAGACGATCAGATCCGGCGCGGCCTCGCCCGGGTAGCGGCCGAGCAGCACGTCGTGCGTCACGCGCTCGTCGGGGCTCGTCGAGTCGAGGCTGTAAGCGCCCGGCAGATCGAGCAGTTGCACCTTGCGGCCCGAGGGCGTGGCAAAGCGCCCTTCCTTGCGCTCGACCGTCACGCCCGCATAATTGGCGACCTTCTGGCGCGCGCCGGTCAGCAGATTGAAGAGCGCGGTCTTGCCGCAGTTGGGATTGCCGACGAGCGCCACGCGCAGCGACGTAACAGGGGCCTGGCTCATTGCGCGTTCTCCTCGTTCGTCGTCACGCTCACGCGCTGCGCTTCCGCGCGGCGCAATGCAAAGCGGGTCGAGCCGATCTGCACGAGCAGCGGGTCCGCGCCCCAGGGTGCGCGCGCAACCACGCGTACGGGCTCGCCTGGAACGAAGCCGAGGTCGCGCAGACGCTGCGCGATCGGGTCGGGGGCATGGATATCCTCGACACGCTCCACGAGGGCGGTCGCTCCTTTGGACAGATCGGTCAGACGCATAGGTGGGGACTTGCTCACGACGAATGAGAATTGTTCTCATTGTAACGGCGGGGCCGTAGTTGTGGCAGCAATTGCACCTCGGGTCCGTCGATGCGGGCGGGGAACCCACGGCCGAGGCGGGGTATCGGTGGCGAGTGCGCTTATTTGCCGCAGGCTGCGCACGGTGTCCGGCGCAAAGGCTATTTATTCCGGATGGCTAATTAAAAGATCGGCGATGGAAGAATGCGCCGCGCGACTTCCCCGTTGCCAGGGCGCCCCGTCCGCTCAAATCTCCGGCGCAGGCAGCGTCCCCAGAATCGCTTCGAACGCGAGACCGATCGCGAGCAGCCTGCGGTCGCCGCCGGCCGGTCCGTCGAGTTCAAGCCCGACTGGCAAGCGCCCGTCGACCAGGCCCGCCGGCAGCGCGAGGCCCGGAATGCCGGCGTTGCTCGCGGGATCGGTGTTGCGCAGATACGCCACCATCTCGTCGATCGGCGCCGCGCCGTCGATCGACACGCGAGACGAACCGTTCAGTTCGTCGATCGGCACCGCGGCGAGCCGCGTCGTGGGAAAGAGCAGCGCGTCGAGGCCGCTGGCTGCGAAAGTCTGCGCATAGAGCTGCTGCAGGCGCGGCCGCCACACCGTCATCGCGCCGTGGTAGTCGCCGCCGCGTGCGTCGGCGAGCACGGCGTCGTAGGCCGCGCGCACGTCGGGGCTCGCAATACGCGCGGCGACGTCGGCCACGGTTTGAGCGGGCGCGTGGTTTGCAGCGAGCCACGCGGCGAGATCTTCGATGGGCTCGTGCAGCGCGATCGCGTAGCTCACGCGGTCGTTCAGCGCGAGCAGCTCGCTCATTTCGACCGGCACGAGCGTGACGCCCGCGGCTTCGAGCTTCGCGAGCGCGACGCGCGCGACGTCTTCGAGCGCGGCTTCGAGACCTTCCCACAGCGGCGCGGGCAGGCCAACGCGCAGATTCGTCACGGCGGCCGGCGAGAGCGGGCCGTGCCCGGTGATCACAGCGTCGAGCAGCGCGACATCGGCTACCGTGCGCCCCATCGGCCCGACCGTGTCGCGCGTATGGCTGATCGGCACGACGGCCTGCGGGTCGTGATAGCGGCGTTGCGTGCCGCCGTCGCCGACGCTCGGGCGCAAGCCGACAATGCCGCACAGCGCGGCGGGAATGCGCGTGGAGCCGCCGGTGTCGGTGCCGAGTCCGGCGGGCACGATGCGCGCCGCAATGGCGGCCGCCGTGCCGCCGGAGGAGCCGCCTGGAATTCGTTCGGGATCCCAGGGGTTACGCACGGGCCCCGCATGCGGCGCGAGGTTCGTGCTGGTGATGCCGAATGCCAGTTCGTGCATGTTGGCCTTGCCGAGCAGGATCGCGCCGGCATCGACGAGACGCTGCACGGAAGGCGCGTGACGTGCGGGCACGAAGCCTTCGAGCGCGGGTGTGGCCGCCGAGGTTTGCAGGCCGCGCGTATTGATGTTGTCCTTCACGACCATGGGCAGCCCGGCGAGCGGCAGACGCGCGCGCTCGTTTGCGCCGAGCGAGTCGATGCGCTGCGCGGCGGCGAGCGCACCTTCCACGTCGAGCACGGTTAGCGCGTTGAGGTTGGAGAGCGCCTGCGCGCGCGCGAGCAACGTGGCGACGTAGTCGGCGGCCTTCAGTTGCCCCGCTTGAATGGCCTCGACGGCTTGCGTCGCGCTCAGTGCCAGTTGCTGGTCGACAGTCCAGGTCATGCAGGGTTCTCCTCGTGCGGCTATGAAGCCATGCTAACAACGCGCGCGCCGCGTTGCTGCAGGTTACGCGCGGGTTGCGCGTGTCTTGCGTTGTGGCGCTACTTGTTCAGGAGGCGCAGCGCAAAGCGTGCGAGCGTGGGCACGAGCGCTGGCTGCAAGAGGCGCGCGTCGTTTTCCTCGAGGCAGAGTTCGATCGTTTCGCACGGTTCGAGCGAGTCGCCCAGCACCTCGCGGTTCGAGGGCAGGAAGTTCGAGTCGCGCGCGTTGCCACTGGCGTCGATGCCACGCGCGATAGCGAGCCGCTCCCACACCAGCATGAACCAGATAGCGGCCACGTGCACGGAGTGCCACGGCCTGCGCCACCCAACGTGAGACGGCTGAGCGCGTCGGGCGCGAGCTTTGGGCAGTCGAGCACGGCGGGGCGGTACGGATCGTGACTGTCGAGCAGCATCCGGCAGAACATCTTGCGGTGTTCGTCCGATCCGATTTTGATGGGCCCTGGCGCGTCGTGAGTCCAACGCCGCAGCGCGGCGTCCTGCTCGGAGATGAAGGCTGCGCCTTCGTCCGGATGCGTCAGGGTTTCGGACATGAGCATCTAATGTGAAAGGGGTATGACTCCTATTCTGTCACAACCGTAAGGAAGCATGCGCCCTTACGCGCAGCGGCGCTGCTGGTCGATCCACATGCGCGCCCAGCGGCAGGCGTAGGCGAGCGCGTGCCTTTCTTCGAAGAAGTAATCGAGTTCGTCGAACGAATGCTGCGCGCCCGGCTGCGTGCGAATGGTGAGATTGGCGGCGAAAAGGCCGTTCGGGAGCTGCTGCGCGCTGGGGGCGACGACGTAGCCTTTGTAGCGTAATGGTGTGTTCATGGCCGCGCTTCCTGCTGATCTACTGCTGATTTGCTCGAGTTCTCTTTCAGAGTGGCGCGTGTGTTTTGCTGTCCACTCAGTGCGCCGGCACGGACCAGCGTACGGGCCGCCGTGTGCCGATGGAACCAATCATTCGTCGCAAGCAAATCACGTGTGGCCTGGAACGGTCAGCAGAATGATCCGGATGAGGCGAGGGGTGAATCCGGCTTCAATGTGGACCGGCCGATATGCGGCGTCTGTGGGATGGCGCACGCGATGTGCGCCGCGCGACGCCGGCAATGTGGGTTAGGGAACGTTTCCCGCCCCGCGCGCTCGACGGCGTGCGGGTGGGCAAGTCGGAGAGGTCGGCAGCGTGTCAGACAGCGAGGCTCAGTCGCTTTTCGGTGCGCGGCGCGTTGGCGGCCTGCGCGCCGCCGACGCTGTTCAAGGCGCTTGCAAGCGGTGCTGCGTGTCGTTCCTGGCCTTGGCCGCCGAACGCGAGCGCGAACTGCGCCGCCTGGCGGCCGACCGTTGCGAGCTGTTCGGCGACCTTCGCGTCGGAGCACTGCTGCGCGCTCTCGAAGCGCGTCTCCAGCGTGTTGATGCCCGCGCCGAACGGCGTTGGCCAGCCCCGCAGCGCGTGCACGATCGAGCGCAGCGAGGTCAGCACCGAGCCCGCGGCTTGCCAGCCATAGGCCGTGACGATGCAGCCCACTGCGCGGCCGTCCAGATATGGGCGGTTGTCGGCACGCAGTTCTTCGAGCGTGTCGAGCGCGTTCTTCACGAGCCCGGATACACCGCCGTGATAGCCGGGCGTCGCGATGATGACGGCGTCGGCGGCGCGCACGGCTTCGATCAGCTGGAGCTGGGCGTCGGTGCGAGCAGGATCCTCGGGCGCGTAGTGCGGCAGCGTGTGCAGGAACGTGCCGCCGAACAGTTGCGTGCGCGCGCCGGTGTCTTCGGCGCCGCGCAGCGCGAAAGCGAGCGCGCGCTCGGTCGACGAGGCGGCGCGCGTAGTGCCGCCGATGCCCACCACGAGCGGGCGGCGTTGCGAATCGGAAATGCTCAAGGGAGGCTCCCTGAAATGCGATGAGACCTGGCTCGTGCGTGATCGGGCAACGCAGCCACGACGCCTGGAAGGCTGGAATGGGTCATCTTAGAGAGCGCGCCGCGCGGCGCGAAACGACTTTTTGTTCTATCCATATGCCGGCAGCGCTACGTTGCGCTGCGCCATGCGGCCCGAAATGCATATGCGAAACCATTGGTTGGACACGCGGCGGGCCGTGGCTAAGATGAAACCGTCTCCTCCATGACATCTCCTTGACATGGGATTCGGCCCCGCACTTTTCCGGTGACGGGGCTATTTTTTTCTGGAGACGGGAACGGGCGGCGTTTCGGGGGTCTTCGAGGCCGTGATCGCGGCAGCGTCGTGCCGCGCTGTGTGTCGTGCTTTGTGCCGCTTACTGCGGCCACGCGCTAGCTCACACCGTCAGCACGTTGCCGTCGGGGCCGATTTGCGGCGGAATTTCGGGCAGGGTCCCATTGCCAGGCGCGGTGCGCACCGGGGCGCCCGGCGTGGCCGGCAGCGTGGGTGCGGGAGCACGCATGGCCGGTTCGGCGATCTTGCGTGTGGTGAGCTTGTCTGCGGAGGCAAGCTTGTGCTTCGTGCCGTGATGCGCCTTCTTGCCGGCATTGCTCGCATGCGCCGAGGGCGTGCGCGCTTCCGGCGGATTCCATATCTCGATGTAGTGTTCCCCGGCGATCGCGGTGGACGCGAGGACGCCCAGCAAGGTCCCCGTGATGAAGAATCGCACGTCGTGTTCTCCGTTTCGATGTACAGACCGGGGCCGCGCCAAGCACCGGGGCGCAATGGGGCGGCGTCACCCGGTACGGCGACCGGGCGGCACGGACGGCCGGCTGCACGCACTGTACATTCATACAGGCGCTTATGCAAACGTTTCACGACGCGCTGCGGGCGATGTGTTGCATGGGTGCGCCGCGCTCCGGCGGGGCGCCGTGCGGGGCTTGCGCCGGTGCTCAATCTGATGTTTGCGGGGGGCTCAGGCGTCGAGCGCGGCCCGGCTTTTCGCGATCGCCCCGTCCACACCTGGGCCGTGGGCGCCGAGCCAGCGCCCGTAGCTGCGCGGCGAGAACGCGAGCGTGAGCACGATCATCGCGCTGATCGATAAGGCGAGCATGATCCACGCGCCCGTAAAGCCGCCCGTGAGGTCGCGCACGCGGCCGGCCACGATGGGGGCGAGCGCGGCGATCACGAAGCCCAGACCCTGGATGAAGGCGACGAGGCGCGCGGCCACGCGGTGGTCCGCGCTATGGTCGAGGGCGGTGACGAGCGTGACCGAGAACGTGCCGCCGAGCCCCGCCCCCGCCGCCGCGACCCACAGCAGTGGCGCGGCCTCGGGCCACGCGGCGAGGCCGATCACGCCGACTAGCTGGCCGCACAGGCCCAGAACGAGCCACGGACGCCGGTCCGTGAACGCCGCCGCGGCGAGCGGCAGGAGCAGTGCGCTGGCGGCCTGGAACACGGTCATCGCGGCGAGCAGCGAGCCGCTCGCTTCGACGCTCGCGCCATGCTGCTGATAGTAGGCAGGCAGCCACGCGACGAGACTCGTATAGCCGCCGTTGACGAGCCCGAAATGCAGACCGAGTGTCCAAGCCCGGCGTTTGCGCCAGACTGGCACCGTTGCCGCGTTGGCATGCTCCTGCGACGGCGCTGTGGCGGCCGGCTGCGCGCGCTGGCCTGCGCCGAACCCGCCGTTCAGCGCCCCCCAGATCGCGAGCGCGACCAGCGCGGGCAACGCCCATACGGCGAGCCCCGCATGCCACGAACCGCTGAGGCGCGCGACGAGCGGGCTCAGGCTCGCGCCGAGCCCGCCGCCGCCCATGATCGACGCCGAGAACAGCCCCATTGCGAGCGGCACCCGCGCAGCGAAGCGTTGCTTCATGACGGCGGGCAGCAGCGCCTGGATGGCCGCGACGCCCGCGCCGGCCGCGGCCGCCGTGAGCATGAGCGCGCCGCCGCTGGCGGCGAACGCGCGGGCAGCGCATGCCGCGGCAATCGCCACGAGCCCGAGCGCGACGCCGCGCGTCTCGCCGAGCCGGCGCGCGAGCAGGCCGGTACCGAACGCGCCGAGCCCCATCGCGACGACGGGCAAGCTCGTGAGCAGCGACGCGCCGTAGAAGCTCAGGCCGGTGTCGTTGCGAATGGTCGTCATGAGCGGACTGATCGAGGTGAGCAGCGGCCGCAGATTCAGCCCGATCGCGACGATCGCGGCATACCACGCGAGCACGCTGGCCGACTCGCCGGACGGCGTCTGGGAACGAAGGGAACGGTTTTGAGGGTTCAATGCGGTCAACCTTTTTACTACTGTATGGTTGACCATTATATAAAAAAATTGTCAACAATCAGGCTGGGCCCGCTATGTCCGGCATGGGCGAACGAGTATGGGCGCGAGTCTATATCGCCTCGCCATGCCGCTCGCTACAATGCGACCTGACCCAGCGACCCGATCCAGCTAGCGCGCCTGCCCATGGCCCCATCCTCCCGCCTCGTTCCGCCCCGCGATACCGACGAACCGTCCGATGTCGAGGCGCATGTCTATGCGTCGATTTCTTCCGCGCTGCTGGAAGGCAAGCTCGCGCCTGGCCAGCAACTGGTGGAGCGCGAACTCGCGGCGGCGTTCGGCTGCACGCGCGGCGCGTTGCGCAAGGTGCTGGCGCGCCTCGGCTTCGAGGGCAGGCTCGTGCTCGAACCCAATCGCGGCGCGTTCGTGCCATCGCCCTCGGAGGACGACATACGCGCCGTGTACCGCGCTCGCCAGGTGGCCGAAGCGGGTGTGATGGTGAGCCTGTGCGGCACGCTCGACGCCGCGATGCGGCGCAAGCTCGCTGCCCATGTGCGCAGCGAGAAGAAGGCGTTGCGCGAGGCGCGCGTGGACGAAGCGGTGCGCCTCGCGGGGCAGTTCCATCTGCTGCTCACCGAGCAGGCGGGCGGCGCCGCGCTCGTGGAAGCGCTGGCGCAACTGGTTGCGAAAACGGAGCTGTACAAGGCCTTGTTCGATCCGTCGAAGGCGTCGATGTGCGCGCCCGACGAGCACGCGCAGATCATCGAGGCGCTCGAGGCGGGGGACCTGGCGGCGGCGCTCGCTACGATGCGCGCGCATCTGACCGAGCTGGAGGAGCGGGTGGTGCAGCAGGCGCGTGCGCGCGCCGGGCGCGATCTCAAGACTGTGTTCGCGGATCTCGCGAACGGCTGAACGTGCACGGTGCGCGTCAGCCCTGGTCTACGCGCCGGCGCAACTCCTTCGAAGCCGCGAGTGGAATGCGCGCATCGTCCCACGTGGCGAGCCATTCGATCTCTTTCGCGGCGAACACCTGGCCATGATTGCGCAGTGCGTACTGCAATGAGTCGATGACGTGATTGCGGATGATTTCGGGCGTATGCGGGTCATCGAGGACGATGCGCAAGGCTTCGAGCGTGGCCATTGTGCGGCTCCGGCGAATGTGGCGACCGCAACGTTATCGCACGACAAAAAAGCGCTTGCCTGGCGAGCAAAAATGCCCGGCTCGCGCGCCTCAGTGCCGCGTGCGCCTGAAGATCTCGTACTCCTCGGCGATGGCTCTCGCAACGGCGGGCCGCTCGCGCACGCGTTGCGCGTAGGTCGCGATGGCCGGCCATTGCGATACATCGATGCCCACGTACGGCGCCCAGTTCAGCACGGTCACGAGATAAGCGTCCGCCACGCTGAACTCGTCGAGCAGAAAGGTGCGCGAGTCGAGATGATGCGCGAGCAAGTCGAAGCGGCGCGGGATCTTGCCGCGCGCATAGGCCTTGACGGCATCGTCCACGTCCTTGCCGAGCAGCGGCACGAACACAGCCTTGTGCAGTTCGGTGCCGATGAAGCCCAGCCATTGCTGCAGGCGCGCGCGCTCGCGCGTGCCCGCTGGCGGCGCGAGCCGCGCTTCGGGATAACGGTCGGCCACCCACGGCAGCACCGCCGAGTTTTCGGTGAGCGTCCAGCCGTCCTCCTCGCGCAGCACCGGCACCTGGCCAAGTGCGTTGACGGCGAAGAAGTCGCCGCCTTCGGCGAGCTGCTTCGTGAGCGTATCGACCTGGATGTAGCGTGCCTGCGCGCCTGCCTCGTAGAGCGCGATGCGCGTGGCAAGCGAGCACGCCAGCGGGGCGAAATACAGATCCATCGTCATCCTCCTTTGCGGGTTTTCGGGCTTTTCTGATTTTTGTACTATAGTGAACAAAAATTGCCGATCCGATATTTTTATGCAATCCAGTACAAAAAAGGATAGCCGTCCGCGTGGACGTCCGCGCGCCTACGATCCGGAAGAGGCGCTCGCCCGCGCGCGCGATACGTTCTGGCGCAATGGCTACGCAGGCACATCGCTCGACGACCTGAGCGAGGCGACCGGCATGAACCGGCCGAGCCTCTATGGCGCATTCGGCGACAAGCACGCGCTCTATCTGCAGACCATGGAGCGTTACGTGGAAGCGGGGCGCACGGCGATGGAGTCCGCGCTGGACAGCGCATTGCCGCTGCGCGAAGCGCTGATGCGTGTATTCGACGGCGCGCTCGGCTGGTATTTGCCGGCGCACGACGCGGCGCGCGGCTGCTTGCTGATCGGCACGGCGGCGGTGGAAGCCGTCAACGACGACGCGGTACGCGAGCGTCTTGCCGCAGGATTGCGCACCTTCGACAAGGCGTTCGAGCGGCGCTTGCGCGCGGCGCTCGCGCAAGGCGAGCTGCCACCCGATGCTAGCGCGCCGATGCTGGCGCGCCTCGCCTCCGCGCTATTGCACAGCATGGCGCTGCGCGCGCGGGCCGGCGATTCGCGGGCCTCGCTTCGCGCCATGGCGATGGCGGGCGTCGCGCTGATTTGCGGCGAAGCGCCGGCTGCCGCCGATACGCGTCCGGCGCGGCGGCGCGCGAAGTGACGTTACGCTGAACATTGCCTGCTGGCGTCCGCTACACGGGTCCGCGCGCCGCTTTCCCTTGTTACACTGGCGCAGTCGCGCAGGGACGGCTTGCGCACTCGAAGAGGGGAACACGATGGTGCGCTACAGGCACTACAAGGGTGGCATTTACGAACTGGTTTGCGAGGCGACGCTCGAGTCGGATCCTTCCGTCACGATGATCGTGTATCGCGCTGCGAACGGTACGATCTGGACGCGACCCTCCACCGTGTTCTTCGAACTCGTCGAGTATGAAGGCGGACGCGTGCCGCGCTTCGCGCCCGTCAACTGATTCTTTTCACACTCGTCTTTTCCACGCTTTAGAGGTTTCGCCGAATGCGTTTACTGATTGCGCTGATCTTGCCCTGGCTCCTGTTCTTCACCATTGGGCGTCCGATTGCAGGCATCGTCTGCCTGATCCTGCAGATCACGCTGATCGGCTGGATTCCGGCCGCGATCTGGGCCATGTATTCGCTCAGCCAGTACAAGACCGACCGGAAAATAGAGGACGCGCTCGGTCGCCGCGGCTAAATCTCGGAGTGGGCGCCTGCGCGCCGCCTAGAGGCGTGTTCCGCGTTACAGCGGTAACCCGTGCTCACAATTCTGTAAGAACTTAACGCCGATTCTTCTTTCTTACAAATGGAAAGGAGAGTTGGCTATGTTCAAGTTCGTTCTCACGATGGGCGCCATCGCGCTTCTTGCCGGGTGTGCGGTGGCACCCGGCTACGACTATGGCTACGGCGGCTACGGCCAGCCGTACTCCACCGGTTATTACAGCGGCTACGCGCCGGGCTATGCGCCGGTATATGGCAGCGTGAACATCGGCGTCTGGGGCGGTGGCGGCGGTCGCGATTATCACGGCGGGGACTGGCACGGCGGCGGTGGTGGTTGGCACGGTGGCGGTCCGGGCGGTCACGGCGGTGGACACGGCGGACCGTGGGGGCCGCCGGGCGGTAGTCATGGAGGCGGCCCCGGCCCCGGCGGTGGCGGTCACGGTGGCGGCGGACCGGGTGGCGGCCGTTGATGCGGGCTCGCCGCGCACACTGGCGCGGTTCCGTGGCGCTCCATGATCCGCGCGGAGGCGGGAAATCCGTTTCAAAACGAATCAGGCCCGCCACTCTCACGAGGGCGGGCCTGATGCTTTGCGCGAGAACCCGGCGTCGCAGCCGGGGTTGTCGCGAAACTTACTGGCTCGACTGCGACGTTCCGTTCGTCGAAGGGCCGTAAGCCGTAGCGCGCTGCGTTGCGACCTTGGCTTCGGCAGCCTGAATGTTTTCCGGGTAGTGCATCCAGTCGCTCGGATCGTAGCCGGCGGCGCGCAGTTGCGCGAGATCGGCGCGAACTTCGGCGCGGGTCACGGGTTGTTGCTGGGGTTGTGCCTGCGCGAACGCAGCGGCGGGCACGGTAACAATGGCGGCGAGCACAGCTGCCTTCAGAAACGACTTCATGACGAACCTCCGATGTTTTTTGTGAGGAGCCATCGCATCGGCGTGGCCCATGTCAACAATGTATGTGGTCGGAGGGTCAGGGTAAATACTTAGAAAACGAATTCAGTGTTCTCCTGAGGACAACAATCGAGCGTGAAATCTCCTGAAGTATTGCGCCACACGCTTGCAATAAGGCGAGAAGGCCGCAGATTGCCTGGCCCTAAATTCTCATCGGATTATTGCGAAATCCGCAATTCCAATTCGCCCGAATCGGTCTGTATCCGGCCGGGGCGCTTGCCTAGAATCCACTCACAGCCAGCCGATGCGGCGAGTCGCAGCGAGCCGGCCGAGCACGACAGGGTATGCACCGTCGTTGCGCATCGACGTTAAATAATTCCGGAGGTTGTAATCATGAAGTCGCTTCTCAAGGCTGTTGCCCTTACCGTTGCTCTGGCTGCTCCGCTAGCCGCTTTCGCTCAGGCCGACCAAGGTCTGACCCGCGAGCAAGTGCGCGCGCAACTCGTCGAATTCCAGCAAACGAGCCGCAATCAGGCTGCAGTCGCCACCCAGACGGCCGCGCCTGTCGCCCAGACCGATGGCTCGTTCGGTGGCGTCAGCAACTCGACGTCGGTTGCGGGCGCTCGCTACGTGTCGGAAGCGGCTCGCACCGGTCCGCAATCGGTGTATTTCGGCGGTCAGTAAGCCTGACGGCAGTAAGCAGATAAAAAACGGCCCGCGACTTTGCTTCGCGGGCCGTTTCGCATTTGGGCTCCCCGTCCTGTAGCCGCTACATTTCTTCCGCGTCCGGCACGTCGAGCACGAGATCCGTGCGCGCGACGGCCACGCAGGTCAGCACATAGCCCTCGGCTTTTTCCTCGCGGCTCAATCCGGGCCACTCGATCGTGAAGCTCACTTCGCCGCTCACCACTCGGCACAGGCAGGCGCGGCAGGTGCCGTTGCGGCACATGCGCGGCAGACGGATGCCCTCGAACGCCGCCGCTTCGAGCAAGGTCAGCTCGGGCGGCGCTTCGAAGCTGCGCCCGAGCGGCTCCACGCGGACGACGGGCACGTGCGGCGGGTCGTCCTGCATGCTTTCGTGGTTCATGTCGCTCATGAAAGCGACACCCCGAGCAGCCGTCCCGCGCCCGCCGTGAACGCCGCCGCGGCGAGCCCGATCACGATCTGCCGGAACGCCGAGAAGGTTGCGCTGCGCCCGTTGAAGAGCGAAGTGAACACGCCGACGAGGGCGAGCCCGCACGCGCTCAGCGCGACCGATTGCGCGATGGCCGTGACGCCGTGCGCCCACAGGAACGGGGCGGTCGGAAACGCCGCGCCGAGCGAGAAGAGGCAAAACGAGACGGCAGCGGCCGACCACGGATTGCCGCCCAACTCTTTAGGGTCGATGCCAAGCTCCTCGCGCGCAAGCGTGTTGAGCGCCTCGTCCTTGTTGCGCATGATCTGGGCGGCCACGCGGCGCGCTTCCTCGGGATCGATGCCCTTCGCCTGATAGATGAGCGCCAGTTCGTGGCGCTCGGCGTCGGGCGTGTGCTCGAGTTCGTCGGCTTCCTTCGCGAGTTGCGTGCGCGCAAGCTCCCGCGCGTTGGTCACCGAGAGCCATTCGCCGAGCGCCATGGAGCATGCGCCCGCCACGAGGCCCGCAAGCCCCGTGAGCAAGATCGTGCGATTGACGCTGCCCGCGCCCGCCACGCCCATGATCAGGCAGAAGTTCGAGACGAGCCCGTCGTTCGCACCCAGCACCGCTGCGCGCAGGTCGTTGCCCGACGTCACGCTTTTGTGCCACGACTCGGCGGCGCCGATCGCTTCGCCGTGGGCGTGTTCGGGCTCGCGCTTCTTCGCGACGATCGCCTGCACGATGGTGGCGTGCTGCTGCTCCTGGGCGGAAAGCTTCTCGGCTCCGGGTTCGCGCGCGTAGCGGTCGCGGTCGGCGTATTCGGCGGCGGCGACGGTGGGCAGCACGAGCGAAGGGCCAAACGTGCGCGTGAGCGTTTGCAGCAAGCGCGTTTTTGCGCTGCGCCGATGCGGCCGGGGCGTGACGCCGTTGGCCGCGAGCTTCTCGCGCCAGACGCTCGCGTGCTCGCGCTCGGAAGCGGCGAGTTCGGCGAAGATGCGGCGGCGCTCGTCGTCTTTCTCGACCGCGGATAGCGTGTCGTAGACGGCGGCGCTGTCGAGTTCGTCGGCGAGATTGCGCCGGAAGCGGCTGATTTCCTGAGCGGAGGCCATGGGGCGCGGTGCGGGAAGCGATCCGTCAAGCTTACCCTGGCGCCGCTGTGGCCAGAAGCCGCGCCTCGATCCCGCCCGGCCAGTGCGCTCAGCGGCGCTGACGCAGATGCCGATAGACCGTGTTGCGCGCGAGCCCGAGTTCGCGAGCCGCCGCCGAAACGTTACCGCTGTGGCGCGCGAGGGTCTCTTCGATGAGCCGCGATTGCCAGACGGAAAGGCGCGCGGGTTCGTGTTCCGTGTCGCCCGTCTGGTCTTCAGCCGTGGCACCGGCGGACTGCTCCGCGCATTCGCTCGCGGGGTCGCAATCGTGCATGAGGTCCTCGGGCAGATGCTCCATGTCGATGGCGTCCTCGCCTTCGGCCATGATCGCGGCCGTGCGCAGCACGCTCGCGAGCTGACGCAGATTGCCCGGCCAGCGGCAGCGCGCGAAGCACGCCCGAACGGCCGGCGTGAGACGAGCGGGCGCGCCCGGCACCTCGCGCCGCACGAGCTCGAGCATGCGGGCGACGAGCGCGTCGAGGTCGGTGCGCTCGGCCAGCGCCGGCAGCGTGACGACGAGGCCGTTGATGCGGTAGTAGAGATCTTCGCGGAACGTGCCTTCGGCGATCATCGCGCGCAGATCGCGGTGCGTCGCGCACACGATGCGCAAATCCACCGGTACCGCGCGCGTCCCGCCGAGCGGCACGACGGCGCGCTCCTGCAACACGCGCATGAGCCGCACCTGCTGCGCGAGCGGCATGTCACCTATCTCGTCGAGAAAGAGCGTGCCGCCATGCGCTTGCGCGATCTTGCCGGCGCTGCCACGGCGCTTCGCGCCCGTGAACGCGCCTTCCTCGTAGCCGAACAGCTCCGCTTCGATCAGCGTGTCGGGCAGTGCGGCGCAGTTGAGCGCGACGAACGGCCCGTCGCGGCGCGGCGAATCGCGATGCAGCGCCCGTGCGAGCCATTCCTTGCCGGTGCCGGTGCGGCCGAGCACGAGTACGGGAATGTCGCGGCCGCGCACGCGCGCCACGCGCTGCAGGGCGGCGGCGAGCCGCTCGTCGCCGGTGTCGAGTTCGGCGAGCGTGGGTTGCGGCGTGGTGTCGGTGGCGTTGGGCGCTTTCGCCTGGGCGGGCGCAGGCGTGTATGGCGAGCGGGACGTTTCAGGTACGGCGGTGCGCGCGAACGTAGCGACGCCCGACGTAGCGACGCCCGACGTGGCTGCGCCGGGCGTGGCACGCGCGATCACGCGCACGCCGCTTGGCAGTGTGAGCGTGAGCGGCTCGCCACTCGCGCGCATGAGCTGTTGCATGAACGCCGTGAACGGCTGGCCGAAGAGCGCTGCGAACTCGCGCTGCTGCAGCTCGGCGAGCGGCGCGCCGAACTGGAACAGGGCGCTGCGGTTTGCGCAGAGCAGCGTGCCGTCGGCTGAGAATGCGGCCAATCCTTCGTAGAGCGTACCGATGAATTCCGCACGCGCATGAAACTGGAGCCGGATGGCTTCGGCGAATTCGGTGTTGAACAGATGGTTCTCGATCATCTGCGCCGACATGCGCACGAGCGCGAGCGTGTGCTTGTGAAAACCGCGCGACTCGCCGCTCACGTCGAGTGCGCCGAGCGTGCGCCCGTACGGATCCGCGATCGGCGCGCAAGAGCAAGTGAGGATGTGATTGGCGCGCAAAAAGTGCTCGCCCGCATGCACCGTGGTTGGCTGGCCTTCCACGAGCGCCGTGCCGATGGCATTCGTGCCGCGATGCTGCTCGGCCCACGAAACGCCCGGGCGCAGCGCGACGCGGTGCGCTTTCTCGACAAAGTCACTGTCGGCGAAGCTATGGAGGATCACGCCGTTGCGATCGGTGAGCAGCACCATGCTCTGCGTATCGACGATCTGCGCGTGCAGGACGTCCATGACGGGCCGCGCCTGGTGATAGAGCGTGCGGTTCGTGTCGATCAGCTCGCGCAGGTCGGCGGCGGCCAGCGCGTCGAATTCGGGCGCCTCGGTGGCGCGCAGCCCGAGTGCGCGCGAGCGCGCATGAGCCTGCGCGATGGCGTCCGCGCGGGCCGCGTCGTGCGGCGTGACGGGGCGTCGGGTCACTCGTGTCTCCAGTCGTTTTGGGCGCTACGCTGCGGCGCAGCATGGCAAGTGCGCGAGCGGCGCCTCTGGGGCAGTTCATGGTACAGGATACGCGGCGGCTGCCAATTCGGGTTGAAGCCGGGTTGAAGCCGCGGCGGGGCCACCCCAACTACGCCTTGAGTTTACTGGCGCGGGTGCCATGATGAAGGTGAGGGCGCATTCGTGTCGCGCCCCCGGCGGCGGGCGTTGTTGGCAACTGCGGTTCGCAACTGCGCCGCCCGCTCCGCAGCGGAGTCCGTCATGGTGCACGGCGAATTGAGGATCCTGGTGGCGGTGCTCGCCACGTTCGTTGCGCTCTTTGGCCTCGGGTATGCGATTGATGGATTGATCTTCGACGAGAACAACGTCGTGCTGTCCGGAATGGTGACCGTGGCCCTTGGGATCGTCGCGTTCGTGGTGATGCTCACCCTGCACCCGAAAGACCTCGAACATCTCGATCAGCACCGGCATCGCGAATCCTGACGCGTCCGAGCGGCGCGCATGGTGCGATGCGGCAACCGGCCCAGCGCGTTGGCGCAGGGCTGGTAGGAGAGTGTTTGTGCGCGCAACGGCACGCGGATGCTGCATCCGCAAAAAGGGGACCAGACAAGGGCGTCGCTGGCTATTTCAGGTGTGTGACAACGTCGACCTTGCGGGCGGCAGGAAGTCGTCTAAAGTGAATCAAATCAACCTGCGCGAACGTGTCGTTCGCGATGGTCGATGTTGATCCGCGCGTGCCGGATCGGGGTGTTCCCAGGCACCAGGCTGGGGCGGCCCGAGGAAGGTTGAACGCGGCCTTTTCACCCTCCACCAAAGGCGACCCCCCATGCAGATCATGTTTCCGAATGAGGTGCCCGAGTATTCGGGCCCAGACCTGACCTTGGCGTTTCCGGCGATGATCGATGGCGAGCGGGTGGAGTGTCTGATCACGGCGGCGGCGCTGGAGGATCACTTCGGGGCGGCTTCGCCGCGCGCCGAAGATATGCTCAGCGCGTTCGACCATCATCGCGACCGCATCGAAGCTTGCGCGCGCCGTTTGCTCTCCGAAACACGTGCGCAGTGTCTCGTGCTGCGCAGCGGCTACGTGCGTTTCGTGCAGGCCCACGCCAGCGCGTAGTCAACACAAAAGCGCCCGCAAGTCGCGGGCGCTTTCCGTTCAACAGAATTTTCTTGCCGCGCCCGTTGGGGCGCGGCTTTCGTTTACGCGTGTGCCGCCTTGCCGCTAGATGATGCGGCGCAGCGTGTTATCGCGGAATACGACGTGATGCGCGATAGCCGCGAGCGCATGCAGCCCGATCACCCAATAGAACAGATTGCCGATCAGCACGTGCGCATCCTTGAGGAACTGGCGCGCAGCCGGGTCTGGGCCGACGAGTGTGATCTGCAGATCGAGCCCCGCGAGCGTGACCGGATGGCCGCCGGCGTTGATCATCAAGATGCCCAGGAGCGGTTGCACGAAGATGAACAGATAAAGCGCGAGATGCACGAGGCGCGAGAGAAACGACAGCAATGCGTTCGAGTCGATGTCCGCGGGCGCGCCGCGCCAAAGACGCCACGCGAGGCGCAGCACGGCGAGCGCGAGCACGAGCGAGCCCGCCCAGAAATGCACGTTGCTCCAGAACGCGCGGCTGTCCGTGCCCTTGGGGCCGCGCACCTCGATCGCGAGATAGGCGAGCGCGACGAGCAGGAAGATGACCCAGTGAAAGAAGATGGCGGTCTTCGTGTAGCGTTCGGTTGCGGCGGGGTAAGTTGCCACGTGGCGGCTCCTGTGTGCGGGGATCTGGAGATATCTTCCTATGATAAGGACGACGCGCCGTGCGGGGCAGCTATGCGGCTGCGAAGTTTGATTTGCGGGGTGGCGGCGGTGAAAAGAGGCGCGTTGCTGGCGAACCGCCCGCTAAACCAAAAAGGGTGGCGCGAAGCCACCCTTTTGCTTTTACGCGTTGCCGAGATAGAAGAACCGGAACAGGAACACGGCGGCGATGATCCACACGATCAGCTTCACGTCGCGCACACGCCCCGTGAGGAGCTTCAGACCCGCATACGAGATGAAGCCGAACGCCACGCCATTGGCGATCGAGTAGGTGAACGGCATGACAAGCGCCGTGAGGGCGGCGGGCACGACTTCGGTAGCGTCGTCCCAGGGCAGATCGGCGAGTTCGCGCAGCATCAGGCACGAGACGTAGAGCAGCGCCGGCGCCGTGGCGTAGCCCGGCACGACGCCCGCGAGCGGCGCGACGAACAGGCACGCGAGGAACAGCACGGCCACGGTGAGCGCCGTCATGCCGGTGCGGCCGCCCGCTTGCACGCCCGAGGCGCTTTCGATATACGCCGTGGTCGACGAGGTGCCGAGAATCGAGCCCGCGAGAATCGCGGTGCTATCCGCAAGCAGCGCGCGGTTCAGGCGGTGCATCTTGCCGTGCACGAGCAGGCCAGCGCGGTTGGCCACGCCCATCAGCGTGCCGGTCGCATCGAACAGCTCGACGAGGAAGAACACGAGCACCACGTTGAGCACGCCCGTGGAGAGCGCCGCCTTGATGTCGAGTTGCGCGAAAGTCGGCGTGATCGACGGCGGCGGGGAGAAGATGCCGTGGAACTGGTTGCCGCCGAAGAAGAACGACAGGACCGTGACGCCGACAATGCCGATCAGGATCGCACCGCGCACCTTCAGCACGTCGAGCGTGACGATCGCGAAGAAGCCGATGATCGCGAGGATAGTGTGCGGATCGTGCAGGTTGCCGAGTTCGACGAGCGTGGCTGGGCTGCCGACCACCACGCCCGACGTCTTGAGCGAGATGATGGCGAGGAAGAGACCGATACCCGCTGTGATCGACACGCGGATCGAATGCGGGATGCCATTGACGATGGCTTCGCGCACGCGCAGCAGCGTGACGATGAAGAACAGGCACCCGGAGATGAACACCGCGCCGAGCGCGGCCTGCCACGTGAAGCCCATGCCCTTTACGACCGTATAGGCGAAATACGCGTTCAGGCCCATGCCGGGCGCGAGCGCGATGGGGTAGTTCGCGTAGAGGCCCATGACGAGCGAGGCGAGCGCCGCGACGAGGCAGGTGGCGACGAATACGCTTTCCTTTGGCATGCCGGCGTCGCCGAGAATGGCCGGATTCACGAAGATGATGTAAGCCATCGTGAGGAAAGTGGTGATACCGGCGAGCACTTCGGTGCGCAGGTTGGTGCCTGCTTCTTCGAAACCGAAATAGCGTTTGATGGCGTCCATGAAGATCGGGCCCTTGAGAGTCGAGCGGGTTGTTCGCTGCTTGTTTGTGTGGTTTCTTGCGTGTAGCTGGCGCCGGCAGGCCCTTGACGTGCCCATGCACGCGCGCGCACGCCGTAGCGCGTGGCTACGGGCGCGATTGTAAACAATTGTCCGTCGAGCGCAGAAAAGCCGTCGTGAGCGTGGAGCGGGTACAACAGCGCGCGTGACGGCGGCAGGCATGAGAGGGCGCTCAGAGTGCGCCCTCGGCGGGAGGAAATGGGCACGAATGCTCGCGGGCGCCGGGCGTTGCATCGCCCGATGCCGGATTACTGCGGCCGTCCTGCAATCAAGCGATTACTGCGACATTTGACCGGCGGGAGCGCCATATCCGGCGCGCGCCGCACGCCGTTGCGCGACGATCGCGCCCGCGCGTTGAGCGTTCTCCGGGTAGTCGATCCAGTCGAGCGGATCGTAGCCGGCCTGCCGCCATTCGATCAGATCCGCACGGACCTGGGCTCGAGTCAGCGGTTGTGAGGGATCGTACGGTTGGGCCACCGCCGCAGCCGACGCGAAGCAGCACGCTGCGGCGAGGACGCCGAGCGCTACACGCGGAAGGGAGTTCATGGCAAGGCCTTTCACATTAGGGATATCCCTGAAAGTATAGGCGCTATCTCGTTAACTCAAAGGGCGATCGAGGCTTCTTTCGTTACCCGCGATGCTTCAAAAAGGCATTGCGAGCGTTTGCCGTGCGGTAGTCGGTTGGGCGCTGTCCGGTCCATTTGCGGAACGCCCGATGAAACGCGCTCGGCTCCGCGAACCCGACAGCGGCGGCGACATCGGCGACTGAGCGGCCCGGTTCCTGCAGCGCCGCGATCGCCAGGTCGCGGCGCAATTCGTCCTTGATCGACTGGCAGCTGTGGCCTTCCTGGCTCAGCCGCCGGCGCAGCGTGGCGGGCGCCACGTTCAGGCGCTGCGCGATGGCGTCGGCATCGGGCCACGCGGTGACGGGCAGCGCGCGCAGCGCGCGTCGCACGCGTGCTGCGAACGAACCCGGATTGCGGTACTTCACGACGAAGTTGCCGGGCGCGTTGCGCAGGAACGCCCGCGCCGAGCTGGCGGTCTGGATCACGGGCAGTTCGAGAAAGCCGGGCGCGAATTCGAACCATGTGGCCGGCTGATCGAACGTCATGTCGTCGCAGAGCATGAGCTGGTATTCATGCGCGGCGCCCGGTTGCGGGCAGCGAAAGCGCGCCGCGAGAAGCGGAATGCGCCGCCCCACGAGCCAGCATACGAGCCCGTAGACGAGGATGAACCACGTGGCGTACGCGAACATCGTGGGCGTGGGTTTGCCCGCGCGATGCGAGAGCGTGACGCGCACGCGCGTGGCGTCGATGTCGATCTCGCCCGACAGATCGTCGAGCACGAGCCGCATGAAGTGCACGGCGCGCTGCAGCGCATGGCGGCCCGTGCTGGCGCCGAGCGCCGAGTGCGTCATGGCGATGAAACTGCCGCTTTTCATCGCGTGTGAATCCTGGCCGAAGAATTCGTCGTCGAGCGCGCGCGCGATGCCCGACCACAACTGGCCATATTGCGCCGCGCTCACGCGCGCCTCGGGCGCGAGCAGCACAGCGGGCGCGATGCCGGCGGCATCGGTGAGTGGCGCGATTTCGAGGCCGCCCGCGCGCGCCAGCGCGAGCGTCTCGTTCACGAGGCTCATCGAGATCGTGCCTTTTTCGCTCAGTGTATGGGTTCTCTCCGGTTGCACAGAACCGCCTCCCAAGGGGTTGTCACAGCCTATATGGTAAATCCGATCAACGATTTTGAGCGTGGCGGGCATCGAATACGGTCGCTCGCGTGCCTACACTTTTCGCAAGCCTTGCAGCCGGGGCCGCATCGCGCCACAGTGGAAGGCAAGCGCAAGAGACACAGGAAGGGGACACACATGGACGAGTTCTACACCGACGACCAGCGCATGATTCGCGACGCCGCGCGCGACTTCGCAAGCGAGCAGCTGGCGCCGAATGCGGCGCAATGGGACCGCGACTGCAGGCTGCCCGACGAGGTCGTCAAGCAACTGGGCGAACTGGGCTTTCTCGGCATGATCGTGCCGCAGGAGCAGGGCGGCTCGTACACCGATTACGTGGCCTACGCGCTCGCCATGGAGGAAATCGCGGCCGGCTGCGCCTCGTGCGCGACGCTCGTGAGCGTGCACAACTCGGTGGGCTGCGGGCCGATCCTGCAGTTCGGCACCGCCGCGCAAAAGGACCGCTGGCTCGGCAAGCTCGCGTGCGGCGAGCTGATCGGCGCGTTTTGCCTGACCGAGCCGCAGGCGGGCTCCGAGGCGAACAACCTGTGCACGCGCGCCGAGCTGCGCGACGGCAAGTGGGTGCTCAACGGCAACAAGCAGTTCGTGACCAACGGCTCGCGCGCGAACATTGCCATCGTGTTTGCCGTGACCGATCCCGACGCCGGCAAGCGCGGCATTTCCGCGTTCATCGTGCCGACCGATACGCCGGGCTTCAACGTCGGGCCGCCCGAGAAAAAGATGGGCATCCGCGCTTCGGACACCTGCCCGATCTCGCTGGTGGACTGCGCAATTCCCGAAGCGAATCTGCTCGGCCAGCGCGGCGAAGGGTTGAAGATCGCGCTCGCGAATCTCGAAGGCGGACGCATTGGCATCGCCGCGCAGGCGCTGGGCATCGCGCGCGCGGCCTTCGATGCGGCGCGTGCGTATGCGCACGAGCGCGTGCAGTTCGGCGAGCCCATCATCAAGCATCAGAGCGTGGCCAACCTGCTCGCGGACATGCATACGCGCATCAACGCCGCGCGTCATCTGGTGCATCACGCGGCGCGGCTGCGCACGCTTGGCAAGCCGTGTCTTTCCGAGGCTTCGCAGGCTAAGCTCTATGCTTCCGAAATGGCCGAGGAAGTGTGCTCCCATGCTATTCAGATTCATGGCGGCTACGGCTTCCTGAATGACTATCCGGTGGAGCGCCACTACCGCGATGCACGCATCACGCAGATTTATGAAGGCACGAGCGAAGTGCAGCGGATGGTGATTGCACGGCAGCTTTGAAAAGAAATGAGGAAGACGAAGCAATAATAAGCGAGCGCATATGCGCCATAGCTATGCATGGGACCGGAGTAAGTGCTAAAGCACTAACTCCGGCTCGACAGGAGACGACGATGACCGGGTTCACCCCTTCCGCGCAGGCCTTCATCGACGCACGCGAACTGCTGCTGCGTCACCGTACCGACTACGCACGCGCGTACGATGAATTCGCGTGGCCGAAGCTCGACACGTTCAACTGGGCGCTCGACTACTTCGACGTGATGGCGCGCGGCAACGACAACCCGGCGCTCTGGATCGTCGACGACCTCGCGAACGGCGGCACACGCTATTCGTTCGCGCAGATGTCCGAGCGCTCGTCGCGCATGGCGAACTTTCTGCGCGAGCAGGGTGTTGCACGTGGCGACCGCTTGCTGTTGATGCTGCCCAATCGCGTCGAACTCTGGGACGTGATGCTGGCGGCGATGAAGCTGGGCGCCATCGTGCTGCCCGCCACGACGCAACTCTCGCCCGACGACGTGCGCGAGCGCGTGGCAACGGGCGGCGCACGCTACGTCGTCGTGGACGCCGCCGAACTCGGCAAATTCGATGCGCTCGACCAAAGCGTGAAGCGCATTGCGGTAGGCGCGGCGCCCGATGCGTGCGAAGGCTGGATCGACCTTTCGCGCGCGTACGAAGCGAGCCCCGCGTTCGAACCCGACGGCCCGACGCGCGCCGCCGACCCGCTCCTGCTCTATTTCACCTCGGGCACGACCTCGAAGCCCAAGCTCGTCGAACACACGCATGAGAGCTACCCCGTAGGCCACCTTTCGACGATGTACTGGATCGGCCTCATGCCCGGCGACGTCCACTGGAACATCAGTTCACCGGGTTGGGCCAAGCATGCGTGGAGCTGCTTCTTCGCACCGTGGAATGCGCAGGCCTGCGTGTTCGTCTACAACTACGCGCGCTTCGTGCCGAAAGACACGCTCGCCGCACTCGTGCAATGCGGTGTGACCACGCTGTGCGCGCCGCCCACGGTGTGGCGCATGCTCGTCCAGGAGCCGCTCGCAACGTATGCAGTGAAGCTGCGCGAGATCGTGGGCGCGGGCGAGCCGCTCAATCCCGAGATCATCGAGCGCGTGCGCCACGCGTGGGGCATTACGATTCGCGACGGCTACGGCCAGACCGAAACGACCTGCCAGATCGGCAATTCGCCGGGCCAGCCTGTGGTGGCGGGTTCGATGGGACGGCCGTTGCCGGGCTACCGCGTGGAACTCGTCGATGCTGACGATCATCCCGTGAGCGAGGGAGAAATCGCGCTACCGCTCGCACACCGTCCGCTTGGCCTGATGACGGGCTACGCGAACAATGCGAAGGCGAGCGAATACGCCACGCGCAACGGCTACTACCACACGTCCGATGTCGCCTTGCGTCGCGACGACGGCTCTTACGTCTACGTGGGCCGCGCCGACGACGTGTTCAAGTCGTCCGACTACCGCCTGAGCCCGTTCGAGCTGGAAAGCGTGCTGATCGAGCACGAGGCGATCGCCGAGGCGGCGGTCGTGCCAAGTCCGGACGAACTGCGCCTCTCCGTGCCGAAGGCTTTCGTCATCGTGCGCCAGGGCTTTGAGGCCGGCCCCGAACTCGCACGCGAGGTGTTCCGCTTCTCGCGTGAAAAGCTCGCACCCTACAAGCGCATCCGCCGCCTGCAGTTCAGCGACCTGCCCAAGACTATCTCGGGCAAGATCCGCCGCGTGGAGCTGCGCCGACGCGAAATGGAGCGCAGCGCCGAACCCGCGCGCCAGCCCGACGAGTATTGGGAAGAGGATTTCCCCGAGCTGCGCTGATATCCACACGGAGTCCGAAATGATCGAATTCGAGTACGCGCATGAAGGCGCGGTGGTCCTGATCACCCTTTCGCGGCCGCCTGCGAATGCCTTTACGATCGATGGTTTGCGTCAGCTCCAGCAGGTCATCGAGGCGTTCGACCGCGAGCCGCAGGTGCGCGCGGTCGTCATCACCGGCAGCGGGCCGAAGTTTTTCAGCGCGGGCGCCGACCTCAACGCCTTCGCCAGTGGCGAGCGCGAGGTCGCACGCACGGCGGCGAGCGCGTTCGGCGCTGCATTCGAGGCGCTGCAGAAGGCGCGGCCCGTGGTCATCGCGGCGATCAACGGCTATGCCATGGGCGGCGGCCTGGAGTGCGCGCTCGCGTGCGACATCCGCATTGCCGAGGAGCATGCCCAACTCGCGCTGCCCGAGCCTGCCGTGGGACTGCTGCCCTCTGGCTGCGGCACGCAGACCTTGCCCTGGCTCGTGGGCGAAGGCTGGGCCAAGCGCATCATCCTCACGGGCGAACGCGTGGACGCGCAAACGGCGCTGCGCATCGGTCTCGTAGAGGAAGTCGTCGCGACGGGCGGCGCGCGCGAGGCCGCGCTCACCATGGCCGCGCGTGTTGCGGGCTTGAGCCCGCAAGCGGTCACCTTCAGCAAGTCGTTGATCCATCAGGCGCGCAATGGCGTGCCGCGCGGCGCGGCGCTCGCCGTCGAGCGCGAGCGCTTCGTCGATCTTTTCGATTCGCCCAACCAGCGTGAAGGCGTCAACGCGTTTCTGGAAAAACGCAAACCGCGCTGGCATATTGAAACGGAGAACTAGGCAATGAATGCAATACCCGCTTCCGCCCAGGCTGCAACGGAAGCCGAAAAGGAGGTGCTGTTTCGCGTGGTCAATCGCGTGGCGATCGTCACGCTCAACCGGCCGGCTGCGCTCAACGCGCTTTCGCACGCCATGGTGCGCGAACTGGCCGTGCTGCTGGAACGCGTGCGCACGGACGACGACATCGTCGCGCTCGTGCTGGAAGGGGCGGGCCCGAAAGGCTTTTGCGCGGGCGGCGACGTACGCGCGATTTATCAGCTCGCACGCGAGAAAGCGCGCGAAGGCGCGAACGGCTGGCAGCAATTCTTCGTCGACGAATATCGTCTCGACTACGCGCTGAACACGTTTTCCAAGCCGCTCGTTGCGCTGCTCGACGGCGTGACGATGGGCGGCGGCATGGGTCTCGGCCAGGCGGCGGCGCTGCGCGTGGCGACTTCGCGCACGAAGATCGCGATGCCGGAAACGCGCATCGGGCTCTTGCCCGATGTGGGCGCGACGCACTTCCTCGCGAAGATGCCGGTGGAGATGGCGCTTTACGTGGGCTTGACCGGTGCGATGCTCAGCGGCGCGGACGCGGTACATTGCGGCCTCGCGAATGCCTGCGTGCCAGGCGAATGGCTCGATGGCTACGAGGCGCGTCTGCTGGCCGTGCAATGGTCAGGCGATGTGCATGCTTCGTTGCGCGAAGTATTCGTCGCGCCATGTCACGAGGCTGACGATGGCGCGCTCGCTTCGTTCACGCCGCTCATCGTTCGGCACTTCGAGCGCCGCCTGCGTGTCGAGCAGATCGTCGCATCGCTGCGCGGCGACCTCGAACGCGAACCCTCGCAAGCGGAACAAGCGTGGCTCGAAGCCACACTCGAAGCGCTCACGCACTATTCGCCCACGATGCTCGAAGTCACGCGCGAAGCGCTGCTGCGCGGCCGCCAGATGACGCTCGCCGAGTGCTTCCGCATGGAGCTTGGCATCGTTGGCCGTGCGATCGAGGAAGGCGACTTCTGCGAAGGCGTGCGCGCGCATCTCATCGAGAAGGACCGCAAGCCGCGCTGGGCGCCCGCCACGCTCGTCGAAGTGCGGACCGAACGCGTGCAGCATTTTCTTGCGTCGCCTTGGCGCGGCGAGGCGCATCCGCTGGCGGACCTGGGCGTTTAGCGGTTCAGTCGGAGGACTCGCGCGCCGACGGCTCGCGCAGGGCGGCGAGCCGCAGTTCACGTTCGGCGCTGACTGCTGGCGCGCCGCGAGTAGGGCCCTGCGCACGCACCAGTAGCCGCAGCGTCGCGACAGAACCAGCCACGGCGAGCAGCAGCGGAATCGCAAGATCGTGATTCGCGTGAGTGAATTCGAGAATCAGCACGGTCGCCGTGATGGGCATCTGCATCGAGGAAGCGAGAAACGCACCCGCACCGACGATCGCAAATGCACCCGGCGAAAGACCGGGCCACACGTGATTCACAAGCCCCGCAATCACGATGGCGAGCAGTGCGCCGTTCGCGAGCCCCGGCGTGAGCAGGCCGCCCTTGGCGCCCGCGCGCAACGTGGTCGTCGTGATGAACACGCGCAGCACGAGCAGCATGGCCGCGAGTCCGATGCCGAGATTGTCGTCGAAGCTCAGGCCAGCCGCGCCCTTGCCGTTGCCGAGCAACTGCGGAAACCAGATGGCCAGCAGGCCAATGCCCGCGAAATTGACCAACGTGCAGAGCGGCAGCCGCCAGTCTTTGGGCGAGGCGTCGCGCGCGCGGCTCGTCACGCGTGAGAAGCCGTGCGCGGCCGCGCCGAACAGCGGCCCGCAGAGCACCGACCACACCACGAGCTGCGCATTGATGCCATCGGCGGGCACGTGGTATTGCTGTGCGTCGCCGAGACCGATCCATGCGATTACGGCCGCAATGGCCGAGGTGCTGATCGCCGGCACCGCCACCGACCAGCCGAACGTGCCGAGCAGCACTTCGAGCACGAACATCGCGCCGCCCAGCGGCACGTTGTACACGGCCGCGAGCCCCGCGCCCGCGCCGCACGCGATCATGACGCGGCGCTCCGCGGCGGTGAGGCCCGTGCGCTTCGCGAGCCAGCTCGCGAACGCGGCGCCGATCTCGCGCGGCGCGACTTCGCGCCCAAGCGGCGAACCCATCGCGACGGTCACGATCTGCAGCAGCGCGTGCACGGTCGTCGCGAAAATGGGCATGCGCTTGGCGCCGGGCTGACACGGCGGGAAGACAAGCGTGGGAGTCGCCAGGCGACGGGCTGGCGCCCATTCTAGCGAAGGCATGAGGGCGGCGCGTCCAGCACGTTCAGCGCGCCCCGCACGCCCGGCAAAAGCGAAAACGCCCGCCGCGAGTTACGCGGCGGGCGTTCGAATCGATGCCTCGCTTACAGGTAGCTGCAAACGTAGTCGAGCGTCTCGATCACGTCGATGTCGAAGCGGCTCTTGCCCGGCACCGAGAACGACTCGCCGGCGCTGTAGGTCTTCCACTCGTCGGTGCCTTCCAGGCGGATGCGGCACTGGCCGGCCTGCACTTCCATCAGCTCGGCGGCGTCGGTGCCGAAGTTCAGCGTGCCTGGCAGGATCACGCCGAGCGTCTTGCGCGAGCCGTCGGCGAACAGCACGGTGTGCGAAACGCACTTGCCGTCGAAGTAGACGTTGGCGCGTTTGATTACGGAAACCTGGTCGAATTGTGCTGCTGCCGTCATGGCGGTCTTCCTCTGTCTTCGTGAATGGAACCGGGCGCCGGGACGTCGCGTCGTCCGGGGCGAGGCCGCCATCATACCGGCAGTCGGGCACGGCGGAAGCATGGCATCGCCATATGAATTGCGAATTGAACGTTTACAAACAAATGACGAGTTATTACAATTGCTATCACAAATGAGAATCATGCGCATTTGCAACTACGACAACTCGCCGACCAACTCGCTTACTCATGTCCGTCCATTTCCCAACGCGGATGCGCGCCATCGCCTCCGTCGCTGCGCTCTATTGCTCCGGTTTCTTCGCATCGCCTTTGGTTCACGCGCAGACCGCTCCCGCCGCCGATAGCCCCGCCGCGAGCGCAGCGGCGGCTACGCCGGCATCGTCCACCGCGGCCGAGGAAAGCACGCTGCCCGCCGTGAAGGTCGTTTCGGCGCCTTCCGACATGCAGACCAAAACGCTCGAGTCGTACAAGTTCACCGCGCCGCTCATCGACACGCCGCGCTCCATCACGGTGATTCCGGAGCAAGTGCTCAAGGAGAAGAACGTCACGACGTTCCAGGACGCGCTGCGCACCGTGCCCGGCATCACGTTCCTGGGCGGCGACGCGGCGGCGAATCCGTCCGCGGACCGGCCCGTGATTCGCGGCTTCGAGTCGCGCAACTCGATCTTCGTGGACGGCATGCGCGACTCGGGCGTGCAGAACCGCGAAACCTTCGACGTGCAGAACATCAGCGTCATCAAGGGCCCGGACTCCGTGTATGCCGGGCGCGGGTCGGTAGGCGGCAGCATCGACATCACGACGAAAACGCCGCAGGCCGACAACTTCATCAACAGCAGCGTGGGCCTTGGCACCGACAGCTACAAGCGCGCCACCATCGACTGGAACCAGACGCTCAACGACACCACCGCGTTCCGCCTGAACGCCATGGGCCACGACGCCGACCAGGCAGGCCGCACCGACGTGTACAGCAAACGCTGGGGCGTGGCGCCCTCGATCGCGTTCGGCCTGAACACGCCGACCACGGTCACGGTGAGCTACTACCACCTGAACACCTACGACATGCCCGACTTCAGCGTGCCGTTCCGCTCGACGGGCGGCACGCCGGTGTCGTCCAACCGCGGCCAGTTTTACGGCCTGAACACGCGCGACTACCGCTACGGCCAGACCGATACGGGCGAAGTGAAGGTGGAGCACCGTATCAACGACGCGTGGAAGATCAAGAACACGACGATGTTCGGCCGCTCGACACTCGACTACGTGGCGACCAATCCGCAGTTGACCAGCGCGACTTCGAACATCCTCAGTCTGCAGGCCAAGAGCGGCAAGTACGCGACCAACAGCGTCGCGAACCAGACCGAGGCGAACGGCAAGTTCGACCTGTACGGCGTGCGCCACACGTTCACGGCGGGCGTGGAATTCAGCCACGAGCAGGACCTGTACGAGGGCTATCTCGTGTCCGATTCGGCGGGCAACAACATCCGCTCGGGCGGCCCGTGCTCGGTTGCGTACAACTGCGCGTCGATCAACAACTGGAACCCGAATAACCCGTGGACGGGCAGCATCGTCCTCAATGGCGACAAGAGCTTCCCGGGACCTGCCACGCATACGCAGACGAATATCGCTTCGGCGTACATGTTCGACAGTGTGCAGCTTTCCGAGCGCTGGATCTTCAACGCAGGCCTGCGTTTCGACCGCTATGACGTGAGCGCGCAGCAAGCGGGCGTGGCCGATCTGTCGAACACGTCGAATCTTTTCAGCTACCAGTTCGGCCTCGTGTTCAAGCCGGTGCCGACCTTGAGCCTCTATGCATCGTACGGCACCTCGGCGAATCCGCCGGGCTCGAATTCGGGTCTCGGCGGCGGCACGGACCAGATCACGGCCACGAACAAGGACCTCGCGCCCGAGCGCTCGCGCAATATCGAAGTGGGCGCGAAGTGGGACGTGCTCGATCAGCGCCTCTCGCTCACCACGGCGTTGTTCCAGACCGACAAGACCAACGCGCGCGTAAGCGACGGTCTGGGCGGCACGATCAACGCGGGCTCGCAGCGCGTGCGCGGCTTCGAGTTTGGTTTCGCGGGCAACGTGACGAACAAGTGGTCCGTGTTCGGCGGCTATTCGTACCTCGATGCGATCACGACCGATGCCGGCCCGGCCAGCCCCGCGCTCTCCGGCTTGCCGATGGTGATGGTGCCCAAGCACAACTTCACGCTGTGGACGAGCTACGACGTGCTGCCGAAGCTGACGGTGGGTGCGGGCGCAACGGTTTCGAGCCTGACGTATGCATCGGTTTCGGCGACTTCGCGCAAGTGGACGCCGGGCTATGCGCGCTTCGATGCTTCGGCTACGTGGCGTGTGTCGAAGAAGATCGATCTGCAGCTCAACGTCAACAACATCTTCGACAAGGAGTACTACCAGAGCGCGTACCCGATTTACGCAACCTGGGCGCCGGGCCGCTCGGCGGTGGTGACGGTGAACTTCTATCAGTGATCGCTAACGGCGAGTCATAAAAAAGGGGCGCTCAAAAAAAGCGCCCCTTTTTCATCGCCTGCAGAAATCAGCGCAAGCTTACTCCGGCTTCACCGCCACCGAAGCCTCGGCAGTCAGCATCATGAACGTGAAGCTCTCCTGCAGATAGAGCTTCACGCTCCGGTCGTCATGCGACGAATACCCGATCGACACATCCTGACCGAGGTGGAACGCGAAATCCCCGCCACGCGTGCTCAGGATCGCGCCGCCTTCAATAGCCGGCGCCCAGATGATCTCGCCGTTCACGAGACGGCGAATGTGCTCGAGAATCGGATAACCCTGGTCGCTCGCTTCGCTCACCGCCGTGTAGGCGTCGGAGCCGAGCAGCACCGCATACGGGCCGTCCACGCCTTGCAGGCGCAACTGTTCGAGCGCCTTGGCGATGACCGTGGGGTAATCGGCGATATCGGCCGGCATTGGCAGGATCGGGTTCGACGAGCCTTCGCGAATGCCCGTGATCTGCGCGGCCGTGTAGCCGTCGAAAATCGCGCGGTCTTCCGCGAACGCGAGGCGCGTGGCCGCGTCCTTGGCCGGCTGCCAGTCGGAGTCTTCGGCGCCGCGCTCCACGTCGTCGATCGCCTCGCGCGAAAGTTCGAACGGCACGCGCAATTCCACGATCGCCTTCACTTCGCGCTGGCGCGCACGAATGCCTTCGAGCGGCGCTTCGATGCCGTTCTGGTGGCCGGTGCCGACTGCCGCGAGCGCCGGGCCGCCGGGGCCCTCGACGTCCACGACGCGGCGGCCCGCGAGCGAGCGCTTGAAGGTGCGCGCAACTTCTTCTTCGATTTGCGACCACGCGGCCGTGGAAATGGGCGCCAGCTCGCGATGGAGGTTATTCATACCGGGGTGCTCCTTTGAGGGATCCGATGGCGAGCGAGCCGTCCGCGCTGGGCGCGGCGGCAGACTCGGTTTCTGTTTCCGATGCATGGTCGGCGCTCACCTCGATGGTGGGTACGGCGCCCGGGTCGACTTCGGCGAGCGCTTCGAGCAGCGTCTGCGACGGCACGAAGAAGAGGCCCCCTGTGACGGCGCGGCTGAAGTCGAGCAGCCGGTCGTAGTTGCCGGGCGGCAAGCCGACGAACATGTTTTCGAGCATCTGTTCGATCGGCTCGGGCGAACGCGCGTAGCCGATGAAGTAGGTGCCGAATTCGGCCGAGCCGGGCCGGCCGAACGGCATGTTGTCGCGCAGGATTTTGATCTCGTTGCCCGCGTCGTCTTCGAGCGTGGTGAGCGAGCTGTGCGACCAGCTCGGCTTCACGGCTTCGTCGAGTTCGATGTCCTGGAGCTTAGTGCGGCCGATGATGTGCTCCTGCGCCTCCACGGAAAGCGCGTTCCAGCCTTTCATGTCGTGCATGTACTTCTGCACGAGCACGTAGCTACCGCCGCAGAATTCGGGATCTTCGTTTTCGCCGATCACCGTGAAGTGAACGGCTTCGTTGCCCGTCGGATTCTCGGTGCCGTCAACGAAGCCGATCATCGCGCGCATGTCGAAGTTGCGAAAGCCGTGCACCTCGTCCACGGTCGTGACCGCGCCTTCCAGGCGCGTCATGAGCTGGGTGGCCAGCTCGAAACACAGGTCGGTTTCATCGGCGCGAATGTGCAGCAGGATGTCACCGGGCGTGGCGATGGCTTTGCGCTCGCCCGTGCCGAATTCGCGGAACGGGTGCAGGCTGGCCGGGCGCGGCTCGCCGAACAGCTTATCCCATGCGTCGGATGAAAAGCCGACCACGCACGAGAGATTGCCGGCGGGTACGCGCTTGCCGACTGCGCGCACGAGGTTGGCGACGTCGGCGCACCAGGCGCGCACGGTGGCGCGGCTCGCGGCGTCTTCGTTGACGGTCGCCACGATGAAGAAGGCGTTGCGCGTGACGGCGCTGGAGACGGACTGCGGTTCCTGCGTGAGAGAGGCCGGCGTCATGATGTGGGGTATCGCTTCTGAGTCTTGAGTCGGGGTTGGGTTCTGCTGTGCCCGCATAGTTTAGCCAAACTCGGGGAAAACGGCCGTTTGCAGGCGAGTGGCTGCCCGTGCGAGGATGTGAAAGTGATATCGACGTGCCCTGACGGGCAGGCCGGAGTAAGCGCTGAAGCGCTAACTCCGGATCGGGAGCTATGCATGGGACCGGAGTAAGTGCTAAAGCACTAACTCCGGATCGACAGGAGACACACCATGTGGGACCACACCGAGCATGAAGGCTTCGAAATCTGGGTGCTGCCGATTCCGGCGTTCGGGCCGCGCGCGCCCGAGCCGCTGTTCCACTACAGCGGCTACATCTGCCGCCACGGCGCGGACGCCCATGTCGAAGGGCGCAGCGTGCGCTTTCACGACATGATGCGCAACTACACGGGCCCCGACGCCGCGCTCGACGCCGCCTACGCGGACGCCCGCAAGCGCATCGACCGCTTCCATGCCACGGGAAGATGGGGCGAGAGCACGGCCTGAGCCGTCAATTGCCCCTTCAGCGGCCGCCCTGCACGACCAGCTTCACGGGCCGCCCTTCGCAGCTCACGTCGCCCGGCAGCGCGAGCGTGCGCCAGCCCGCCGGCTGGCCGGGGGCGCTGAGGTCAGCGGCGTCGTCGGGGTAGGTCGTGACCATGTTGAACGGCCATGACCCGCGCCGCAGCCGCTCGTGGACGAGCGAGCCAACCCAGATCGGCGTGGGCTCTCCGTCGGTCGCGTGGCCATCGCCATTGCCGTTTCCATGACGCCGCGGCGCGAGCGCGTAGCCCGACGGCCAGAAGCGCAGCACGTCGCGGTGGGTGCCCGGCTCGCCGGTGTCGCCCGTGAGCCGGGCGCGGGAGAATACGAGCGGCGAGGGCAGGCCGTTGTTCAGCTTCGGCAGTAGCGGCAGCATCATCACGTCGATGTGCGGTGCAACGAGCGAAAGCACGCTCCTCACCGAAAACTGCGGACCCTCGCTCCAGCCGGCATCGCGCAGCGCCGCGCGCAGGTCCTCGGCGCGCGCGGCCCACTGGATCGTCATCGGTTCGCGCCGCGTGCCTTTCATGTCGAAGCGATAGCACGCGAGCGTTTTCCACTGTGAATCGCTCCACTGGAGCTGAGTGACGACGACGGGCGGCCGCTGGGCCGCCGGAGCGCTCGGCGGCACGAGATTGCGGCCGGCCGGCACCGTTTGCAGCAGAAAGGCGCCGACGAGCACGACTAGCGCGATGGGCGGCATGAAAACGCGCGCCGGCGGCCGCTGCGGATAACGCCAGAGCGACGTGAGCACGACGGCCGCCACCCAGATCGAGGCGAAGGCGGCGCCGCCGATGGCGTCGGAGAACAGGAAGCGGTCGAAGTAGAGTCCCGCGAACGCCACGGTCACCACAATCCCGTTGCCGACCGCGGCGACAAGCGCGGCCTCCAGCATGGTTGCGCGCCGCACGAGCAGGAACATCACGAACCCGTACACGATCACCATCGACGCCACGCGGTCGCTCGGGAACACATAGGCCTCGACGCTCTCGCCGAGCGGCGCGGAGTGGTGGATCACGAAGCGCAGGATCAGGATGAGCAACTGCGAAACGGCCGCCGCGAGCATCCAGTACACGATGGTGCGCCAGCGCCGCTCGCACAGCATCCAGATAGCCATGGTCGCGATGAGCGCCATGAGCGTCCAGCCGCTGCCGAGCGTTTCGACACGCACGAGTGCCGCGTCGGCCCAGGTGGTGCGGATCGACTGGAGGAATTGGCGCACCGACTGGTCGAGCTGCACGAGCGGCGCGCCGCGCAGTACATTGCCGAGCACATAGGAGAACACGGCCGCGCAGACGGGCACGAGGCCCGTGATGAAGACGATCGCGCCGAGCGCGGGCTGCGCCGGATCGAGCAGGCGCGCGAGGCGCCGCGAGGCGCGCCCGGGATGCTGCGCCGCCCACTCCGCCGCGCTGCGCCGCGACGAGCTGGCCCAGTTGTCGATGTGCAGGAGCAGCATGCGCACGAAGCGCCAGATGAGCCAGACCGCAAGCGCGACGAAAGCGATGATGACAACGAGCCGGAACGACACCGCGCCCGCAAGCTGGAGCGAGGCGCCGAACACCACGCCCGGCACGATATGCGCGGGCGCCCAGACCAGCGCGGAAAGCACGTTCATCACGAAAAAGCGCATGGGCGACATGCCCGCCATGCCCGCGACGATCGGCACGACGGCGCGCAGCGGCGCGACGAAGCGCGCGAGGATCACGCTGCGCGTGCCGTGGCTCGCAAAATATGCCTGCGCCCGCTCGAGAATGGCGGGGTGTTTGCTGAACGGCCACATCTGGGTGAGCGAGTCGCGGTAGCGATGGCCGATCCAGAAGCTCACGCCGTCGCCGGCCACGGCGCCCGCGATGGCGCAGACGAACAGCCAGCCGAGATTGATCGTGCCCGTGGCTGCGAACGCGCCGGCGATGAACATAGCCGTGCTACCGGGGATGAAAGTGCCAATGAGCGCGAGCGATTCGAGGAAGGCGGCGACCACGACAACGGCGAGCGTCCACGTGGCATGCGCGGCGAGCAGGTGCAACAAGTGGTCGTAGGCGTGCTCCATCGGCGGGCGGTTCGGTGCCGCGCAGGCGCGGCGGCGGTTGATCGGCGTGGGACGCGGCGGGCGGCGGCTGGCGAAGGAATCCCGTCTCATGCGCAATATAACCGGCTGCGCATTTGTGCGTACGGGGGCCGTGTCGGCGCTGCGGCGCCTGGCGAAAATGCGCCGCCAAAAGAATGTGCCCCGCAGCGCGGGCGCAATGCACACGCTGCAGGGCACAGGGCCAGGGGTAGTCGGGCGCCTCAGTGCTTCACGGCCTCCATCGGCAGGAGTCCGGTCTGCCCGTAGAACTCCTGCGCGGCGAACGCTTCGCGTTCCTTGCGTGCGCAAGCGCTGGCGTCGAGACGCGAGACGGCCCAGATGCCGAAAAATGCAAGCGGTACCGAAACCAGCGCAGGATTGTCGAGGAAAACCGGCGCATGCGCGTGATGGAGCACGTCCACCCAGACCGACTTCGAGAACAGCGTGAGCAATACCGAGGAGGCCAGCCCGAGCACGCCGCCTGCGACCGTGCCGCGCGTGGTCATGCCGCGCCAGAAGATCGACATGACGAGCACAGGGAAGTTGGCGCTCGCCGCCACGGCCGCGACGAGGCCGACGAGGAACGCCACATTCGCGTGCTCGAAGAGGATCCCGAGTGCGATCGCCACGGCGCTGAGCACGAGCGTCGCGACGCGCGAAATACGCATCTCGCGCTGCTCGTTCTTGCGTCCGCGCGCGAGCCAGCTTGCATAGAGATCGTGCGAGACCGTCGTGGCGCCCGAAAGCGTGAGGCCGGCCACGACGGCCAGGATCGTCGCGAACGTGACCGCCGCGATGAAGCCATAGAACGCGTTGCCGCCCACCGCCTGCGCGAGCTTGACGGCCACCATGTTCGAACCGCCAAGCAGATCGCTGGTGAGATTGAAGTGACCTGCCGCGTCGAGGCGGAAGAACTCGGGATGCTGCGCGAGCAGCGCGATCGCCGAAAAGCCGATCACGAACGTGAGCAGGTAGAAGTAGCCGATGAAGCCGGTGGCGTAAAACACCGACTTACGCGCCTCCTTCGCATTGGGTACAGTGAAAAAGCGCATCAGAATATGCGGAAAGCCAGCCGTGCCGAACATCAGCGCAATGCCGAGCGAAAGCGCATTGAGCGGGTCGCGGATCAGCTTGCCCGGCGCCATGATGGAGAGGGCGCCCGGATGCACGTTCACGGCCTGGCGGAACATTTCATTCGGGCTGAAGCCGAAGTGAGCCAGCGCGAGCACGGCCATGAAGGTCGCCCCGCACAGCAGGAGCGCCGCCTTGATGAGCTGTACCCACGTCGTGGCCTTCATGCCGCCGAAGTACACGTAGACCACCATCAGCACGCCCACGACGATTTCGGCAATCCAGTAGTCGAGGCCGAACAGCAGCTCGATGAGTTTGCCCGCGCCCACCATCTGCACGACCAGATAGAAGATCACGACCATCAGCGAATTGGCCGAGGTCATCAGGCGGATCGGCCCTTGCTCGAAGCGATACGCGACCACGTCGGCGAACGTGAACTTGCCGAGATTGCGGAGCGGCTCGGCAATCAGGAACATCACGAACGGCCAGCCGACGAGAAAGCCGATCGAGTAGATGAGTCCGTCGAAGCCGAACATGAACACCATGCCGGAGAGGCCGAGGAACGACGCCGCGGACATGTAGTCGCCCGCGATGGCGAGGCCGTTCTGCAACCCGCTGATGCCGCCGCCGCCCGTATAGAAGTCGCGCGTCGTGCGTGTGCGCCGCGCGGCCCATTGCGTGATGCCGAGCGTCACGAGCACGAATAGCAGGAACATGCCGATGGCGACGGGATTATGCTGATGCGCGGGCATGGGCGCCGCCGCGCCGGCCGGTACGTTTGCGCGGGCGAAGCCGCTGGCGGCTGCGAGCGCGAGTGCGCAGAAATAGCGGACTGACTTCATGCCTGCACCTCGTTCTGAAGCTTTGCGATCAGTGCGCGCATGGCCGGATCGAAGCGGCGGTTGGCGCGCAGCACGTAGAGGCCGGTGAGCGCGACGGCCACCATGATGATGCCCACGCCCACAACAATGCCGATGCTCGTAGTGGCGCCCGCATAGAGCGGATAGGCGAGACGATGCGGCGCGAGCGCGACGATCAGGATGAAGCCGTAATAGAGGGCGATCATGAGCGCAGTGAGCGTGAAGCTGAAGCGCCGGCGCACGGCGATGAGCTGCCGGTATTCGGGATGCGCCTTGATCGTGTCGATCGAGGTTGTGGTCATGCTGTCTCCTTGGTGCCGTCTCGTGCGAAGCACTGCGTGCTGTCTCACGGTGACGGACAAATGGTGTCGGGCGGCCCTCGAGGGCTGCCTGACGCTTTCCGGCCTTGTTGTTGTTTCTGCTAGATGGCCGCGCCGCTCGTGGGCGGCGCGGCTGGCGGGTGTCGTGGGCGCGCGCTCGATGCGCGTCTTGTGCCCTGCGCCGCCTCAGGCGAGCGTGTTCGCGAGTTCCGGCACGACCGTGAACAGATCGCCCACCAGACCGTAATCCGCCACGCTGAAGATCGGCGCTTCTTCGTCCTTGTTGATCGCGACGATCACCTTCGAGTCCTTCATGCCGGCCAGATGCTGGATCGCACCCGAGATGCCGACAGCCACGTAAAGCTGCGGCGCGACGATCTTGCCGGTTTGGCCGACCTGATAGTCGTTCGGCACGTAGCCAGCGTCGACGGCTGCGCGCGACGCGCCGAGTGCGGCGTTGAGCTTGTCCGCGAGCGGCTCCAGAACCTTCGTGTAGTTTTCGCCGCTGCCCAGACCCCGGCCACCCGAGACGATGATCTTCGCGCTCGTGAGTTCCGGACGGTCGAGCTTCGTCACTTCACGGCCGACGAACTGCGTGAGACCGCTGTCCGCCGCCGCTTCGAGCTTCTCGATCGCTGCGCTGCCGCCAACGGCCGCGACGGGATCGAAACCGGTCGTGCGTACCGTGATCACCTTGATCGGGTCGCTCGACTGGACGATTGCAATCGCGTTGCCCGCATAGATCGGGCGCTCGAACGTGTCCGGCGAATCCACGGCGGTGATGTCGCTGATCTGCGCGACGTCGAGCTTCGCGGCGATACGCGGCGTGACGTTCTTGCCCGCTGCCGTTGCCGGAGCCAGGATGTGCGTGTAGTTCTTCGCAATGCTCAGCACCGTTGCTTCGACGTTCTCAGCAAGGCCCTGCTCAAGTTGCGGCGCGTCGGCGAGCAGCACCTTTGCAACGCCTGCGATCTTCGCTGCCGCGTCCGCTGCAGCCTGCGCATTGTGGCCCGCGACC
>NZ_JAMBPR010000181.1 GCF_024206475.1 Paraburkholderia sp. CNPSo 3274
CCCGCACCAATCGCGGCGCCGCGGTACGCAAACCGAAACCATTGCCTGGCACACGGAAGCAGCGCGAAGTGACGCTCGAGGACTTGAATGCGGCGGTAATGGGGACTCACCGCAATCCGGGAGGCTCGGTGCTAAAAACCCCCTCCAGATAGATATAAAGGACTGCAAAACAACCACACCCAGAACCAACCTCAACCCCGACATCTGTATTTAGCCGGGACCCCGACATCTGAAAATGGCTTTGACATTTGATGGGGTGCGATGGTATAATCCTGCTTCGACCGGCTGGCCACCGGCCTTGCCGGCTACGTGTCGCCAACTGGATAATCGACCTTTGATGGTCCGACGACCGGTGCATGGCGCCCGCACTGCATGACAAATGACCTGACCAGCCTTGCCAGAAGTGACGACTACCGCCGCTGGCTGTCCGATCTGAAGCAGCGCGTCGAGCGCGCTCGCCAGCGCGCGGCCGCCAGTGTAAACCGGGAGCTGATCCAGCTGTACTGGCAGATCGGGAACGATATCCTTCAGCGGCGGCAGCAACAGGGATGGGGAACCGCCGTCGTGGACCAGCTGGCGCGCGACCTGAAGTCCGCATTCCCTGACATGCGAGGTTTCTCGCCGCGCAACCTGAAATACATGCGCGCCCTTGCCCAGGCGTGGCCGGATCCGGAATTTGTGCAGCAGCCTGCTGCACAATTGCCGTGGTTCCCACCTTTGCACCTTGCTCGACAAGGATCCCGCGCATCGCGACTGGTATGCCGCCAAGGCGCTCGAACACGGCTGGGTCGCGCAGCGTGCTGACCATGCAGATCGAGACGGCCGCCCATGCGCCTGCCGGCAACGCCGTCACGAATTTCGCCGACCGGTTGCCACCTCCGCAATCCGATCTCGCGCGCGACGTGCTCAAGGATCCGTATATCTTCGACTTCCTCGGCCTGACCGAAAACGCCCAGGAGCGCGATATCGAGCGCGCGCTTGCAGCACATCACCCGCTTCCTGCTCGAACTGGGTGCCGGGTTCGCGTTCGTGGGGCGCCAGTACCGGCTGGAGGTCGGTGGCGACGAGTTTTTCGTCGATCTGCTTTTCTACCACCTCAAGCTGCGTTGCTATGTCGTCGTCGAACTGAAAACGACACCGTTCAAGCCCGAATATGCGGGCCAGCTGAACTTCTACCTGTCCGCAATCGATGCGCAGGTTAAGGCGCCCGAGGACCAGCCGACCATCGGCCTGCTGCTGTGCAAGGAAAAGAACCGGCTCGTGGCGGAATATGCGCTGCGTGGCGTGGCCAAGCCAATGGGTGTGGCTGAGTACCAGCTGATGCGCGAGGTGCCACCCTCGCTGGAGACCGGTCTGCCGACCATCGATCAGCTCGAGGCCGAACTGCGTCCCGACCTGTCGGACGGCATTGTGTAAGCATCGTCGGGCAACGCCGACGCCACTTTTACCAGCAGGTGCTAGCGCCGGAGACTGAAAAGCCGCAGCAGTTCGTCGCGCAACCCGGAGATATCGAGGACATGCTGCGCCCGTGTCACGGCCACATAGAGGAGGCGCAGTTCATCGTCGTCCGGCATCGGACTGCCGTCGGCCCCGCGCAGGCGGAAATCGTTGGCAACCTTGACCCGCTTCCATTCGAGGCCCTTGGCACGGTGGACGGTCGAGATCACATAGTCGGCGGCGCCCTCCGCCGCCGAACGCTGCGCCAGGGCCCGCAGATAGCCGGTCCCCAGCTCGTCGACGATGCGCACAACCGGCAGCAGGTCCTGACCAAACGCACTGCGCGCAAACGCCTGTGCGTCGCTCCACGTCTCGAACAGCGAAAATGCCGCCGGACGGAACGCGCGCTGGCCGGCCAGCAACCGGTCAGCGCCGTCAGCGTAAGCGAGAATCTCGGTGGGACTCATCCGGATCGCCGGTCGGTGTCCCGCCTCGAGTCCCGCGGCGAACTGCCAGATCGCCGTGACGTTCTTCCGGCACAGGATCGCGTCGACCGGCGGCGCGAGCGCAGGATCTTCCACCATGATCGAGCCAATGGCTTCCTGTCCCCGGATGGGCGTGCGCTCACCGAGCAGTGCGAGCAGGCGGCTGGCGAGCGCCGCGAACGTGGCGCCAAAACGGAACGACTCCGTGAGTGCACGTTCGGGCGCGTCGATCTGCGCCATCGCATTGACCGCGCCCCGCCACTCGTAGATTTGCTGGTAAGGATCGCCCACATAGATGATCTGCGCGTGGCGCTGGCGGCCGAGGACCGAAAGCATCACACCATCGCTGTCCTGCGCCTCGTCGAACAGGATGAAATCGGCTGCGATGCGTGGCTCCGAGAGCGCCCAGTGCTTCAGAAGGACGTCAGGCGAAATGGCGCTCGCGGCGTGGGCTGCCGTGCCCTCTTCCCACAGCCGCCCGACGTAAGGCAGCAGGTAGGTGCGCAGTTGCGCGGCCACCGCTTCGTCGATCTTTTCATCGACGACAATATGCTGCGCTGCCGGCTGTATGTCCGCGGACCGGCAGAATCTGTCCCGCCCATCGGCAATCATCCGCCCGATCTCAAACGCGGCGATCTCGACGGTCTTGCCAGTCACCGTGCGGACTTCCAGTGGGCCAAGCCCGTAGCGTGCGGCAAGTTCGTGCGGCGGCTCGCCCTGAAGGCTCACGCGGCTTCTGAGCGCCGGGCTGGCGCAGGCCCACGCCAGCGAATGCATCGTCCGTGCGCCGACGTGAGGTGGAAAGCGCCGGGCGGCGTTTGCCGCGATTTCCCGGTTGAACGCGAGGTACATACCGCGCCGATGCCCGATGTGCTCGGCCACGAGCTGGAGCGTGGAGGTCTTGCCCGCGCCTGCAAATGCCTTGATCTTCAGGTCCCCGGTGCCACGCGCCGCCTCGATCACCGCCTGCTGCTC
>NZ_JAMBPR010000182.1 GCF_024206475.1 Paraburkholderia sp. CNPSo 3274
TCGATACCACGTCGTTGATCTGTGGCGGCGGGCGCTCCGGCGCCGCAGTCAAAAGGATCACATGACGTGGCAGCGAGTCGAGCGGATCGCAGATGCCTGGCTCCCGCAACCTCGAATCCTTCACCCGTGGCCCGACCGGCGATTTGCCGTCAAACACCCGAGGTAGGAGCCCGGTGCCCGAATTGGGCACGCCGGGATCTGTGCGGGGGGTGCTCAGTAATGGGCATCCCTACCGCAATTCTGGGCCAACAAGAGCCGTCCACCATGGCTTGCGCATGAACAGTAGAGAGTCAGCTACGCGCTCGACGGGGGACCGACGCTGCTACGCCGGCCCGAGCCCGTGTCGGAGGGTATGAACGCGTCTTTAGAACATCGTGCGAAGTCCGACTGCCACGCCCACCTGATTGGTCCGGCCAATGGTGTTGGTCGGTACGCCCTCGCCGTTGACCCCGCCCGGGTAGTCGGCGGAGAAGGCGCCTGTGCCGCGCGCGAAGTCCGTGATCCCGTAGACTTCCGTGCGCTTCGTGAACGAGTATTCCGCGAGAACGGTAGCCGATTGGTTTATCCCCCTGCCGAGCGTGCCATCGAGCAGTTCAGCATTGCGCGTCTGTCCGTAGTAGTAGGCGAACGTGAACAGCAGCGCAGGCATGGCGTGCCAGTTCGCACCGATGTACCAGGTGTCGTCGATACGGTTGGGGCTGCCACTACCCTTCAGTGTCGGCGCGCCAGATTGCTGCATGTAGACGTCAGTCAAACCAGTCTGGTCCTGACCCCGCAGCCAGCCGGCCAGCAGGCGGATGTCATGGGTGACCTGAAACGCGCCGCTGATGTGCAGAAAGTTGGACTTGGCGCCATTGATTGAGCTACCGACACTGGTGCCGACCGAAGAGCCGGTCGCAGATGTCGGCACGGAGACCTGCTGGAAGCCTGCGTTGAGCATGGCAGGGCCGTACGTGTACGTGAGTTCCACGGCATAGGTCGCGCCGAGACCAGCCGCGCCCGGCTGGTTTCCGAAGCCGTAGAGGGCATTGACATCCAGGCCATCGAAGCTGCCCTTGTACTTAACCGAGTTATTGACTTCGAGGTAAGGGCCGATGCCGTTATACATCCAGCTGTTTTGCCAATAATTGCCAACGGTCAGCGGGTCAAAGATGTCGCCCAAGGTGTCGTAGGCCGGCGCATATTGCCTGCCAAAGGTCAGCGAGCCCCACGTCTTGTTCGACAGACCCACGAAAGCTTGCCGACTGAACAGTGTGCCGGGTACGTGTAGTTGCCCGTTGAAAGCTTCGAAGCCGTTTTCGAGGCGGAAGATCGCGGACCAGCCGTTGCCCAGATCCTCACTGCCCCTCAAGCCCCAGCGGCTGTGGGTTTCCGGGCCTGACGTCATGGCGACCTGGTCGTTGCCACCCGGGCCAGCATTCGTCTGATAACGGATGGCTTCATCGACGATACCGTACAGCGTCACCGAGCTTTGTGCGAATGCCGACGACGCCACGACAGCGAATAGCGCGCCCGTGGCGCTGGAAATAAGTATTTTTTTCATTAGCAATCCACAGTAATTGGCTAACCGACTGGGGAGAGGTTTTCCAGGCCCGAAGAACAAGACCGTGAACGGGAGCGTAGCGTGTCATTTCATTGCGGCACAGCTATTCGTTACGGAGTGTTGTTTATTTGCTGTGCCGGGACAGGTGTGTGCAAATCGTCTGATAACGCTATGTTCGGGATAATGACTTGGCAGTTGGGCCTTGATGCGCCGCGCCGCTTTGAGCACGAGGCAGGCTATTTATCGCTGCGGCAGTAGAGCTTTAGTATCGGGAATGAATTAAGCGAAACAATACCTTCCTCTTCTTCTGTTGCGCGGTTCACATTCATGGCCCCTCCTGACGGCAATATCAAATGCAACCGTTGTGTCGCCCTGTCGCATTCGAACTTGGCGCAGAGATTACATCGACGGACTGTCGGGGGATGAATTTTCGGCTTTCTGCGAGCGTTCGCCGCAGGATCGAGCCCAGCCTCACACGACCGCTCGCGTACTCGATGGGACCAGCCGGCCGGCTTCTGCGCGTTCGACTTGCTACACTGCGGTGGTACTGGCGTCTGTTGCATCTCACCACGTGAAAGACACGTCAAACGCCGTTGCCCGTCTGAAACGTCTGAAGCAAGTCGAGGCTCTCACAGGCGCCTCCGGGACGGACCCGGTGCCGCACTCCCGAGATTGGCCCGGAGGTTCATCATGTTCACGACACTTTCCCGCCTGTCGAGAACCGTCCTGGTTGTGGCTGTGTGTATTGCATCGACGGCAGCCTTTGCCAGGCACGCGAGGCAGCCAGAGGTGCCCTCCGAATCGATTTCCTCCCTGTTACTGAGCGACGACGAACGCATTGAGTTCTGCACAGAGATGCACCGTGCGTCGACGCTCGAAGAACGTCGGGTGGTCGTGGAGCGCATGCGCAATACGCTCATTCCCCGCGCAAAAGCGCAAGATCTTTCCCTCCCGCGCTGGTTGCTGGAAGGACGTCCGATGAACGGGTTCGGCGGCCCCAATGGCATCATACCTGGACTGGATTGCGAATCGGGTATCAGCAGACTCCACGCACAGGCCGTCGCGCCTGCGCGGCAGGCACCCGACCACAAGACGCCCCCCACTAACAGGTTGCTGAAGTACCGCTGAAACATGTCATCGCGCAGAGTTCGTGAAGCGTTGATAGATGAACCACCACTTACCCACTGGAGATCATGCGCGGCGCCGACACTTTCACCGAGAGTTTGTTTTCCGTGCGCAAGCTGGACGACTTCGTCCCCAAGTCGCATCCGTTGCGTTCGATCCGCGTAATGGCGAACGAAGCGCTGGCGAAGATGGATCGACTGTTCGCCGAGATGTACGAAGCGGACAT
>NZ_JAMBPR010000183.1 GCF_024206475.1 Paraburkholderia sp. CNPSo 3274
GTAGGCTAGCAGCCGCTTTCGCTCTCGATTCGCCAGCGATGGATCACGCCAAAGTGTTTTGAAGTCCGCTGTCATTGCGATGAGCCGGTCGCGGATCGCATCGTCGAGTATGAGACGCTCCTGCTGCTGGCTACGCTCCCTTTGTTCTCTCGCGTCGGCCAATATGCGCAGCTTGTCGTTCCATTCTTGCTCGAGTGTGTCGGCGACCAGTCGGTTACTTGGGTCGACCAGCATGAATCGCCGTTGCGCAAGATCTGCATCGAACCGGGCGCGTTCGATAGCGCGCAGGCGTAATCGATCGGCTTCATCGTGACGCGCTTCGATTTCCCTGCGTATCTCCCATGCCAACTCAACGGCAGCCGGAGTCATCGACGCGACGATCAATGCGCCAACTGCCTCATCAATCGGCGCTCCCGCAATTGACTGGCAGCAAGGTTCTCCACGAGCGCCTTGTGCTCGATCGCAGACATACCAGGCTTCCTGTCGTCCGCGTCGCGTAGCATACCGGAGCCGGAGGTACTGACCACAACGACCGCAGATGGCGCGTCCCTGCAGAAGAGCAGCTCCCTCGCGAGGCGGCGACGATCGCGCAACTTTGTACCCGCGACCATTCGTCTCCAGAACCGCAAGGTTCTGCTGGAACTGCTCCCATGTAATGTATCCAGGGTGGGCGTCCGGAATACAAGCAAGCCAGTCATTGCGATCACGCTTTCTCGGCACCTTCCGCCCGTCTGCAAGTCGGCGATAATGCCGCCGGCCGTAGGCGTAAGCACCTGCGTAACGCGGATTGTTCAGCATCCGAAGAGCCGTCGACGCGGTGAGGTGCTGGAAGACTAAGAACTTCGCGTTGCGCATACGGGACGGGAACAGGAGGCCTTCCTTCTTGAAGACCTTGACCGTCTGGCTGGCAGAGCCGACTCGCAAGAATGTCTCGAAGAAGTAAGTGATTGTCTCCCTGACTTGGGAGTCCGGGTCAAGCACTACGTTACCAAGGTCGTCGTACACGAAGCCGGTTGGTAGCAGGCACCGATACTCACCGCGATTGACCTTGTTCAGGATTCCGCCTCGTAGTCGCGCTTTGAGAACATGGAGTTCGGCTTCACTCATTGTTCCCTTGAGCCCAAGCAGGAGCCGGTCATTGAAGCTCGCTGGATCGTATATCCCGTCTTCGTCGAGAATCAACGTATCAGCAAGCGCGCAGATTTCCAGGAGCCGATGCCAGTCAGCATTGTTTCGGGCCAGGCGTGACACCTCCAGGCCCATGACGATGCCTGCGCGGCCCATACCCACGTCAGTGACCAATCGTTGAAACCCCTCCCGCCAGGACGCCGATGCTCCAGACTCCCCCTGGTCGCTATCGATGGTGACGATCTGCTCGTCGCGCCAGCCGAGCGCTGTCGCACGTCCACGCAGGGCATATTGCCGCTTCGTGCTCTCGACATTCTCGAGGACTTGCCGCATCGACGACTGCCGGACGTAGAGGTAAGCGCTCCGTTCGAGGTGGTGAGTCTGAACTTTAAGGGACGCGTTCACGGTGTCCTCCGCTCATTGACCGTCACAGCCATGCCTGCGAGTACGTAGATAAAGCTCTGGCGCTCGATGGGCTGAGCGTTCGACGATGACCGGGTAATGCTTGTTTCGGGCGGTGCATGCCCTGGAACCATCATGCGTGCCCACGCCCACATCCCTCGCGTAAGAAAGACGTTGAGTCCGCGCCGGGCTTCTACGGGCAGGACCTGACCAAGAGCAGCGGAGCGCATCACCTCGTATTGCGCGGCGATCGGCGACGAAACCGCCGACGGCCAGGCACAGCATCCTGCTATTCCGCCGTTTTTTTTACACCGAACGCTCGCTCAATCGTTCTTGGATGCACATCGAGACCAAATTCCTTGCGAACCAGCTTTGCCAGTTCGCGTGCCCGAAGCGGTTCTCCGGGGGTGAGTTGCAACTTGAGAAACGCCAACACCTCGCCCTGGATCTTGTGTGGACCGTGCGGCCCTCGTTTCCTCGGGACCAGCCCTGCGATCCCTCCTTGCTCAAAGTCCGCCCGTGCCTGATAGAAAGTTGGCCGCGAAACACCATATTCGTCGGAGATCTGCGTTACTGAGGCCTTCTCAACGGAGACGCGTCGCAACATCTCGTACTTGACCTGCACAGCGTCATGGGGATCGAAGAATCCACCCTCGTGGAACTTGGCATCGAGAACGTTCGACGGCGTTGGATTCAACGTACCGTCCTCCGCGAGGACATCCGTCTTCGAGCGCTTGCGTTCATTGGGCGGCACATTCACTCCAAGTAGTTGCATCTCAATGTAACTAAATTATGCCGCACAACAGGCTTTGTCAAGTTCTAGGATGTTGAGTTTTTTAGCCTTATAAAAGCTGATAAATTTCTATGTTTTAGGACATGACCATAGATGTAGCGGCGTTAATTACCTTACATGTGCGGCAAAAATCCCTTTACGGTCAAGTACCGCTTCCGGCACGCCTGTACGAAAGGCGTCTCACGAGTAGCGCAAGCTCCATCAAGTCGTTGACCGTGAACAACGCGCGCTCTCGTCCCATAGAGATCTCGGGATCAGGCTCGCTCATATCGGTCCACTTCGGAGGAACGGAGCAATAACTCTTGTCGTCGATGCGCAGCAGGAGACGTCGGCCAGACCGGTTATAGCGCTCACCTACACAGAGAAGTTGCTGTCCGCTGAACGGGTGGAACGGGTGAGTGATGCGGACAAGATGTTCTGTGGCAGCCCCAGAGCCTGCATTTCGAGGTATGTTACAA
>NZ_JAMBPR010000184.1 GCF_024206475.1 Paraburkholderia sp. CNPSo 3274
CACGCCACCCCATTCTTATCCTGATTGTCGCGCGGCCAAATACCTGCGGCGTCACCATTACACAGCAATCCTCAACGACTGGTGGCTTCAGCTTGATTGTCGCGCGACACCCACTCGCCCGCGTCAATCAACGCCGCGCGTCAATCAATAAACGCTTGCCAGCGTCAATCAACATCGGCATCATCATTTCTGCCGCGACATTCTCAACTTGTTTGTCGCGCGTCTCTCATCCGGATTGTCGCGCCACAACGCCGCGGGTCTTGTTTCGCTGATATTCCGCATGGTTATCGCGCAGCATGGCCTGGACCTGTTCGAAACGTTCCCAGTCGAGGTAGACAGGATAACGGTCTTTCACGACGATTTTCCATTCTGACATAGGACAGCGCTCTGTCATCAGCTTGCCGTTTGCATAAGTCGAATGGCAGGACCGGGTTCGACCATAGACGAAAGCGCCCGCGTAGGCTGGATTCTTCAGAATCGCCGTGAGCATACCGGCTGTTGGTGCACGCCATACGACGTCACCAAACCGGTCACGCCGCGGCAAGGTCAGTGCGTGGTCCCGAAACCGACGCATCACTTTGCCCGTCGACCCGAGATCCAGAAACGTGGTAAAGATCAGGGATACCCGATCCTGCACCTCCTGATTCGGATCTTTATGTACGATGCCGTTGGTGTCACGCTCAAGTCCTGCAGGTAGCAACAACGCCAGTTCACCGCGCTTTGCCTTGTTCAGCAATCCTGCCGTCAGGCGGCCCCGCAGTGTGTGTAGTTCGACCTCGGAAATCGTGCCCTTCAAACCCAGCAACAGGCGTCCGTTCGCAGAGCCCGGATCGTAAATGCCATCGCGATCGCCGATAAGACATTGGCGAAATCCGCACAAATCCAGCAAGGGATACCAGTCCGTACAGTTACGTGCAAGCCGGGTTACTTCGTAGGAGAGGATGATGCCGACCTCGCCCAGGGTCACGCGGGCAATTACATCCTTGAAGCCCTCGCGATGCGAGAGCGTCGAGCCACTCAGGCCAAGATCAACGTCGACCACCTCGATATCCGCATCATCCCAGCCCAGATCGCTTGCGCGCTGGCGCAGCGCATACTGCAATCGCAGGCTTTCCTGATTGGTCACTACCTGATTCGCAGTGGATTGCCGGATATAGATCATTGCCTTACGGCACAGATGTCGGTCCGTTACAAGTTCCGATGTCATGGCTTGTCCCTCGGAGCAATAACCGTATTCTTCAAATTGCGACTTCCGTCTATTATCAAGTAGTCCTTATTTAAACAAAAGCCTGTTCCTAGTTTTTCCGGCGATAAGAATTCCCTAGCCACGCGAACCAGTTCCCTCACGCAATCGGCCGATAGTTTGCTCGATGGTAGACACGGAGACGTCGGACCGAGCGAAGTCGCCATCACCGGAATTTTTGACAGGATGTCGCCGCGATAAGCGACGGTGACTTGACCTGATGCACCGATCGTGCTCGCCGGCGCCACTACAGCAAAGGTGCGGCCATACAGCGGATGGGCGGGATCGGTGACAGTTACCTGTTCCGGCCGCTCAGTTGGTAGCCGAACAGGGGTATCAAGATGTGTGCTCGTAGACGCCGTCCTCGTCCACGATGACGCTATTCACTAGTGCGCAAAATTCCAGCAGCGTGTGCCAGTCACGACCATTGCGCGCCAAACGCGACGCTTCGATGGAGACCACTGCGCCCACGTGTCCGCCGCAGATCGCTGCCAGCAGTCGCTCGAAACCCGGCCGTGCGACGCCTCCGGCGGACACGCCGAGATCGTCGTCGATAACCACGACCTCTGTCCAACCGAGTCCGCGCGCCCGATCCGCCAGAGCGTATTGCCGTCGGCGACTCTCGGGGTTGTTGCGCAATTGGTCGGCGGTGGACTGTCGTACGTATACGTAGGCGCCGCGCGCCAAATGATCAGGGCTGATCTTACTCATCATCATCCTCCGGTCGTTCCGAAACGTCTGCCTGGCTTGCCACTTGCCACAGGAGCTGGCTCAGCAGTTCGACGAGTTCGTCGTGATGCTGTTGCAGGTTCGCCAGTGGCATCGACGCGGCTACGGCGTCGAACAGGTCGGTCTGCACGAGCGGGCGCGCTCGTGGCGGGATTGGCTTCATCGACGCCTCCGTGTGATAGGGCTGTCGTCGATGAAGATAAGGCAGAGTCGAGTTCGCGGCGCAATGCCAGCAAACAACGCAATGGCAACCGCGGTGGCAAGTGCGTGGGAACGTCGCCGGCCGTCGGCAGCGTCATCCATTGTGGAAGATGCGTCCTCGTGCCGTCGGGCTGTCGGACGATAAAGAAGTCCTCTGAGCCGTGCCTGGATTGGCCAAGTACCTCGACCTCCTGACCCGCACGAGGATGGAACGGATAGTTGATGCGAACCAGCTCTACGAGCTGTTCACGGGCAGTGGACTTGCCCCTGCATGACCGGACACGCGGTCACGCTTCGGTTGGTGAAGTTGCGCGCTGGCGGAATTCGCGTGGCGAGCAGTATTTCAAGGCGCTGTGCGGATGCGATTCGTTGTAGTGGTCAAACGCGATAGCCAGGTTTTGCAGTGCGGTTCTGACATCAGGCTTGGGCATCCATGAGACGTAGTCACGCTTTATCGTTTTGACGAAGCTTTCGGCCATCCCGTTGCTCTGCGGACTTCTCACA
>NZ_JAMBPR010000185.1 GCF_024206475.1 Paraburkholderia sp. CNPSo 3274
CGAACTCGCTCGTGCGCCGGCGTCCACGCGCCCATTACACTGTCGCGAAACCCAACACTATCTGTCCTTGGACCCCGCATTCGCGCTGATTTTGCGCGACCGGCTCGTGCCATTCGTGTGGTTCCCGCGTGCGATAGCCACGCCTGTGGCATCGCGAATCATCGCGGCGATCATTCAACGCCCATAGACGCCAGCGCCTGTGGCGCGGTTTAGCACAAGAACTTTTTTGATTACCGATCGCGGGCGGGCGTCGCCAGGCATCGTCAGGCGTCAGTAGCCGCGATCGCCAACCAAAAAACTCTCTGCACAATGTCAAATCGCCATTCGCTGCCGCCCTTCATCGCGGACCTTGAAATGCGACTAACGGTCCTCCGCCTTTTCACCACCAAACGCGGGTAGCGGCGTAAAACCTTGTCTTCAGGCAGGTGGGTACGGCGCCCATGCGCATGGCTGGGGCAACTGGAGTCGTGTTGCTCTTTTGACATCTCGCTGCCGCACAGCGAGGCGAACTTGCTGAGCGTCTGGCGCTTGTGCTCGCACGCGGCGTCGGCTTCAGATTCCAGAATCTGGCCATCGGAGGGGTGGTGCTTCGGGGCGGAAGTCTTCGCAAGAGGGCGCGTCGACGTGCGATTTCAGTCTCTCTGAACGAACGAGTTTCAGCCGTGATTTTCAAAACATATGTCGCATTCCAGATTAATTTAATCAGAAAATCTCTCGTGGTTTTCGAACCGACGTCTTCTTCGAGCGTGAGATAAGAAGGAGTATCTGGGAAAGATGATTTCTATGAATACCAATCTGATCGGCTACGCGATCCAGCGTGATGCCGCTGTCCAGGAAGCCCTGTTTGGACCTCATTAGATCGTGAAGCTCTCTCGACTTCTCCTCCGCATACTTTCCAGTGAGAGAGCTTTTTGCGTAGCGTGAGGTTTTAATGCGGCTCGAAGCGACGTTTCCAAGCAGAGGGGCGAGATCGAAAAACACCCGTGCGGATGCGATCTTTCCATCTTCGAGGGAAGAATAATCTAGAGAGAATGAAAGGGACTTCCCCGTCCCGAGGCTGCGGCGGAAGCCGCGAGTCGGCATCAATGTGCCAAGATGAAGTTGCGAACGTTCATCGACCAGCGAGAGGGGAAGTCCATGCCTATTGTCACTATCGGAATCGATCTTGCCAAGAATGTATTTGCCGTTCATTTAGGCGCAACCTGGCGGCGCGCCGACACGATGCGCCTTGCTACGCCCCGCCGCAGCCGGTGCAGCGATCCGCTTTCCCAGCGTAGCACTGCCGCGGCCCCTCCATCGTATCCAGAGGTCCGGACTGGATGACTTCGGTCCAGCCAATCATCCGTTGCGACTGATTCGGCAGGGGTTGAACGATACCAGCGGTCGCATGGGTGAGGTTTTCTCGCGCATGTACGAGAGCGACGCCAAGGGAAGCCGCCCGCGCATCCGGTCGGAGAAACTGATTCGGGCGCGGCAGTGCTGTATTCGGTTAGCAGCGTGTAGTGCACAAGGCGAAGTCGGACGACGACATGCCGTCTGATAGAGCTGCAGGTCTTCACGAGAACTCGCATGGCGAGAAGCGCAGCGACGATACGCATGAATCCAGCACGGACAGTCACGCGCGACTGTTTCGCATGAGTCGTGGCACGGGCACAATGCTCTGCTATATGGGACAGGAGCTTACCGATAACAGGCACAACCTGGCGGTGAACGCACAGGTGACGCAGCCCAATGGCACGGCCGACCGCGACGCAGTGGCAGACATGCCTGCGGATGCCCCACAATTTGCTGGCGCGTCTATTACGGTAGGTGCCGACAAGAATTACGACATCGCCAGCTTGTTGCGACGCGCCGCGCACATGGTGCAATGCCGCATCTCGCGCAAAAAATCGCCCTCGCGGGCGGCTACTACTGTGTCAGAAAAAACATCTGCAGCGAAACGATACCTGGTAGTATTGAATAATGCATATTTCGGGCGATCGTGATGAGAGAAGATGTCGATGAATTTGACGAGTATCTGAATCATCTGGCGCAGGCGTTAGGGCACGCCGATCGCCATGCCGGCCTCAAGGGTTACTGTTCGGGCTTGGTGATGCCATTGTCACGCAAGAGCGTCGAGCCGATGGCCGCGCATATTGACCCACTTCACGCGAGTGCGAAACATCAGTCACTCCACCATTTTGTGGCCAAGGCAGAATGGTCTGACCGGGCGGTCCTGCAGCGGGTACGAGAATGGGTGATGCCCGCGTTAGGCCTGCACGCTGCTGAAGAGACTGGCTATTACTGGATTATTGACGACACGGGCTTCCCGAAGAAAGGCAAGCATTCGGTCGGCGTAGCGCGGCAATACTGCGGGCAATTGGGCAAACAGGATAACTGCCAGATCGCCGTGAGCCTGTCGATCGCGACGCAACGCGGCAGCCTGCCAATTGCCTGGCAGCTGTATGTCCCCAAGGAATGGATTGAAGACCGGGAGCGAGCGCGTCGTGCGGGCATCCCCGACGATCTCGCCTTCGAAACCAAGCCACAGATTGCGCTGGCCCAACTCCGCGAGGCTGTCGCATCCGGTATTGG
>NZ_JAMBPR010000186.1 GCF_024206475.1 Paraburkholderia sp. CNPSo 3274
TTGAACTAACCCGCTGAAGCGGGAGGTGGTGGTTGGCCAGCGACATCGGCTCCGGGATCATCTGCAGGGCCCCTCTGCTCGAGTGCGACGATGGCAGTGCAATTTGCTGCCGTGACCATTCAGAGCGGAGTCCACCATGACACCCCTACGTCGACGCATGATCGAGGATATGCGCGTGCGCAACCTCGCGGCCAACACGCAACGCGTGTATCTCCAGCAGGTGAGCAACTTTGCCAAGCACTTCGGGTGTTCCCCTGAACTGCTGGGCCCTGAGGAAGTACGCGCGTGGCAAGTGCACCTGATTGAGGTCCAGCGCCGTTCACCCAGCACTCTCGTGGTGGCCACTGCAGCGCTGCGCTTCCTGTACCACATCACGCTCAAACGTGAGTGGGCAGTCGACGAACTCCCGATGGCGCGGACACCGCGCAAACTCCCGGTGATCCTCAGTCAGGACGAGATCACGCGCTTCCTTGAAGCGATCCGTAGTGACAAGCATCGTACCGTATTGATCGTGGCCTACGCCGCCGGCCTGCGGATCTCGGAAGCCACCCGGCTGAAGGTCGGCGATATCGACAGCCAGCGCATGATGCTGCGTGTCGAACAGGGCAAGGGGCGTGCCGACCGCTACGTGATGCTCTCGCCCCGGCTGCTGGAGGTCCTGCGCAGCTACTGGTGTATCGGCCGCCCCCAGTACTGGCTGTTTCCCGGCCGCTTCCAGGATCAACCCGTGGGTGCCGACGTGGTGCGACGAGCGTGCCATGATGCACGTCGCCGTGGCGGTATCAGCAAACCGATCACGCCGCACTCCCTGCGCCATGCGTTTGCAACGCACCTGCTCGAATCCGGCACTGATGTGCGCCTGATCCAGTTGCTGATGGGCCATCGTAGCCTGGCCACGACGGCGCGCTACCTCAAGGTCGCGACCAGTACGATCTGCGCGACAACCAGCCCGTTCGACCGGTTGCCATCAAGGTCACCGCAGCCTTCGCCCGAGCCGCCGGTTGACCACGCCTGAACTGCGATGAAGGCCCAGCTGGAGTTGGCGGACATCCTGCGCCGCCACGGCCCCGCATACCGGCATCTGCACGCCGGCTCGCTTGACCGCGAGCAGCGCCGCGTCATGCGCGCCATCGAGCAGTGTCGAACGGCGGCTCTGGGCGGGCACGTTGAGCAGTGCGACGCCTGCGGACATCAGCGCATCGCCTACAACTCGTGTGGCAACCGGCACTGCCCGAAGTGTCAGTCGCTCGCCCGGGCGCAATGGCTTGACCACCGTCAGGCGGACCTGCTGCCCGTGCCGTACTTCCACGTCGTCTTCACCGTCCCGCAAGAGATCGCTGCCATTGCATTCCAGAACAAGCGTGTCGTTTACGACATCCTGTTCCAGGCAACGGCCGAAACTCTGCAGACGATAGCTGTAGACCCCCGGCACCTCGGAGCCACGATCGGATTCATCGCACTGCTGCACACCTGGGGGCAGAATCTGGTCCACCATCCGCATCTGCACTGCGTGATCCCGGGGGGTGGCCTTGCTGCCGACGGTACGCGCTGGGTGGCTTGCCGGCCCGGCTTCTTCCTGCCGGTGCGGGTTCTCTCGCGCCTGTTCCGTCGGCTTTTCCTCGAGCGATTGCAACATGCCTTCGATATCGGAACACTCGGCTTCTTCTCGTCCCTGGCATACCTGTCTGAGCCAAGCCAATTTGCCCGCTATCTGTCCGATCTGCGTAAAACGGAGTGGGTCGTATACGCCAAGGAGCCGTTTGGCGGTCCGCAGCAGGTGCTCGATTATCTCGGCCGCTATACACACCGCGTCGCGATCTCCAACAACCGCCTCATCAGTCAGAGCGATTGGCATGTCACGTTTCGCTGGCAGGACTATCGCCAACCTGGCCGTTCGCGCGTAATGCGGCTGGACGCACACGAGTTCCTGCGCCGCTTTCTCCTGCACGTGTTGCCACACGGATTGCAACGAATTCGTCACTATGGACTGCTCAGCAACCGGCTGCGCGAAACAAATCTCGCAGCATGTCGTCGCCTGCTCGGCGCGCCGCCCGCCATAACCCGAGTGATATCCGGACCTGATTATCGTGACCACTTTGCACAGCTGACCGGCCGATCACTCCGCGACTGCCCGGTCTGCAAGCACGGGCACATGGTCTGTGTCGAATACCTGCTGCCTGGCGCGCCACCGCGGGCGCCGCCAAACCATCGATGAGGCTCGAACGCACACTCTGCCTGGACGCCGAACCCGGCACATCCTACGGGTCCGCGTCGTACGCATGTCCACAGCGGTCACAACACGCCTCGCTCGTGCCGCCCAAGCCGCCCGCAGACCATCATGCCTGGACGTGCCTGCCCAATCGCGTATCCCGATTGTTTCTTGCCCTCGCTTCGCTTCCCGCACTCGACACGCACAACCGGCGCCGCACCGATTCAATCCCCATAGCCACCGACAGCGGAGCGGCTTAGCTCAACGAATTTTTAGCGGAGCGGAAACGGCTTGTTCGCCGTGTCCCTAGTCAATTCATTGCGCCGCTTCCGCTCCGCTAAAAATCCTCTGGATTA
>NZ_JAMBPR010000187.1 GCF_024206475.1 Paraburkholderia sp. CNPSo 3274
GTAAGCGCCTCAGTTGGGCCGTTCGTCCATTCGCGTGCGCGTAAAGCATGATGGTGAACTGGAGCTGCCGGTCAGGTAGAGGGATCTGGCGGACTGCCTGGTGTGTGCAGTTTGTCGGCCACACGCCAAGGCAGGAGCTCGTCGATGCGATTGATTTTGTGACCGGCGATATGGGTTAGCACGTAGTCGAGGTAGGCACGCGGATCGATGTCATTCAGTCTGCAAGTGCCAATCAATGCGTACATCGCGGCTGCCCGTTCGCCGCCGCTGTCTGAGCCGGCGAATAAAAAATTTTTCCGGCCCAGGCTTACACAACGCAGCGCGTTCTCCGCGATGTTGTTGTCGATCTCTAGCGTACCGTCTTCGCAATACAACGTCAGTGCGCTCCACTGGTTCAGCGTGTAGTTGATCGCCTTGGCCGTATCGGACTTCGACGACAGCGTTTCGAGCTTTGCCCTGAGCCACGCTTCGTAGATTTGAAGCAGCGGTCTGGCTTTCTCCTGCCGTATTCGCAGCCGAACGGCTGCAGGCCTGCCGCGAATCGAGGCCTCGATGTCGTAGAGCCCGCCAATATATTCGAGTGCCTTTTGTGTTGTGTCAGCTGGCGTGCGCACGTGGATGTCGTAGAACTTTCTCCTCGCGTGGGCATGGCATGCCGCCTCGCGTATCGAGCCATCGCGGAACAATTCGTCGAAGCCCGCGTAGGCGTCCGCTTGCAGAATTCCTTTGAAGCTGGCGAGATGGGTTTGAGGATGGATGCCTTGCCGGTTCGGCGAGTACGCGAACCAGACCGAAGCCGGTTGCGTCGAGCCCGAGCGGCGATCGTCGCGCACGTAGACCCATAGCCGGCCGGTGCGGGTCTTCCTGTTGCCCGGTGAGAGCACCGGGATCGGCGTGTCATCCGCGTGCAGCTTGGTAGCAGCCACGGTATAGCGGCGCAGCGCCTCTGTTAGCGGGGCGCACAGCGCCTCACACTGGCCAACCCAGCGCCCCATACTGGCCCGGTCAAGCGTCACGCCGTCGCGCGCTGCGATCGCCGATTGCCGGTACAGCGGCTGGTGGTCTGCATACTTCGAGACGAGGATGTCTGCCAGCAAGCTAGGATGGGCGATGCTCCGCTCGATCGGCAGCCCAGGCATCGGCGGCTGCGTGATCGTGCTGCAGCACGGGCAAACCAGTTTGCGCCGGATCGTGCGAATGACCTTGAACGCCGCTGCAACCCGGGCGAGTTGTTCGGATGAGTCCTCGCCGAGCGCCCGCATTGGTTGACCGCAATCCGGGCAGCTTGATTCAGGCTCGAGCACAAGATCCTGGCGCGGCAGATGCGCGGGAAGCGCTTGCCTGGAAGCCGCTTCGTCTGTCGTTGTGTTCGAGGTGGACGCATTTGCACCGAGGGCCTGCGCACGCTGCACATCCACAACGCCGCGCCCGGCGGCCAGATCCTCAAGTTGAGTCTCGAGCGTCTCGATTTGCCGCTGCAGCTGCTCGGACTTGCGACCGAACTGCATGCGCCTGAGCTTGTCGATCTGCGCCTTGAGCTGCTCAATCTCGACATCGCGTTCGGCAAGCAGACTACGGGCCTCGACCAGCAAGGCCTTTAGCAGTTCGATATCGTCAGGGAGATCGGCGCCGTTCGACATGCGCCGTAGTTTACGAGTCTGCCTCGCCGTTTACAACATCGATAATGCGGCGGTGCGGCGGGGCTGCCGCCAGTCGATGCCCTCAAGCAGCATTGACAGTTGCGCAGAGCTCAGATGGACCTTGCCACCGTCGGCCTTGGGCCATATAAAACGGCCTCGTTCAAGCCGCTTCGCGAGCAGCCAGATTCCGTCCTCCGTGGCCCAGAGAATCTTTACCAGATCGCCCCGACGGCCCCGGAAGATGTAGACGTTGCCGCCCAGCGGATTCTCCTCAAGCGCGGTTTGCACCTTCGCTGCCAACCCCTGAAACCCGCATCGCATATCAGTGACGCCCGCAGCGATCCAGATGCGCGTGCCTGCCGGTAGGGAGATCATGAGCGCAGACTGCCCAGCACGATGCGCAGCATATCGGCGTCAACCATGCCGTCCACCTTAACCACCGCACGACCGATCCGAATCTCGATCGTGCCGACCGGTGATACAGGCTTCGCGCTCTGCGCTTCTACCGGAGCTGATGCAATGACCTCCGCCGGCGTGTCGCTGAGCAATACGACCGGAATGAGCCCGGCAGATCGAGCTTGCTGATCGGCCAGATATCGCCGGCGCCAGGTGAACAGCATGTTCGCGTTGATGCCATTCTCCCGGGCCAGCTTCGCGACCGATACGCCAGGCTCGCAAGCGGCCGCTGCCAGTCGCTCACGAAGCTCACGGGGGTAATTCGGGCGCCCCGTTCGGGTACCCGGCTTCTTCTCTGCAGACTGTGTCAAAGTGATGCCCATCAGATCGGAAATGATGGACATCACTTTGATTTCGCCCTCAGTCACCGTCTATAACGGCCGGAACGAGCCGCTTAC
>NZ_JAMBPR010000188.1 GCF_024206475.1 Paraburkholderia sp. CNPSo 3274
TCGATACCACGTCGTTGATCTGTGGCGGCGGGCGCTCCGGCGCCGCAGTCAAAAGGATCACATGACGTGGCAGCGAGTCGAGCGGATCGCAGATGCCTGGCTCCCGCAACCTCGAATCCTTCACCCGTGGCCCGACCGGCGATTTGCCGTCAAACACCCGAGGTAGGAGCCCGGTGCCCGAATTGGGCACGCCGGGATCTGTGCGGGGGGTGCTCAGTAATGGGCATCCCTACCGCAATTCTGGGCCAAGGACAGCCAGGCGGCCTTCCTCCGGAGCCTTGGCAGCAAGGACTTGACCATCAGCGGCGACTTCCGCGAAGTGATGTGGTTTCAGGGCCTGACGGCATTCCTGCAGCCCCCGAAAGTCGTCTCGCCTTACGACCGCACCGCTTTCTGAGTCGCCCATGAAACCGGATTTGCTGAACCAGCCGTTGTCAGCGTTCCTGAAATCCTGTTGTCAATAGCGGCAGGGAAACCTTTCGCAAGCGGCACCTGCAGGCGCGCAACAATTGAGCGCGAGGGCTCGTAATCAGAAACTCATCGCTGACGAACGTCTTATGAAACGATCCATAACCCGATCGAAGGAATCCACACACGAGCGCATCGTGGAAGCTGGCGCACACGCGATCCGCCGCTGCGGTTATGACGGCATCGGCATTGCGAACATCATGAGAGAGGTCGGCCTCACTCACGGCGGGTTCTACGCACATTTCGTCTCGCGCGAGGCCATGCTGGCCGAGTTGGCGGACCGCGCAGGAGCCGAGGCCATCGCCACCTTTTTGCGCTTCACGGAAGCAGTGCCCGCCGAGCAATCCCTGCAGGCACTGCTGCGCGCCTATCTGTCTACAGAGCACGTGAAGAACCCGGAGGTCGGCTGCCCGATCGCCGCCCTGGGATCGGAGATGCCGCGTCAGGCGCCGGGGGTGCGACGTGCAATTACGCGCCGCATCAAGGAAATGATCGACCTGGTCTCACGCCAATCGCCCGACTGGGGTCAGCCCGGCGCGCACGAGCGAGCCCTGGCGACCGCTGCCACGATGGTTGGGGCGCTGGTGCTGGCGCGCGCAGTCGACGAAGAACCGCTGTCCAAGTTGGTGCTGGAGGCGGCGCTGGAGCATCTGGTCCCAGCAGCGGATTGAGTTTCACCTGCTTTTTTTTACCCTTCAGCATGATGCTTGACATATGAAACGCGTGCCCCAAACGGAGAATTGACCATGACATTCAAGGCGCTGCTGGCCACCAAAACTGGCGATGTGATTTCCACTGCCCTGGTCGACTTCGACGAAGCCGATCTGATGCCAGGCGACGTCACTGTCGCGATCGACTATTCGACGGTGAACTACAAGGACGCGATGGCGGTCAGCGGCCGTGCGCCAGTGATCCGTCAGTTCCCACTGATTCCGGGCATCGACTTTTCGGGGATCGTGGAGGCGTCATCGCACGCAGGGTTCGCGGTCGGCGACCGCGTTGTCGCCAATGGTTGGGGCCTGAGTCAAACCCACCATGGCGGCTTCGCGCAGAAGGCGCGCGTCAGCGGCAAGTGGCTAGTCAAGTTGCCAGACGTCTTTTCGACGCGCGAGGCCATGTCGATCGGCACGGCGGGGTACACCGCGATGCTGTCCGTGCTCGCGCTGGAGCATGCAGGAGTGACGCCGGACAAAGGCGATGTGCTTGTGACTGGGGCCGGCGGCGGGGCCGGGTCCATCGCCATCGCTTTGCTATCCAGGCTGGGGTATCGGGTGGTCGCTTCGACCGGACGGCTGGAGGAAACGGTCTACCTGCGCGAACTGGGTGCGCTTGAGGTCATCGATCGCAGCACGCTTTCCGGGCCGGGCGCATCGATCGCCAGGGAACGCTGGGCCGGAGCGATCGACTCGGTGGGTAGCCACACACTGGCCAACGTGCTGGCGCAGACCTGCTACCGCGGCGCGGTGGCAGCCTTCGGGCTCGCGCAGGGCGCGGACCTGCCCGGCTCGGTGTTGCCCTTCATCCTGCGCAACGTGACCCTGGCCGGCATCGACTCGGTCAACGCGCCGCAAGACGTGCGGCTAGAAGCGTGGGCACGTCTGGCCACCGATCTGGACCCCGGAAAGCTCGCACGCGCTACCCAGGTGGTTGGCCTGGCCGAAGTGCCTGGCATTGCAGATGCGGTACTTCAGGGCCAGGTGCGTGGACGCACCGTCGTGGACGTCAACGCGTGAAGGTCGAACCCAAGGAATCAATGATGAAGAGCATCAACCCAGATACCCAATCGGCGACGTCCTATGCCAACGCACAGAACAACCAGGTCAGGGCGGGCGGAACCACCTTCGCTTACCGCGAACTGGGCCCGCGCGGCGGCATCCCGCTGATCCTGCTTAACCACTGGGGGGCCGTGCTGGACAACTTCGACCCGCGCATCGTCGATGGCCTGGCACGCAAGCATCGCGTTATTGCGATCGACTACCGGGGAATCGGTTCTTCCGATGGCATTGCACCCGTGACCGTGGAC
>NZ_JAMBPR010000189.1 GCF_024206475.1 Paraburkholderia sp. CNPSo 3274
TGTGAGAAGTCCGCAGAGCAACGGGATGGCCGAAAGCTTCGTCAAAACGATAAAGCGTGACTACGTCTCATGGATGCCCAAGCCTGATGTCAGAACCGCACTGCAAAACCTGGCTATCGCGTTTGACCACTACAACGAATCGCATCCGCACAGCGCCTTGAAATACTGCTCGCCACGCGAATTCCGCCAGCGCGCAACTTCACCAACCGAAGCGTGACCGCGTGTCCGGTCATGCAGGGGCAAGTCCAAAGGCTGAACATCATAGAACTTATCTGCAATAGTCCTAGCTTCTCTACGACTAGCGAACACCTGCGAGCTAAGCATCTGGCTATCACAACGTATCTTCCATGTGGTTATGCTCATATTTGTTACCTCGTCAAAGGGTGGGCTTAGAGGTTTCCTATAGAGGGGTACGGGGGGGGGCTATCTCAATTGCGACCATCTCAGAGCGTGACACCGACTGGTCGGAACCGAACGAATCAAATCCTCAAAAATTAAACTTTTTCGTGGGCCCCTTCGAGAAGAATTAGCACCAAAAAACAGGATATTTAGAGTTTTCAGAGATATTCTGCGTTATTAGCGCATGTTTCGGCCCGCGTTTATGTGTACTTTTCTGCACCTTTCGCACACTGCGCGGGGACCAACGAGGGACCAAAGCCCGTACAGGCTCGCACAGAGGTTCGCAGTACTTATCGATACGCAGGGTCGGCTAAGGTGCGGGAAGCCCTTGGCGGGCATCCTCGCAAGCCCCAGCATGGTTACGCGCCTAGCCTCTTGATTCGGTCCCGCACCGCGTCAACTTGGTCCGCCTGCTCGGCTAGGTCTTGCTCGAATGCCTCCCGGCTATGGTCGGGCATATCCGCAGCCGTGATGCCGTGCGCAGCCAGTAACGCGGCCAACCCCGGCAGCAATACACGATCCTCGTTGTAATCCGGCCCAAAACTGCCAAGCAGCTTATCGGCCTCGGTAGTGCGCTTAATCTTGATGCCCGCAGCTTCGTTACGCTTAACGTTCAATCGATCGATGCCTAGCTCGTTACGGAGTCGCCTAACGCGAGTGTTAGCACTATCTACCTCAATTAGAGCCGGGTTACGCCTAGCGTTCCCTGCTGCTGTGACGGTTAGCACTTCCGCACGCTGCGCGGCCAGTTGTGCCTTACGCAAAGCTGTTTCTGCATAGATAAGCTCATCGATGCGCGGATCGTCCCGGTTAAGGCTAGGATTCAACCGCAGGATATCGTTAATGCGGTCTGCCTTGGATTTGCGGGCCATTAGGCGTCGTCCTCCGTTACCGGGCTAGGCGTGCATACCTCGCAATGCTCACCCGGATAACAGACGCATTGCTCGTTTGCCTCCATAAAGCCCCTGTACTCTTGCCGGTCGCGGTAACGGTACTGCGGAACCTCCGGCCAATACCACAGGCAACCGTGGACGCTAGGTACACCGTCAAGCTGCTCAAGCCCGATACCGGCATCGGCCAACGCTTCGGCAACGCCACCTACAGCCATGATATCGACGGGGCTGTAATTCTTGATCCTGCCGTACGGACCCATAGGCGCGTCACTTTCTAGCGCAACGTGTACGCGGCTAGCGAGTGCTGCGATTTGCTCGTCGGTTGCGGATGCGGTAATAAGTCGATTGTATTTCATTGTAGTCCTTATGGTTTGATTGAGAAGAACTCGGCTTGTGCAGCACGCCGTCTATCTTGTTCGGCCTGTCTACGGGCAATAGCGGCCTTGCGGTCTTGCTCGTGCATATCGGTAAGATCAACGCCAGCAGCGCGCAACGCGTTATCAGCTTCGATAGCGTCGAGGTAACCTGCAGCGATAGCGTAGAGCCGCTTTACCTCCTGTTGCGTGGCTACGATCTGCTTAAGGATTTGCGAGCCGCTAGAGCCGCGCGCTTTGGCTTCTACGCGCTTTGCGTAAAGCTCCTTAAGTTCGGCCTTGGCGTTATTCGCGTCGCACAGAGCGGATTGCGCTTGCTTGTGCAAGAGTCCGAGCTTTCCGAGATAACACGCAACTACGGAACTAGCTAGCCACGCGTCCGCCTCGGCGGCACTCTTAGCGTGTTTCCCAAGGCGGCCAACGTCTCGGCCTAGTGCGCGTTCAAGGATGCTAATGCGCAGATGCGTAGCAGGCATCGGGATTGCTCGCGTAGCTCCGCGCTTGGTCGTAGGCAACGCCATTAGCTCGGCAAGGCGCTTAACAGGTTGCGGAAATACATCCCCGGCGGAAGCGGTGCGCCTCGATGTACGCGCCCGCCAGTCGCAAACTTTCGCATTGTGCAATCTCAACGCGAATTCAACGTTCTTTCGGCGGCTTGAGGCCGACTTCTGACCTCCTTGCCACGCTTTCCGCCACTTATAAGCGGATTTGTGCCAGTGATCGCATGCGCACGAGGTTGTATGCCGCCATGTTCAACACGAACATCTGGTCCACCTTCTTCA
>NZ_JAMBPR010000190.1 GCF_024206475.1 Paraburkholderia sp. CNPSo 3274
CACCGAGTTGCCGCAGCGTGCGCCGGACGCAGATGTAACCGATCTTCTGCCGTTCAATTACGCCCGGCAACAAAAGGAAAAGGAAGAGACCGGCTGACGAACTGAATGCGCGTCGGCGTGCTGGCCCACGCGCAGGCTCATCACCTCGACGCGAATATCGCCGGTTGACCCCGACCATCGCGGTACGGCTGCGCTTGCCCGTCTGTCGCAAACGATTCTTTATTCGGTGTGCTGAAATCACCGCTTACACACAATCCAGATGAACATGCTTCCGGCTGGCTGTACGGAAACGGCAGGCAACTGCCACGTGTCCTGGATCTTCTACCCGTCGCTCCCGTACACGCGCAACGGCAAACCGGACGTGTCGGGCGCGGCGCAGATCGCCGTCGCGGCGAACTCACAGGACGTGCAGTTCGGCTACTCGTCGACCCGCAATGCCGCAACGATCTCGGGACTCAACGGCGCGTGGACCGCGAACAACCCACTTACGGGGACGCCCGCAGCCGCGATTCTGGCGACCAACGGCCAGAACTCCGACGGCAACTCGCTATACATCCGGCGTGACGGCAGCCTGACGTGGACCGGCGACCAGAACGTCAACGGCGTGAGCCTGCACAACGTCAATAGCATTGACGCCACAGGGACCATCGCCGCGCCTGCAGTGTCGGCGTCGAACGTCGATGTGTCGAACGCGGTGCGCACGCCCTCGACGCTGTATGTGCAGAACTCTGCCGGCACGGCTCCCGCGCCGATCGACGCGGGTGCGGCCGCGGTGCACGGCAACGCGACGGTCTACGGGGCGCTGGAGGTAGCGAACATCGCGACGCCTCGCGCGAGCTGCACCTCGACCGCAGGCACTACGCGCGTCGCAGCCAATGCAGACGGGTCTGGCCAGTTGCTGTCCTGCCTCTATAACCAGTGGGTCCCGGTCAGCGGCCCCGCTCCGCGCTACCAGTACTACACGGTCGGGTATGGGAGCTACGTTCCGGCGCCGCAATGCTCGGCCGGTGGATCGCCGCAGATCCTCCTTGTGCCCCAAAGCTTCTACGTCAACACGACCGCCCAGATTAACGCCTATTCGAGCGGGACCGGGCCGTGGACTGTGTATTTGACCGACGGCTCGAACGCGAACATTGGTGCGCAAGGTGTCGTCGAGACCTATTGCGCTTACTAGGAAAACACAACGATGAAAAATGGCATGTCGCGCTGGCAGCGCGTTGCAGTTGGACTGATTCTGTTGCTCGGCGCGGCGAGCGCGAAAGCAGAGGCGCCAGCACACTGCGCCTACGGATATCAGGACTCGAGCTGCCTTGGGCCGCAATACCGCGCGGCGCAGACGCCACCAACATGCTCGACCGGCGCGGGTTGGACGACGCTCACGCCGGCGAAGTGGATGGGCTCGGGATTTACGCAGCCGCAGTGCAATTACCAAGCGCCTCCATCATGTCCGACCGGCTGGCAGGAGATATCTGGTCCGTCATGGAACGGTAGTGCTTGGGTCGGTCTGTCATGCCAGATACCCCCGGCACCGGGTCCAAATACCTGTCAGTACGGCTTTGCGAGCGGTCCCACATGGAACGGTAGTTCGTGGGTTTATTCCTGCAACGCGCAGCCGCAGAATCCAGCCGCGATTTGTACCGCTGCTGCCGCAAACGGGACGGTCATCTCTGGCGGCGTTGGTTACACTAGGCAGGCTGTGGCCGGTTCGCAGTTTACCCAGTACACGAATTTTACCCAAACAGTTTGGGGTCAAAATACCGACCACTACTTTAATTGGCCGTCGTATTCGCTCGATGATCCATTTGGGAACATCGATATAAGCAATGCACAGGCAGTTTTGGGACTACCGCAATCAACCCTAACGGTGGACTCCTGGTATTTCGCCTCCTATACAGGTCCAGGGTTTGGAGGTGCCGCTGGAGGGACCTATAACACTTACGTTGCTGCCTGTGCGTTAAACCCGAGCGGACGTGTTGATGGAGTGCAGATGTCACAATATTATCCAGCAGTTTACGACGCAAACTGAGAAACGCCCCACGCGCGCAAAGCGAGTGGGGCATCTTTCGGGCGGTCGCGCGAGCGACCAAAGGGATTTTCGCCAAAGAAAGATTTTGTTGACGGCGGAACAAAGAAAAAAGCCCCACAAACTGAACTGCACCCCAAAAGTTGGACACCGATCCAACCTTTGGGGTGTTTTTCATGGCGAAGTACACGGAGCAGTTCAAGCGGTCTGTTGTCAAAGACTTGCTGTCAGGCAAAGGCTGCAGCAGTAGGGAAGTGGCACGCCGGCATGGTGTGGACCACGGCACGGTGCGCAAATGGGTAGCCGCCTGGCAGGCGCATGGCAAAGCGGCGTTCAGCAAGAAGTACAGTCATTACGACGCCCGGTTCAAGCTGGAGGCCCGCACGAAAGAAGAGCTCCTCGAAGAGCTCAACTATTTGCGCATGGAGAACGCGTACCTAAAAAAACTCGATGCCTTGATCCGCTCGGAAAGCCCCAAAGCGCAGCGCAAAAAACGCAAATAGTGGCCGGGTTAAGGCATCAGTTTCCAGTCGACGGCCTGCTGAAGGTGGCAGGCCTGGCGCGCAGTACTTTCTATTACCAGTGCAAGGCATTGCAGATGGCGGACAAACACGCGCAGCTCAAAGCGCGGATCCGTTCGGTATTCGAGCAGCACAAGGGACGTTATGGCTATCGGCGCGTCACCAGCGCGATCCGCCGTCTGGGCACCGTTGTCAATCACAAGACTGTCCAGCGCCTGATGCAGCTCATGAAACTGAAGTCCTTGGTGCGCCCGAAGAAATACCGGGCCTTCCGCGGGACGGTGGGACGCATTGCGCCGAACGTGCTGCAAAGACAGTTCGATGCAGACGCGCCGAACCAGAAGTGGGTCACCGATATCACCGAGTTCCGGGTGGGCGAGCAGAAGCTCTATCTGTCGCCGGTTCTGGATCTGTATAACGGCGAGATCATTGCTTACGAAACGGCCACACGTCCGGTATTCGCGATGGTCGCAGGCATGATCAAAAAGGCAATGAAGCGGCTCGGGCCTGGCGATCGGCCGGTGGTCCACTCCGATCAGGGCTGGCACTACCAGATGGCTGCTTACCAGGCGCTGCTCTCAAAGTGTGCCTTGACGCAGAGCATGTCGCGCAAGGGCAACTGCCACGATAACGCCGCCATGGAAAGCTTCTTCGGCACCCTGAAGTCCGAGTTCTTTTACCCGACTCGCTTCGAGAGCATCGAAGCACTTCAGGCCGGCATCAAACACTACATTCACTACTACAATCACCAACGCATCAAGCTGAAGTTAAACGGGCTGAGTCCTGTGATGTACAGAACTCAGCCCGTTCGGCCCTAGCCAAATACTGTCCAGCTTTCCGGGGTCAGTTCA
>NZ_JAMBPR010000020.1 GCF_024206475.1 Paraburkholderia sp. CNPSo 3274
GTGGCGGCGGTGGTGGCGGACGTCACATCGGCCGTCGATAACGTTGAATATCATGAGGAGTCAAAAAATGATCCGCATTTCCGCACGCCGCCTGCCGCACGACTACGCGCTCGCGCTCGCTACGGCACTCGCGCTCTTTGGCGCGCCCGCGCTGCTGCCGGCCCAGTTCGGCGGTGCCTCCGTTTACGCGCAAGCCGTCTTCGCCACGCCCGAAGCCGCCGCGAACGCATTCACCGACGCACTCGCGACCAACGACCAGGGCGCCATGAAGCACGTGCTCGGCAACGATTTCACCGAGTTCATCCCAACGCAAAACATCGGCCAGGACGATATCGACGACTACCTTGGCGCCTGGGCGAAGGGCCATCGCGTCGTACCCGACGCCACGCCTGTGGCCGGCAAGGCGAGCGCTCACGTCGAGGTGGGCGACAGCGGCTGGACGCTGCCCATCCCAATCGTGCAATCGGGCAAGGGCTGGCATTTCGACCCGCGTGAAGGCGCGAGCGAAATTCTCACGCGCCGCATCGGCCGCAACGAGCGTGCGGCCATGCTCACCTCGCTCGCCTACGTCGACGCGCAGAACGACTATCGCAAGCTCACGCAGCACTATGCGCAGCGCCTCGTGAGTACGCCGGGCACGCACGACGGTCTGTACTGGCCGGTCGAGCCGGGCGAGACCGAAAGTCCGCTCGGACCGCTCGCGGCAGCCATGCCGGGCAACACGAAGATCACGCCGACCGAGGGCTATCACGGCTATCACTTCCGCGTTCTCACCGCGCAGGGGCCGCACGCCAGCGGTGGTGCGCGCAGCTATCTCGAGAACGGGGACCTGAGCGGCGGTTTTGCGCTCGTGGCCTGGCCAGCGCAATACGGCAAAACCGGTGTGATGAGCTTCATCATCAACCAGGACGGCCAGCTTTATCAGAAGGACCTCGGGCCGAACGGCGCGCATACGGCAGCGGCGATCAAGGCATTCGATCCCGACTCGTCCTGGAAGGCCACCACACCCTGATCGGCGAGCCGCCGTCCGTCGGGCGGCATGATTGCTGACGTCGTCTCTGACAGACGCTCGATATGGAATTCGGGCACAATCAAGCCACGGCGACGTGGGTGTCGCCCGAAGCGGGCTTTGGCCAACGGAAGCGGAGAGGTCGGGCATGCGGTTTGCTCGATCATCCCCGCACTCTCATTCGTGTGGAGATAACCAAATGCAACGACGCAACTTCATGCTAACGGCGGCGGTGACCCTGGCCTCGGGCGGTCTCACGCTCGCGGGCTGTACCACCACCACGAATTCGAATTCCTCGGCGTCGCAGAACATGTCCAAGCGGCAGTCGATCGACGCGTCCGTGGACGGCACCCTCTCGCGGCTGTTTTCGACCGTGAAAGGCTCGCACGAGCTGCTCGCGAAGTCGCGCGGCGTGCTGGTGTTCCCCGAAGTGCTGCAGGCCGGCTTCATCGTCGGCGGGCAGTATGGCGAGGGCGCGTTGCGCGTGGGCGGCGCTACGGTCGGCTACTACAGCACCGTGTCGGGCTCGTTCGGCCTGCAGGCCGGCGCCCAGTCGAAGGCGCTCATCTTCGCCTTCATGACGCAGGACTCGCTCGACAAATTCCGCGCGACGGATGGCTGGGCGGCGGGCGCCGACGCCTCCGTCGCGCTCGTGACCGTGGGCGCGAACGGCGTTGTCGACACCAACACGGCCACGCACCCGGTGGAAGTCTTCGTGCTGACCAACGCTGGCTTGATGGCCGACGTCTCGCTGGCGGGCACCAAGGTCTCGCGTTTGAATATCTGAAGACGCTCGCACCGGTAAAAAGCGCCGGATCATGTAAAAAGGGCAAGGCGTCAAGCCTTGCCCTTCGTCATTTCTGCGCAGCCCGAACTGGCTGAGCCGCGTACAGCCTCAGCAGCCCGTATTCTTCACGCGCTCGACTTCGAGCCCGAACAACGGGCGCAGCTTCGTGCCAAGCACATTGCCCGCGAACGCGCACACGAGCCACAGCCAGCCGTGCAGGCTGCCCGAGACGATGCCGCTGAAATACGCGCCGATATTGCAGCCGTAAGCGAGGCGCGCCCCATAGCCGAGCAGCAGCCCGCCGATCACGGCCGCCACGAGCGAGCGCAGCGGAATGCGCCACACCGGCGCGTAGCGGCCCGCGAGCGAGGCCGCGGCCATTGCGCCGAGCACGATGCCGATGTCCATGACGGTAGTGACGTCGTGGCTTGCCGGGGCGGCGAGCGCGGCGGCGTTCGGGCCGGCTATCCAGTATTTCCAGCTAACCACGTCGATGCCAAGCGTTGCGAAGCCCTTCGCGCCCCACAGCGCGAATGCCGAGGTCACGCCCCAGGGGCGGCCCGAGAGCACGAGCGTCGCGAAATTCAGAATCGCGAGCGCGACCGCGCCAGCCAGCAGCGGCCACGGGCCATGCAGCCACGGCGAGGTGTGCGGCGCGCGCGGCTCGTTGACGAGGTGGCCGTGGCGGCGCTTTTCGACGACCACGGTGAGCGCGGCGATGAGCGCGAACACCACGAGATTGAGCGCAATGGCGGGCGCGGCGCCCAGCGCGTTCACGAACGAGAACGGCTTCAATTGCGGCATCGACGTCCAGAACGGCATGTGCGCCGTGGCGACCACGGAGCCTGCGATAAAAGCGATGAGCGTCACGACCATGCGCGTACTACCGCCGCCCACGGTATAGAGCGTGCCCGAGGCGCAGCCGCCGCCCAGCTGCATGCCCACGCCGAACATGAACGCGCCGACGATGACCGAAGTGCCCGCGGGCGAAACGAGGCCCGTGACCGGATGGCCGAACAGCGAACCTGCCGCGAGCGCGGGGAAGAACAGCAGCACGCCGATGGCGAGCATGACCATCTGCGCGCGCAAGCCGGCGCCGCGCCCGTCGGCGATGAACACGCGCCACGCCGAGGTGAAGCCGAACGCCGCGTGATAGAGCGTCATGCCGAGCAGCGCGCCGACCACGTAGAGCGCCGCCTGACGCGCGCTCACGGTCTGCGCGAGATACACCGCGCCGAGCGCGACGAGCAAAAGCGCGATGCCTAGCGGCTTGGGATTGATGGAGTCGAGTCGGCGCGGCGCGCGCGCGAGCGGCGTGGAGAGGTCGGACATATGGGAGCGGGGGCGGCCTCGAAAAGTCGCCAGGAAAAACAATCGATGAAACCAAAACGATAGCACGAATCGCAACGTGGTCTGACGGAGCCCCCAGGCCGACGTTTCGCGACCCGCTCCGAGCCGCGAAAAATCGCCGCAAACCCCGTCCAGACGGGGATTTCCCAGATATTGGGGCGAAGCCCCGCCAAACCCCCGCAGCCCTGCGGGCATCATGGATTTCCCCTATGCAGCGCCGCGAGCCGTCTGCCGTTACGCGAGACGAGGTGCCAGCGCGTGTCGGGCCGCGCGCATTCGCACTGGCTGGAAGATAAAAAACGCAACGGAGACCTCATGCTGGGAAACATCACCATTCGCCGTGGGCTAACGCTCGTTATCGGTATCTTCGTCGCGTTTCTGCTGACGGTGATCGGCGTGTCGTATGGCGCGCTCAAGATCACCAACGACAGCCTGCACGATGCCCAGCGCAGCGCGCAGTCGCTCGACGCCCTCAAGACCAGTTCGGAACGTCTGCTCCAGGTGCGCCTCGCGCTCGGCGGCTACGAGACGCTCTTCAGCGTCGGCAAGGCCACAGACGGCTTGCTCGACAAGGCGCACCAGGTGCTCGTGAATTCGAACAGGGAGTTCGCGCTCTACAGCGCCGGCCCGTTCGACGACCCCGAAGAGGCGCGCCTCGCCCAGGCCGTGAGCAGCGCGCGCGAGGCGCTCGTCTCACAGGCGCTCGAGCCTGAGTACAAGGCGCTCGTCGACAACGATTTCAATACCTTCCGCACGATCCAGGGCGAAACCGCCGACCGCTACTACGGCGCCTACGCGAAGGCAATCGACGCGCTCGAGAGCTGGCAGGCCGCGCGCCAGCAGCAGGACGCCGACACCGCCGCGCAGCGCTTTCGCCTTTCGCTCATCGTGTTCGGTCTGATCGGCGTGGTGGGCGTGGTGATTGGCGTGTTCGCGCGCGTGGGGCTCGCCGCCGCCGTCGTCAAGCCGGTGAACCATGCGATTCGCCATTTCGAGCGCATCGCCGCGGGCGACCTCACGGTGGAAGTGAGGGTGCGCTCGAAGAACGAAATGGGCCAGTTGCTGGGCGCGCTGCAGACCATGCGCGACGGCCTCGTGGGCACCGTCTCGCGTGTGCGCGGCAGCATGCACGAAATCACCCAGGGCGCGAAGCAGATCGCGTCGGGCAACGTCGATCTCTCGGACCGCACGGCGCAGCAGGCGGCTGCGCTCGAAGAAACGGCGGCGAGCATCGAGGAGCTTTCGGCGGCGGTGCGCCAGAACACGGACGGCGCGAAGGAAGCGAGCGGGCTCGCCCAGACCGCGCTCGAAACCGTCACGCGCGGCGCCGACGTGGTGGCCCGCGTGAACGCGACGATGAGCGACATCACGGCCTCGTCGCAGAAGGTGGAGGAGATCACCGGCATCATCGAGGGCATTGCGTTCCAGACCAACATCCTCGCGCTCAATGCGGCCGTGGAGGCGGCGCGCGCAGGCGAGCAGGGCCGCGGATTCGCGGTCGTGGCGAGCGAGGTGCGCAGTCTCGCGCAGCGCTCCGGCACGGCGGCCAAGGAGATCAAGGAGCTGATCGCGGCCTCGGCGGCGACTGTCAGTGCGGGCGCGCGCCTCGTGGAAGACGCGCGCCGAACCATGGACGAGGCGCGCAGTGCGGTGGCGCGCGTGAGCGGGATCATGACCGAGATCGAGACCGCGACGCACGAGCAGAGCGATGGCATCGAGCAGGTGAACCGCGCGATTGCGCAGATCGACGAGGTCACGCAGCGCAATGCGGCGCTCGTGGAGGAGGCGGCGGCGGCCGCGCAGTCGCTCGAATCGCAGGCCGATTTGCTGCGCGAGGCCGTAGCGGTGTTCAACCTGGGTGGCGCGGGGCAGGCAGGTGCGCGCCCGGCGCATGCCGCTGCGGCGGACACGCGCGCAGGCCGCGGGGGGACGCGGGCGCTGGCCTGAGCCAGCCATTGCGGGTTGTCCTTGCTGTTGCAAGGACAACTTTCGGCCGTTTTAACCTGAGGTTATACCCCGCGCGCAATTCGCAATTGAGTTCCCCATCGTTCCCGGCGAGACTGGCGGCATAGGCCGTCAGGGCTTGGCCGTCAGCGAAAGAGAACAACGGATCATGCGAGTTTGTGTTTTGGGCGGTGGGGTGATTGGCGTGAGCACGGCGTATGCGCTCGCCCGCGATGGACACGAGGTCACGCTCGTCGAGCGCCACGCCGACGTGGCGCAGGAAACGAGCCACGCCAACGGCGGCCAGCTTAGCTACAGCTACGTCGCGCCGTTCGCGGACCCCTCAGTGCTTCCCAAGCTGCCGCAATGGCTCTTCTCGCGCGACGCCGCGCTGCGTTTCGTGCCGCGGTTCGATCCGCACCAATGGCGCTGGTGCGCCGCGTTCCTGCGTGCGTGCACGCGCGCGCGCAGCCGCGCGACCACGGCCGAACTGCTCGGCCTTGGTTTTTTGAGCCAGCGTCTCATGCACGAAGTGGTCGAGCGCGAAGCGCTGTCATTCGACTACGTGCGCAACGGCAAGCTCGTGGTGTATCGCGATCAGGATGCCTTCGCGGGCGCGCGCCTCCAGGCGCAATACCAGGCGAAACTGGGCTGTGTGCAGCATGTGCTCGACGGCGCGGCGTGCGTCGCGCTCGAACCTGCGCTTGCGCATATCGGCGCAGAGATCGTGGGCGGCATTCACACGCCAGGCGAAGAGGCCGCCGACTGCGATCAGTTCACACGCGGCCTCGCACGCGCGGCGCGGCGCGACGGCGTCACCCTGCAACTTGCCACCGAGTTTTCGGGACTGCGAACGAAAGGGCTGCGGGTACTTGTCGCGCAGACCTCGCAGGGCGACATTGAAGCCGACGCGTTCGTCGTGTGCCTGGGTTTCCAGAGCCAGCCGATGCTCGCCTCGCTCGGCGTGCACGTGCCCGTGTATCCGCTCAAAGGCTACAGTCTCACGCTCCCCAACGCGAATGCGCAGGGCGCGCCGCGCGTCTCGGTCACGGATGCGCATCACAAGGTCGTCTACGCCCCGCTCGGCGAGCGCCTGCGCATTGCGGGCATGGTCGATCTCACGGGCATGAACCCGCACGCCGACGACGCCCGCATCGCGCTGCTCACGCGGCAGGCGCGCGAAACCTTCCCCAACGCCGGCGACTACGACGCCATTCAGACGTGGACCGGCATGCGTCCCGCCACGCCGGACAGCAAGCCTGTGATTGGCGCCACGCACTTTCGCAACCTGTGGCTCAACACGGGGCACGGCGCGCTAGGCTTCACGCTCGCGCTCGGCAGCGCGCAACTGCTCGCCGATTTGCTGGCGGAGCGCGAGTTGCCGATCGACGGCGACGCCTTTGCGCCGGGCCGCTGATCTGGCTCACTGATTTGCCAACGAGACGTTACTGCAGCGTCGCGCCTTCCTCGCGCACGACCACGCTCGTGCGTCCGTCGACGCTCACCGGCACTTCGCCGCGCACAGTCGCGCGTCGGACGACGCGGCGCGCGTCGCCGTAGTCGTTGATCGCGTAGTGCTGCGTGGCGCGGTTGTCCCAGATCGCGACGTCGCCTTCCTGCCAGTTCCAGCGCACCGTGTTTTCGAGCCGCGTGACATGCTCGTGGAACACCTGCAGCAGATGTGCCGAATCGAACGACGAAAGACCCTTGAGCCGCTGCACGAAGTGGCCGAGCACGAGCGTGCGTTCGCCCGTTTCCGGATGCACTCGCACCACGGGATGTTCGGTTTCGTAGCGCTTCGACGTGAAGACTTCGCGGTAACGCTTGAGCTGCGTGCTGTCCGCGTTCGTGTGTGTCGACGCGTAGTCGTAGGCGTTGGTGTGGAGCGCCCACAGCGTGTCGGCGAGCGTGCGCAGCGGCTCGGGCAGTTGCGCGTACGCGGCGGCCGTATTGGCCCACACCGTGTCGCCGCCAAATGGCGGAATCACCACGGCGCGCAGGATCGAGACTTTCGGGTAGGCGTCGACGAAGGTGACGTCGGTGTGCCATGAGTTGGCGCGCGCGCCGTGCAGCGAATCGAGTTCCAGCAGGCTGCCGCCTTCGACCGAGGGCACCGTGGGGTGCGCGACCGTTTCGCCGAAGCGCCGCGCGAAGGCTTCCTGCTCTGTATCGTCGAGATGCTGCTGGCCACGGAAGAACAGCACCTTGTGACGCAGCAGGGCGGCGTTGATCGCGTCGAACGTGGCGCTGTCGAGATCGGCGTGCAGACGCACACCATCGATGCGCGCGCCAATGCGGCCCGCGACTTGATGGAGGTCGAGCGTGGTATCGGCGTGTTGTTCCGTGGCGGAATGCAGATGCGCTGACGGAACGGACACGGCCTGGCGTTGCGTTTGAACGTCGGACATCGAAAGTCTCCTCGGCTGGACGTGGAACGCCCATTCAAGCAGCCTTGCGCCGCGAGAAGAACTGACGATTTCTGCGAAGCTATGCGCGTGGTGGCGCGCTATGGATAGCTGTGCGTGTGATTAGCGCGCACCAAAAGAAAATGACGCAGACCCGCGAGGGAATGCGTCATTCACAAGATGCTGCAAGGTACAGCTTCTTTACTGCATGTTCGTTGGTAGGCTCGATTGGATTCGAACCAACGACCCCCACCATGTCAAGGTGGTGCTCTAACCAACTGAGCTACGAGCCTGTCGAGGCGCGAATTATAGAGACACTCGCGCGCGCTTGCAAGGGCTTTTCTCGGATCGGTTGAAACGCCGTGTCTGCGGGCGCGCGTCTATGCAAACTCGCGCGCCAGATTGCGCAGGTTTTGCGCGGGATCGGCGAGCGTTTCGCGGGCGATGCGCGCGCGTTTGCCGATCATCGCTTTGGCGCTGCGCATGTCGCGACCCTGATTCACGGTGATCGCGCCAACCAGCGCGCCTTCGCCGTCGAGACCGAACAGCACACAGGGCGGCGCTTCCAGCGAACCCCGTGTGAGCCATTCAGGCGCAGCCATGTCGCCCGCGCACTGGATATTGAGGCCGCATTGATCGGTCCAGAACCAATCTGCTTCATAGGCTTCGGGTTCGAGGCCGAGCATCGCGCGCGCGGCCGTTTGCGCGTGGCGGTTCGCGTTCTCCCACGTTTCGCGGCGCTGGTGGCGACCGCTTGCTTCGTCCCACTGGCTCGCTGCGTCGCCGGCTGCGTAGATGTGCGCGTGCGAGGTGCGGCACTGTGCGTCGATCACGATGCCGTTGTCTATTTGCAGGCCCGTTGCGCGAGCGAGCGTGGTTTCGGGCTCGACGCCGATGCCGTAGATCACCGCGTCGCCGGTGATGCGCGCGCCGTTTTCGAGCGTCAGCACGATATCGCCGTTTTCGCGCGTTGCCGACGAGAGTGGCGAGCCCAGATGCAGTGTCACGCCCCGCGCGCGATGCACATCGCACAGATGCTCGGTAAGGAGCGGTGGCGCGCAACGCGCCATCGCGCGCGGCGCCTGTTCGATCACGGTGACTTCCGCGCCGAGATCGACCGCACTCGAAGCGAGTTCCAGACCGATCACACCCGCGCCCACCAGCAGTACGCGTTTGCCTGGTTGCAGCACGGGAATAAGGCGTTGCGCGTCCTCTAGTGTGCGCAGCGTGTAGACGCTCTCGCCAAGCGCGTCGAGCATCGGCAAGCGCCGGACGCGCGCGCCCGTGGCGAGCAGCAGTTCGTCGAAAGCGATCGATTCTCCGTTCGCCAGCGTAACGATCCGCGCCTGTGCGTCGAGCGCGGTCACGGCCACGCCGAGCTTCAACTCGATGTTTTGCGCCGCGTAGTAGCCTTCGCCGTGAATCGCGCAGCGCGCGGTTTGCGGTTGCAGCAGCACGTCCTTCGAAAGCGGCGGCCGTTCATAAGGCGCGTGCGTTTCCTCGCCGATCAGTACGACGCGCCCCGCATAGCCTTGCTGGCGCAATTCGGCGGCGGCGAGCGCGCCCGCCTGGCCCGCACCGACGATGACGAAAGTCGAAGCGTTCATGATCCGTTTCCCGTTACAGATGCAGGCCGCCCGCCGCGTGACGGATGCCGCGAATGCCAAGGCCGGCGTCCGCATTGATCATCACGCCGCTCAATACGCGATTGTTCGCGCGTGAGCCGAGCATCACGTAAGGCGCTGTGAACTCCGCAGGCTGCGGAAAGAACTGCAGCGGCAAAATGCTTGCAATCGCCTCGGGCGAACGCGAATCCATGATGCGCAGGTCCTGCTGGCCGAGCGAAGCGGGGCCGCGCAAATCGCTCGCCATGCCGCAAGGGCCGACGCCGTTCACGCGGACCTTGGGCGCGAGTTCGTAGGCCAGCTGGCGGATGATGCCCACGGCCGCATGCTTGCTCGCCGTGTACAAGGGGCCGCCGCCGCCCGGATAGAACGAAGAATTCGAGAGCGTGAAGATCATGCTGCCTTCGCTCGCGATGAGCGCGCGCGCAGCCGCCTTTGCGCCGAGCAGATAGCCCTTCACGTTGATCGAGAAAAGCTCTTCATAACCGCTGTCGAGTTGCGCAGGCGAGAGATCGACGAGGCCCGAAGCGTGATCCCAGATCGCCGCGTTGCCGATGAAGATGTCGAGCTTGCCGAACGCATCGACGGCGGCGCTCACGGCGCGCTCGTTGTCGGCGTACGAGGTAACGTCGCCCTGCACGGCGACGATCTTTTCCGCACCAAAGCGCGCTTGCAGTGCCGCGACTTTGTCTGCCGAACGTTCGAGCACGGCCACGCGCGCGCCTTCTTCGAGAAAGCGTTCGACGAGCGCGAGGCCGAGTCCCGATCCGCCGCCCGTGATCAATGCAACTTCGTTATCGAGCCAGCCCATTACGCGGCCTCCGGAACGTCGACAAAAACCGCGCCGTCAACGAGCGTGACAGGGAACGTCTTGAGCGCTTCGGTCGCAGGCTGGCACAGCGCCGTGCCTGTCTTCAGACAGAAACGTGCCGCATGCAGCGGACATTCGACGGTGCCATCGTCTTCGATATACCCTTCGGACATCGAAGCATTGCCGTGCGAGCAGCGGTCGTTCAGCGCGAATAGTTCGCCGTTCACCTTGAATACGGCGATCGCGGCGGACGGGCCGTCCACCTTGATCGCTTCGCCATCGGACAATGCGTCGTCCTGGCAGACAAAAATACGGGCCATGATCAGAAAAGCACACTCAGGTTATGGGAAGTGAGCACCGCCTGGTCCAGCGTGATCTCACGGTTGCACACCTGCCAGCCTTGCGCGCCCTCCACTTGGCGGACGCGGTCGATGCGGCGGCCCACGTAGAACGTCTCGTCGCGCTCCTTCTGCGAGCGATAGAGCGCGTAGTTCACCTGCGCCTCATATTCGCCGGGCGTTTCGGTGGTGAACGCGCGCAGGTTCGTCACGAGATGGCGCGTGCGCGAAGGCGGTTCTTCCGCCCACGCCATACCGGTTTCGAGGCGCGCCACGCGGCGTTCGAGCTGGAAATGCGTGTCGTTGAAGATCCACGTGGTGGGCGGCTGCACGCCGCGCCGACGGTCACGCGTTTGCGCGTTGACGGTCGTGCGCATGGTGTAGCGGATGTCTTTCGACATGAGTTCGAGCCATGCGCGAAAGCGCCAGCCGTCGAGCAGCGCCGCCTCTTCAAAGAGGAATTGCCCGATTTCGTGATGCAGTTCGAGACCTACGCGCGCGGGCGTGAAAATCCGGTCGGCGACTTCGCTCATTTGAGCACCTCCGCTTCGTAGCGCGCGGTACGCTCGTGTACTTCGTCCCACGTTTCGGAAATCAGCAGGTCTGCCCAGCGCCGGTACATGCCGCGCGCAGCCGTCTCCGAGAAAATGTAGTTCGTCACGCCAGGTATGCCGTCTTCGCGCACGCGCTCGTTGCCCAAGCCCATTTCGAGGCAAAGCTTCGTTTTGCGCGCGCGGCTGCCGCGCAGCACCTTTTGCACTTCGGCCCAGTTTTCCGAGTCGTCCTGTTCGAGAAATCCCGCGGGCCCGAACGCGCGCGTCGCGCTGCGCTCGAAGGCGGCTTTGACTTCATCGGACGCTGCCTTGTCGGTGATACAGAACGCCCACACTTCCACCTGGTTGGGGCCGCGCGGATGCCAGACGCGCAGCGTGGCCGTGCCGTTGAGCCACGAAAGCGTGGGGAACATGTTGTTGTGGCCCGCCAGGCGCATCGCGCGCACCTTGCCTAACCGCGTTTCGGCTTCGGCATAGGTGTCGCGGAAGTACTGCGAGACTTCGCCGTCCACCCACACGTTCGCGTCGGGCTGCTCGGTGAAGAAGAAGCCGCTGCCATGGCCCGCCTGACCGTACTGCAGCGCGTCTTTCGCGGTCTCCCACACGGGGCGCGCCGTTTGACCCGCGCCCAGCGCCTTGTCGCCCGCACCTTCCTTCGCGCCGAGCACTTCGATGGCGGACGCGTGCGTGAAGAGCGCGTGATACTGATCGCTCGCGAACTGCTCCGCTGGAAATTTCCAGTTGCAGTCGATCACCCACTTGTGCACGCCGCCCACGATCTCGGTTCCGCCTTCGCGGCGGTCGAGCACGCCGTCCAGATACCAGGCGATGTCGCCCATATAGGTCTCGAGGTCGGGCGCGTTTGCATCCCAGTTGCCGAACACGAGGCCCTTGTACACCGCCACACGCGTGACCTCCTGCAAGCCCCATTTCTCCTTGCACAGGCCCTGCGGATAGGCGCGCGGTTCGAGCGGCACGTCGATGAGCGCGCCGTCCACACCGTACGACCAGCCGTGATACGGGCACGTGAACGCGCGCGTGTTGCCGCAATCGGCGTGGCTCACGCGCATCGAGCGATGGCGGCACTGATTGAGGAAGGCCTTGATCGAGCCGTCCTTCTGGCGCACCACGACGATGGGGTCTTCGCCCATGTAGGTATTGAAAAAGTCGCCGGCTTTCGGTATTTGACTGACGTGGGCGAGAAAGAGCCAGCAGCGGCCGAAAATACGCTCGAGTTCGAGCGCGTAAATGTCGGGGTCGGTATAGATCGACGACGTGACGCGGCCATTTTGCGCGTCTACGAGTGCATCGATGTCGATGATTGCGGACATGCGAGTCTCCTCCGTGGCAGCATTCTCCTTTTGGCGGAGAACGCAGACGGATGATCGTTGCTCGCTTTGCCGTTGTGAAATATTTTGTTTGTTGCCACTAAGACTTCGAAACGATAACTCGAGCATGGAACTGAGACACCTGCGCTACTTCATTGCCGTTGCCGACGAACTGAGCTTCACGCGCGCGGCGCAGCGCCTGCATACGGCGCAGCCATCGCTGAGCCAGCAGATCCGCAATCTCGAAGACGAAGTGGGCACGCCACTCTTCGAGCGCACGCGCCGCAAGGTGGAATTGACCGACGCGGGCAAGGTGTTTCTCGCCGAGGCGCGCCTCGTGGTGGCGCAGGCCGATCGGGCGGTGGCGCGTGCGCGCCAGGTGGGGCTGGGGCGCGCGACGTTGACGATCGGTTTCGTGCCCGCAGCGGAGATCCGGGTTTTCCCGGTGATTTTGCCGCGTTTGCGATTGCGTTTTCCCGAGGTGAATGTCGAGTTGCGCAGCCTGCCGACGGCCGAGCAGGAAGACGCGCTATTGCGCGGCGATATCGACGTGGCGTTCATGCGCCGGCCCGTTGTTTCGCCTGAATTGCGCAGCGAAGTCGTGCTCACCGAACCGCTCGTGGTGGTGCTGCCGAGCGGTCATCCGCTCGCGAAGCAAAAGCGCATCGCACCGGCGCAACTAAGCGGCGAGCCGTTCATCAGCACGCATCCGCAGTTTTCGGGGCAGGTGCACAGCGTGGTCGAGGCGTATTGCGAGGCGCACGGGATCGAGCGCAAGGTGGCGCAGGTCGCGACCAATATTCTGCTCAATCTGAATCTCGTGGGGATGGGGCTCGGTTATGCGCTCCTGCCCGCGTATGTCTCGTCGCTCACGAGTCGCGCGATCTGCACGCGCCCGCTCGAAGGCGAGCCGCCCACCATCGACTTGCTGATGGTGTCGCGCAAAGAGCCGCATGCAGCGGAGCTTGAAGCGTTGCTCGAACTCGTGCGCGAGAACGAAGCTTAACGCTTCGTGTTTTCCTCCTGCGCCTCTAACGCCGTCACCATTTCCTGGGCGGCGCGCTGCAACTCGGGCACGAAGCGGCGTACCGCCTCCGCCGGATTGATGGCCTGCTCCAGGTAGATCACGTTCAGGCTCGCGAGCACGCGCCCATGCGCCTCGATGGCCGTTGCGAGCGCACCGATCTTGCGCTGATCTGCCCAGTCGCCGTGGTTCGAGCCGAAACCGTCCGCGCGCGTTTGGCGCACGAGATTGCGGATATAGGCCGTGTCGCTGGCGAGTTTTTGCTGCTGCTCGCCGCCCGCCCCCGCGCGCAATAGCTCGAGAATGTCCTCGCGCTCCGCCTCGGGACACATCGCAAAGTACACGCGGCCGGCCGCCGTGAGCAATATCGGCAGGCGGCGGCCCACCATCGCGCGGTGAAACGAAAGCGGGCTGAAGCGGTGCGTGGTCTCGCGAATCACCATGGAGTCGCCATCGGGCGTCGTGAGATCCGATGGCCACACGGTGCGCTGGAGCATTTGCGCCATGATCGGCGGCGCGATGGTCGCGATCAGCTCGTCGTCGGTGAAGCCTTCGCTCAGGCCACGCACGTTCATCGTCAGACGAAAGCTGTCGTCGGAAGCGCTGCGGCGCACGAACTTCTCCTCTACCAGGGTTTCCAGCAGGCGCCTCACGGTCGTGCGGTGCAGACCCGTTGCCTCGCTCAGTTGCTGGCTCGTCGCGCGCCCGTTCTCCATGGCGTTGAGCGCCTGGAGCACCTGCAGGCCGCGCGCCAGACCTCGCACGTTTGCATACTTCGTCATCGAAAATGCCTTCAAAATCAACTGTGTGCATTCTATGCACATTTCTCTAAAAATGTTGAACGCGCATCGGGCGGAACCTAGACTCGCTTCCATTCCCCGCACTGTGACAAAACGTCCAACCGGGTGATCCGTTTTCAGGCACCACCTGTCAGCATCCGCAGCGGCCGCATAAGTCGCGCGAGAAGGAGACACATGAACACCCCCCTCGCCCAGGAGGCGGATACCGTCCGCCCTCGCCAGATTGCCACCGACGTCGCCATCATCGGCGCGGGTCCGGTCGGCCTCATGATCGCCAATATTCTCGGCCTGCAAGGCGTGCGTGTCACGCTCGTCGAGAAGCTCGACCAGATAATCGACTACCCGCGCGCCATTGGTTTGGATGACGAAGCATTGCGCGTGTTCCAGTCCATTGGTCTTGCCGACGCGCTGCTGCCGCATACCACGCCCGACCACTGGATGCGCTTCGTCACGAAAGACGGCCATTGCTTCGCCTCGATCGAACCGCGCACCGACGAATTCGGCTGGCCGCGCCGCAACGCGTTCATTCAGCCGCTCGCTGACCGCGTGCTGTATGAAGGGCTCGCGCGCTTCGAGCATGTGGACGTGTTGTTCGGCCACGCGGTCGACGCATTCGAGCAAGACGCGCATGGCGTGACGATCGACGTGAGCGATGCGAACGGTGAGCGCCGCACGATCCGCGCAGCGTACATGGTGGGCGCGGACGGCGGCAACAGTTTCGTGCGCCGCGCGCTGAACGTGCCCTTCGAAGGCCGCACGAAGCCGAATCAATGGATCGTGGTGGACGTGCGCAACGACCCCATCGGCTCGCCGCATATCTACATGCATTGCGATCATCAACGCCCGTATGTGTCGGCTGCGCTGCCGCACGGTATTCGCCGCTTCGAATTCATGGTGATGCCGGGCGAGACGGAAGAAGAACTCTCGAAGCCCGAGAACATGGCCGCGCTGATCCGCAAGGTGGTGGCGGACCCCGACAAGGTCGACTACATCCGCAAGCGTGTGTACACGCACAACGCGCGCCTCGCCGAAACGTTCCGCGTGGATCGCGTTCTGCTCGCGGGCGATGCCGCGCACATCATGCCCGTATGGCAGGGCCAGGGCTACAACAGCGGCATTCGCGACGCAAACAACCTGGGCTGGAAGCTCGTGATGGTCGCGAAGGGCCAGGCCGACGGCCGCCTGCTCGACAGCTATACCGTGGAGCGCCGCGCGCACGCGCGCTCGATGATCCACCTCTCCGAAGTGGCGGGCGATATCTTCGCGCCCACCACGCGCTTTGGCGCGCGCTTTCGCGACACGTTCGTGCGTTACATGAACGTGTTCCCCTCGGTGAAGCGTTACTTCGTGGAAATGCGCTTCAAGCCGATGCCGCGCTACGAAGCGGGCGTCGTGCTGTTGCCGCCGCCGCAAAAGACGGGCGGCTGGTTCGCAAGCCTGCTGGAGCGCTCGGGCAACTCGGCGCCTGGCCGCCTGCTCGGCCTGATGAGCCAGAAGCGCGACTCGCTGATCGGCCGCCTCGCGTATGGCCGCGATCCGCTCGCGGCCTCGCCCGTGGGGCGCATGTTCATCCAGCCGCGTGTGCGTCTTGCCGATGGCCGCGTAGTGCGCCTCGACGACGCGATCGGCAACGGCTTCGCGGTGCTGGCATGGGGCGCGGACCCGACCTTCGGCCTCACGCCGCAAGCTCGCGCGTTGTGGGAGCGCCTCGGCGCGCGCTTCATCTTCGCGAAGCCCGACGTGCAACTCGAATATAGCGACGACGTGCCCGAGGGCGTGCTCGCGCTCGGCGACGTGCAGGGCCGCCTGAAGGAGTGGTTCAGCCGTCTGCCCGAATCCGTCGTGCTGCTGCGCCCGGACCGCTTCGTCGCGGGCGTGTGCACGCCGCAACAGGTATCGGACTCGATCGTCGAACTCGCGGGCAAGCTCGGCATGACTGAAGCCGCCTTGCATGGCGCGGGTGCCGCAGCCCCGCAAAACCGTCCCGTGCGCGGCGTGGCCGTTGCGCGCACAGCAGGAGCATGAGCATGCCGATTCACCTCGAATGTCTGTCGCATACGCCGTTGCATGGCTATTTCGATCCGCTGCCCGAAGTGGTGGCCGAAGTCGAACGGGTCGGCCACGCCGCGCGCGAACGCGTGGAGGCCTTCAACCCCGACGTGATCGTTGCGTTCGCACCCGATCATTTCAACGGGTTCTTCTATGACGTGATGCCGCCGTTCTGCGTCGGCGCGCGTGCCGATGCGATTGGCGACTTCAAGAGCATGGCCGGTACGCTGCCGGTGCCTGAAGATCTCGCGCACACGCTCGCAGAGAACGTGCTCGCCGCCGATATCGACGTGGCGCTCTCGTACCGCATGCAGGTCGATCACGGTTGTGCGCAGGCGCTGGAAGTGCTCACGGGCGGCCTGGATCGCTATCCGGTGATTCCGGTTTTCATCAACTCCGTTGCGCCGCCCATGGCGACGCTGCGTCGTGCGCGTCTGCTCGGCGATGCCATTGGCCGCTTCTTTTCGCGCAGCGACAAGCGCGTGCTCGTGGTGGGCTCGGGCGGCATTTCGCACGAACCGCCGGTGCCGGAACTGTTCGGCGCGACGCCGGAAGTGGCCGAACGCCTGATCGCAGGCCGCAACCCCTCGGCGGATTCGCGCGCCGCGCGCCAGGCGCGCACTGTGGCCGCGGCGCAGTCGTTCACGGCGGGCGACAGCCCCTTGCATCCGCTCAATCCGGAATGGGACCGCGCGTTCCTCGCGCGCCTTGCATCGGGCGAGCTGACTTCCGTGGACGGCATGACCAACGCGGCCATCACGCGTGACGGCGGCAAGTCGGCGCACGAGATCCGCACGTGGGTCGCGGCATTCGGCGTGCTGGCCGCTTACGGCCCGTATCGCGCCTCGCTCGATTACTACCGCGAAATTCCCGAGTGGATTGCGGGTTTCGCCACCATGCATGCCACGCCCGACGCGGCTTGATAGAACAGTACGGACTCCGGATAATCAACATGTCAGATTCGAAACTCGTCGCGGCGCTGGCCGCCCGCCTGCACGAAGCCGAAGCTTCGCGCAACGTGATCGAACCGGTGCGCGGCGAGATCGCGTCGGACGATATCGCCACCGCTTACGCCGTTCAGCAAGCCAACGTCGATCGGCGCGTGGCGACCGGTGAGCGCATCGTGGGCCGCAAGATCGGCCTCACGTCGCTCGCCGTGCAAAAGCAGCTGGGCGTCGATCAGCCTGACTTCGGCGCGCTGTTCGCGTCGATGGCCTATGGCGATGCTGAAGCGATTCCGCTCTCGCAACTGATCCAGCCGAAGGTGGAAGCGGAAATCGCGCTCGTGCTGGAGCACGATCTCACGTTTGAAAAGCACACCTTCGTCGATATCCTGCGCGCCAGTGCGTACGCACTCGCGGCCATCGAAGTGGTGGACAGCCGCATCCAGAACTGGGACATCCGCTTCGTCGATACGGTGGCCGACAACGCCTCGAGCGCGCGCTTCGTCGTGGGCAGCCGCCCGGTGCCGCTCTCGCAAATCGACTTGACCGCATGCGCCATGGAACTCTCGCGCGACGGCGAAGTGCTCTCGCGCGGCAACGGCGCCGCATGCCTGGGCAATCCGCTCAACGCCGCCGTGTGGCTCGCCGACCGCATGGTCCGGCTCGGCACGCCGCTGCGTGCGGGCGACGTGGTGCTCACGGGTGCGCTCGGGCCCATGGTCGCCGTGAAGGAACCCGGCACGTACACCGCGCAGATCGAAGGCCTCGGCAGCGTTCGCGCGACTTTCTCAGCCTGATACAGGAATTCATATGGCTTCCGAAAAACTCAAGGCCGCGATCATCGGCTCCGGCAACATCGGCACGGATCTGATGATCAAGATCATGCGCAACAGCAAGCATCTGGAGATGGCGGCGATGGTCGGCATCGACCCGAACTCCGATGGCCTCGCGCGTGCCGCGCGCCTCGGCGTGGCGACCACACACGAAGGCGTGGTCGGTCTCACGCGCTTGCCGGTGTTCAACGACATCGACTTCGTGTTCGACGCGACTTCGGCCGGCGCGCATGTGAAGAACGACGCGCTGCTGCGCACGTTCAAGCCGACGATCCGCGTGATCGACCTCACGCCCGCCGCAATCGGCCCGTACTGCGTGCCGGTCGTGAATATCGACGCTCACATTGAAGCGCTCAACGTCAACGTGGTGACGTGTGGCGGCCAGGCCACGATTCCGATGGTCGCGGCGGTGTCGCGCGTCGCGAAGGTTCACTACGCTGAAATCGTTGCGTCGATCAGCAGCAAGTCGGCGGGCCCGGGCACGCGCGCCAACATCGACGAGTTCACGGAAACGACGTCGAAGGCGATCGAAGTGGTGGGCGGCGCGGCCAAGGGCAAGGCCATCATCGTGCTGAATCCGGCCGAGCCGCCCGTCATGATGCGCGACACGGTATATACGCTCTCCGAAATGGCCGACCGCGAGAAGGTTGAGCAATCCATCGAAGAGATGGTCGCGAAGGTACACGCCTACGTGCCGGGCTATCGCCTGAAGCAAAAGGTGCAATTCGATGAGATTCCGGCCAGCGCGCCTTTGAATATTCCGGGCCTCGGCAAGTTCAGCGGCCTGAAGACCTCGGTGTTCCTCGAAGTGGAAGGCGCCGCGCATTACCTGCCCGCTTACGCAGGCAATCTCGACATCATGACTTCCGCCGCGCTCGCCACCGCCGAACGCATGGCGCAGACGCTTCTGAGCGTGGAGGGATAAGACCATGAGCAAGAAACTCTATATCTCCGACGTGACGCTGCGCGACGGCAGCCACGCCATTCGCCATCAGTACTCGATCCAGAACGTGCAGGACATCGCCCGCGCGCTGGACAAAGCCAGGGTGGACAGCATCGAAGTCGCCCACGGCGACGGCCTGCAAGGTTCGAGCTTCAACTACGGCTTCGGCGCGCATAGCGACCTCGAATGGATCGAGGCGGTGGCCGATGTGGTCACTCACGCGCAGATCGCCACGCTGCTTCTGCCCGGCATCGGCACGATTCACGACCTGAAGGCCGCGTACAACGCGGGCGCGCGCATCGTGCGCGTGGCCACGCACTGCACGGAAGCCGACATTTCGAAGCAGCACATCGAATACGCGCGCGAACTGGGCATGGACACCGTGGGCTTCCTGATGATGAGCCACATGACCACGCCGGAAAACCTCGCGGTCGAAGCGAAGAAGATGGAAAGCTACGGCGCGACCTGCATTTACGTGGTCGATTCGGGCGGCGCGCTCACGATGAACGACGTGCGCGACCGTTTCCGTGCCGTCAAACAAGTGCTCAAGCCCGAAACGCAAACGGGCATGCACGCGCACCACAACCTCTCGCTGGGCGTGGCGAACTCGATCGTCGCGGTGGAAGAAGGGTGCGACCGCGTCGACGCATCGCTCGCCGGCATGGGTGCCGGCGCGGGCAACGCGCCGCTCGAAGTGTTCATCGGCGCGGCGGAACGTATGGGCTGGAACCACGGCACCGACCTCTACACGCTGATGGACGCCGCCGATGACATCGTGCGTCCGCTGCAGGACCGCCCGGTTCGCGTGGACCGGGAAACGCTCGCGCTTGGTTATGCGGGGGTGTATTCGAGCTTCCTGCGTCACTCGGAAGTGGCCGCGAAGAAGTACGGCCTGAAGACGGTGGACATTCTCGTCGAACTGGGCAAGCGCCGGATGGTGGGCGGCCAGGAAGACATGATCGTCGACGTGGCGCTCGATCTGAAAAAGCGCCAGGAAGCATTGCAGTCCTGATCAAGCGCGCCGCGCATCGCCTTTGGGTGGTGTGCGGCGTTGCCACAAATAGCCGCCGGGAAGAGCGGCTCGCCCATACATATGGAGACTTTTTATGACGTCGCGAACTAGTAGTGCTGGAGGAAGCGGAACGAGCAGCAAGGCAACCATCGCCCTGTGTCTGGCGATTGCGCTGCTCGAAGGGTTGGACCTGCAATCGGCGGGCGTAGCGGGGCCGCGCATGGCGAAGGAGTTTCATCTCGCCGTCGCGCAAATGGGCTGGGCGTTCAGCGCAGGCGCTATCGGCCTTCTGCCGGGTGCGGCGCTGGGCGGACGGCTTGCCGACCGCTTTGGCCGCAAGCGCGTGCTCATGTGGTCGGTGACGCTGTTCGGGCTTTTCTCGCTCGCCACGACCATGGTGTGGAATTTCGAAAGCCTGCTCGTCGCGCGTCTGCTCACGGGTCTCGGTCTCGGCGCAGCCATGCCGAACCTGATCGCGCTGTGCTCGGAGGCAGCGGGTCCGCAGCAGCGCAGCACGGCCGTGGGCGCGATGTACTGCGGCATGCCGTTCGGCGCGGCGGTTGCCGCCGTGATCGGCATGCTCGGCACGGGGGACGCGAGCTGGCGCCACGTGTTCTACGTCGGCGGTTTCGGCCCGATCGTGATGGTGCCGCTGCTTGGCGTGTTCCTGCGCGAGTCGCAGCAGTTCGTTGCCGCGCAAGCTTCGAAGGTCGCGAAGGAGGGCGCGCCGACCGTGGCGCAAGCGCTCTGGCAAGAGGGCCGCGCGCGCACCACCATTGCGCTATGGATCAGCTACCTCGGCACCTTGATCGTGCTGTACTTCCTGATGAACTGGCTGCCCTCGATGGTGCTCGCACGCGGCCTCACGCGCGTGCAGTCGAACCTCGTGCTGATGCTGTTCAACATCGGCGGCGGCGTCGGAGCCGTTGCGATCGCAACGATCATGGATCGCTTTGGCCGCCGCGGTACCGTGATCGGGATGTACATCGGCATCGTGGTGGCGCTCAGCGTGCTCGCAAGCGCGGGCGGCGCAAGCTCGACGGCCGTGGGTGGCCTGCTGTGCGGCTTCTTTATCGTGGGTGGTCAGTCGGTGCTTTACGCACTCGCCGGCCATGCGTATCCCACGGAAGTGCGCGGCACGGGTGTGGGCGCGGCAGTGGCCGTGGGGCGTCTGGGTTCGATTCTCGGGCCGCTCGTGGCGGGGCAACTGTTCGCACTCGGCCAGAGCCCCTCGATGCTGGTGGGTTCGAGCATCCCGCTCGTCGTGATCGCGGCGCTTGCCGCGCTCAGCGTGGTGGGTGCATTCAAGCAGCGCAGCGCGTTGGGCGCACAGGGCGCATGATTTTGAAGGGGAGAAGGCACGCGCCTTCTCCGGCATGGGTTATCAAGTCTTAAAGGATGGTCATCATGACGGGTACGGCACAAGCAATCACCGAAGCCTCGACGAGCAAGTTCGCGCGCGTGAAGGACGGCGAGGTCGAGTTCCAGATTCATTACAACGACGCGGGCGAAGGCGCCGAAACCGTCGTGATGCTGCATGGCTCGGGTCCGGGCGCGAGCGGCTGGGCCAACTTCAACCGCAACGTCGAACCGCTCGTCGCGGCGGGGTACCGCGTGATCCTGATGGACTGCCCGGGCTGGAGCAAGAGCGATCCGATCGTCTGCACAAGCTCGCGCTCGGACCTGAACGGCCGCGTGCTCAAGGGCCTGCTCGACGTGCTCGACATCGAGCGCGTGCATATTCTCGGTAATTCGATGGGCGGGCATAGCGCCGTTGCGTTCGCACTGGCGAACCCGCAACGCGTGGGCAAGCTCGTGCTGATGGGCGGCGGCACCGGCGGCCCGAGCAGCTTCGTGCCGATGCCCACCGAAGGCATCAAGCTGCTGCAAGGGCTCTATCGCGATCCGACGATCGAGAACCTCAAGCGCATGATGAACGTGTTCGTGTACGACGCGAGCGCGCTCACCGACGAGCTGATGCAAACGCGCCTCGACAACATGCTCGCGCGCCGCGACCACCTGGAAAACTTCGTGAAGAGCCTCGCTGCGTTCCCGAAGCAGTTCAGCGACTACGGCCCGCGCCTCGGGGAAATCGCCGCGCCCACGCTCGTGATCTGGGGCCGCGACGACCGCTTCGTGCCGATGGATATCGGCTTGCGTCTGCTGGCCGGCATGCAGAACGCGCAACTGCACGTGTTCAACCGTTGCGGCCACTGGGCGCAATGGGAGCATGCGCAAGCGTTCAACCGCATGGTGATCGACTTCCTGCAGCACTAAGACTCGAGAGCCCTTGCAGTAACGATGCGGCGCACCTCGCGGTGTGCCGCTTTTTTATTGGGGCGGTCGCATTGCGTTTGCAAACCGGCTTTTGTGTGACGAAACCGTGAGTCAATGTACCGTCAACCGGTTCGCCTAAAGGCAAACCCACATTAGCGTAAAACGAAACGATTCGCCATTGACAAATTAAACCTGCCCCACCTATGATCGGCATCACTGCCTGGAGACGCGCGAACCGCACGCGTCCCGGCGAGCCGCGCAAGGCGCGCAAGACGCCGCGCATCAACGGTCTGCCCGGGCCCGCCTGGGTGAACCGGAGTCATGTTTGGAGACAGGCAGATGCCCCAATCGATCGCCCCGGACCGCCGGTCCGAAGCCGCGCGCGCGTACGCTACGCCCGCACAGAATTCCTCGCAGCAAGACGACGCGCTCTATCGCAAGGTGTCCGCGCGCGTCATTCCTTTCCTGTTCGTTTGCTACGTCGTCTCGTTCCTTGACCGCATCAACATCGGCTTCGCGCAGTTGCAGATGAAGCACGACCTGGGCTTCAGCGACGCGATGTACGGGCTCGGCGCCGCCGTGTTCTACGTGGGCTACGTGCTGTGCGAAGTGCCGAGCAACATGCTGCTTGCGCGCTTCGGCGCGCGCCGCACGTTCATGCGCATCATGCTGCTGTGGGGCATTGCCTCGACCAGCATGATGTTCGTGTCGAGCCCCACGCAGTTCTATGCGCTGCGCTTTTTGCTGGGCGTGTTCGAGGCGGGCTTCTTTCCGGGTATCGTGCTCTATCTCACGTACTGGTATCCTGCGCGCCGCCGCGCAGCCGTGTTCTCGATCTTCTTCGCGGGCGTGGCGGTGGCGGGCGTGCTGGGCGGCCTCATCTCGGGCTGGATCATGCGCGACATGGCCGGCGTGGCGGGATTCGCCGGCTGGCGCTGGATGTTCCTGATCGAAGGGCTGCCGGCCGTGCTGCTCGGCCTCATGGCGGCGTTCTGGCTCGTGGACGGACCCGAGAAGGCGCGCTGGCTGACCGATGCAGAAAAGGCACAACTCCTCGCACAACGCGACGGCGAAGGCGATCACGCGCACTCCACGCGTTCGTTCGGGGCGGCGCTGCGCAACCCGCGCGTGTATTTGTTCGCGTTCATCTACTTCTCGCTGACCTGTGCCTCGCTCACGCTGAACTTCTGGATGCCGCTCATGATCCGCGACTTCGGCGTGCATGACGTGCTGGCGATCAGCCTCTACACCGTCATTCCGAATGCGGTGGGCGCGGTGGGCCTTATGTGGATCGCGCGCCGCTCGGACCGGCGTGGCGAACGGCGCTGGCATTTCGCGGCGTGCACCGTAGGCGGCGGCATCGCATTGGCGCTGCTCACGCTGCATCTTGCGAGCTTCGCCGCGATGATGGCGATTCTTTCGATCGCAGCTGTGCTGATCTTCGCCGCGTTGCCGATCTTCTGGGCGGTCCCTTCGGCGTATCTCACGGGCAAGGCCGCCGCTGCGGGCATCGCGCTCATCAGCAGTATCGGCATTACGAGCGGCATTGTGAGCCCATGGGCAATCGGGCTCATCAAGACGCAAACGGGCAGCATGGATAACGCGCTGTATCTGCTCGCGGCGTTGCTGGTAGTGAGTGGTGCGGCGTTGGTGGTTGGTGTGCCGGCGGTGAAGGCTGGCCGCTGAGCGCACCTCACGCAGGCATGAGTAGCGTGCGCCAGCTCGGCCAGCGCCTGCTGAACATTCGCAATGGTGGTGGCGCAGCAAATTTCATTCCGCATCCCCTTGCGAATGCAACCTTGAAGTCACTGCTGCCCCGCAAGCTCCTCCAGCAGCCAGTCGCGAAACGCAACCAGCACGGGATGGCGCTGAGCACGCTCCGGGTAGACGAGGTAGTACGAGCGCGAGCTTGGCACCGCTTCGAACGGGCTGAGCAGCCGGTTTTCCTTCAATTCGTCTTCCAACAGCATGCGCGGCACGAGGCCTACGCCGATACCGGCCACGACTGCCTGGATCAGATGCGAGGTCAGTTCGAAACTCGGGCCCGGCCGCAGCGCGTCGTGAGGCAAACCGAAGTGCGCGCACCATTCGCGCCATGCGTCGGGAAAGCTGCGCACGCGCAGCAGCGTGAGCCCTTCGAGGGATTCGATGGTCGGCGCTGCAGCCCTGCGCCTCGATTTTCGCGCGAGGGGCAAGGCGGCAGGGTTGCCGACCAGCACCAGCTCTTCCGCGTAGAGCCTGTGTGCCGTCACACCCGGCCAGCGGCCGTCGCCCACCACGATGGCGGCGTCGAGGTCCTGGGTCGAAAAGTCGGCGGCCTCGATGCGCGAGTCGAGATCGATCTGCAAATCGGGGTGCGCCTGGTAGAAGCGGTGCAGGCGCGGCAGCAGCCACTTGGCGCCGAACGTCGGCAGGGTCGCAACGCGCAGCTGCGTTTTTGGCGCGTTGGACGTGAGGGCCTGCAGCGTCGCGCTGCGGATCAGCGTGAGCGCGTGCGAGATCTCGGCCATATAGGCGCGGCCGGTATCCGTCGGGATGATGCGCTTGCCCTCGCGCGTGAAGAGCGCAAGCTCGAGCATCGCCTCGAGCGCCTGAACCTGGCGGCTCACAGCGCTCTGCGTGAGCGACAGCTCCTCGGCCGCACGCGTGAAGCTCTCATGCCGCGCGGACGCTTCGAACGCGAGCAGCAGCGACATGGAAGGCGTGAGCTTGCGAAAATTCATGCATAAACCTCATGATCAACCCAACGAATATACGTTTGCCCGGTGGCGGCCGGGGACGCGACAATGCCTTGCCGGAAAGGGAATAGTGCGCCCAAGGCGAGACTTCGAGAACGATATGACAATTGCTCCGCTTACCATTGGCGAATTCAGAAAGCCGCTGATCCGTCAATTTTTGCATGAATTGGAGACGTCGGGTTTCGAAGGCGAGGTGGATGCGACTCACGCGACGCGCACGGTGCTGGCCACGGACAATTCGATCTACCAGCGCTATCCGCAAGCGGTGGTGTTTCCGCGCCATGCGAAGGACGTCGCACGCCTCGCGAGCCTGCTGGGGCGCGAGGCGTTTCGCGGCGTGGCGGTTGCGGCGCGCGGCGGCGGCACGGGCACGAACGGGCAATCGCTGACCGAAGGCATCGTGGTCGATATGTCGAGGCATATGAACCGCATCCTCGAAATCGATCCCGTTGCGCGCACGGCCAGAGTGGAGGCTGGTGTCGTCAAGGATCAGCTCAATGCCGAACTGAAGCGGCACGGACTCTTTTTCGCGCCGGAGCTATCGACTTCGAACCGCGCGACCATCGGCGGCATGATCAGCACGGATGCGAGCGGGCAGGGCAGTTGCACCTACGGGAAAACGCGCGACCATGTGCTCGCGCTGGAAACGGTCCTGGTCGGCGGTGAGTGTCTGTCGAGCGTGCCGGTCGATCATGCCGCACTTATGGCGCTCTGTGTGCGCAAGGACAAGGTCGGCGAAGTTTTCCGCATCGCGCGGGACATCAGCGAGCGCGAAGCCGACCTGATACGCGAGCGCTTTCCCGAACTGAACCGCTGCCTGACAGGTTACGACCTCGCCCATTTGCGTGACGGCGAAGGGCGCTTCGACATCAATAGCGTGCTGTGCGGCTCGGAAGGCACGCTCGGCTTTATCGTCGAGGCGACGCTGAACGTGCTGCCGGTTCCGAAGCACGCCGCGCTCGTCAATATCCGCTATGAGGGTTTCATGGATGCCCTGCGCGACGCGCGCGCGTTGATGGCCCATCGTCCGCTCTCGATCGAAACCGTGGACTCCACGGTGCTGCGGCTGGCGCGCGAGGATATCGTCTGGCAAAGCGTGGCCGGGTATTTCCCCGACGACGAAGGGATTGAAGGCGGTGCGAGCGGCATCAACATGGTCGAATTCAGCGGCGACGATGCGGACGAATTGCGCGCGCGCGTGGCGGCGTTCGCTGAGCACCTGGGTGCCGACGTGAGCGTCAGGCGCCTGGGACATACGATCGCCGACGGTGAGGCGGCGATCAATCGTGTCTATGCGATGCGCAAGCGTGCGGTGGGCCTGCTCGGCAACGCACGCGGCGCGAGCCGCCCGCAGCCCTTCGTGGAAGACACGGCCGTCCCGCCCGAAAATCTTGCCGACTATATTGCGGAGTTTCGGGCGCTGCTAGATGGTTTTGGTTTGCGCTACGGTATGTTTGGCCACGTCGACGCCGGCGTGCTCCACGTGCGCCCCGCGCTCGATATGCGCAATCCCGACGAGGCCGCACTCGTGCGCCCCATTTCGGATGCCGTGACCGCCTTGACGATGAAGTATGGCGGCCTGCTGTGGGGTGAGCATGGCAAGGGCGTGCGCTCGGAGTACGTGCCCGGGTATTTCGGCCCTTTGTATCCCGCGCTACAGCGGCTCAAGGCAGCATTCGATGCGCACAATCAGCTCAATCCCGGCAAGATCGCCACGCCAGCGGGGGCGAGTGCGGCGCTGTTGAGGATCGACGCGACGACGCTGCGCGGCGAACTGGACCGGCGCATAGACGAGCGTGTCTGGCAGGCCAATGCCGACGCCGTTCAATGCAACGGCAACGGCGCCTGCTACAACTTCGACCCGAACGACGCCATGTGTCCGTCCTGGAAAGCCACACGCGAGCGCGTGCATTCGCCGAAGGGCCGGGCTTCGTTAATGCGCGAATGGTTGCGTATGCAACAGGATGCCGGAGCGGATCTCACGGCTGTGCCAGCCGCGGCGGCGTTGCCGGTGCGCATGCTCAATAGCGCGCGCAAACGCCAGGGCGAGCAAGACTTCTCGCATGAGGTTTATGACGCCATGGCGGGTTGCCTCTCGTGCAAGTCATGTGTGGGGCAATGCCCCGTGAAAGTGAGCGTGCCCGAGTTTCGCGCACGCTTTCTGGAGCTCTATCACACGCGCTATTTGCGGCCGCTGCGCGACTATTTGACCGGCGCACTCGAATTCACGGTGCCGCGCGTGGCGGCGTTGCCTGGAGCGAGAAGCGCATACAACGCGGTGATGGGCACGGATCTCGTCAAATCGTTGCTTGCGCGCTGTCTTGGCCTTGTCGATAGCCCGTTGTTGAGCCGTGTGTCATGGCGCGGTGCGCTGCGCCGCTCGGGAGCGGAGGTCGCAACGCCCGAACGCCTTTCGATGCTGGGCGTTGCCGGGCGCCAGCGCAGCGTGATCGTGGTGCAGGACGCGTTCACGCGCTACTTTGAAACGCCGGTCGCCTCCGCGTTTCTGGAACTCGCCGCGCGGCTTGGGTTCAAGGTATTCGTCGCGCCTTATCTGCCGAATGGCAAGCCATTGCACGTGCAGGGGTTTCTGCCGCAGTTTCGCCGGGCCGCGCGGCGCAATGCGGCGCAACTGACCGCGCTTGCGAAATCGGGTGTGCCGCTGGTTGGCATCGATCCGGCTATGACGCTCGTGTACCGCCAGGAGTACCGCAAGGTGGAAGGCATCGAAACCGTACCCGACGTTCAGTTGCCGCAGGAATGGCTGATCGGCGCATTGCGCACGCGCGCAATAACGCCGCGGGCGTCTGGCTCGTTCAGCCTGCTACCGCATTGCACCGAGCGCACCAACGCAAGTGCCGCCGCGCTCTTGTGGAAAGACGTATTCGCCGCGGCAGGCCTCGCGCTCGCGATGCCAGCTAGCGGTTGCTGCGGCATGTCGGGCACCTACGGTCACGAGGCGCGCAATCGCGCGACCTCGGAAACGATCTTCGAGCAATCGTGGGCGCGACATGTCGATGCGGAATCGACGTCGGCGCATGGGGCGGAAGAACTGCTCGCCACGGGTTATTCGTGCCGCTGCCAGGTGAAGCGCTTGCGCGGGCGCCAGTTGCGTCACCCCATTCAGGCTTTGCTGGACGCCCTGCGCTAACCCGGATCAGTAGTCCCAACGGCCCCGGTCGTGCCATTCGCGTTCGCGCCACTGCCGCTCGCGCCATTCATGCTCACGACGTTCGCGCTCGCGCCACTCGTGCTCGCGCCAGCCCCGCGCGCGCCAGTCGTTGTCGCCTCTCCAGTCGGTCTGGACGGGAGCCGGCGCATAGGCTGCGCCTGGCGCGTCAACGCCCACGGCCACATCCACGTGGGCCAATGCAGCGGTCGAAGCCGCCAACGCCGTTGCGCCCAGGATCAGGCCGAAAATCGTCTTCTTCATATCGCCACTCCTTCGCACGCTGCGTGCGTTTTTGATGAGCACGGTTCGGAGTGTAGGCGTCGCCCCCGGACACAGGTGAAACGGTGCTGCGAGATTGGTAACAACGCGTTATGCGCATGCCGCGTTGCCGCTGTGTAAATGTCATTGCGAATTGATCAGTACCACGATGGATTTATCGTGATGGAGCATGCTGCACTCCGACCCCTCGAGTGAGGCGGCGCGGGCGTTTGCCATTGGCGCAATCCTGGGTACACTCAAAGGCGAACCGCGAGTCGAGTTCTAGCTGTGTCGCGCCCGCTCTCCAGCCAGCTTTTTGCGCCCGATGCCAAAACGAATCTTGCTAGTCGATGACAACCGCGACGTCGCGGATGCACTCGCGGCGCTCGTCGAGTTCGAAGGTCATCAAGCCCGATGCGCCGCCGACGGACAAGAGGCCCTGCTCGTTGCCGGGTCGTTCCTTCCCGAACTTGCCGTCGTGGACTGGAAGCTTCCGGACATGAGCGGCGGCGAGCTGGTAGGTCAGCTTCGGCTCAACCCCGCGCTGTCGCATACCCGGTACGTTCTGCTATCGGGACACATCGACCCGGATATCGCGACCAGGGCTGCCGCAGCCGGTTTCGACAAATGTCTGACGAAACCGGTGCGGCTAGAAGACCTGCTGGCCTGCCTGTGACGCCGGTTTGACCGGCTGCCGCTTCGGCGCCGGTTGCCCTCCGTGGCGATCTTGACGGGTACCGCCCGGACCCGGAACAATAATTGCGCACTCTGTCTGGCTCGTGCGCAGCCTCGAGTCTCCACGAACATCGTCGTTCCGATATCCAGCAGCGTCTCCTCGGAGCAGCGTCGCGTCATGAACAAGGAAGTTCCACCGCCGATCGAGCGCCCTTCAACCCGCTGGCCGGGTGAAATGGCAGAGCGCATCGCTGCATTCGACTGGAGCGACACGGCGCTCGGCCCTCGCGAAACGTGGTCGGCGAGCCTTGTCGCCGCGATCAATATGCTCCTCGCCTCGCCTTCTCCGCTCGTCATGCTTTGGGGCCACGAAGGCACGATGGTCTACAACGACGCCTACGCGGTTTTCGCGGGCAGCCGGCATCCGTTCCTGCTCGGCAAACCGGTCGAAACCGGCTGGCCGGAAGTGGCGGCGTTCAACCGCAATGTCGTCGATACGTGCCTCGCCGGCGGCACGCTGGCCTTCCAGGACAAGCAGCTCGTGCTGTATCGCGAAGGTCACGCCGAAGACGTCTGGTTGGACCTGAGCTACAGCCCGGTTTTCGAAGACGACGAGCGGCCGGCGGGCGTCATCGCCATCGTGTTCGAAACGACCGCGAAGATACTGGCGGAAAGGCAGCGCAAGGTCGCCGAAGACGCGCTGCTGCAACTGACCCAGACACTGGAGCAGCGCGTAGCCGAGGAAGTGGGGGCGCGCGCGGCGATGGAGGAGCGGCTGCGTCAGGCGCAAAAGCTGGAGGCGATCGGCAGTCTCACGGGCGGCGTGGCGCACGACTTCAACAACGTCCTGCAGGTCATCTCCGCCAACCTGCAGCTCATCGATCTTTCGACGAAAGGCAACGCCGCGCTCGAGCGGCGCGTGGCTGCGGTCAGCAACGCGGTGTCGCGCGGCGCGAAACTCGCCGCGCAATTGCTGGCCTTTGCGCGAAGGCAACCACTCGCGCCGGCCGTTCTGAATCCCTTCCGGCTGGTCGAAGGCATAGCCGAGATGCTTCACCGCACGTTGCCGGAGACGATCGAACTCGCCATAGTGCCTGCGCAAGAGAGCTGGAATATCTGTGCAGACCGAAGTCAGCTGGAAAGCGCGCTTCTGAATCTGGTCATCAACTCGCGCGATGCGATAGACGGACCCGGACGCATCGGCGTTTGTCTCGCGAACATCGATGCAAGCAACGATGAACTGGCGCGCCGCGATGGCGTGCCAGCGGGCGAATATGTGCGCCTGAGCGTTTCGGACTCGGGCAGCGGCATGCCCGACCACGTGAAAGCGCGCGTGTTCGAACCGTTCTTCACCACGAAGGCCGAGGGTCAGGGAACGGGACTGGGCTTGAGCATGGTGCACGGGTTCGTGGCACAGAGTTCGGGCCACGTTTTCATTGAAAGCGCGGAAGGCCTGGGCACGACAGTCAGCCTCTATTTCCCGCGCAGCCTGGAAGCGGAATACGACGCTTACAAGCTGGCCGTTGCGAGACAGGAGCGAGGCGGCGAGACCATTCTCGTTGTCGAAGACGACGCCGACGTTCGCATTGCCGCGATCGAAATGCTGGCCCAGCTCGGCTACAAGGTGCTTTCCGCGCAAGATGGCGAAAGCGCGCTCAAGCTGATCCAGAGCGGTCAGCGTTTCGACCTCCTGTTCACGGATGTCGTGACGCCGGGCACGGTGAGAAGCAGCGAACTGGCTCGTATTGCGAGCGGGCCGCCCTATTACGCCGAGGTCCTGTTTGCCTCTGGCTACACACGCGACGTCATTTTCCACGACGGCAAGCTCGACGAAGGTGTCGCGCTCATTAGCAAGCCATATCGATACGACGAGCTTGCCGTTGCAGTGCGCAATGCGCTCAACAAGACCGACTGACGCAGTTTCCGCGTCAGGTCTTCAAGCCGGTTTGCGCGCGTCCGAGCGGCGCCAGGTCATCGACCGTTGCGCGCCCGACGAAAGTTTCCGGAGAATACGTGGCGGTAGACCTTGCGGAAGTTCGCTTCGATCCAGCGCTCGACTGAACCGCCGTCGCAGTGCGCGGAAAGACCCAGCGACTCGGAGCCGGGCGGCCGGCGGCGCAGCCGGTCTGCATAAACCGGCACGTGATCCGGGTCGAAATGCACGCGGCCTTCGCTTTCGGTGCGCCACAGCCGGTTCAGGAACACGCGCGCCTGTGTGAGCTCCGGCGACTGGCGCGCCAGCACTTGCGGCTTCGACCAGTAGACACCGTAGATCTGCGGCTTGCTTGAGGCCAACTGGCCGAAGTATTTGTCTTCGGCGCGATGAAGCAGCTTGCGGTCGAGATCGTTGCGCTCGACATAGTCCGCAATGTCGTTGTCCCACTGCTCCACGAGCGAGCGGTCGAATACCTTGCGGATGACACAGGCGCCGCGCGCCTTCACGAGCGCGATCTGCTCCGCGCTCACCCGGTTCCCGACGATGTCCGCGAACGCGATTTCGGGGATGACCGGCTCACCCCGGTCGCGAAGCTGGGCAATACGATGCGCCTCTTCGTACATGGCCGATTCGACCTCGGCGAACACGGCCTGGTAGTTGGGCAGTTTTTCCCGCAATTCCTGCTTGGCCTTGCGGATAGCCGCGGGCAGGTCGTCGATATGCAAAGCCATTTCGTTGTCTCCACCCTGGTGATTTCGAATGATGGGAGCGTACGCCGGCGCAGCCTTGGCCAGTGATATTATTGAGTCAATCTTTTTGTAGTTTCGGCCATGAAAGCAGCGTACGAGCACGTCGACTTCGGCAGCTTCTGTTCGGTGCGGGTATACCACCGGCGCTTGCCGCGCATTCCGTTCGAATGGCATCACCACCCGGAATACGAACTCACGCTGACGATGAACGCACGCTGACGAGACATTTCGTGCAGCACACGGGCGAAAGCGTGGGGCAGTACATCGCGCGCGTTCGAATCGGCCATGCCTGCCGGCTGTTGACCGACACGCAGATGCCCATCTCCGTGGTTGCCACCCGCTCAGGGTTCCCCAACGCCGCGAATTTCAACCGGCAGTTCAAGGCCACAAAAGCGTTGACGCCGGTGGCCTACCGACAGCAATTCACGGGCGCCAAACGTGCCGAGGATCATGCTGCGCCGTCCCTGACCGAGCGCTCGCCTTCTCTCGAGTCTGCGCGGCGGATGGCGGGAATCGGCCGCACGCGGGATCGAGTCATCGCAAACGGACCCAGGCGAACCGTAAGCAAGTCGCAATGATTCACTATGCCTGGTCGCGTCAGCGATTTCCCTGGAGTGCTGTCATTAGCGCCAGGAATGTGGTGATATAGCGAAAAATCGCACGGTCGGACAGAAAATTCACGCTCGATAAGAAATGCCCAAACAAAGGAGACGGTCCATGAGGATGTTGCGCTCGTTGCTGGTTGGTGCGGTTGTATCGTCGGCGTTGGTAGCGGGGGCCGCGCAAGCGGAGACTGTCAAGATTGCCTTCATCGATCCGCTTTCCGGCTTGATGGCGTCACTCGGAACGAACCAGCTGCACAGCTGGCAATACACGGCCGAATTCGCCAACGAGCATAACTGGGCAAACGGCATGAAGTTCGAGGTGGTCGGATTCGACAACAAGCTTTCGCCGCAGGAAAGCCTGACCCTGCTGAACCAGGCCGCTGACCAGGGCATTCGCTATATCGTGCAGGGCAACGGCTCGTCGGTCGGCCTCGCGCTGGAGGATGCGGTCGCCAAGTACAACTCGCGCAATCCGGGCAAGGAAATCGTCTACCTGAACTACGCCGCGGTGGACCCGGCCATGACCAACGCCCGGTGCGACTTCTGGCACTTCCGCTTCGACGCCAACGCCGATATGAAGATGGATGCGCTCACCACATTCCTCGCGCGCGACAAGGACATCAAGAAGGTCTACCTCATCAATCAGGACTACTCGTTTGGTCACGACGTTTCGCGCGTGGCGCGCGAGGACCTGAAGAGCAAGCGCCCGGATATCGTGATCGTCGGCGACGATTTTCATCCGCTCGCGCGCGTGAAGGACTTCTCGCCTTACGCCACCAAGATCAAGGCGTCGGGCGCCGACACGGTGATCACGGGCAACTGGGGCAGCGACCTCGCATTGCTCGTGAAAGCGAGCAAGGACGCGGGCGTGACGTCCAACTTCTATACCTACTACGCAGGCACGACCGGCGTGCCGACGGCCATGGGCGCGTCCGGCGCCGACCATGTGAAGTACGTGGGCGTGTTCGGCCCGAACACGGCGAACAACCCGCCGGTGGTGGGGCAGATCATCGAGGGCTACAAGAAGAAGTACAACGACGACTATTACCTGGCTACGGCCTATGCCGCCATCGAAATGCTGAGCAAGGCGATGAACGCGACGAAGTCGACCGATCCCGTCAAGGTGGCCAAGGCCATGGAGGGCATGACGGTCGACGGCATGAACGGTCCGGTGGCGATGCGCGCCGCCGATCACCAGGCGCAACAGTCGCTCGTGATCGCGACATGGACCAAGGCGGACGGCAAAACGGTAAAGTACGACCAGGAGAACACCGGCTATGGCTGGCGCACCGACGTCCAGCTTGGGCCGACCGCGGCAACGCAGCCGACCACTTGCCAGATGAAGCGCCCGGGCTGAACGTGCTCTCGCTACGACACTTCACAAGGATCATCGGGCAGTGGAATTCCTGACCATCTCTCTCTTGAACGGCATCGGCTACGGGCTGCTGCTGTTCATGCTTTCCTCGGGCCTCACCCTGATCTTCAGCATGATGGGCGTGCTCAATTTCGCACACGCCAGCTTTTACATGCTCGGGGCTTACTTCGCCTACACCATTGCCAGCAAGATCGGTTTCTGGCCGGCGCTCGTGGCGGCGCCGGTGCTCGTGGCGTGTGTCGGCGCGCTCGTCGAGCGTTTCGGCTTGCGTGCCGTGCACAAGTTCGGGCATGTGGCGGAATTGCTGTTCACCTTCGGCCTTTCCTATCTGATCGTGGAGGGCGTCAAGCTGGTCTGGGGTCTGGCCGCGGTGCCGTACGCCATTCCGCCTGAACTGAACGGGGCGCTGTTCAAGGTGTACACGTCGGAGTTTCCGAAGTATCGCGCCTTCATGATGCTCATCTCGATCGCCATGCTCGCGGCGCTGTATCTGGTGTTGACGCGCACGCGCATCGGCCTCGTCATTCAGGCGTCGCTCACGCACCCGGAAATGGTCGAGGCGCTCGGGCACAACGTGCAGCGCGTGTTCATGCTGGTGTTCGGCGGCGGTGCCGCGCTGGCGGGCCTCGCCGGCGTGATCGGCGGCAACGCGTTCGTTACTTCGCCTTCGATGGCCGAGTCGGTCGGCACCATCGTGTTCGTGATCGCCGTGGTGGGCGGCATGGGTTCGCTGCCGGGCGCGTTTATCGCGTCGCTGCTGATCGGCATCATGCAGACATTCGCCGTCACGATCGATGCCTCGCTCTCCGATCTGTTCTCACTCGTTGGCGTGACGGTGACGGACAGCACGACGCTCTCTTCGCTGTTGCGCATGCCGGTGTCGCAGGTCGCGCCGATTCTGCCTTACCTGCTCATGGTCCTCATGATGATCCTGCGACCGCGCGGGCTGCTCGGCAAGCGGGAGGGCTGAACGATGAAACCGCTCATTCAGGCCAGCGCCGGTTCGGCCATGCAACGCCACGGATTGCTGCAATCCGCGCATTCGCTGCGCTGGATCATTTGGGGCGCCACGGTGCTTGTGATGCTGGTGCTGCCGCTCGTGTTTTCCAGCGGCTTCGCGATCGCGCTGCTTTCGCAGATGGGCATCATGATCATCTTCGCGCTCTCGTACAACATGCTGCTCGGGCAGACCGGCATGCTCTCGTTCGGGCACGCGGTGTATTCCGGGCTCGGCGCATTCGTCGCGGCGCATGTGCTCAACCAGATCGGCGCGAGCCATTTCCCGTTGCCCGTTTCGCTGTTGCCGCTGGTCGGCGGCCTCGGGGGCATGCTGTTCGGCGTGTTGTTTGGCTATGTGACCACGCGCAAATCGGGCACCACCTTCGCGATGATCACGCTCGGCATCGGCGAAATGGTGGCGGCGAGTTCGCTCATGTTTCCGGGGTTTTTCGGCGGCGAAGGCGGGGTGCCGACCAATCGCACGGTTGGCCATGCGGTGCTCGGCATCACTTACGGCCCGGCGATCCAGGTGTACTACCTGATCGCGGTGTGGTGTCTCGTGTCGATGATCGCCATGTACGCATGGACGCAGACACCGCTTGGCCGCATCGCCAACGCCGTGCGCGACAATCCCGAGCGTGCGGAATTCGTCGGGTACAACACGCAGCGCGTGCGCTTTTTCGTGATGGTCCTTTCGGCGTTCTTCGCCGGCATTGCGGGCGGCCTCTCGGTGATCGACTTCGAGATCGTGACGGCGGAGAATGTCGGCGCCGCGCAGTCCGGCGGCGTGCTGCTCGCGACGTTCATCGGCGGGGGGGCGTTCTTCTTCGGGCCGATCATCGGCTCTATCTTGTTCGTGCTGTTTGCGGTCGCGTTGTCCAATCTCACACCCGCATGGTTGCTGTACCTCGGCCTTTTCTTCGTGCTGGTGGTGATGTACGTGCCGGGCGGCGTGTCGAGCCTGCTGATGAAGCAGGTCCCTCTCATTGCGGCGCGCAAGCTGCACCGTATGCTGCCGTCCTATGCGGCGGCGTTGGGCGCCACGCTGATTTTGCTTGCTGCGCTCGTGCTGACGGTCGAACTCGTCTACAAGGTGCAGATCGACAGTGACAATGGCACGGCAATGGCGTTCTTCGGCCAGAGCTTCGATGCCGTGTCATGGAAGCCCCGGGCCGTCGCCGCGGTGCTGTGGGCGCTGGGCGCACAGGCGGGACGCCGTGCTGCCGCGCGGGTGCGCGACGCGTGGGATGGCGTGCAACGGGAAATCGCAGGGGGCAACGTATGACGGCCGCGCTGGAGTTGCGTGAAGTGCGCAAGAATTTCGGGCGCACGGAGATCATTCGCGGTGTCGACCTGAATATCGCGAAGGGCGAACGTCACGCGTTGATCGGTCCCAACGGCGCGGGCAAATCGACTACGTTCAACCTGATTTCGGGGCGCATGGCGCCCAGTTCAGGCACGGTCAAACTCAACGGCGTCGAGATCGGCGGGCTGCCGCCGTACAAGATCAACCGCATGGGTCTCTCGCGCAGCTTTCAGGTGACGAACATTTTTCATCGCCTTTCGGTGTTCGAGAATTTGCGCTGCTCCGTGTTGTGGTCGCTCGGCTACCGGTATTCGTTCTGGCATCGCCTCGAGCAATTGCGCGACGCGCGCGAACGCGCCGAAGAAGTGCTCGAGCTGATCGGCCTGCAGGGTCGGCACGACACGCTTGCGGGGCTGCTGACCTATGCCGAGCAGCGCGCGCTCGAAATCGGCATCACGATTGCGGGCGGGGCCGACGTGATCCTGCTCGACGAACCCACGGCGGGCATGAGCCGCTCGGAGTCGGATCATGCGGTGGAACTGATTCGCCGGGTCACCGTCGGCAAGACGCTGGTGATGGTCGAGCACGACATGAGCGTCGTCTTCGGCCTCGCCGACCGCATCTCGGTGCTCGTGTACGGCGAGGTGGTCGCCACGGACACGCCACAAGCCATCCGTAACAACCGCCGCGTGAAGGAAGCCTATCTGGGCACCACGCTGGACGAACCTGCAGGTGCACATTGATGGCGACCGCCAATTCCATGCTCGAGGTGCGCGACCTGCACGCGTACTACGGCAAGAGCCATATCCTGCACGGCGTCGAGATGCAGGTGGGCGAGGGCGAGATCGTCGCCTTGCTCGGGCGCAACGGCGTGGGCCGCTCGACGCTCGCCAAAGCCATCATGGGGCTGGTGCGGTGCGAGGGGCAGATTCTGCTGCGCGGCGAAGAAGTGCGCGGGTTGCGCACCTTCGAGGTTGCGCATCGGGGTATCGGCTACGTGCCTGAGAACCGCGATATCTTCCCGACGCTCACCGTGCGGCAGAACCTGATGCTCGGCGAAAAGCGCAGCCGCTCACGCCAGAAGCCGCGCTGGCAGTTCGACGACATGTACAGCATGTTCCCGCGCCTCAAGGAGCGTGAGGACACGCCCGCGGGCCTGCTGTCCGGCGGCGAGCAGCAGATGCTGACGCTGTGCCGCACGCTGATGGGCGACCCCGACCTCATCATCATCGACGAGCCGACCGAAGGGCTCGCGCCGCTCGTCGTCGCGCAGGTGGGCGAGTACCTTAAGACGCTGAAGGCGCGCGGCATTTCGGTGCTGCTAGTCGAGCAAAAGCAGGCCATTGCGCTCGATATTTCGCAGCGCGTGTACGTCATGGGGCACGGCCAGATCGTGTTCGAGGGGACGCCGCAGCAGTTGAAGGCCGATGCGCGCGTCCGGCAGGAATGGCTGGAAGTGTAGGGCGCGCTTCGAGCGTTCGGTCTGCGGCGGAAAATCCGTTTAGCGTGGGGGCAGGTTACCCGGTGAATACATGGGCTGCTGACCGGCAGCCCCAAAAAGATCTTCAGGTTGACCGTTCATACGCTGCCGTATGTTGTCGTTGACGACCATGTCTGCCGGGAAGGCCCGCGCGCCTACTCCCGCTGCCAGCCAGACGGGGTCCTCTACCCATTCCCGGTGTCGCGGCCCCAATGGATTGGATTGGACGGTGACGGGCGGATGAAGGGCGAAGTTCAATCCCACGTCCGTATGCTGCAACCTGTCTACGACCCAGAGCAGAGGGCCGTCGGAGAGGCCGTGATCGGGATAGCCACCGCCGACATCGCAATGACCGCCGGGAAAGAGCGCTTGCGTCACGTTCGGGTTGGGATTCCACAAAGTCGGTTCGAACGGCCTGCGTTGCTCGTCGAGCGAGACCGCGTGCACGCCCAGGCCAATGTCCGGGCTGAGATTCAGATCGCAAAACCGGAACAAGTCGATGGCGGAACCCTGATAGTAGACCGGGATGCCGAGCGAACCCACCGTATCCCAAACCGCCACTGCCGCGATTTTTGCGTCCACAAAGGAGGTGTCGTCCAAAGGCTTCGGGTTGGAGAAGGCGCTATGGATCGTCAGGAATTCCATCAGTCCGTCTGCAATCTTCTGGAACGTCGTATCGTGACCGTGTCTCCATCGATACCACGCCGCCACCGCGGTGTCGTAACGATTCTGATCGTCGATGGCAGCGAGATCTGGTTGAAGCAGTCCCTGTCCCGCAATCAGTCCCGCTAGGGCTCGCGCGGTGTACGCGCCGCGGCTGAATCCGACGATCACGATGCTGTCGCCCGGCTCGAAATTGCGCGAAATATACGTATAGCCACGAGCGATGCGGGCGACGACACCGACGCCAAACGCGCCGCCGGCGACTTTATCGAGCAGTTGCTGGGAATTTCCGACCCCGTGAATGTATTTCGCGATTTGTACGGTTTTGCCGTTTGCGTCGGAAAGCGCCTTTTCCATCTCGACGCCACCCCAGTCGGTTCCTTCGGGCAGCATGTTCCCGTCGAGCCACGCGAAAAGCTTGCATACGTTGGTCAGTTCAGGCTGACACCCTGCCGCGGTTTCAGGAGCGACGCCGTCGCCTTTTCCTGCCGGATCTTCGGGTCCGTTCCACGTACCGTCTGCGCAAAAGACTATCGTTTTGGACATCGCTAGCTCCTTATACGCGATTCAGTCGCTACATACGAAACGTTTGTTCGCAATCCTGAGCATTGTCTCGGGCGTTACTTCCGCCCAATCGGTGCCGCGTGCCGAATGTTAGATCTACAAATATAGCTTCTGTGCCCTGGATTGCGAGGCCCGGAATGTGCGACTGCGCACGTACGACCGGGACGGGCAGTGCTCTCAGCCGGCTCGCGACTACGAGTCGATATAACTTCCGTTCTCACAACGCCTGGCGAATGGATGTCCGGAAATTTATCCGGTAGCCCTCGGCTCCATGAACGTATGGCGGAAATACTCTCTCACCGCATGCATGGCCGGGCTCAGATCCTTGTTCTTGCGCCATGCCAGACCAACGCTCATCGCGGGTACGGGATCGAGCAGCACGATCGTCTCGATGCGGCGACCTTCGAGCGACCACGGACGATAGACCATATCGGACAGAATGGCGACGCCAGATCCGTTCGCCACCATGCTGCGAACAGCTTCAACCGACGAAGTCCGAAGTATCACATTCGGCCGCCATGGCGTCTCGTTCCAGTAGCGCATTGCCGTTTGCGCGGCCTCGTCTACCGTCAACATCACAAAGGGCTCGTCTGCCACTTCGGAAAAGGTCACGCTCTCACGCCTTAGCAGCGGATGGTGGGCGGCCACCCATAGCCGGCGCACGGAATGAATCATGGGCTCCAGAGCAAGCTCGGGGTTCGACACGTTCGACGTGAGGAGCACGGCCATGTCGTATTGCTCGGTAATCAAACCCTCTTCGATGGCGTCACGATTCAACTCATGCAATTGAATGGTCAGGCGGGGATACAGTGCATTCAGCCGTTGTATGTGATGCGGCAGGAAGTATCCCAACACCGTATAGCTCGCCGCGATAGCAAGCGTGCCGGTGAGCGTGCTCTCGAGGTTGGGAATCCGCATGGCCTCATCCACCGACGCGAGAATGGTGTACGCGTGATTGAGAAAGCGACGGCCGGTGTCGGTCAACGTGACGCCTGCGGCGTTACGCACGAAGAGCTGGGTGCCCAAACTCTCTTCCAGTTCCTTGATTGCACTCGTCACTGCGGACTGAGATATGGTCAGATGAATCGCCGCTTGGGAAAGCTGTCCAAGCTCGGCAGTCGCGACGAAATACTTTAATTGTCTGAGGGTAAGCGCCATCTTCGAAGTCAAACCGCTGGACGTCAGAGTGAGGTCATCACGCGGATGCTATCGAAAAAATCGATACCAAGGCATACAAAAATAAAACTTTTTTGGCTAACCCTGTCCGTATAACCTCCATTTCACATTGGTTGGCGTGCGCGTGGAGACGCCCGACCGCTCAAATCTGGAGGGGAAACAATATGAAGAAGCAGTGCGTCGACCTGAACTCCGATATGGGAGAAGGCTTCGGACCGTGGCGAATCGGCGATGGTGTCGACGAACAGATCATGCCGCTCATCAGCTCGGCGAATATCGCCACCGGCTTTCACGCCGGCGATCCCAACATCATGGCGCGGACGGTCCAGATGGCGCGGGAGGCTGGCGTGGGTATCGGTGCGCATCCGGGATTTCGCGATCTGGTCGGTTTCGGCCGTCGAAACATCGCCGAAACGCCTCAGGCGCTGGTCAACGACATCCTTTATCAACTTGGCGCGCTGCGTGAGTTCGCACGTCTGCATGGCATCCGGCTGCAGCACGTGAAACCGCACGGCGCGCTCTACATGCACGCAGCGCGCGACGAGGCATTCTCGCGGCTCTTCGTTGAAACGCTGCAACAACTCGATCCCAATCTGTTGCTCTTTTGCATGGAGTCGTCTGCGACGTACCGCATCGCGCGCGAGATCGGGCAACCGGTTGTCCGGGAGTTTTACGCCGATCGCGACTACGACCGCAGTGGTTCGATCGTATTCATCCGTCGCATCGGTCGTCTCGATCCCGAACAGGTCGCCGAAAAGGTCCTGCGAGCGTGTACGGAAGGCAAAGTGCGGGCGATTGATGGAGACGATATCGACATCGACTTCGACTCCGTTTGCATCCACAGCGACACGCCCGGCGCACTGGAGCTCGTCCAGCAGACTCGCGAGCGGCTCGTTCGGGAAGGGATTCGAATTACCGGGCCGCAGGCGGCGACGACAAAGATCTAAATCAATTCAAGGAGAGACATGATGGCACTGCACGATATCGTCAGCCCCCTGCCGGGCACGTTCTACCGGCGGCCCTCGCCAGAGGCGGAGTTCTACGTCGCCGTCGACTCCGCCGTTGAGGCCGGCACAATCATCGGCCTCGTCGAAGTGATGAAGCAATTCACCGAAATCGAGAGCAGCGTCTCGGGCCGCGTAACCGAGCTTCTCATCGAGGACGGAGAGCCTGTGGACGCTGGACAGGTGCTGATGCGTATCGAGGAGTGAAGTCATGAACGTGCAAGATTCAACGACGACGTTCTACCGCCCCAGACGAATTCGAACCGTTCTGGTCGCGAATCGCGGCGAGATCGCGGTGCGCGTGATTCGCGCGGCGCAGGAGCTTGGCATGCGTGCTGCGGTCGTGGTGAGCGACGCGGACCGAGACAGCCTGGCCGCCCGCATGGCGGACGAAGCGGTGCATATCGGTTCTTCGCATGCGGCAAAGAGCTATTTGAATCCCGCGGCGGTTCTCGCTGCCGCAAGCCAATGCGGAGCAGATGCGGTTCATCCGGGCTATGGTTTCCTGTCTGAAAACGCGGGCTTCGCGGCGCAGGTGGAGGCGGCCGGCCTGGTCTTCGTCGGGCCGACGTCGCAGGTAATCGCAGCGATGGGCGACAAGGCCCGCGCGCGCGAAACGGCGCAGCGCGCTGACGTGCCCACGGTGCCCGGCAGCGCCGGTATCGTGAGCACGCTCGACGAAGCCCGGGAGGTCGCTGCGCGCATCGGCTACCCCGTTATGATCAAGGCAGCAGCGGGCGGCGGCGGCCGCGGCATTCGCGTTGCGTATGACGCCGCCCAACTCGACGCGGAATTGCCGCTTGCGCAGCGCGAAGCCCAGGCAGCGTTCGGCGATGGCGGCGTCTATCTCGAGCGATTCATCGCACGCGCCCGGCACATTGAGGTGCAGGTACTGGGCGACGGCAATGACGTCATCCACCTGTTCGAGCGCGAGTGCTCCCTGCAACGGCGGCGTCAAAAAATTCTCGAAGAAGCGCCCTCGCCGTCTCTCACACCGAAGTTGCGCGCGGAGCTTTGCGCGTCGGCGGCGCGCCTCGCAAAGCAGGTTGGATATCGAAGCGCTGGCACACTCGAATATCTCTTCGACGAAACGCGCGGCGAGTTTTACTTCATCGAAATGAACACGCGTATTCAGGTCGAGCACCCGGTCACAGAGGCGATTACGGGCGTCGATCTCGTGCGCGAAATGCTGCGCATTGCAGATGGTGAGCCGTTGCGCTTCAGCCAGAGCGACATCGTGCTGCGCGGCGCGGCGCTTGAATGCCGCATCAACGCGGAAGACCCGATGCAGGACTTCCGCCCGAATCCAGGGCGCGTAGACGAGCTGGTCTGGCCGACCGGCCCCGGTGTGCGAGTCGATTCGCTGCTGTACCCCGGCTACGTCGTGCCGCCGTTCTACGATTCGCTGCTCGCCAAGCTGATCGTGCACGACGAAAGCCGGGCGGCCGCCATCGAACGCCTCGCACGCGCGTTGCGGGAGTTGCATATTGGTGGCCTGAAAACCACGGCGCCGCTGCACCGTGCGCTCGTTGCAGACGAAGACGTGCGCGTGGCCCACTATCACACCAATTATCTCGAGACGTGGATGGCGGCGTGGCGCGAAAGCAGCGAGGCCGCATCGCTCGCAGCGGCAGAACGCGCCCTTGCAGTTTCGTCTGGCGCCCGGGAGGCATCATGACCATACGCTATACCTTTGGCGGCGACGAATTCGTATTTGCCGAGATCAGCGAGGAGATGTCGCTCGATGCGTTTTTCAAGGGCACGGCGATCACGCGCGAACTCCAGCGCCTCAACGTGGCGGGCGTGACCGAAATCTGCCCGGCAAATGCCTCGTACCAGGTGCGCTATGACCCGGACGTCATTGCCCCTGATGCGCTCGTCGCGCTATTGCGGAGCATCGAGGCCGAAGTCGGCGAAGCCGCGCTCGACATCGACACGCGCATTGTCGAAGTCCCGGTGCTCTATAACGATCCCTGGACGCACGAGACACTCATGCGTTTTCGTGAGCGTCACCAGGACCCTTCCTCGACGGACCTCGAGTACGCGGCGCGCATAAACGGCAAACGCGACGTCGATGAATTCATTGCGGCACATGCCGGCTCGCCGTGGTTCGTTTCGATGGTTGGCTTTGTCGCGGGGCTGCCGTTCATGTACCAGATGGTCGAGCGCGAGCGTCAGCTTCAGGTGCCGAAATACCTGCGGCCGCGCACTGACACGCCGAAGTTGACGGTCGGCCATGGCGGTTGCTTCGGCTGTATTTACTCTGTGCGCGGCGCGGGCGGATACCAGATGTTCGGCGTGACCCCAGCGCCGATTTTTGACCCGGCGCAACGGCTCGATTATCTGCGTGACTTCATGGTGTTTTTCCAGCCCGGCGACATCGTGAAGTTCAAACCGATCGATCGTCCAGCCTATGACGAAGCCGTTGCCGCCGTCGAGGCGGGCACCTTCTCGCTACGTGTACGCCCCGTGAAATTCTCGCTTGATGCCTTCCTGCGCAATCCTGACGAATACAACCGTTCCCTCGTCGAGGTGCTGAATGCCAACTGATACGCTCAATGTGATCGAGGTTCTGAAGCCGGGACTAGCCACGTCGGTGCAGGACACGGGACGCCAGGGCTACTACCACGTTGGTATTCCCCCTTCCGGATCGCTCGACCAGTATTCGTCTCGTGCGGCGAACCTGCTCGTAGGCAATGTCGAAGATGCGGCCGCGCTCGAATTCACGCTGCTGGGCCCTGAACTGCTGTTCCACTCGGAAACGCTGATCGCGCTAACGGGTGCGGAGATGACTCCGAAAATCGACGGTGTCGCCTATCCGTCCAACACGGCCCTGCGGATTCGCGCCGGAAGCAAGCTCTCGTTCGACTATGTGAAGCGTGGCGCACGCGCGTACCTGGCAATCGCCGGTGGTATCGACGTTCCGGCGGTATTGGGCAGCAGGTCGACCTACACGCTCGGTGCTATCGGCGGCCTCGAGGGTCGTCGGCTGCAAAAGGGAGACCGTCTCAAGATGGGCGCCAGCAACGCAAAGCTGAGTGAGGGTGTCGAACTGCCCGCAGCCTTGCGTGCAAAGCTCGACACAACGGTCGAACTGCGTGTGCTAACGGGCCTTTATCACTACCGCCTCACCAGCGAGTCGGCGCAAACGTTCTTCGATGATGAGTGGACCGTCGCGCCCGAAGCGGACCGCATTGGCTATCGATACAAGAACGGGCGTCCGCTCCATTTCATGGACCGAGAACAACCCTTCGGTGCAGGAGCCGATCCGTCGAATATCGTCGATGCCTGCTATCCCATTGGCTCGATCCAGGTGCCGGCCGGGCTTGAGCCGATCATTCTGCATCGTGACGCGGTGTCAGGGGGCGGATATGCCACGATCGGCACGGTGATCAGTGCCGATATGGATCTGATCGGCCAGATGCAGCCTAACCACCGCGCGCGCTTCGTGAGCGTCACCATGAATGAGGCACTCGCTGCACGACGCGAGTATCGACATCGACTTGCCCTGCTGCGCGAAGCACTAGCGCACTAACCCGTTCCAAGCTAAGGGGCGGCCCGCAGCAGCGCAGTTCCCCTGCCTTTTCCTTTCGCGACCCGAGTTCCGTGTGGCTTCCCGCCACACGGCGGGAGCGCTCGCACGTTCTTCGCAACATCGGCTGCCCGCCCGGCGTCAAGGCAGCCCCGTGAGTTGCATCGCACCGCGGTACGGACGTCGTTCGTTAAATGCAGACTCGAGGAGCAGATCATGGCCAACCTGGCTCAGGAAAGCGCGGAGGGAGCCGTCGATCTATCGACGGTCGCCATTCCCGATAGCGCAAGAATGGCGCCCTTTTCGCTAACGATGGCATGGTGGGCAGTATGTAGCGCAGTGTTTTACATTGTGGTTGGCGCGACGCTTGCACTGACTTACGGAGCGCGCAACGCATTGATCGGCATGGCGCTATCGGTCGTATCCTATGGCGTCGTCAACTCGATCATCAGTCGATACGCCATTCGCACCGGTTTGTCGGTTGCGTTGTTCTCACGCGTTCTGTTTGGAAGCGTTGGCGCCGCGCTCGCGACGCTGATTTTCTTCGCAACGGCCATTTACTACGCCGTATTCGAAGGTTCGGTCATCGCAGTCGCGGCCAATCATCTGTTTCCCGCGCTGCCATACAAATGGGCCGCGCTGATTGTCGTCTGCTATAGCGTGCCGCTTGTATTCGGTAGCGTGCAACACTGGCTGGACAAGTTCAATGGCGTGCTGCTGCCGTTCTATCTGCTCGGACTCCTTGCGGCCGTGGGACTTGCGACCTGGGAATACGGCTATAACGCATCGTGGCTCGATTTCGGTCCCAAGGGCACGATACCCGCAGATGGCTGGTGGCAGTGCTTTGTTTACTACATGGGCGTATGGGTATTGATGATGTTCACGTTCGACTACGCCCGCTTCGGCCGCAAGGAAGATGCTGGATACCACGGCCGGTTTAATTTCGGGATTCCGTTCTATCTCGTCACGTTCCTCGTGAATGGCGCTGCGGGCATTTATCTCGTGAGTACGATTCCGGGTCTCGGCACGCTCTCCGAAGTTTCGGTTGTCCTGGCGCTGTTGAAGCTGATGGGCATCTGGGGCTTGATGTTCGTCTGGGTTACCCAATCACGCATCAATACCGCTAACTACTATCTCGCGACTATCAACATGCAGGCCTTCTTCCAGAAGGTTGCAGGATTGCGTGCGCCGAAGTTCGTGTGGGCGCTGGTTGTTGGTGCTGTGGTCTACGCGCTGATGATGGCCGATATTTTCTCGAAGATCCTCCAGGCGCTTGCGTGGCAGGGTGTCTTCGTCGTCGCATGGGTTGGCGTCGCGCTTGCTCACATCACGTCGGCGCGTTATGAACGACTCATCGGCGCCGATATCGAATGCCGCGACTCTCACGTACCCCAGTTCAATCCCGGCGGTTTGATATCGTGGTTTGCCGGGGCGTTCGTCGGATTCGTGTTGAACAATGGCTCGGGCTTTCTTGCGTCGCTCTCCGCGCCAGCCACGTTCGTCATTTCCTGGACGGTTTATAGCGGCTTGCTGGCTAGTGCGAAGCGGACATGGTTCGTGCGGAATATGTGACCAGTGCAGTTTTTCTCCGGCTATTGGCCTCGCCAGCGACGGCGATGAAAACCGCATATTTAGTCGGGCGGGGCGGCCGGGTTTGCCGCCCTTGTTACAAATGACATGACCACGCTGCAACTTGAGTTTCGGGGAAAGAAAAACTCAGGTCGTTGTGGCATCAGTGCTGTGACAGCTTAAGTTTTACTTTGCGTCCTCGCTAAGTTGCCGCGAGATTTGCAGCTTTTGGGCCAAAATTGAGCATCGGGAGCGACGACTTCCACGGGAAGTTCGCGCGAGATTTCCAAATGCGCTAAATGTTGGGGCGAAGTGGGCCGCAGGGGCTGCGGCGGGTCCGCTGAACTGCTCTGAAGGGGCTTTCGCGTGAGGGAAGCAAGCTTTCGCGCTTCGGGGGAGAATGGATGTCGAAGCGCCCTCGGAGACGTGCGAAAGGCGGGGGCGCGGTTTTGGCCGCGAGCTTCGAAAGGCTGAGCAGGATGCTTGGTCGAAGTAACTAGTCGGAAACAAATGTAGACGTTAACAGATGTTCTGACCTGACCGACAGTCTCCGTACTCGGCGGCGGCACGAGTCCCCACAGAGTGCCTGGCGGCCTCCAGCGTAGCCGGCGTTTGGCGTCGTCCTCTCCAGCGAATGTAGCGGCGTCGATGGCCAGTGTGGTTGCATTCGATGCTGGCAGGAAAAGCAATGCCATTCGCGGTAACCGATAACCCGTGAGGGACCGTTGACTGATCTCCCTCACAACGTCAGGTCCTCGCTATCATGCAAAACGAATCGGAAGATGTTATCGCTCGCCGCGCGTTCATGAAGAAGGCGGTTGCGCTGGTCGGCGCAACATCCGCATTGGTCACGCAAAGCGAGGCCGCAAGTGCCCAAGGCGCCAATGCGCCGGCCGCCGGGGGCGGGCAAGGGACGGGGACGGTTTATACCGGCGATGTGATCCAGGGAAAGAAAGTCATCAGCGCGCTCGACGTCGGCGACCTCGAGCGCGGCAAAACACACAAGTTCTACTTTCAGGGCGTGCAAATGCCGACGGGTCAGCACTGGTATGTGTCGGTGATCGTTGTCCACGGTGCGAGGCCGGGCAAGCGCGTCGCGCTGACCAGCGGGGTGCATGGCGACGAAATGAGCCCCGTGCATACCATCCACGGCGTGATAAGCCAGCTCGATCCCGGGCAGATGTCAGGCACCGTGCTGGCAGTTCTCGACGTATCGCGTCCCGCGCTCGAAGCCATGGAGCGCAGATGGCCCAATTCCGCACTTGGTATCGGCCTCATCGACATCAACCGCGAATGGCCGGGCAACGAGAATGGCGCCAGCGCGCCGAGCCGGCATGCGGGACTGCTGTTCAACCGGCTGTTGAGGCCGAACACCGACTACGCACTCGATTTTCATACGGGCACGACCGGCCTGGATGTGACGTCCTTCAATCTGGCCAGAATGGAATTGCCGGAGGCGCGAGCCATGGCGGAGCTTTTTCCGATCAAGCAGATCTTCGACAACCCCGCATATCCCACGCTGCTTGCAAATGCATTCATCAATGTGGGGATTCCCGCCATCACGCCCGAGATCGGATCTGCGCGCGTTTTCGATTTCGACATGATTCCGTCGTTCGTCGAGGGCACGATGAACGTGCTTAAGCGCTACAACATCGTATCGGGTCCGATGGGGCGCACTGGGCGAGACGTCGGGATCTTCGTTGGCAACAGCGGCCACACAGTCATGTCGACGCACGGTGGATTCGTCGAACTGCTGGTCAAGCTGAATGACAAAGTCAATGCGGGCCAGAAAGTGGCAATCCAGCGCAATACCTTTGGCGAAGTGGTCGCGGAGTATACGACCGAAGTCGCGGGCGAGGTTACGGCACGACGAACCGACGCCACGGCAGAGCCCAGAATTCCTCTCGTGATGATTCTTTATCAGAGCGCGGTAAAGGAGAATCCGGAGGACTTTTCTGAATGAATCGGGTCGGGCAGGGCGGCACGGGTTTGCCGCCCTTGTTTCAGATGATATGGCCACGCTGCAGCTTGAGTTTCCGGAGAAAGAAAAACTCAAGTTGTTTCACCAATCAGCCCAGCCGCAAGCACCTCCCATCAAACAATGCCCGTAGCATAGTACACAGCGATAACAAAGAAGACGGCCAGCGTCTTGATCACCGTCACCGCGAAAATGTCCCGATACGACTCGCGGTGCGTGAGTCCCGTGACCGCGAGCAGCGTAATGACCGCGCCATTGTGCGGCAGCGTGTCCATGCCACCGCTCGCCATGGCCACCACGCGGTGCAGCACTTCCATCGGAATATGCGCCGCCTGCGCGTTCTTGATGAAGAGGTCCGACATGGCCGCGAGCGCGATGCTCATGCCGCCCGAAGCCGACCCCGTGATACCCGCAAGCGCGCTCACCGAAATGGCGGCGTTCACGAGCGGATTCGGAATGCTCTTGAGTGCATCGCTCACGACGATGAATCCGGGCAGCGCCGCAATCACACCGCCGAAGCCGTATTCAGAGGCGGTATTCATCGAGGCCAGCAGCGCCCCGGCCACGGCCGCCTTCGTGCCGGTCGCAAAGCGGTCTTTCACGCGGCCGAACGCCGTGACGATCACGAGCACGATGCCCGCGAGCAGCGCACCCTGAACCGCCCAGATCGCCACGACTTGCTTGACGGTGGCCGTGACCGGCGTATGAATGCCGGGCAGCACTTCGGGCGGCACGGTCACGGTGTCGCCGTACCAAACGGGAATCCAGTGCGTGAGCAGGAAGTTCGCCACGCCCACCAGCACGAGCGGCGCGACGGCGAGCGCCGGGTTGGGCAGGTGCTCGGTCTTCACCTGTTCCGGCTCGTTCACGAGCGAGGTGCCGTAGCCTTCGCCTTTCGACATCGCACTGCGGCGGCGCCATTCGAGGTACGAGAGGCCCACCACGATGATGAAAAGCGAACCGATCACGCCAAGCGCGGGCGCGGCCCACGCGGTGGTCTTGAAGAACGTGGTGGGAATGATGTTCTGGATTTGCGGCGTGCCGGGCAGCGAATCCATCGTGAACGAAAATGCACCGAGCGCGATGGCGCCCGGCAGGAGGCGCTTGGGAATATCGCTCTGGCGATACAGTTCGGCTGCGAACGGGTAGACGGCGAACACGACCACGAAGAGCGAGACGCCGCCGTAAGTGAGTAGCGCGCACACGGCGACGATCACGGCATTGGCGCGCGAGCGGCCGATATAGCGGATGGCGGCGTGCACGATCGCCTCGGAAAATCCCGATAGTTCGATCACCTTGCCGAATACCGCGCCGAGCAGGAACACGGGAAAGTAGAGCTTCACGAAGCCCACCATCTTTTCCATGAAGATACCGGAAAAGACGGGTGCGACAGCGGCCGGTTCGGTGAGCAGGACCGCAGCGAGCGCGGCGATGGGCGCGAACAGAATCACGCTGTAGCCGCGGTACGCGGCGAGCATGAGGAACGCGAGGGCGGCGAGAACGATAACAAACGACATGGAGTCTCCTGCGGATCGATCGTGTTGCGCGATTCAGCTTATTGCGTGTGCGATGGCTTTACACGCGGTTTTTAATGCGACGAGGCCAGGGTGCGTCGCAGCGATTGTAGCGAAAGGATGTGTCTCGTTATTGCGAGCGTGGCCGCGCGGTCCTATCGTTGCGCAGAAGAGCAAGCCGGAGTGGGCCGGTGAGGTGACAGTCGATGAGTGCAATCGGTAAGGGCGGGCAAAGTGCGTGGCGCGCGCAGGCGGTACGGACAGCGCGGCTAGCAGCGGCGCTTGTTTGCGTGGGCGTTTTCGCGGGCTTCTGGGCGGCCGCAGCGCTCACGCAATCGCAAACTGGCGCCAGTGCACCCCTCTCGAACGCGGCGAACGCGCCGGATGCCCAGCGCAAGAACTGGTACAACGACCCGTTCTTCGCGCTGTCGAACGCAATCGGCGCCTGCCCGCTGCCGCTCGGCCCGCTGATGACGAAAGCCGAAGCCGATGACGACGCCCACTATCGCGTGGAGCGCGGCACGACCTGCTGGCTCGCGCACAAGTGCTCGAAGCCGAACTCGTATCTTTACGATCCGGAAATTGCAGCGGCGATTCGTCAACAACTGCAAGGCGATGCCCTGTTTGCGGGCACGAGTATCTGGATCACGGTGCAGCGCCGTTTCGTCTACGCGGAAGGCTGCGTGGGTCCAGGCTTCGACAGTGCGGCGCTCGAGCGCAGGCTCGCGGCGATTCCCGATGTCGAGCAGGTCTTTGTACGCGTGAGTTCGCACCCGCAAGGCGCACTGCCATACAAGACGCTCTCGACCGCGCCCTGAGCGCGCGCGCAGGTGGCGCTCGCAGCGATGCATCGCACATGGCTCGCGGCATGGCACAATCGCAACGTCGAAAAACTAGAAGCCCGTTGGGGTGCTCCAAATGACTCGTCCTGGTGCGTCGTTGTTCCGTTTGCGCAGATTGCCGTTCGCGGCGTGCGCGTTGACCTTGATCGCAGGGCTGGCTGCGTGCAGCAGCGGGCCGCCGCTGTTTCTGTCGGACGGCCGTCCGACGGTCCAGGTGCAATGCCCGGCCTCGGGCGATCGCGATTCTTGCGCGCAGCAGGCGCGTGCCCGTTGCGCCGGTGCGGGTTACGACACCGTCACGACCTCGACCGACAGCGGCAACTACACGCTCGTGTTCGCCTGCCGCAAGGCCCAATAAGCCTGTCGCGCGCCGCTCAGCCCTCTGCGGCGGCGCCCGTGCCGCGCGCCGGCAGATTCAGCAAAAGGCGCAGCAGGTCGGGCTGGCGGCGCGTCGCCGTCTTCTGAAAGATCGATTGCAATTGTTTGCGCACGGTGTCGTGCTGCACGCCGACGTGTGCGGCGATTTCCTTTTGCGTGAGCCCTTCCGCGAGCAGCAGCGCAATACGGCATTCGGCCGGCGAGAGATCGAAGGCTGTGGCGAGCACCCGCTCGTCGACTAGCGGCGCGGAGCGCGGGTGATAGAAGGTCAGCGCCGCGAAGGCGCGCAATTCCGAGGCCGAGGCGTCGTCGGCCGTCACCACGGTGTAGAACGCGTAGAGCACCTCCTGCTGGCTCGCCGAGGCCTGTGCGCGGCCCGGCCCGGTATGGATTTGGCCGTGCGGGTCCGTTGAGGTGCCGGCGTCCGGCGCATCCGGCGCGGCCGCGCCGTCGGCGGCGCCTACGATACGCAACGCGCGAAAGCGCGCCGCCGCCGCCCGCGCGCCGCTCGCGCGGCTACGCAGGCGCGCCTCGCTCACGGCGATGTCCTCGAGCAGGCGCGCGTGATGGGGCGCCGCGAGCGTGATCCGCCGTCCGCGCACCCGCACGAGCGAGGTCGCCTTCAGGAGCCGCTGCGCGGGCTCGTTGCTGTTCAGCACCTCGCCCAGCGCGCTCACGAGCATGGCTGGCGGACGTGAGCGGTTTGCAAGCGTGTCGGCGTTCAAGGCAAAGCGGCGCACGTAAAGGCGCACCGCGCGCACGAGGTGCGGCGTGAGCCGCTCGAGCAGTTCGCGGTGCTCGCCCGAAAGCGGCCCGGCCTCGGCGCTCGCGCGGCACGCGAGCATGACTGCGAGCCCGTTCTGTTCGATCAGCTTGCACAGGGCCACACAGCGATGGCCTTCCTCGAGCGGGCAGAGTTCGAAGCCGGCTGCGCAGTCGCCGTCCGCGCAGTCGAGTTCGATGCCGCAATGCAGCCACTTGCCCGACGGGTACGCGCGTAGCCATGCAAGGCGCGCATCGTCGCGGTAGAGCGGCCGAATGCGCTCCAGCGGTTCCGCGCCGGCGAGCGCGAAACCGTCGCTCCAGGAAAATAGATCGCGCTGCCGGTCAAAGGCATACAGATGAATCGACGCCACCCCAGTCGCTTCGCGCAATTGCGCGCAAAAATCCTTCCAGGCGCAAGGATTATCGAGTGTGTCGTAAATAACGTGCAGCAGGCGATCGTATTGTGATTCGTTTGTTTTCACGCCATTCTCATTGTTCGTATTGTGAAAAGCCATCGGCAACAAAATGCGCTCCGCATAGCGTTCCACAATTGAGGAATATACAGACGCAATAGCCCCCGCTAATCTGCTTTCCGATATGGATGCGGATACAACCGTCAGCGTGGACGAGCGGCCTTTGAAATTCCGTGCGGTATCCAACGGATAGCCGGGCGTGCTGGCCTTATTCTGGTCTGACAGTACGAACAAAAGCTGTAAATCCGCTGCGGCGTGTATTTGGCACGGTCAGCCGGCGCGATTACCAAACTGACCGATTATCCGCAGCATGCGGAAAAGCGGCGATGCGACGAAAGTGAGTGCGCGCTATTTGTGCGCGCTCGATAAAACTTGTCATTACCGGGGGCAGCGATGAATCATCACCAACTCGAAAAGGACATTGAGCATCTCGAACACATCATCGGGCGGCTCTCGGGGCGCGACCGTATTCCGCTCTCGTATTGGCGCGGCCGGCTCGAATCGGTTTCCAGCGCGAACCTCGTACCTTCGCAGGTGCAGCGCGTGAAGCGGCTCAACGAAGCGCTGCGCGCGCTCGAAGGCCGTCTGTCGCACGAATCGCTGCAGCAACGCGAGCGCTAACGCTAACGTTTGCGGTGGCGTTGTAAAAAAGCCCGCCTTCCTGGTCGCTCGGGCTCCAAACCGGTCACAATGGCACTCTCTTGACCGAACTGGAGATGACGTTTCATGCCGAGCTACAAGCAACTGACCGCCCAGCTGGAGAAGCTTCACAAGGAAGTCGCTGCGGCGCGTGAAAAGGAAATTGACCAGGCGATCGCCGAGATCAAGGAAAAAATCGCGGAGTACGACATCACCGCGGAAGAATTGGGCTTCACGAGCCGACATGCAGGCCCCGCGCGCAGGAAGGCGCTGCCGGCTCGCTACATGAACCCGAAAACCGGCGAGACCTGGAGCGGCCGTGGCCGCGCGCCGGGCTGGCTGGCGGGCAAGAACCGCGAACGCTTCCTCATCAAGGAATAACTCGCGAATTCTCGCCAGGCCGTAACACCAGGGCGTGCACAGGATCCGAGGTGACGGCCGCATCGCTTCAAGCCTCCCGAAAAAGCTCACCTCACGCACTGCGCGGCGCACAGCGGCATGCCGCAACGTCCAGGACCAGAACGTTCGCGCAGCGGGCGGACGTCTGTGGCGAAAGGAAATTTTCGCGAAAATGGGGGGCGTCTCGCGAGCGCGTCGGGTGCATGACGGTGTCGACGGTGCGCTCGTATCGAGGTCCTGTAAAACCTCACCTTTGGCAAAGCGGCGCCAACCTGCACGTCTATCCCGTTCCAACCCCATCAAACCTTTAGTCGACGGGACGAATGCCGTGTATCATTCGGTCCCGGCGCCTTTTCGCTTTTTTGCGCGGGCATCCCCGGGACATTCCCGATCGCTCGTGCTATTCGCCGCGCCTGGGCGGTCCGCGCACTGCGGCCGCACGCGCCGCATGTGTTGCTTGAAAACGCGCCCGCAAGCGCCGCCGCGCTCGCCGCAACCCCCGCCGCGCGGCCCGGTTGCCCGAATTCATCCGTGATACCCGCCCTATCCATGTCAGTTGCCGAACTTAGACGCCGCCGCACGTTCGCGGTCATTTCTCACCCGGACGCGGGCAAGACCACGCTCACCGAAAAACTGCTGCTGTTTTCGGGCGCGATCCAGATCGCCGGTACCGTGAAGGGCAAGAAGAGCGGCCGCTTCGCGACCTCCGACTGGATGGAGATCGAAAAGCAGCGCGGCATTTCGGTCGCCAGCTCGGTCATGCAGTTCGAGTACGGCGACGCCGTCATCAACCTGCTCGACACGCCGGGCCACGAGGACTTCTCGGAAGACACCTACCGCGTGCTCACGGCGGTCGACGCGGCCGTGATGGTGATCGACGGCGCGAACGGCGTGGAAGCGCAAACGCTCAAGCTGCTCGAAGTCTGCCGCAGCCGCAAGACGCCCATTCTCACGTTCATCAACAAGCTCGACCGCGAAGTGCGCGAGCCGCTCGATCTGCTCGACGAAATCGAGCAGCACCTTGGCGTGGCCGCCGTGCCTTTCACCTGGCCGATCGGCATGGGCAAGGAGTTCCAGGGCGTGTACGACATCCAGCGCGACCAGGTACGCGTGTTCCGCGCGGGCCAGGAGTCGCTTGGCGGCGCGGTGGAAACGCTCCAGAACATCAGCGAAGAAGATGGCGAAGCGCGCTTCGGCTATCACTGGAAGCGCACCAAGGAAGAAGTCGAGCTGATCACGGGCGCGACGCCCGCCTTCGATCGCGACGCCTTCCTCGCGGGCGAGCAGTCGCCGGTGCTGTTCGGCTCGGCGATCAACAACTTCGGCGTGAAGGAAATTCTCGACGCCCTGGTCGATCTCGCGCCGCCGCCGTCGCCGCGCATGGCCGTGCAGCGTCCGGTCTCGCCCGATGAGCCGAAGTTCACGGGCGTCGTGTTCAAGGTGCAGGCCAACATGGACCTCGCGCACCGCGACCGCGTAGCGTTCATCCGCGTGTGCTCGGGCCATTTCGAGCGCGGCATGCAGTTGAAGGTCACGCGCAACAACAAGACCTTCCGCGCGAACAACGTGGTGAGCTTCCTGTCGCAGCGCCGTGAAACCGTGGCCGAGGCGTACCCGGGAGACATCATCGGTATTCCTAACCACGGCACGCTGAGTCTCGGCGACACGCTCACCGAAGGCGAAGACCTGCAATTCACGGGTCTGCCGTTCTTCGCGCCGGAAATTTTCCAGACCATCGAGGTGGTCGATCCGATGCGCGCGAAGCAACTGGGCGAAGCGCTCAAGCAGCTTGGCGAAGAGGGCGCGATCCAGGTGTTCCGCCCGATCCATGGCGGCGCGACGATTCTGGGCGCGGTTGGCCAACTGCAGTTCGAAGTGGTGTCGCACCGCCTCGCGGCCGAGTACAAGGTTGCCGTGCGCCTGATGCCCGCGCGCTATCGACTCTCGCGCTGGGTGACCTGCGACGATCCCACCGAGCTGCGCCGCTTCACCGATTCGTACGAGGCCCGCATGGCCTACGACGCGTCGAACGCGCCGACTTATCTCGCCTCGCACGTCTCCGAAATCGAGGTCGCGCAAAAGGCCTGGCCGAAGATCGTGTTCAACGAACTGCGCGAGCATTCCGGCGCGCCGTTCCGCAAGTCGATGTAACACGCGCGGCGCGTTCGCGCCGCGTTCACAAACCAGGCGAAGTTCCTTCTCGCTCATCGTGGTGTCACACGCCCGGCATGGCGTGCGACGCCATGCCGCCGCATCTGCGCTCACGCGCGCCGGGCGAAAAACGCGCACCGCCTGCGCGCTTGCCCTATCCTCTTCTCGTAACGGTAAAAGACGACAAATGGGCGCCCGCCTGCGCGGCGCGCGCCTCGCCAGACCAACGAGGAGTGCCCGTGACCGTACGCAATCTCGATGCAGTGTTCCAGCCGAAATCCGTGGCCGTGATCGGCGCTTCGCAGCGCCCCGGCAGCATCGGCAGCATGGTGTGGCGGCGGCTGATCGAAGGCGGCTTCACGAGCCCGCTCTGGGCCGTGAATCCGCGCCATGCGGGCGACTTCGAGGCGTTCGACGGCCGACCCGTGCTCGCCGACGCGGGCGACCTGCCCGAGGCGCCCGGTATTGCCATCATTTGCACGCGGCCCGCCACGTGGCCCGCGCTCGTGCATCGACTCGGCGGCATGGGCACGCGCGCGGCGATCATCGTCGGCGAGGTGCGCGACGAGGCCGATCAGGCCGACCTGCGCCATGCGCTGGCGGCGGCGCGCCCGCATCTGCTGCGTATCGTCGGCCCCGGCAGTCTCGGCGCGCTCACGCCCGCGCTCAACGCGCAACTGGGCGCGGCGGCATCGATTGCGCGCAAGGGGGGCGTGGCGTGGGTTTCGCAGTCCAACGCCCTCACCAACGCGGTGCTGCGCTGGGCCGCCCCGCGCGGCCTGGGCTTTTCGCATGTGATCGCGCTCGGCGACGAAGCCGACGTCGACGTGGGCGACGTGCTCGACTATCTCGCGAGCGACCCGAGCACGCGCGCCATCCTGCTCGAAGTGGACACGATCCGTGCGGCGCGCAAGTTCATGTCGGCGGCGCGCGCGGCGGCGCGCAACAAACCCGTGCTCGCGCTGCGCAGCGGCCGCGACGACAAGGGCGATGCGCTCTACACGGCGGCGTTCCGGCGCGCGGGCCTCGTACGCGTCGACACGCTCGACGACCTGCTCGACGAAATCGAAACGCTCGGCGTGGGCCGCGTGGCCGCGAGCGACACGGCCACGCTCATCACGAGCGACCGCGGCGTGGCTGCGCTGGCGCGCGACGCCTTCATGAAAGCCGGCGACACGCTCGCACGCTGGAACGACGAAGCGCTCGCGGCCATCCAGGCCGCGCTGCCGCACGCGCAGGCCGGTAATCCGCTCGTGCTCGGCGACACTGCGAAGCCCGAGCACTTCGGCCTCGCGCTGCAAACGCTCGCCACGCACCGCTCGAGCGGCACGGCGTTCGTCGTGCACGCGCCCACCCACAGCGCGCCTGTGGATGCGGTGGCGCGCACGCTGATCGAGCAACAGCGTTTCGCGTATCGCGGCATGCTCGCGTGCTTCTTCGGCGGCGTGGACGAAGCAACGCGCGACGAACTGCACGCACACGGCATTCCGGTGCACACCACGCCGCGGCGTCTGGCGCGCGCGTTTGCGCGTCTCGTCGATTACCGGCTGGGCCGTGAGCTATTGATGCAGACGCCGGAGACGATGCCCGCCCAGGGCCCGGCCGCGATCGAGGCCGCGCAGGGCGAAGCGCGCGCGGCGCTGGCGGCCGGGCGCACGGAACTGAAAGGGGAGGAGGCGGGCAGATTGCTGGCCTTGTTCGGGCTCGCCACGCAGGCGCAGGACGAACCGGGCGTGAAGCCGGTGGTGGACGTGTCGGTCGAGTTTCGCGACGACGACAACTTCGGCCCGGTGTTCCGTTTCGCCGCGCCTTCGCCGGACGATTTTTCGCCGCCGCTGCGCGTGTACAGCCTCCCGCCGTTGAACCCTGTGCTCTCGCGCGACATCGTCGCGCACTCGCCCTATGCGCGCTACGCGGCGCCCGAGCCGACGCTGGCCGCGCTCACCGAGCTATCGCAGTTCGTGTGCGAGGTGCGGGAAATCGTGGGCTTGCGTCTGACGCTGCGTGTGCTGCCCGAGGCGGTCGTGGTCGTCGCCCCCTGCCTGCAGATTGCGGAAAAGCGCAGCCGCTTCGCGATCATGCCGTATCCGCGGCGGCTGGAAGAATCGCTAGATTGGCACGGCGAGCGCCTCACGATCCGCCCGATCCGTCCCGAAGACGAGGCCATGCACGCCGCGTTCGTCGCGTCGATGACGCCCGACGACTTGCGCCTGCGCTTCTTCTCGGCGGTGCGCAGCTTCGATCACACACAGCTCGCGCGCATGACGCAAATCGACTATGACCGCGAGATGGCGCTGATTGCGGTCGTGCAGGGCGACGACGGCGAGCCGCGCACGCTGGGCGTGGTGCGCGCCGTGGCCGATCCGGACAACGAGACCGCCGAGTTCGCGGTCGCGATTCTGTCGAATCTCAAGCGGGGCGGCCTTGGCCGCTTGCTGATGTCGCGCATCATCGCGTACGTGCGCTCGCGCGGCACGCACTGGCTGCTCGGCGAGGCGCTGCGCGAGAACGCGCCGATGATCGGCCTCGCGCGCGCTTGCGGCTTCACCGTCACGCCCACGGAAGACCCAGGCGTGGTCGGTTTTCGCATGCCGCTCGACTGAGCCGGCGCGCCTCGCTGCTTAAGCGGCCAGCTTCGCGAGCGCGTCGTCGATCTGGCCGCGCGTGAGTGCGAGCTCTTCGAGCCAGGCCTCGCCATACTGCGCGCCGGTTTCCTTCTCCAGCCGCGCGATGGTCGCGGCGCAGCGCGCGCTGTCCTTGGGCGTGGCGATGAACGCCTTCACCGACTGGCCGCCCTGGAACGCCTCGAACAGCGGCGTGCGGATTTCGTCGGGCAGCACGCGCGTGGTCCACTGGTGCGTCTTGCCGTTGAAGGTGAGCGAAGGCGGCAGCACGCGCTCCTTGCGCGTGGCCGGAATCAGGCCGAAATTGCGCGCGGCTTCGGCGATCTGCTCGGCCGTGAAAAGCTCCTCAGGGGCGATCTCGAATTGCGCGATGGCGGTTTCGACGGTTTTCATCGCGTCGGCGCGGTCGTCGCGTTTTTTCTGCGCGCGCGCGACGATGTCGCGCAGCTCGTCGGCTTCGTCGGGCGTGATCGTGAAGCTCGCCTGTTTCTGCTGAAGCTCGGAAAAGCGCTGGAATTCTTGATCGGTCAGGAGTTTCGCCATGAGTTTGGAGTACTGGGTTTCGAATGTGCGGCCGCCATGCAAGGCGCACAGGTTCTTTGAGAGGGCCGCCATTCTAACCGTTTTGCGTGGCCGGCTTCCATTTGCGCAATGGCGTACTTGCATGCGCGCGCCTGGCGGGTAAACATCGAAGTTTCGTACTGAGCGCCGCTGTGCGTCAGGGCGCGCCGTCCTCGCGAAACATCGACAAGGTCTGCACGGTCGCGCTCAGCATTTGCGTTGCCTCGTCGAGCGAGGGCGCGACATAGTCGTCGATGCGCTTGAGGAACGGGCAGGTGAGCGCCGCGATCGCCTGCCCCGAGGGCCCGAGCACCGGAAACGTCACGTCCGTCACGCCGAAAATCTGCTGACTGTCCTTGCGCGAGAAGCCCGCCTCGCGCACCTGCTCGCACGCGGCTTCCAGCGCCGCGTGGTCGATCGCCACCTCGCCCTTCACCTTCGTATGCTCCGCGAGCATGTGCGCGCGCTGCTCCGGCGTTTGCCAGGCGAGGAGCGTGCGGCCCGAGCTCGTATCGACGAGACCCACGCGCGAACCCAGCCGCACCGCGATGCCCCACGTGCCCGGTCCGTCCACCTGTGCGATCACGAGCAGGTTGCCGCGGTCGTACACGGCGAGATGGCAGGACTGCTCGGCTTCGTCGGCGAAGCGCTGCATGAGCGGCAGCGCTTCCGAGATCAGGCGCTCCATGGGCGGGTGACGATGGGCGAGCGCGAAGAGTTTCAGGCTCAGCGCATAGCGGTCGCCGCCTTCCGAACGGATGACGTATTGCCGCGCCACCAGCCGCTCGAGCATGCGGTAGATCTCGCTCGCGTTACGACCCAGCGCCTTCGTGATCTCGGCGCGCGTGAGGCCGGCGCGCTGCTCCGCAAGCAGTTCGAGAATGTCGAGCCCCTTGTCCAGCGCAGGCGCGCGATAGCGATCGGCGTCGTCTTTCTCGTCGGCTTCTTCGGGCACGGTGTCCATCTGGCCTCTTTTCGCGTTCTTTTCCATTCGATCGTCCCCAGGGAAATCACGGACCCATGCTGCACTGCACATCGCTTGACCTTGTGATGTGCGTATATGAATAATACGTTCACTGGTGAATAAAAACCAGCGTCGTCAGGTAAGGAAGAGGCAGTTGCAACGGGTCGCCGGCGCTTCGAGCATTCCACGTGGGCGCGGCAAACACATGCGATTCATCAACGACAGAATCGGCGCGCGAGGCGCGTCGACAGGAGACACACATGGCGTTCGCATCCGGGCTCTCGAAGGCCCGCCGCTCCACCGGAATTCACCAGGCGCGCGGCGCCTTCGCCCGCGCCGCCACAAAGACGCTGTGCGTCGCCGCGGCCTGTGCTGCGGCGTTCGGCGCGTCGGGTGCAACCCACGCAGCCGAACTCGGCAAGGTTGGCCTTGGCCTGCCGCTCCTCACCTCGCCGTTCTGGCAGTCGTACAACAACTACCTCGGCGTCTATGCGAAGCAGGACGGCATCGACATCCTCGCGCCCGTGAACTCGAACAACGATCCCGCCCAGCAGATCACGGACATGAACAACATGATCAATCTGGGCGCGAAGGGCATCGTGGTCGGGCCGATCGATTCGGCGGCGATCAGCCGCGCGCTCGGCAACGCGGCGCAGAAAGACGTGAAGGTCGTGGCCGTGGACGTCGCGCCCACGCAGGGCAACGTGGCGATGGTCGTGCGCGCCGACAATCGCGCGTACGGCGAGCAGGCCTGCAAATACATCGGCGAGCACGTGAAGTCGGGCAAGGTCGTGCAGATCATGGGCGACCTGGCCTCGGTGAATGGCCGCGACCGTTCGGAAGCGTTCCGCGCGTGCCTGAAGCACTATCCGAATCTGTCGCTGCTCGAAATTCCGGCTGCCTGGAAGGGCGACGTAGCGGCGAGCGCACTGGACAGCCTGCTCACCGCGAACCCCGACGTGAAGGGCATCTACATGCAGGCGGGCGGTGTGTATCTCTCGCCCACGCTGCAAACGCTGCGCCGCAAGCAGTTGCTCTTTCCGGCGGGCGATCCGAAGCACATCGTGATCGTTTCCAATGACGGCATTCCGCAGGAGTTCGAAGCAATCCGCAAGGGCGAGATCGATGCGACCGTATCGCAGCCCGCCGACCTCTATGCGAGGTACGGCCTCTACTACATCAAGGCCGCGCTGGAAGGCAAGACGTTCAAGCCGGGCAAGACCGATCACGACAGCACCATCATCCAGCTGCAGTCCGGCATTCTCGAAGACCAGTTACCGGCGCCGCTCGTGACGAAGCAAAACGTCGACGACAAGAACCTGTGGGGCAACACCGTCAAATGAACGATCGAACGAGCGATCGGGCCGTAGCGGATAGCGCGCCGCCGTGGGGCGGTGCGCTATCGGTGGGCAGCCGCGAGGCGGCCATGCGAGCCCGCCTGCCGGTAGTCGAGGCGAGCGGCGTGACGAAGCGTTATGGCTCCACCGCGGCGCTCGCCGACGTGAGCCTGCGCGTGATGGCCGGCGAATCGCACGCGCTGGTGGGCCGTAACGGCGCGGGCAAGTCCACGCTCGTTTCGATCCTCACCGGCCTGCGCAAGCCCGACGAAGGCAGCGTGCGCTTCAACGGCGAGGCGGCGCCCGCCATCTCCGATCGCGATGCATGGCGCGAGCGCGTGGCCTGCGTGTATCAGCATTCGACGATCATTCGCGATCTCACGGTCGCGGAGAACCTCTTCATCAATCGCCAGCCAAGGCGGCGCGGGGTGATCGACTGGTCAACCATGCGCCGCGACGCGCGTGCGCTGCTCGACCACTGGCGCATCGACGTGCGCGAGGACGCGCGCGCGGGCGACCTCACGGTCGAAGCGCGCCAGCTCGTGGAGATCGCACGGGCGCTTTCGTATGGCGCGCGTTTCATCATCCTCGACGAACCGACCGCGCAGCTCGACGGCGAGGAAATCAAGCGCCTCTTCCGGCGTATCGACGAATTGCAGCGCGACGGCGTGACGTTCCTGTTCATTTCGCACCATTTGCAGGAGGTGTACGAGATTTGCCAGGCCGTCACGGTGCTGCGCGACGCGCGGCACATCGTGAGCGCGAGCGTGGCCGAATTGCCGCGCGAGCGGCTCATCGAAGCCATGACGGGCGAGCGCGGCGGCCTGAATGTCGCCGATGCGGCGGCGCGCGCGGCGCTGCCCGCCAACGCGCCGCTCGCGCTCGAAGTGCGTGGGCTCACGGGTCATGACTATCGCGACGTGTCGTTCACGCTAAAGCGTGGCGAAGTGGTGGGCCTCACGGGCGCGACGAGCAGCGGCCGCACGAGCGTGGGCGAGGCGGTTGCGGGACTCTCGGCGCAGCGCGCGGGCGAGATTCGCGTGAAAGGCGCGCTGCTCACGCCCGGCGACGTGCCCGCGGCGCTCGCGAGCGGCGTGGGCTGCGTGCCGAAGGACCGCCATCGCGAAGGGCTCGTGCTCACGCAGTCGGTGGCCGAGAACGCTTCCATTACGATTGCGGGCCTGCTCGGGCGCTTCGGTTTCGCACCGCCGGCGAAGAAGCAGGCATTTGGCAAGCGCATGATCGAGGCGCTCGGCATCGTTGCGCAAGGCCCGGATCATGTGGTTTCGGGGCTTTCGGGCGGAAACCAGCAAAAGGTGGTGATGGCGCGCGCATTGGCAAGCAATCCTGACGTTCTCGTGCTGATCGACCCCACGGCGGGCGTGGACGTAAAGTCGAAGGAAGCGTTGCTCTCGGTCGTGGATCGCGTGCGCGACGAAGGCAAGGCCGTGCTCGTGGTGTCGAGCGAACTCGACGACTTGCGCACCTGCGACCGCGTGCTCGTGATGTTTCGCGGCGAGGTGGTCGCCGAAATGGCGGCCGGATGGCAGGACCACGAACTGATCGCATCGATTGAAGGAGTCGATCTCCATGAAGAATAGTGTTTCGACGCCCGCATTCGCGGCGGCGCAGGCCGATGCGGCCGCGAATGCCCGCCGTGCGCGTCCGCGCATCCAGCTGGCGCGCCTGCGCGATTTCGCGCTGCTGCCTGCGCTCGTCCTGCTGCTCGTGATTGGCGGGTTCGTGAGCCCGAGCTTTCTCACGCGCGCGAATCTCATCAGTGTGCTCGGGGCATCCGCTGCGCTCGCGCTCGTGGTACTCGCCGAATCGCTCATCGTGCTCACCGGCAAGTTCGATCTTTCGCTCGAATCGACCGTGGGCATTGCGCCCGCCGTTGGCGCGATGCTCGTCATGCCGGCCGCTTCGGCAGGCTTTGGCCTGCAATGGCCCGCTTTTGCAGGGCTCGCCGCCATCGTGGTGGTCGGCGCGCTGATCGGCTTCGTCAACGGCTTTCTCGTCGTGCGGCTGCGGCTGAACGCCTTCATCGTCACGCTGGCCATGCTGATCGTGCTGCGCGGCATGCTGGTGGGCGCAACGAAAGGCGGCACGCTATTCGACATGCCTTCGTCGTTCTTCGCGCTCGCCACCACGATCATGCTCGGCTTGCCGGTTTCTGTGTGGCTTGCCGCTGCCGCGTTCGCGATCGCCGCGTTCATGCTGCGCTATCACCGCGTGGGGCGCGCGCTCTATGCGATCGGCGGCAACCCCGATGCGGCGCGCGCCGCGGGCATCCGCGTGGAGCGCATCACATGGGGCGTGTTCGTGCTCGGCAGCGTGCTCGCCGCGATTGGCGGCTTGATCGTCACCGGCTACGTGGGCGCGATCAACGCGAATCAGGGCAATGGCATGATCTTCACGGTGTTCGCGGCGGCCGTGATCGGCGGTATTTCGCTCGATGGCGGCAAGGGCACGATGCTCGGCGCGCTCTCGGGCGTGCTGCTGCTCGGCGTAGTGCAGAACCTGCTCACACTCGCCCAGGTGCCATCGTTCTGGATTCAGGCGATTTACGGGGCGATCATCCTCGGCTCGCTGATGGTGGCGCGGCTCGCGGGCGGCGAGGCACAGAACTAAAAGCGGAGACTATTTGTGAACGGCAACCCACCCCATACCGACGCCCGCCTCATTCTGCTCGCGCCTGAGGACAACTGCCTGATCGCGGCGGCGCGTCTGGCGGCGGGCGAGACGGTAGAGATAGAAGGCGAGCGCGTGTCGCTCGCGAAGACGATCGAACTCGGTCACAAAGTGGCGCGCCGCGCGCTCGCGAAAGACGAGAAGGTGCTGCGCTATGGCGCGCGCATCGGCCACGTGAACGAGCCGGTGGCGCGCGGTGAGCATCTGCACACGCACAACCTGGAAAGCGACTACTTGCCGACCTATACGCACGACGCGGGGCACGAGTTCGTGCCGCACAAGTAACGCCACCATGATGCGGCACGCGCCGCGAGCAGGATTCAAGTTATGAGCGATAGCAACGTCACCACGTCACAGGCCGCCGCGCCCATGCTCGAAGGCTGGCTGCGCAACGACGGCCGCAAGGGCATTCGCAACGTGGTTGCGGTGGCCTATCTCGTGGAATGCGCGCACCATGTGGCGCAGGAAATCGTCGCGCAGTACCGCGAGCCCTTTGGTGCCTTCGACGATCCGCACACGTTGCATCAGCCAAAAGAGCCGCCGGTGCATCTGATCGGTTTTCCGGGCTGTTTTCCGAACCGCTACGCCGAGAAGATGATGAAGCAGCTCACCACGCATCCGAACGTGGGCGCGGTGCTGTTCGTTTCGCTCGGCTGCGAGAGCATGAACAAGCACTATCTCGTGGAGCAGGTGCGCGCCAGCGGCCGTCCGGTAGAGGTCCTGACGATTCAGGAAAAGGGGGGCACGCGCAGCACGATCCAGTACGGTCTTGACTGGGTGCGCGAAGCGCGTGCGCAACTTGCCGCGCAACAGAAGGTGCCGATGCGCCTCGATGAACTCGTGGTCGGCACGATATGCGGCGGTTCGGACGGCACGAGTGGCATCACCGCCAACCCGGCTGTGGGCCGTGCCTTCGATCAGCTGATTGCAGCGGGTTCGGCCTGCATTTTCGAGGAAACCGGCGAGCTGGTGGGCTGCGAATTCCACATGAAGAGCCGGGCGGCCAGGCCCGAACTGGGCGAAGAGATCGTCGCGAGCGTGGCCAAGGCGGCGCGCTATTACTCGATACTCGGCCACGGTTCGTTCGCCGTCGGTAATGCGGACGGCGGCCTCACCACGCAGGAAGAAAAGTCGCTCGGTGCGTATGCGAAAAGTGGCGCCTCGCCGATCGTCGGCATCGTGAAGCCGGGTGACGTGCCGCCCACGGGTGGTCTCTATCTGCTCGACGTGGTGCCCGATGGCGAGCCGCGCTTCGGCTTTCCGAATATCAGCGACAATGCGGAAATCGCGGAGCTGATCGCATGCGGCGCGCACGTGATCCTGTTCACGACGGGGCGCGGCTCGGTGGTGGGTTCGGCGCTTGCGCCCGTCATCAAGGTGTGCGCGAACCCACAGACCTACCGCAATCTCGCCGGCGACATGGACGTGGACGCGGGTCGCATTCTGGAAGGGCGCGCGACGCTCGACGAAGTGGGGCGCGAAGTGTTCGACCGCACGCTGGCGGTGGCGGGCGGCGAGCGTTCGAAGTCGGAAATGCTCGGGCACCAGGAGTTTATCCTCACGTACAAGACTTTCGAGCCAGTCGGTCCCGCATGCCTGCCCGCCAGTGCGCGCGTGCCGATTGTTGAAGCCGCGAACTGAAACGCGCAGTCGGATGATTTCGTTGTGGGAACAACCATCTCCAGGAGGTGACGAGCCATGGCGCAGGAACAGCATCCCAGGGTGGCGCATACGCGCCGTATCGGCCGCACGGCGCTGGAAGTGAGCGCATTGGGTCTAGGCACCGCGCCGCTCGGGGGCCTGTATCGCGACCTGTCCGAAGATGAGGCGCAAGCCACTGTCGACGCCGCATGGCAAGCCGGCATCCGCTTCTTCGATACCGCGCCGCACTACGGCCACACCAAGGCCGAGCACCGGCTGGGCGCGGCGTTGCGGCGCTATCCGCGCAACGAGTACGTGATTTCCACGAAAGTGGGCCGCCATTTCGTGCCGCGCACGCACCCGTACGACGGCAGCGAGGGCTGGCAAAACCCGCTGCCCTTCGAAGCGATCTTCGACTACACGCGCGACGGCATTCTGCGTTCGTTCGAGGACAGCCAGCAGCGGCTTGGCCTCGTCGAGATCGATATCCTGCTCGTGCACGATATTGGCCGGTACACGCACGGCGAGCGCAATGAGCACTACTGGCGGCAACTGAGCGACAGCGGTTTCAAGGCGCTCGACGAATTGCGCAAGGCGGGCGTGATCAAGGCGATCGGCTTCGGCGTGAACGAGCGCGAGGTGATACGCGAGGCAATGCAGGAATTCGACATCGATTGCGCGCTGCTGGCGGGCCGCTATACGCTGCTGGAGCAGGCGCCGCTCGACGACCTGCTGCCTGAGTGCGAGAAGAAGGGCGTGAGCATTCTGCTAGGCGGCGCGTTCAATTCGGGCATTCTCGCGCACGGACTGCTCGGCGAACTCAAGTTCAACTATGCCGATGCGCCGCAAGAAGTGGTCGAACGCGTGGCGCGGCTCGAAACGATCTGCCGGACCTACGACGCGCCGCTCGCGGCGGCGGCGCTGCAGTTTCCCTATGCGCACCCGGCGGTGGCGACGGTGCTCAACGGCGCACGCAGCCCGCAAGAGGTGCGCGAGAACGCCGCCTCGTTCGAGACGATTTTGCCCCGCGAGTTGTGGCTCGCGCTGCGCGACAAGGGTCTCCTCGATCCGCGCGCGCCGCTTCCGCAGGCTTGAGCCATGGCTACGATCGAACGGATCGACGCCCATCAGCACTATTGGGACCCCGCGCGCGGCGATTACGGCTGGCTCACGCCTTCGATGACCGCGCTTTATCGTACGTTCGGACCTGCCGATCTCGCGCCGCTGCGTGCGTCGTGCGGCGTGGCGCGCACGGTGGTCGTGCAGGCCGCGCCGACTGTCGAAGAAACGCGCTGGCTGCTCGATCTTGCGCGCAACGAGCCCTCGATTGCGGGCGTGGTGGGCTGGGTGCCGCTCGACGACCCGCACGTCGCCACGCTGATCGCCGAACTCGCGCGCGAGCCGAAGCTACGCGGTGTGCGCCCCATGCTCCAAGACCTGCCCGACGACGACTGGATCGAGAATGCCGATACCGCGCGAGGCGTGGAAGCGCTCATCGCACACGATCTAGCCTTCGACGCACTCGTTTTCACGCGCCATGCGCATGCGCTTGCGACCTTTCTCGCGCGCAATCCTGCGCTGCGCGTCGTGATCGATCATGGCGCGAAGCCGCCAATTGCAGACGGTGGCGAAAACGGTTACGCCCCATGGTCGCAGGCCATCTCGCGGTTCGCGCGATTTCCGCAAGTGCACTGCAAGCTTTCCGGGCTCGCGACCGAAGCCGCGCCTGGCTGGAACGACGCCACGCTCGCGCCGTGGGTCGCGCATCTGCTTGCCGCGTTTGGGCCGCAACGCCTCATGTGGGGTAGCGACTGGCCGGTGCTGAACCTCAATGCCGATTACGTACGCTGGCACGCGAGCGCGCAACAGCTCACACAGACACTTTCCGCTGACGAGCAGGCCGCCGTATTCGGCGGCAACGCGGCGGCTTTCTATCGGCTTAAAACCGGGCTCGGAGACCATCCAGCCGGTTAGAAAACGTCCGCCGAACGCCACGAGGCGCGCCTGCGTCGCCATAATGGCCGTTTGCGTCATCCCAACTTCTTCCCGCGATTTCATCGCTCGATCGCGGCATGGGGGCCTGCTGCAATACGGGGTATCGCCGTGCCGCGCTTCCAACCGGAGTGGCAGATGGTACAAAGACTGGCCGGCAAGACGGCCTTGATCACCGCGGCAGGCCAGGGCATCGGCTACGCGGCCGCCGAACTGTTCGCCCGCGAAGGCGCACGCGTGATCGCCACGGACCTGCGCATCGACGCGCTTGCGGCGCTGCCGGTCGAGGCGCGCAAGCTCGACGTGCTCGACGGCGCGGCCATCACGGCGCTCGCGCAGGAACTGGGCGCGATCGACGTGCTGTTCAATTGCGCGGGCTTCGTGCACGCGGGCTCGATACTGGAAGCGAGCGAAGAAGACTGGGACTTCGCGTTCGATCTGAACGCGAAGGCGATGTACCGGACCATCCGCGCCTTCCTGCCGGGCATGCTGGCGAAGGGCGGCGGGTCGATCATCAACATGTCGTCGGCGGCGTCGAGCGTGAAGGGCGTGCCCAACCGCTTCGTGTACGGCGCCTCGAAGGCCGCTGTGATAGGGTTGACGAAGGCCGTGGCCGCGGACTTCGTGACGCGCGGCATCCGCTGCAACGCGATTTGCCCGGGCACGGTGTCGTCGCCGTCGCTGGAGGAGCGCATCGCCACGCAGGCGGCGGCGCAGGGCACGAGCGTGGACGCGGCGCGCGCCGCGTTCGTCGCGCGCCAGCCGATGGGGCGCGTGGGCAAGCCCGAGGAAATCGCGGCGCTCGCGCTTTACCTCGCCTCCGACGAATCCGGGTTCACGACCGGCCAGGCCCATGTGATCGACGGCGGATGGTCTAACTAGTTAGCCCCAACATTCGCCTCAGGCGATTCTGACCGACTGCAACGCACAGACAGACGAGGAACACAGACGATGAAACTGCTTCGCTATGGCCCGAAGGGCCACGAGAAACCAGGCCTGCTCGACGCCGAAGGCCGCATTCGCGCGCTCTCGGGCAACGTGGCCGATATTGCGGGCGACGTGCTCTCGGACGCCGGCCTCGCACAACTGCGCACGATCGATCCGGAAACGCTGCCGCTCGTCGAAGGCAATCCGCGTATCGGGCCCTGCGTGGGCCATATCGGCAAGATGGTCTGCATCGGCCTGAACTATGCCGATCACGCTGCCGAGTCGGGTATGCCGGTGCCGAGCGAGCCGGTCGTTTTCAACAAGTGGACGAGCGCCATCGTCGGCCCGAACGACGACATCGAGATCCCGCGCGGCTCGAAGAAGACCGATTGGGAAGTGGAGCTGGGCGTGGTGATCGGCAAGCACGCGAAGAATGTGAGCGAGGCGGACGCGCTCAACTACGTGGCGGGCTATTGCGTGATCAACGACGTGTCCGAGCGCGAATGGCAGATCGAGCGCGGCGGCCAGTGGGACAAGGGCAAGGGCTTCGACACCTTCGGCCCGACCGGCCCGTGGCTCGTCACCCGCGACGAAGTGGCCGATCCGCAGAACCTCTCCATGTGGCTCGAAGTGGACGGCCATCGCTACCAGAACGGCAGCACGCGCACGATGATCTTCACTGTCGCGAAGCTTGTTTCGTATCTCTCGGAGTGCATGAGCCTGCAGCCGGGCGACGTGATTTCCACCGGCACGCCGCCGGGCGTGGGCATGGGCGTGAAGCCGACCCCCGTGTTCCTGAAGGCGGGGCAGACGGTGCGGCTTGGCATCGAGGGCCTGGGCGAGCAGCAGCAGAAAACGCGCGCGGCAGAGTAAGCGCGCCTGAAGCACGAAAAAGCGCGCGAGGGGAGGCGGGACAGACCCGCTTCGCCTCGCGCGCTTTGTTTTATGGCGCAGGCCTTTCAGTTCGCCGGACTTTTCTCTTCCGGCCCATTGCCTTCCTGCAGCCGGTTCACTGTTCCCTGCGCGAGCGCCACGAGCTTTTCGTCGCCGTTTTCCAACACATACACGCTGCACTGGCAGGTGGCCTGGTGCCGCCCGGCGTGCACCACGCGCGCCCGCGCCATCAGCGTGCCCTTGAGCGCCGGGCGCAGATAGTTGATTTTGTATTCCCCCGTCACCACCCGTGGCCCGAGCGCCAGCGCGCCGGCGAAGGTCAGCGCGTTGTCGGCGAGATAGCTGATCACCCCGCCATGCACGTAGCCGTGCTGCTGCTTGAGGTCGTCGCGTACGGGCAGACGCAGGGTCAGCTCGTCGGCTCCCACGTGCATCAGTTCGGTTCCGAGCAGCACGCTGAACGGTTGGGCATGCAAAGCGCCGCGCGCGCGGTCCACAAGATCTGTCATCGTCGCGTTCCCTGGGTCTATCCCCGAGTGGTTTCCTAACCACTCTAGGAAGCCTCAGCGTCGAGTCAAGGTGAATCGAACCGAGTCGGCAATCTATTGTTGCGAGAAATGCAGGGAATGGCCGCACAACCATTGCTGAAATGATCCGTTGCGCATTTTGGGGCGGTTTTTCACGGTTTATTCACGGTTTAGGGCTCAAAAACAGGGTTTGCGCGGCCGTAAACGCAGTGCGGGCCCGAGCGATCACATGCTCGTGCCACACTCATTCACTGCCATCCCAGGTGTCCCGATGTTCAGCAAGATCAAGGTCGCATCCGGCCTGTTGTGTGTCCTCGTCGCGTTCTGTGTACTGCAGCTCGTGACCGCAGGACTTGGTTACTGGTCGCTCACGCGCACGCACGACGACGTGGCCGACCTCTCGAAAGTGGCGTTGCGGCAGGCGAGCGCCGCTAACGTCATCACCCAGCAGTTGATGGACGCCCGTATCAATCTCTCGCGCGCGGGCACGCGCATGGTCCGCGGCGGCACGGTGCCGACCGATATGGTCAATCACGCGCGCGACCAGCTGGCCGCCGCCGACACCACGTTCGCGGCGCTCATGGCCGTGCCGCCGATCAACGACGACAACCGCACGCGCGTCGCCGCGTTCGGCGAGCGCTATCAGGTGTACCGCAAGGCGCTCGGTGAGCTGATCGACGACCTCAACGGCAACAATCTGCAGGCCTTTCTCGACCAGCCGACGCAGTCGTACCAGGACGCCTATCTCGCTGAACTGCACGCCTTCGCGCAGTTCAGCGCCGCGGCGAGCCGCGCTTCGCTTGATTCGATCGACTCGCGTCTCGCGCTCTTCCAGGGCGTGGGCATCTTCATCCTGGTCCTGCTGATCGCGCTCGCGACCGGCGTGCATTTCGCGCTGCGCCGCGGCGTGGTGGAGCCGCTCGAGGAAGCGGGCCGCCATTTCGAGCGCATCGCGCGCGGGCGTCTCGACGAGCGCATCGCCGCGCGCGGCGAGAACGAGATCGGCCGGCTGTTCCAGGGCCTTTCGCTGATGCAGGCGAGCCTGGCGCGCACGGTCCACACCGTGCGCGAAACGGCGGGCTCGATCAACGTGGGCGCCGACGAGATCGCCACCGGCAACGCCGATCTTTCGGCGCGCACCGAATCGCAGGCGGCGTCGCTGGAGCAAACGGCGGCGAGCATGGAGGAACTGACGGGCACCGTGCGCAACACGGCCGAGAACGCGCGCGAGGCGAACGCGCTGGCGGAGGCGGCGCTCGACGCGACCGCGCGCGGCGGCGCCGTGGTGGGCGAGGTGGTCGAGCGCATGCGCGGCATTGCGCAAAGCTCGGACAAGATCGCGGAGATCATCGGCGTGATCGACGGCATCGCGTTCCAGACCAACATTCTCGCGCTCAACGCGGCAGTGGAAGCGGCGCGCGCGGGCGAGCAGGGCCGGGGTTTCGCGGTCGTGGCGGGCGAGGTGCGCGGGCTTGCGCAGCGCAGCGCGCAGTCGGCCAAGGAGATCAAGACGCTGATCAGCGAGTCGGTTTCGCAGATCCGCGGCGGCTCGGAACTGGTGGAGCGCGCGGGCGAGTCGATGCGCGAGGTGTCGAACTCGATCTCGCGGGCCACGCAGATGATGGCGGGTATCAGCGCCTCGTCGCTCGAGCAGAGCACGGGCATTGATCAGGTGAATCAGGCCGTCTCGCAGATGGACCAGATGACCCAACAGAATGCGGCGCTCGTCGAGGAGGCCGCGGCTGCCGCGGCTTCGCTGCATCAGCAGACGCGCCAGCTTTCCGAGGCCGTGGCCGCATTCGAGATTTCGCCGGCCGTGCTGGCGGCTTAAGTGACTTGAGCGGTCTGAGCGCTTCGGCGGCGGGCTTGCGCCCGCCGGCGTAGGCGTTTCGCGTTGTTGCGCCTCAGACGCCCATGCCCTGGTAGGCGGTCAAGAGGTGATACGGCGTCGTGGACGGCATGTCCGCGCGCGCCACGTCGCCGTTTGCGCTGCGGCATTCCACCCAGCCCTGCGGCGTGAGAAAGCGCGGCGCGAAGCGCCCGATCTGCGGCGCGAGCGCGGCGCGCACCGCGGCGTCGCCGTGCGTGGCGAGCGCGCGCAAGTATTCCGTTTGTGCCCAGATGCGCTGCGTCGCATCAGTCACATGACCGTGCTCGTCGAGCGCAGCCGCCACGGCTCCCGTTTCCGGGTCTACGCCGTGCTTCTGTGCAAAGGCGAAGGCGCGCGCGAGCGCTTCGTCCAGACCCGACGCGCCCAACCGCGCGCCCGCGCGCGTTGCCAGCCAGAACCATTCGAACTGATGTCCGGGCTCGAGGCGGTTGTCCGCCGCGCCGAGCGGCAATTCGGCGATGCAGCCCGTCGCCTCGTGCAGGAAGCCGCGCGCGAGCGCCTCGACGAGACGCGTGATCGCCGTGTCGAACGCGCTGTCGCCGGTCGCCTCGCTCGCCGCGAGCCAGGCTTCGGTGAGGTGCATGAGCGGATTCTGCAACGGGCCGCCCGTGACGCTCGCAAAGGCAGCGTCGAGCGCTGCGTTGAGCAGGCCGTCGCGGGCCGCGAAGCGGTCGACGATCAGCGAGGACGTTTCGCGCGCGACGTCGAGCGCCTCGGCAGCGCCGAAGCGCTGGCCGTAGGCAGCGGTTGCGAACACCACGAAGGCGTGCGTGTAGAGGTCCTTGGTGGTGTCGAGCGGCGCGCCGGCCGCGTCGACGCTATAGAACCATCCACCGTGCTTCGGGTCCTGATACGTGTGGCGCAGGGTTTCGAAGAGCGTTTGCGCGTGCGCGGCGTCGCCGGCCTGGGAGAAGACGAAGAGCTGACGGGCGCACGCCATCGCGCGGTAGCGCGTGACGGGCAGCGGCTTCGCGCCGGCCGCATCGAGCGCCTCGTAGGGCAGGCGCAGTTCGGCATTGAAGCCCGGGCCGCGCCACATCGGCAGGACGATGCGGTCGAAATGCTCGCGCAGGCTGGCTGCGCTCGTGGGTGTGTTCATGGCGAAAAGGTGCGGCGGAGCGCGTCACTTCAAAAGAGCAATGCCGGCGATTGTACGCATTCGCAAAGTGCGCGGGACATTCCAGTCTGCCGCAGCGCGCTCGCGTATTTGCGCAACGCTGCGCCGCTTGCCCGACGTGAAGGAATATCGCGAGGACGGCGCGCCGGGTTGACCGGCGCGGGTGTTGGGTCAATGCCGGCTGGGTAAGTCGGGGAAGAGCCCCTGGCGGCGCGTTCCGGCATGCGACAATGCGCGTTCGAACCAGAACACGAGGACGTCGCCAAGCGGCCGTGACCGGCCGGCGCGCGACGCGAACCGCATCGCTGACCCATGGCTGATTACGCAGATACCGCATCCTTGAGCTCTTCGCATCCCGAACGCAACGCGCCGTGGCAGCCCCGCGCGACATCTGCGTCGTCCAACGTGACTGAATCCCCGGTTGCTGTCGAATCCGATGCTCCGCACGCGCTGGAGGGCGAGGAGCTCGCCGCCGTTGCCGAAGCGGATGCCGCCGTGCGTCAGGGCACGCTGAGCGGCTTCGAAAACCCCGAGGCTGCTCTAGCGGTGGCGGCGCCCGTCGACGAGGCCAACGCGGCGAGTCCCGTTGCGGGTGCAACGACTGCGCGCCGCGCGCCGCGGGCGAAACGTGCCGTTGCTCCTGCCGTGGCCGAAGCGGTGACGCCGGGCGTTGGAGAGGTGCAGGACCCGGCTGCTGCCGCCTTCGTCGCCGAGCCGTCGTTTGCCGCCGACCATGCCGAGCGTGTCGAACCCACTGGGTTCGCGTCCGAAGCGGCTCAGGCGGCCACCGAGCCGGACGCGCTGACGCAGCGCCTCGACGCGCTCCAGGGCGCGCTCGCCGAGCAGCGCCGTATGGCGGTTGCCTCGTCGCGGCAACTCAAGTGGGTGCTCGCCGCCGCTGCAGCGGCGGTGCTCGCATCCGCAGGTTTCGGGATCGCGCAGTCGGTGCGGCTCGACAGCCTCGCGAACGAATCCCGCGCAGATGAGGCGCGCCTCGAGCAGTTCATCCTGAAGCAGCAGTCCACGCTCGACGACCTGTCGCAGCGCGTTGCCGCGCAATCCGCTGCCGCCGCGGCTGCTGCGGCCGCTGCCGCGGAAACCCCGGCGGCGCCCTCGGCACGCGTGTCGGCCAGGGCGGCGCCCGCCAAGGCACCGCCCGCACCCGCGCGCCATGCAGCGTCGCATTCCACGCGTGCGGCTCACGCTAAAAGCGCCCAGAAAGCCACGCACTGACCGGCTTCGCCACGCGATCCAGCCCCTGTATCCGAAATCTCGATGCGTTGTTTTGCTGCAACGCATCGATTGCGCTCGACCCCGTGCGGCGGCGCGTCGCAGTTTTTTTGCTGCGCTGCACTAGCGTTGCCATAGGGAAAACCCTATAATTCATTCTGTCTTAGGGAAAACCCTGAATTGCAGCCTAACTGGGAGTCGCCATGAGCTTCATCTTTGCACTGTTCCAAAAGGTCAGCGATCTCTTCGCGTCGCCGTATCTGCCGATGGATTCGGAATATTCGTACGCAGCGCGTCACCGCGAAGCTGAGCGCGTTCGCCGCTCGCACTACATGCCGTTCGGCATGCCGCGTGACTGATCGAAGCTGAAGCGCTTCGGACGGCAGGTGCCGTCCAACGCGTTTCTCCGGTCAGACCGCCAGGTCTTCAAGCAAGGCCGGCTCTCGAAAGAGAGCCGGCCTTGCTGCGTTTGGGGCGGCTGCAAGCCGAAGTCGCTTCGTCTGGCGTAACGGCAGCTGCGCACGGCTCATGTCATAGTGATGCCGCTTCGAAATCGCTACGTCTCATCCATGTCCAATACCTACTTCTACGACCCCGCCCAGGGCCATGGCCTGCCGCACGATCCGTTCAAGGCGATCGTCGCGCCGCGCATGGTCGGCTGGATCTCTAGCCGCGCAAAAAGCGGCGTCCTCAATCTCGCGCCCTACAGCTTCTTCGGTGCGTTCGCCACATTTCCGCCGATCATCGGTTTCTGCAGCGAAGGCCGCAAGGACAGCATCAGCAACATCGAAGAGACCGGTGAGTTCGTCTGGAATCTCACGTCGAAGGCGCTGGCGCCGCAGATGAACCGCACCTCCGCGCCGGTCGCCGCCGACGTCGACGAATTCGCGCTCGCGGGCCTCACGGCCGCGCCGGGCCGCAGCGTCGCGGTGCCGCACGTGGCTGAGTCGCCGGCCGCGCTCGAATGCAAGCTGCTGCAGGTCGTGCGGCTCAACGCGCTGGACGGCACGCCCATGGACAACTGGCTCGCGCTGGGGCAGGTGGTGGGCGTGCACATTCGCGAGGAATTCCTGAAGGACGGCCTCTTCGACACGCACGCCGCCCAGCCCGTGATGCGCGCGGGCTATCGCGCCGACTACGCGCAGATCGGCGAGATGTTCCAGATGGTGCGACCGAGCGCGTAATCCGGTACGGGCGTGAGCAGGTCGCGGCGTTGCCGCGTCGTGCCCGCCCGCCGATAATGGCCCGACAGCGCGAGGCGCGCAGGGAGGCAATCCATGCAATCTCCGACGGGATCGGTGGTGGCGCTCAGTTCTGCCGCCTCGACGATGTTTTCGATCGGCCTGATCGCGCTGGGCTACTGGGGGCTGCACGAGCCGTCGGCCTGGCGCATCGGCGACCGGGTGGTCGTCGGCATCGCGCTCGCGGGCTTCGCGTGCCTCGGCAGCGTGCCCTGGCTCGCCACCTCGCCCGCGAAACCCAACGACGAGTCGCGCTTTCTGATGGCGCGCCGCGCCTTTCTCTGCGGCGCGGCTGCCGTGTGGGTGTCGATCGCGCTATCGCTCGTGCTGTAGCGCGCGCATCGAACGCGAGCAATGCACCCGCCTGTGACTGGCTACACCCGTTGGGCTGGTGATTGCTGTTGCGGGAGCGCAACTCAAGCAACCCATCAGGCTTGTTATCGATTTCGCCGCACGCGCTCAAGGCCGCATCGCACCGCAATTGCTGCAACTTTGTGAAATATTGTCCCACTCCCAGGAAAAGACCATTCTTAGCGGGCTGGCTTTTGCGCTCCTAAACTAGCGCCGCGTTTCCCTTCATTACAAGCAAACACGGGCTATTTCATGAAGAAAATTTCCATTGCCGCTGCCGTTTGCGCAGCGTTTGCAGCGTCCGCTGCCCACGCTCAGAGCTCGGTCACCCTCTACGGCCTGGTCGACGCGGGCATCGCCTACACGAACAACGTTCAGAATGGCGCCGCCAACCACGGCAGCGCGCGCGTCGCACTCGCAAGCGGCAATATCAGCGGCAGCCGCTTCGGCCTGCGCGGCAGCGAGGACCTGGGCGGCGGTCTGCATGCGATCTTCGTGCTCGAAAACGGCTTCAACGTCAACAACGGCGCGCTCGGCCAGGGTGGCCGCATGTTCGGCCGTCAAGCGTTTGTCGGGCTGAGCACCGATCAATACGGCACCCTCACGATGGGCCGCCAGTATGACTCGATGGTCGACTTCGTCGCGCCGCTGTCCGGCACGGCGGGCTCGTTCGGCGACGCGGGCTTCGCACACGTGTACGACAACGACAACCTGCAACATACTGTGCGCTTCAGCAACTCGGTGAAGTTCTCGAGTATCGACTACGCCGGCTTCAAATTCGGCGGCATGTACGCGTTCAGCAACAGCACCAGTTTCGCCGTCGATCGTGCGTACAGCGCAGGCGCGAGCTACAACAACGGCCCGCTGCGACTGGCCGCTGCCTACCTCCAGATCAACGGCTCGGCAGCAGCGAGCAACCCTTCGGGAGCAGTGAACCAGAGCGTTGCGGCTGACCCGAGCGAGTTCAAGTCGACCGCGGGCGGCGGCAACCTGACCGCGGATGTGCAGCGCACGGTCGGTGCAGGCATCGGCTATACGTTCGGCCCGGCGGCGGTCAACTTCGTCTACACGCACAGCCAGTATCAGAACACGTCCGCGTTCGGCCTGAACCCGGTGAGCGGTTCAACCCACTTCGACAACTATGAACTGAACGTCAAGTACGCACTCACGCCGGCGCTGTCTCTCGGCCTCATGGATACTTTCACGGACGGTCATCTGAACGGTGTGAGCAAGTCGAACTTCAGCTCCGATCCGAAGTGGAACCAGGTCAACGCGATTGCGCGCTACTCGCTGTCGAAGCGCACGGAAGTGTACGGTGAAGCGATGTACCAGCGCGCGATCGGCGGCAACAACGTCGCAGTGATGTACAACGCCGGCGGTTTCTCGGCGACGAGCAATCAGGTGATGGGCGCGGTCGGCATGCTGACCCGCTTCTAAGCGCCGACTAGAACCCCATCCTGTGGCTGTATGGGTGGATCGTTCCAGCAGGACTGCGAGGCAGTCGGTGGATCGCAGTCTGCTACAAGGTACGTCATTGGCCCGCCGCCTCGGCGGGCTTTTTTCCGGCGTGGGCGACCGGCGAGTTTGGTACGATTCACGCTTTGCCAGCCGACCCTACCTGCCGCGTGAAGCGTTACGTGCCGTTGATCCGCGATCGAATCGCGCTGTCGTTGTCCCGCCTGAAGCCCGCCGCCGCGCGGCTTGGCGGGTTTATTCGCCCGCTGGGGGCGCGTGCGCGCCATCATCTGCGTCCCACGCGGCGCGGCGTGCTCATGGCCATTGGCGCGTTGCCGGCGCTCGTCGTGCTCTACGTGCTCGTGCTGATTCCGTTCACGCCGAGCATTGGCGACATCCGCAAGGCGCGGGTCGACGAACCGGCCCAGATTCTTTCCGCCGACGGCAAGGTGCTCGCCGAGTTCAAGCCCTCGAACCGCGAATGGGTGCCCCTCGCGCAGATCTCGCCGCACATGGTCGATGCGCTGATTTCCACCGAGGATCACCGCTTCTACGAGCACCACGGCATCGACTTCAAACGCACGGCGGGCGCGGCGCTGCACACGTTCTCGGGCGAGCGCCAGGGCGGCTCGACCATTACGCAGCAGCTCGCGCGCAATCTCTATCCCGATGAAATTGGCCGTGCGCCCACGCTCACGCGCAAGATCAAGGAAGCGATCACGGCGTTCAAGATCGAGGCGGTGTATAGCAAGCAGCAGATTCTCGAGACATATCTGAACACGGTGCCGTTCCTCTACAACGCCTACGGCATCGAGATGGCGGCGCGCACCTACTTCGGCGTCTCGGCGGATCAGCTCGACATCCTGCAAGCCGCGACGCTCACCGGCATGCTCAAGGGCAACGCCTATTACAACCCGGTGATCAACCCCGAGCGCGCGCTCGCGCGGCGCAACACCGTGCTCGGCCAGATGGTGAAGTACGGCAAGCTCAGCGAGGCGCAGTACGCCGCGCTCTCGAAGAAGCCGCTGCGCCTCGACTTCGAGCGTCAGACCGAGCCGCCCGGCCCCGCGCCGCACTTCGCGCTGCAACTGCGCAAGTGGCTGATTTCGTGGGCGGACCGCAACGACTACAACATCTATTCGGATGGCCTCGTGGTGCGCACCACGATCGATTCGCGCCTCCAGCAGATGGCAACCGCCGCGCTGCGCCAGCACACGAACCAGCTCCAGGGCATCGCCAACGGCGCATGGAGCGGACGCAACGGCTGTGTGGCCGGCAACGACCTGTTCGCGACGTTCATGCGCGAAACGCAGGACTACAAGAGCGCACGCGACGCGGGCGCGAACGACGCCGCCGCGCTCAAGCAGTTCGCTGGCGACCGCACCTTCATGCGCAACCTCTGCAAGAGCAAGACCGCGGTGGAGGCGGGCTTCCTCGCCATCGACCCGCGCAACGGGCAGATCAAGGCGTGGGTGGGCAGCCGCGACTTTACCGACGAGCCGTTCGACCACGTGCAGCAGGCGCGCCGTCAGCCCGGCTCGACGTTCAAGCCGTTCGTGTACGGCGCGGCCTACGCGGCGGGCGCGAAGCCGAGCGACACGTTCATCGACCAGCCGGTGGAGATTCCGCTGGCGGGCGGCGAAATCTGGAAGCCGACCGACGACGTGCCGCCCAGCAATCGCCCGATGACACTGCGCGACGCGATCGCGTTCTCGCGCAACCGCATCACCGCGCAGCTCATGCAGACGGTGGGCCCGGACAAGGTTGCGCGGCTCGCGCGCGCGATGGGCGTGCGCGACAGCCAGCTCGACCCGGTGCCGTCGCTCGCGCTCGGTACGAGCCCGGTCACGTTGAAGGAGATGGTCTCCGCGTACAGCACCATCGCCAACGACGGCGAGTACCTCGAGCCGCGCATGGTCACGAGTATCGAGGACCACAAGGGCAACGTGCTCGCGCAGTTCGAGAGCGCTTCGCCGGAGCGGGCGCTTTCGGCGGAGGCGGACCGCACGCTGCTCGACACGATGCGTGACGTCGTGAACCGCGGCACGGGCGCGGCCATCCGCACGCGCTTCGGCATTCGCGGCGACGTGGCGGGCAAGACCGGTACGACCCAGGGCAACACGGACGGCTGGTTCATCCTGATGGACCCGCAACTCGTGGCGGGCGCCTGGGTGGGCTTCGACGACGGCCGCGTGACGCTCGACGACTACTGGGGGCAGGGCGCGCGCAGTGCGCTGCCGATCGTCGGCGACTTCTTCCAGCGTGCGCTGCGCTCGCGCGTCGTCGATCCGCGTGCGCGCTTCGACACCGAGGTGACGCCGGGCGCGTTCGAAACCTTCCGCGAGAAGCTGCGGGCGTGGATGGACAAGCTGCTCGGCACGCACGAGGCGCAGCCGCCGCAAAGCGCGCCGGTGCGGCACGCGCCGCCGCCGCGCGTGATTGCGCCTGCACCTGCATCTGTGCCTGCTGCAGCTTCGGAGGTGGGGGCATCGGCGCCTTCTGCGGCCTCGGCGCCGTCTGCAGCTTCGGCGGCGGCCGCAGAATCCGCCGCGCGCGCGATCATGGGCCTGCCGCCGATCATCGGGCCGTCCAGCGCGCCGGCGGCGCAAGCCCCGCAGCCGTCGTATCCGGCGCAGGAGCCGGCGCTTGCGCCGACCCCGACGCCCGACGAGGCGGAGCCTGACACGCCGGGCGCGAGCGCGAGCTACACGCCGCCCGTGGCGCAGCCGCAGGGGCAATGAGCGCGGCGTCGCGCCGTTAGCAAAAAAAAGGCAGCGTCACAAGACGCTGCCTTTTTTGTTTGCTGGGCACTGCGAATCATGCCCTGAAGGTGCTACGCGCGTGACTCGCGCACCTTGAACACGGAAACGAGTTCGGCGAGCGCAGCCGCATGATCGTTGAGCGCGGCGGCGGCACGCTCGGCGTCGCCTACGAGCGCGGCGTTCTGCTGCGTCGCCGCGCCGATCTGCGAAACCGCGATATTTACTTGCTCGATGCCGCCCGACTGTTCGCGCGAGGCTATGCTGATCTCGCCGATGATCGAGCGCACTTCATCCACGCGCGCGACGATGCCGCGCATGGTCGTGCTCGCTTCGCCGGCGATACGGTAGCCCGTCTCGACCGTCGACGACGATTCGGTGATCAGCGCCGAGATTTCCTTCGCGGCCGCCGCGCTGCGCTGCGCGAGCGCGCGCACTTCGCTCGCAACTACCGCGAAGCCCTTGCCGTGCTCGCCCGCACGCGCTGCTTCCACGGCCGCGTTGAGCGCGAGGATGTTGGTCTGGAACGCGATGCCGTCGATCACGCCCGTAATCTCGGCGATCTTCTGCGACGCGCGGCTGATGTCGTTCATCGTTTCCACGACGCGGCTCACGGCGCGGCCGCCGTCGAGCGCGGCTTCGGCTGCGCTGGTCACGACGGTGTTGGCGCGCGTCGCGTGGTCGGCGTTCTGCTGCACGGTGGAGGTGAGCTCTTCCATGCTCGCCGCCGTCTCCTCCAGGCTGCTCGCCTGGCTCGCGATACGCGAAGCGATCTCGCCGCTGCCTTGCGCGATGCGCGAGGTGTCCTCGCTCATCTGCGCCGTGGCGCTGCGCACCTGCGCGACGATCTGCGCGAGGCCCACGCCGATGCCGTCGATGGCGCGCGTGAGGCGGCCGATCTCGTCGGCGCCCGCCGTGCCCTGCGCGTCCGCTGCGTGGCCATTTCCGATGTTGCTGCGGCTGCTGTTGCCGCTGCTGTTACCGATGCGCACCGTGAGGTCGCCCGCGGCGAGCTGGCCGGCGGCTCGCGCGGCGGCGTCGAGCGGCTGGCTCACGAGGCGGCGCGCCGCGTAGATCGACAGCGCCGCGAAGAGCGCGACCAGCACGAGGCCGATGGCCGCAAAGCGGTCGCGCGTGGCGTTCACTTCCGTCATGATCTCGTCGCGCACGGCGACGCCGCCCACGAGCCATTGCCACTGCGGCACGCTCACGAACGAGACGAACTTCGCGCGCGCGTCGCGCTCGTCGCGCGTCGAGTCGGCGGATGTGTAGTCGAGCGTGCCTTCGCGCGCTTCGAGCATGCGCGACCAGGGCGCGTCAGCGTCGTCGTAGTGTTTGCCGACGGCGCCCGGATGAACGAGGAAGGTGCCACGCGTCGGGCCGTTCGAAGCGTCCATCACGAAGTAATAGCCGCTCTCGCCGATCTTGAGCTTGGCGATCTCGCTCTTGAGCGCGTCGATCTGCGCGCCCACGTCGACGCCGACGAAGAGCGCGCCGATCACGTGGCCGCTCGCGTCGAGAATCGGCTTGTACTGCGTGATGTACTGCTTGCCGAACAATTGGGCGAGGCCGGTATAGGTGCGATTGGCCACAACCGGGCCATACGCGGGGCCGTTGCGGTCGAGCAGCGTGCCGATCGCGCGCGAGCCGTCCTGCTTCTTGAGCGACGTGGTCACGCGCACGAAGTCGTCGCCGCTGCGCGCGAAAACGGTCGCGATTTCGCCGCTGCGCGCGAGAAACTGGTCGGGGATCGTGAAGTCCAGGTTCAGCACGTGATCGCCGGACTTGAAGACCGGCGTGGCCTTGCCGCCAATGTCGACCGTTTGCGTGGGGTCGAGCGTGAAGGCGCCGGGCAGGAAGCTCTCGAAGAGCTGCATGGCGCGGTCGACTTCGGCTGCGAGCGCGCCGTCGATGAGCGAGATCGACGAGGCGACCGACTGGTCCTTTTCGGCAATGCGCGTGCGCACCTGGTCGCCGACCTGCGTCGCCGCCGAATGCGTGATCGCCCACGTGAAGGCTGCAAATATGGCTGCGACGAGCACGCACGATAGCAAGGCGAGGCGCACGCCGACGCTCGCGCGGCTTGATAAGCGTGAAAGCATGTATTCGGTTCCGGAATAGAGCTTGTAAGGAAGGAACCTGCGCCTTCGAGGCGCTGGCATGACGCATTACGGCGCGCGCGAGCGATCCTTTAGGGGGTGGCGTGAAAAACCTTACAGCCACGTAAAGATTACCGATCAGTCATGCCATTTCGGTATGCAGATTGTGGGATATTTCGGAATCCAAAAATAACGCCGACACAAGGGAAAGGGCGCATGAAGCGCCCTTTCGTTATGTTTCACGCGATACGTCGCGCTGTAAACTTCTGCGTTAGCGGCGGCCCCGCCACGTTCTGAGCAGCAGCGCGTTGGTCACGACGCTCACGCTGGAAAACGCCATTGCCGCGCCCGCGAGCATGGGGTTGAGCAGACCAAAGGCGGCGAGCGGAATCCCGATCAGGTTGTAGACGAACGCCCAGAACAGGTTCTGCTGGATCTTGCGCCACGTGCGCCGCGAAATATCGATTGCGGCGGCAACGAGCGCCGGGTCGCCGCGCATGAGCGTGATGCCTGCCGCGTGCATGGCGACGTCGGTGCCCGTGGCCATCGCGATGCCGATGTCGGCGGCGGCGAGCGCCGGAGCGTCGTTGATGCCGTCGCCGGCCATCGCGACGATGCCGCCGCTTTGGATCTTGAGGTCGCGGATCGTGCGCGCCTTGTCGTCGGGCAGTACCTGCGCGTGGACTTCGCCGATGCCGAGCTGCGCGGCCACGGCCGCCGCGCTGCCCGCGTTGTCGCCGGTCACGAGCACGCTGCGGATGCCCATCGCCTTGAGGCTCGCAATGGCTTCGCGCGCCGTGGGCTTCACGGTGTCGCCGAAAGCGAGCAGGGCGAGGACGCCGCCGTGCGGCTCGAATAGCCACGACACCGTATTGCCCGCCTCTTCGAGCGAACGCGCGCGGGCCGCGAGCATGGGCGGCGCGGCAAGCGCCAATTCGTCGAGCCAGCGGCCGCTGCCGATCGCGAGGCGCCGGCCGTTCACTTCGGCCTCCACGCCGCGCCCGGGCACCGCGCGCGCATGGGTGGCGACGGCCAAAGCGGCCGCGCCTGGCGTCAGGGCTTGTGCCTGTGCTTCATACGCCTGCACCACGGCCTTCGCGAGCGGGTGATCGCTTTGCCGCTGCACGGCGGCGGCGAGCGCGAGCGCCTCGCCGCGCTCGAGCCCCCCGGCCGCTTCGAACGCGGTGAGCGAGGGCTGGCCGAGCGTGAGCGTGCCGGTCTTGTCGAAGGCGACCACGCTCACGTTGTGGGCGGTCTCCAATGCTTCGGCGTCCTTGATGAGCACGCCGTGGCGCGCGGCCACGCCGGTCCCGGCCATGATCGCGGCAGGCGTAGCGAGGCCGAGCGCGCACGGGCAGGCGATCACGAGCACGGCCACGGCGTTGAGGATCGCCGTTTCAGCGCTCGCGCCCGCGAACAGCCAACCGCCCAGCGTAATGGCCGCGATCACGAGAATCGCGGGGACGAACACGGCGCTCACGCGGTCGACGAGACGCTGGATCGGCGCCTTTTCGGCCTGCGCGCTTTCCACGAGGCGAATGATGCGCGCAAGCGTGGTTTCCGCGCCGATGGCCGTGGTGCGCACGGCGATCGCGCCTTCGCCGTTGATCGAGCCGGCCGTGACGGGATCGTCGGGCGCTTTCGGCACCGGCAGGCTTTCGCCCGTGATGAGCGATTCGTCGATGTGGCTGCGGCCTTCGAGCACGACGCCGTCCACGGGCAGGCGCTCGCCGGGGCGCACCACCACCACGGTGCCCACGCGAACCTGGGCGAGCGGGACTTCGCGCTCCTCTGCGTTGGCGCCGCTTGCGCCATCGATGCGGATGCGCGCGCGATCGGGCCGCAGCGCGTTGAGGGCGCGGATCGCGTCGGTGGTCTGGCGCTTCGCGCGTGCTTCGAGCCACTTGCCGAAGCGCACGAGCGTGATGACCACTGCCGAAGCCTCGAAATACAGATGTGCCATGTCGCCGGGGTGCGCGAGCATCGCATAGACGCTCACGCCATACGCGGCCGAGGTGCCGAGCGCGACCAGCAGATCCATGTTGCCCGCGCCGGCGCGCATGGCCTTCCACGCGGCGCGGTAGAAGCGCGCGCCGAACACGAACTGCACGATGCTCGCAAGCGCGAGCTGTGCCGAGGCGGGCAGCATCCAGTCGAGGCCCAGCCAGTGGCCGAACATCGGCAGCACGAGCGGGGCCGTGAGCACGGCCGAAATCAGCACGGCGCGCCATTCGCGGCGCGCCTCGTCGCTGGCGGCGGCGCTTTTCGCCGGGGTGGCGGTGTCTTCGTCGGCGGCGAGCGGCGTGGCTTCATAGCCGGCCTTCTTGACGGCCGCGACGAGCAGGTCCTGCAATTCGCCCGTGAGCGGCGAGCGCGTGTTGACAGTGGCCTGCTCGGTGGCGAGGTTCACGCTCACGCCGGCCACGCCGGGCACGCGCGCGAGTGCCTTCTCGACCCGGTTCGCGCACGAAGCGCAAGTCATCCCGCCGATGGCGAACGTGGCGGCTTCCGTGGCGACGGGCACGGCTTCATAGCCGGCCTTTTCGATGGCGGCGACGAGCGCGGCGGACGCGAGGTCGCCGCTGGCCTCGACGGTGGCCTTTTCCGTGGCGAGATTGACCGAGGCGCGCGTGACGCCCGGCACCTTGGCGAGCGCTTTCTCGACGCGCATGGCGCACGAGGCGCATGTCATGCCGTGGACCTCGAGTTCGGCCACGGTGGTATCGGTGCGCTCTGCAACGAGGGGTTCATTCATGATGGGGTACGAGCACTGGCTGTCATCGATATTAGGCAGTATCTACGTTCCCATCATGGGAAGGTCAAGGGGCGCGGCACTACGCCCCTTTCATTTCGGAGGGAAGTCTTGAGAGCAAGCCGCCCGGCTGTAAGGCAATATTCCACGCTGTAGTCTTTTCAGGCCCATGCGCGAGCGATACGATACCAACCGGCGGCATTGGCGCCTTGCCGCGCGCATTTGACCACGGCCCTGGGGGGGCCCGCGCGCGGAGTGGCTAGCCGGTCGACGTCACTTCATGGACCGCCCGCACCGAATACAACCAACAAATGACAACAATACATCGAGCATTCTCCTCGTACCGTAGCTGCTCCGCGCTTGCCTGCCTCGCCCTGATCGCCGGATGCGCCTCGGCGCCGGGCGACGTTGCGCCGAAGAGCAACGGCTGGATGAAGGACGAAGTCTCCGATTCCTATGTGTTTGGCTATCCGCTCGTGCTGATGGACGTGGCGCGCGAAGCCGCCACCGGCAGCGGGCCCGGCCAGGCCGCGCCGAACACACTGCGCCACGCGCAGTCGCTGCCGCCCGTCGGGGCCTCGAGCCCGCCCGAACCCAACCTCGACACGCTGGCTTCCAGCGGCTGGCTCGACGTTTCGAGCGAGCCGGTGCTCGTCACGCTGCCCGACACGCACGGCCGCTACATGGACGCGCGCGCGCTCGACATGTGGACGAACGTCGTCTGGTCGACGGGCGCCGCGCAAACCGGCGAGCGTGTCAGCGGTCTGAAAGCGCAAACGATTGCATTCGTGCCGGCCGGATGGAAGGGCACGCTGCCCGCGCGCGCGAAGCGCGTAGATGTGTCGACGCGCTATGTGTGGTTCCTCGCGCGCATCCAGACGCGCGGCGGCGGCGATCTCGCGGCTGTGCGGCGGCTGCAGCACGGCCTGCAGGTCACGGCGCTTTCCGGGTGGGACGATCACGCCGCGCGCGGCAAAGCCGGCGCTCGCGGCGCACACGGCAGCGAGCAGACCGGCGCCACGCAGAGCGGCGATCCGGTCGCGCCTGGCACGCCGTCCGCCCAGGTCGCGGCGCTCGGCGCGAACGGTTTCTTCGACCGGCTCGCCCTGGCGCTGGAAGAGAACCCGCCTACGGCGGACGACGCCCATGCGCTCAAGATTCTCGGCGACATTGGCGTGCATCCCGGCGACCCGGCGCAGTTGCCCTCGGGCGCGAAGGACGCCGCGGTCGTAAAGGCGGGTCTCGCCGATGGCCGCACGCGCACCGCGACACCGCCGACCAACCTGCTGGCGGGCAACGGCTGGCTCTGGGTGGGCGACGACGCGGGCAACTACGGCCCCGACTACGCGCTGCGCGCTTACGCGGCGTACACGTCGCCGGGTCTGCCGACTACCCGCGACGAAGTGCGCGCCCGCGTGAGCCAGGACAGCGACGGTCATGCGCTCAACGGCGCGAACCGCTACACAATCCATTTCACGGCGAAGCAGTTGCCGCCGGTGCGCGGCTTCTGGTCGATCACGGCCTATACGACCGACGGCGCACTCGGCGCAGACGCGCCCGTGCGCGTGGCGTTCGGCGACCGCAGCGGGGCGCGGCGCAACCGCGACGGCTCGCTCGACGTGCACGTGAGCGCGGAGCGGCCGCGCGGCGGCGCGAACTGGGTGCCGGCGCCGCATGGCGACTTCCGCCTCGTGATGCGCCTCTATGCCGCGAAGCCGCAGGCGACCGATGGCAGTTGGCAGCCGCCCGCCGTCGAGCGGCAGTAGCCGCTGAACCGGGCTGAACCAGGCGTTGGCGGCACGCTGTCCCGCCAACGCTTTTTTTGCGCCGCATAAGCCCGCTCAAGCGCAACGCCCGGCTTCTCCGCCCGCATTTTCATGCATCGCGCAACACGCGCGACGGACACCACGCACTCGCCGGGCAATCGCTGTCCCGCTGTTACTTCTTGTTGCGCAATACCTGCGCCGCCTGCGGCGTTTTCCCGTCGTCCGATCTTCTATCGGACCTATACTTCCGGCTGTCGGCATCCCCGGATTTCCGACATCAGACCCACATCCCGCGGCGGGCCTGTTGCCGCCTCATCCGCAAGCAAGCATGGCAAGCCTCAACAAAGCGTCGCTCAACTCTTCCTTGCAATCGGTGCGCGCGGTTGCGCGTGCGCCCCGCACCCGGCGCATCCTCACGGGCGTCGTCATCTTTCTCATTGTGTTCGGTCTGGTCGGCTTCTTCGCCGCACCGCCGATCATTCGCCATGTTGCCGAGCAGCAGTTGAGCAAGCAGCTCGACCGGCCCGTCACGATCGGCCGCATCGCACTCAATCCGTACACGCTGCGTCTCGAAGCGGACCGCGTGCATATCGGCGAGCGCGGTGGCAATGGCGACTTCATCGATGTCTCGCGCGCCGTCGTGCAGGCATCGTGGTCGTCGATCTTTCGGGCGGCGCCCATTGTGGACGAACTGCGGCTCGACTCGCCGCGCGCCACGATCGTGCGGCTCGACGCGCAGCATTTCAACTTCTCGGACCTCATCGAGAAGTTCTCGACGCCCTCGAAACCCAACAGCAAGCCCACGCAATTCTCGGTTTCAAACATCCGCATCGAAAACGGCCAGATCACTTTCGACGATCGCCTGCTCAACGAAAAGCACGTGATCGACCGCTGGTCGCTCGGCATTCCGTTCATCGCCACGCTGCCTTCCAAGACCGATATCTTCGTTCAGCCGATGCTGCGTGCGCGCATCGACGGGGCGAGCACGCTCGCCATCGACGGCAGGACCAAGCCCTTTTCCGCGACGCGCGAATCGGAAGTCGAACTGCGCCTGACCGACCTCGACGTGCCGAAGCTCCTCACCTACGCGCCCACGAAGCTGCCCGTCACGGTCAAGAGCGGCAAGCTCTCGACCAACCTCAAGCTCGATTTCGTGATGTCGGGCGAGAAGCCCACGCTGCGCGTGACGGGCACGACCGACCTGAACGACTTCGACTCGACCGACAACGCCAACTCGCCGTTCTTCGGCGCGCGCAGTCTGCACGTGGCGGCGGCCTCGCTCGAACCGTTCAGCAACGTCTATCGCTTCGACGACATCCATCTCGACGCGCCCACCATGTGGGTCGCGCGCGACAAACAAGGCGTGCTGAGTGTCGAGAAGCTGATGGGCACGCCGGCCGCGAACGAGGCCGCGAGCAAGGCCGCAAGCGCTGCCCCGGCCTCGGGCGCATCGGGTGCCCAGAGCGCACAAGCGGCGCCCGAGGAAGCGAAGCCCGCGCCGCTCGACCTCTCGATCCGCCAGTTCGCACTCACGAACGGCACCGTGCACGTCGCTGACGATCTGCCCGCGCGGCCGGTGAATGTCGAACTCACGCAGCTTTCCACCACACTTACGAACTTCTCGACGACCGCCAAAGCGGGCGCGCCGTTCACGTTTGCGACGAACGCGAACGACGGCGGCACGATCAAGGCCTCGGGCACGGTGAGCCTCGCGGGCAAGAACGCCGAAGCCAACATCGCGCTCGAGCGCGTGAGTCTGCCGCAGGCGCAACCGTATATCGACAACCTGAGCAGCGCGCAGATTCTGGACGGCAAGCTGCATCTCACGTCCACGCTCAAGGCCGACTGGGCGCAGCAGCCTGCTGTCGTGCAGGTCGGCCAGAGCACGCTCGGCCTCGAATCGCTCAAGCTCGCGGCGCGCGGCGCGAAGGAGCCTTCCATCGCGCTTGCCCAGGGCACGGTGCAGGTGAGCGGCATCGACCTCAACGCGCGCAAGGCGCAAATCGCTTCGGTGGACGTGACCGGCCTCGTGGTGAACGCCGAGCGCCAGAAGGACGGCAAGATCGACCTGGCGCAACTCGCCTCCACGCATCAGGCGGTGCCCGAGCGCACGGCGATTCACGCGGCCCAGAAGTCGGTGCAGGAAGGGCCGGCCTGGCGATACACGATCGACGCTTTCACGCTGAACAACGGCACGATTAACTTCACGGACAGCTCGACGCCGCGCCCGGTGAAGCTCGCCATCACGCCGTTCGACGTGAAGATCCAGCAGATCAGCGACGACCTGAGGCACCCGCTGCCGATCGACCTGAAGGCGACCGTCAACCGTAAGGGCACACTCGCGCTGAGCGGCAAGATCAACCCAACGCCGCTCACGGCGCAGTTGAAGATCGACGCGAACCGGCTCGACGCCGCCGCGTTCGAGCCTTACTTCGGCAATCAGCTCAACGCGGTGATTGCGAGCGCGCTGCTCAACATGAGCGGACAGCTAACGGTTGCGCAGGGCAAGGCGCTCAAGGCGAACTATCGCGGCGACGCGGCGCTCGTGGACGTGCGCATGCTCGACAAGGCCACGTCCGGCCCGTTCGCGGGCTGGCGCTCGCTCGCGCTCACGAACCTGAAGGCGAACTACGACGACGCGCGCGGCACCGACGTGGACGCGAGCCGCGTGACCTTCGCCGGCTTCTATGGTCGCGTGCTGCTCGACGCGCAAGGCAAGCTCAATCTCAAGGACGTGGTCGCGCATCAAACCGGTGCGGCGCAGTCGCTCACGCAGGACACGAGCGGCAAGCCAGGCGCGCGCGAGCCGGTGCCGCTCACGCCGCAAGCGGCGAGCGCTCCCGTGCAGACGGCTTCCGCACCCGCGCCGGCTTCGGCGCCTGCCACGGTCGTGGCCGCGCAGGCGCCGAAGAACCCTGTGCGCCTGCATTTCGGCGAGCTCGTGCTGCAGGACGGCCGCGTGAACTACACCGACAACTTCATCAGGCCGAACTACACCGCCGATCTCGTGCAGATCCACGGCACGGTGGGCGCGTTTGGCACGGAGTCGACGACGCCCGCGCCCGTGGACGTTTCCGCGAAGCTCGCGGCGAACGGTCCGCTCTCGATCAAGGGCACGGTGAACCCGCTCATCGAGAAGCCTTCGCTCGACCTCACGGCGAGCGCGCACGATATCGAACTCACGAACCTCACGCCGTATTCGGCGAAGTACGCGGGCTACCCGATCACGAAGGGCAAGCTCAACGTCGATCTGCATTACCAGCTTGCGAACGACCAGCTCACGGCGAACAACCATATCTTCATCGACCAGCTCACGTTCGGCGATCACATCGACAACGACACGGCCACCAAGCTGCCGGTGCGTCTCGCAATCTCGCTGCTCAAGAACCGCAAGGGTGAGATCGACGTGAACATTCCGGTGTCGGGCTCGCTCTCGAACCCCGAGTTCAGCCTGGGTGGCCTGATCTGGAAGGCAGTGCTCAACCTCATCGCGAAGGCGGTGACCGCGCCGTTCACGCTGCTCGCCAACGCATTCGGAGGCGGCGGCGAAGACCTTGGCTATGTCGAATTCGCGGCCGGCACTGCAAAGCTAACCGATGCCGACCAGAAGAAGCTCGACACGATCGTGAAGGCGCTCGACGACAAGCCTTCGATCAAGATCGATCTGATCGGCCGCGTCGATCCAGCCGTGGACACGCCCGCGCTGCGCGAGCAGTACGTGGATCGCCTCGTGCGGCTTCAGAAGGTAAAGGACACGGTGGGCAACGGCGAGAGCGTGGATACCGCGCAGGTCAAGGTGGACGACAAGGAGTACGAGAAGTACCTCACCAAGGTCTATAAAGATGCGGACTTCAAGAAGCCGCACAACATGATCGGCTTCACGAAGACGCTGCCAGTGGACGACATGAAACAGGCGGTAGCCGACCACGCACCCGTTGACGACGCCACCTTGCGCAACCTCGCGCAGCAGCGCGCGGAGGCGGTGCAGCAGTACCTCGAAGGCAAGGTCGATCCGAGCCGCGTGTTCATCGTGGCGCCGAAGCTGGACGCCAAGGGCATCGACGATAAGGGCGCGACGACGCGGGTGGATTTCGGGCTGAAATAAGCGGCGCGCTTCTACGCAAAGGCGCGATTCAACGCAGCGGCGCGCTTCCGTCTAACCGGCGCGCCGCAGCTTTTTCGGGTTCGCAAACGCGTGTTCCTCGATGACCTGCGCGAGCGTCGCAAAGGCCGGCGCGATTTCCTCGTGCGGCACGCACGCGTAACCCGTCAGCAATCCTTTGCGATCCTGGCGCACGCTGTAGTAGGCCGCAAGCGGGCGCACGATCACGCCCGCATCGTAGGCGGCCGCAGCGATGGCACGATCGTCGGCATGGTCGGGCAGGCCGAGCACGAAGTGCAGACCCGCTTCGTCGCCCATGACCGGCAGTGAGTCGCCGAAGTGGCGCGTGACCGCGTCGATCAGCAACTGGCGCCGCTCGCCATAGAGCGTGCGCATGCGGCGCACGTGCGTAGTGAGATAGCCATCCATGATGAATTCGGCGAGCACGGCCTGCTGCATGAGCTGGCCTTCGCGATACAGCTCCGCCACGCCCGTGCGGAACGTGGCCGCGAGCCGCTCGGGCACGACCATGTAGCCGATGCGCAGGCCCGGAAACAGCAGCTTGCCAAGGCTGCCCACGTAGATCACGCGGTCCGACTCGTCGAGACCCTGCAGCGAGGCGAGCGGCCGGCTGCCGTAGCGGAACTCGCTGTCGTAGTCGTCCTCGATGATCCACACCTTGTGCTGGCGCGCGTATTCGAGCAGCGTGCGGCGGCGCGCGAGGCTCATCACCATGCCGAGCGGGTATTGATGCGAAGGCGTGACGAGCGCGATGCGTGGCGGGTCGCGCAGGTCCTGCTCACGCGGATTGAGCCCTTCGTCGTCGACGGGAATGGGCGCGAGCTTCAATCCCGAGGACTGCAACACACTGCGCGCGCCCCAGTAGCACGGCTCTTCTACCCACGCCGTGTCGCCGTGGTCGGCGAGCAGCCGCACGGCGAGATCGATGGACTGGTGAATGCCGGTCGTGATGATGATCTGGTCCGGCGTGCACCGCACCGAGCGCGCCACGCGCAGGTAGTCCGAAAGCGCCCGCCGCAGCGGACGGTAGCCGCCGCCGGGCGCGTAAGTAAGCAAACCATGATTCGCCGATTTCCACAGCCGGGCCTGCAAGCGGCTCCAGGTACGCGCCGGAAACTCGGCCACGTCGGGCACGCCCGGCATGAAGGCGCCCCACTGCCTGGCGGACACGCCCGCCTCGTCGATGAGCCGTTGGCCCCGCATCGACATGTCGCCGCGCGGGGAGGCGCTGCTTGCGTCGTCGTCATCGTCGGCGGCGGGGGCAGTGGCTGGCGTTGCGGTGCTCACGGCGGCCGAGTCGGGGCGTGTGTCGGCGACATAGGTGCCGCTGCCCGTGGTCGAGATCACGTAGCCCTCGGCGCTCAACTGGTCGTAGACGTGCAGCACGGTGTTGCGCGCCACGCCGAGGTCGCCCGCGAGCGTACGCGAGCTGGGCAGCTTGGTGCCGGGCGCGAGCCGGCCCGTCAGGATGGCCTGCTGCATGAGCTGCAGCAGCTGACGGTAGGCGGGCTCGGCGCTTTCCTTGTCGAGCTGCGCCGCGAGCCATTCGGACAGGATCACCATGGCTAAGTGGTTCCATCGGTAATAATGAAATGGCTCCATTGAATAGAGCCGGGACCATCTATAGTAATTCGCACGTCAGTTTCGGTTAACGCCTGCGCCAGGATTTATTTAATCGCGTCAGAAGGGCCGGCCGGGAAAAAGAGTATGCAAAGGAGACAGGGCGGATGAAGACCTCGGATGTGATCGTCAGCTTTCGCGGCGTGCGCAAGACCTATGACGGCGAAACGCTGGTCGTCAAACAACTTGACCTTGATATTTATCAAGGTGAGTTTCTGACGCTGCTCGGCCCGTCCGGCTCGGGCAAGACCACCTGCCTGATGATGCTCGCCGGCTTCGAGTTTCCCACCGGCGGCGAGATCCGCCTCGACGGCAAGCTGCTCAACAATGTGCCGCCGCACAAGCGCGACATAGGCATGGTGTTCCAGAATTACGCGCTCTTTCCGCATCTCACGGTCGAGCAGAATGTCGCTTATCCGCTAGGCGTGCGCAAGGTGCCCACCGCCGAGCGCGCGCAGCGCGTGAACGACGCGCTCAAGATGGTGCGCATGGAAGGCTTCACGAAGCGCTATCCCGCGCAGCTTTCGGGCGGCCAGCAGCAGCGCATCGCGCTCGCCCGCGCGCTCGTGTTCCAGCCCAAGCTCGTGCTCATGGACGAGCCGCTCGGCGCGCTCGACAAGCAGTTGCGCGAACACATGCAGTACGAACTGAAGTCGCTGCATGAAAAGCTCGGCGTCACGTTCGTCTACGTGACGCACGATCAGGGCGAGGCGCTCACGATGTCGGACCGCGTGGCCGTGTTCGACAAGGGCATCGTGCAGCAGCTCGACAGCGTGGACCGGCTCTACGAGTCGCCCTGCAACGAGTTCGTGGCGAACTTCATCGGCGACAGCAACCGGCTGCGCGGCACCATTGCCGCTGTGGATGGCGAGTACTGCGAAATGCATCTCGCCGACGGCACGCGCCTCACCGGCCGCAACGTGGCGGGTGCGCAGGCGGGGGCCGCGGCCATCGCGTGCATTCGCCCCGAGCGCATGAAGCTCGCGAACGGCTCGAAGGGCAATGGCGCAAACTCGCTGGCCGGAGAAGCGCGCGGCCTCATCTATTTCGGCGACCACGTGCGCATGCGCTGTGGCCTGCCACAGCAGGACGAGTGCTTCGTGAAGGTGCCGCTCGGCACCGAGGCGCTCGACGGCTTCGCGCCCGGTCAGCCGGTCGCACTCGAATTCGCGCCCGAGCATCTGCGCGTGTTCGCTTGAGACGTGCGGGCGCGGCGCGCAATCTCGCGCGCCGTTGCCTCGCGAAGCGTCTCGACGATCGGGCCACGTTTCTCGCATCGAAGGGCCCGGCAAGACAAACCACCAAGGAGAAGGGACTCAACCATGAAGCAGATCGGCAACATGCGCGTTGTAGCGGTCGCGGCCGCACTCGCACTCTCGTTCGGCGTGGCGAATGCCGCGGAACTGACCGTCGTGAACTTTGGCGGCGCCAATGGCGATGCGCAGAAGGCGGCGTTCAACGAGCCGTTCCAGACGCAGACCGGCAACAAGATCACCGCTGTCGAGTACAACGGCGAGCAGGCCAAGGTGAAGGCCATGGTCGACGCGAAGCACGTGGACTGGGACGTGGTGGAAGTCGAAACCGGCGACATCGCGCGCGGCTGCGACGAAGGTCTCTACGAGAAGCTCGACTGGGCCAAGCTCGGCAACAAGGGCGACTTCATGAAGGCGGCGCAGCAGCCCTGCGGCGCCGGCTTCTTCGTGTGGTCCACGGCGCTCGCCTACAACGCCGACAAGCTCAAGACCGCGCCCACGAACTGGGCCGACTTTTGGGACGTGAAGAAATTCCCGGGCAAGCGCGGCATGCGCAAGGGCGCTCGTTACAACATGGAGTTCGCGTTGATGGCCGACGGCGTGCCGCCGCAGGACGTCTACAAGGTGCTCGCGACGAAGGCCGGTCAGGACCGCGCCTTCAAAAAGCTCGATGAACTGAAGCCGAACATCCAGTGGTGGGAAGCCGGCGCGCAGCCGCCGCAGTTCCTCGTCGCGGGCGACGTGGTGATGTCTACGGCGTACAACGGCCGCATCGACGCCGCGCAGCGCGAAGGCAAGAACCTCAAGGTGGTGTGGACCGGCAGCATCTACGACCTCGACTACTGGGCGATCCCGAAGGGCGCGCCGAACAAGGCGCTGGCCGAGCAGTACATCGCCTACACGCTCTCGCCGAAGCCGCAGCAGGCGTATGCGCAGCACATCGCGTATGGCCCGGTGAACGCGAACGCGATCAAGGCGCTCGACGCGAAGACGCTCGCCAACCTGCCGAATTCGCCGGACAACGGCAAGACCGCCATCCAGGAGAACCTCACGTTCTGGACCGACCACGGCGACGAGCTGGAGCAGCGCTTCGCCTCGTGGGCCGCGAAGTGAGAGTGATGTAGACGCTCCGGGGCGCAAGCCCCGGAGCGGTTTGGCTGCATGGCTGGAGACTGGATGTGACCACAATGACGACCGTGACCAACGTTGCCGGCGCCGCACGCGAAGAGACCGCGCGCCTGAAGCGCGAACTGCGCGTAGCGCAAGCGAAGAAGCGCACGATGGCGCTCATGCTGATCGCGCCGCTCGCGATCTTTCTGCTGCTGATTTTCGTGGTGCCGATCGCCGCGCTGCTCACTCGCGCGGTGCAGAACCCCGAAGTGGCGACGGCGCTGCCGCATACGATCACGGCGCTGCGCGACTGGGACCGCAAGAGCGCGCCGCCCGACGCGGCCTACGCGGCGCTCGCGCAAGACCTGACCGTCGTGCGGGACGGCGATGCGATGGGCGCGCTGGCGCGCCGCCTGAACGTGGAAATCGCGGGCTTCCGCTCGCTGGTCGCGAAGACGGCGCGCGCCATGCCGCTCGCCGGAGACGACGGCAAACCGCTCACGCTCACCCCCGCGCAAACGCGCGCCAAAATCGTCGAACTCGACGACCGCTGGAGCGACGTCGCTTACTGGCAAGCTATCGCGAAGAATAGCTCGCGCTATTCGCCGTTCTACCTGCTCGCATCGCTGGACCACCGGCAGGATGCGTTCGGCAACATCGTGGCCGCCGATCCTGAGCAGCAGATCTATCTCGACGTGTTCGGCCGCACTTTCGTCATCAGCGTGTTCGTGACGGTGTTCGCGCTGCTGCTCGGCTACCCGCTCGCCTACTGGATCTCCACGCTCTCCGAGCGCCGCGCGAATCTCGTGATGATCCTCGTGCTGATTCCGTTCTGGACGTCGATTCTCGTGCGCGTGGCCGCGTGGATCGTGATTCTTCAGGGCGAGGGTCTCGTCAACAAGGCGCTGCTGGGCACAGGCCTCATTTCGCAGCCCCTAACGCTGCTATTCAACCGCGTGGGCGTCTACATTTCGATGACGCACATCCTGCTGCCGTTCATGGTGCTGCCGCTCTACAGCGTGATGAAGTCGATTCCGCCGACTTACCAGCGCGCGGCCGTATCGCTTGGCAGCCATCCGTTCTCGGCCTTCTGGCGCGTGTATGTGCCGCAGACGTACCCCGGCGTGGGCGCGGGCGGGCTGCTCGTGTTCATTCTCTCGATCGGCTACTACATCACGCCGGCGCTGCTCGGCGGGCCGGGCGACCAGATGGTCAGCTACTACGTGGCGTACTTCACCAACGTGTCGATCAACTGGGGCATGGCCTGTGCGCTCGGCGCGCTGCTGCTCGCGGCGACCACGGTGCTCTATTTCGTCTACGGGCGCTTCACGCGCACGCAACTGAGCCTCGGCTGAGGGAGGCGCAACCATGAAATTCGCCAAACCGCTTTTTGCGCCGCATACGTCGGCCGTCGAACGCGTGTGGTACTTCGCGCTGCGCGCACTCGTCGTGCTCACGCTGCTGTATCTGATCCTGCCCGTGCTCGCGATCGTGCCGCTGTCGTTTTCGTCGAGCACGTTCCTTGTTTACCCGATTCCGGGCTGGTCGCTGCGCTGGTATGAAAACCTCGTGATGTCCGACGAATGGCGCATGGCCGCGAAGAACAGCTTCATCGTGGGGCCGGCCGCAACCTTCGTGGCAACCGTGCTCGGCACGCTCGCGGCCATCGGCGTCACGAAGGCCGATTTCCGCGGCAAGGCGCTGCTCATGGCCGTGCTCATCTCGCCGATGATCGTGCCCGTGGTCGTGGTGGGCGTGGGCATGTACCTGTTCTTCGCGCCGCTCGGACTCGCCAATACGTATCTCGGGCTGATCCTCGCGCATGCGGCGTTGGGCGTGCCGTTCGTCGTGACCACGGTCGCGGCCACGCTGCAGGGCTTCAATCACAATCTGGTGCGTGCGAGCCTTTCGCTCGGGGCGAATCCGGTCACGACGTTCTTCCGCATCACGCTGCCCGTCATCGCGCCGGGCGTGATTTCGGGCGCGCTGTTCGCGTTCGCCACGTCGTTCGACGAAGTCGTCGTCACGCTCTTCCTCGCGGGCGCCGACCAGACCACCTTGCCGCGCCAGATGTTCACGGGCATCCGCGAGAACATCAGCCCGACGATCGCTGCGCTCGCAACGATCCTGATCGTGTTCTCCACCTGTCTGCTACTCGCGCTCGAATGGCTGCGTGGCAGAAATGCGGCGCGCGCGGTGAAGGCGTGATGGCGTGAGATGTCGATGGAAAAAGGCAGCGCCGCGGCGCTGCCTTTTTGCTTCAGCGCGTTACGCCTGAAGCAGAGTCGGCACACGCCGCTTGACCCACTGCGTGGCCTGATCGTACGCGTGGGCGAGTTGCAGCACCGAGAGATCCGCCTGCGGCTTGCCGATCACCTGCAGCCCCATCGGCAGGCCTTGCGCATTGAAGCCCGCAGGCACGCTGATGACAGGCAGCCCAGCGAGACTGCCGCCAATCACGACTTCCATCCAGCGGTGATAGGTATCCATCGTGCGGCCCGCGATCGCCTTCGGCCAATGCTCGCTCGCGTCGAACGGGAAGAGTTGGGCGCTGGGCAGCACGAGGTAGTCGTAATGCTCGAAGAGCGCGAGCAGCGCGTTGTACCACTGGCTGCGCGTGACCGTGGCGTTCCACACGTCGTCGCCTGAGAGCTTCAGGCCGCCTTCCACTTCCCATTGTGCTTCCGGCTTGAGCAGCGCGCGCTTTTCCGTATCGCGATAGAGCGCGCCCAGCGTGCCCGCGCACGAGAAATGGCGCAGCGTGAGCCACGATTGCCACACGCGCTCCATGGCGAAGTCGGGGCGCGCGGCTTCGACTTTGCAGCCTATCGATTCGAAGTCCTTCAGCGCCGTTTCGCAAAGTGCGAGCACGCCGTCTTCCATTGGCAGATAGCCGTCGTAATCGCCTAGCCAACCGATGCGCGCGCAACTAAAGTCGCGTTCGAGCGAGCCCGCGAACTGCGCAGGATCTTCGGAAATGGAAAGCGGAGCACGCGCGTCGTAGCCGGCCTGGGTGGAAAGCAGCATCGCGAGGTCGGGCACACTACGGGCCATCGGTCCCGCATAGCCGAGCTGGTGGAAGAACAGATCGTGCGCAGGCACGGAGGGCACGCGGCCTTGCGACGGACGGAACCCGAACACGTTGTTCCAGCCGGCGGGATTGCGCAGCGACCCCATCATGTCGCTGCCGTCCGCCACGGGCAGCATGCGCAGCGCAAGCGCCACGGCCGTGCCGCCGCTGCTGCCGCCCGCGCTGCGGGTGGGATCGTAAGCGTTGAGCGTGGTGCCGAAGACCGTGTTGTAGGTGTTCGAGCCGAGGCCGAATTCCGGCGTGTTCGTCTTGCCGATGAAAATCGCGCCCTGTGCGCGCATGCGCGCGGCCATCAGGGAATCCGCGGCGGGCACTTCGTCGCGGAACAGCGGCGAGCCTTGCGTGTACGGGATGCCGGCTGTGGCCGTGAGATCCTTCGGTGCTTGTGGCATGCCGTGCATCCAGCCGAGGTGCTCGCCTCGCGCGAGCTGGGCGTCGCGAACGCCCGCCTCGGCGAGCAGCGTGGCGCGCTCGCGCAACGAGACGATGGCGTTGGCCGGCGCATTCACGCGCTCGATATGGTCGAGAAACGCGGTCATCACTTCGCGGCAGGACACATTGCGCAGGCGTATCCATTCCGAAAGCTGAAGCGCGTCGGCGGCGACGAGATCGTTGGGTGACAGTTTTGCAGGGGACAGCGATGCCTGGTTCATACGTGTCTCTCGATTGCGGATGGAGCAGGGGGAGGGTCATTGTCGCGCAGGGGCGGCGCAAGCGGAAGGAAACGAATGGTTGCCGCCGCGTGCTGCTGGTTGCCGCGTGGAGCGGCCAGGTTACCGAACGGGCGCGGCGGGTGCCGATGTGTCGTTGCCTTGCACAGGCGGCTCCGTGCTTGGGAGTGGGGCGCCACCAAGGGCTTGATAGAGCGCTGCGGTATCCGTTAGCCGATCCGCGTGAACGCGCGAACGGTCGAGCATGGTCTGGAGTGCCTGGCGTTGCGCGTCGATCAACGAAAACTCGCTCACGCCGCCTGCGTTGTAGCGCGTTTGTGTGATCGCTGCGTTGGCCTGCGCCTCGCGAGCGGCGTCGTCGCGCGCCTGCAGTTCGGTCGCATCGTTCTGGAGCGCCTGCAGCGAGTCGGCGACCTGCTGCAACGCTTGCAGGACCGTCTGACGATAGTCGGCGAAGGCGGCTTCATAGGCGGCTTGTGACGCGCGCTTCTTCGCGCGCAATTCACCGCCATGGAACAGCGGCTGTGTGAGGCCGAGTCCTACGTTCCAGATGTTCAGCCCGCTGATGACGTCCTCGATATGCGTGCGCTCCGACCCAATACCCGCTGAAAGCGAGATCTGCGGATAGAGATTCGCGGTCGCCACGCCCACGTTCGCGCCTGCCTGATGCAGCAGCGCCTCGGCGGCGCGTATGTCGGGACGCTCGCGGGCCAGCGTGGAAGGCACAGTGAGCGAAACCGTATCGGGCAGATGCAGTGTATCGAGAGAAAGGGCGTCGAGCGGCACGGCGAACTGCGAAGGCGCGACGCCAAGCAGGGTGGCGAGCTGATGCTCAGCAGCGTCGCGCTGCGTTTCGAGCGGTGGCAGCGAGGCGCGCGTTTGCGCGAGCAGCGTGCGCTGGCTGCGCACGTCGATCTGCGCCACGCCGCCGGCTGCGTAGCGCGCTTGCATGATCGTGAGCTGGCGTGCCTGCGTCTGCGTTAGCTGCATTGTGAGGTCGATCTGGCGTTGCAGCGACGCGCGGCGTATGGCGGTGGACACCACGTTGGCGGCCACCGAAAGTCGCGCGGCCTCCATTTCGTATGCCTGATAATCGACCTGCGCGCGCGTGGATTCCAGCGCGCGACGGTTAGCGCCGAACAAGTCGAATACGTACGAGACGCTGACCGAAGCGTTGTAAAGCGTAAACGGTGGCGGGTTCGGCACTTGCGTAATGCCGAAAGCGGCGAGATCGACCTTCTGGCGCGTACCGGAAAGTTTCAGATCGACGGAGGGAAAGTTCGCCGCGCCTGCCTGCGCGTTGTAGTTTTCGCGCGCTTCCACGAGCTTGGCGCGCGCCGAGTCGAGCGTGGGGCTCGCGCGCAAGGCCTGATCGACGAGTTCGTTCAACTGTGCACTGCCATATTGTGTCCACCACGCGTTTGGAGCGTGTTCTGCGGCCGCGAAGGTCTGCGCGCCGCCGCCGGGGCCCGTGGCGCTAGCGGTGGACGCCGGTACTGGCTCGCGCGTCCAGCCCGTGGCATCGGGCGCGGCGGGCGTGTGGAAATCGGGGCCGACGGTGCAGCCCGTGAGCATGAGCACAAGCAGGAAGGCAAAGGCGACGTCGCGCTTCATGGTCGTGTGCCTCGGGCTAGTCGAGCGTGCGCCGGTAAAAGCGCACGGCGATCGCCATGACCGCGACCGTAAATACGGCGAGAGGCCAGACCGCGGGCCACAGGTCGGTCCAGCCGTTGCCCTTGAGCAGGATGCCGCGCACGAGCCGGTTGAAATACGTGAGCGGCAGCAGATTGCCGATCCACTGCGCCCAGCGCGGCATGCCGCCGAACGGGAACATGAAGCCGGAGAGCAGCAGGCTTGGCAGGAAATAGAACATCGTCAGCTGCATGGCCTGCAACTGGTTTTGCGCGAGCGACGACAGCGTGATGCCCACCGTGAGATTCGCGGCGATGAACAGCAGCGCCGAAAGATAGAGCGTGACGAGACCGCCCGCGAACGGCACGTGAAATACGTAGCGCGCCGCGAGCACGATGATGGTCGCCTGGATCAGGCCGATCGCCACGTACGGAATGATCTTGCCCGTCATCACCTCGATGGGCAGCACAGGCGTGGCGAGCAGGTTCTCCATCGTGCCGCGCTCGCGCTCGCGCGTGATGGCGAGGCCCGTCATCATCACCATCGTCATGGTGAGGATCACGCCCATGAGGCCCGGCACGACGTTGTATTGCGTGATGCCCTCGGGGTTGTAGAGCCGGTGCACCTGCACGTCGAACGCGGCGGGTGTGCCGTTCAGATGCGCGAGCGCGCCGGTGAGGTCCTTCGCGGCCACGGGCGCGACAAGCCCAGGCAGCGCCGCGAGCGCGGTGGTGATGGCAGTGGGGTCGCTCGCGTCGGCTTCGACAAGCAGCGAGGGTCTTTCGCCGCGCAGCAGGCGCCGCGAGAAATCAACGGGAATGCTAAGCACGAACTGCACCGTGCCGCGCGCGAGCGCGTGACGCGCCGAGACTTCGTCGGGAAACGTTTCGACCACGTCGAAATAGGCGGAATTGCGCATGCCCGCGACGAAGCTGCGCGCGAACACACTGTCCTCGGTCACGACGATGGCCGTGGGCAGATGCTTGGGGTCGGTGTTGATCGCATAGCCGAACAGCGTGAGCTGGATGATCGGCAGGCCAACGATCATCGCGAACGTGATGCGGTCGCGCTTGAGCTGCAAGAACTCCTTGAGCACGATGCTCCACCAGCGCGCCACGGAAAACGGGAACGACGCGCTCACGACGTGACTCCGTAATTGTCCTGGGCATGGCTCATCAGGTAGATGAAGACATCTTCGAGACCGGTGTCGATGCGTTCCGCGCGCAGCGGCTGGCCTTCCACGGTGCGCTCGACCGCTCTGGCAAGCGCTGCATGATCGCGTCCGCTCGCATGCAGCGCGGAGCCGAACACCACCGTCTGCTCGATGCCCGGCTCATTGCGCAAGTGTGCGGCGAGTGTGCTGAGCCGCTCGCCATGAATCGCCCACGTTTCGAGATTCTGTTCGGCGATCACCTCGGCGGCGGTGCCCTGCGTGAGCAGCTTGCCGTAGGCGATATAGGCGAGCTTATGGCAGCGCTCGGCTTCGTCCATGTAGTGCGTGCTGACGAGCACCGAAATGCCCCGCGCAGCGAGCCGGTGCAACTCTTCCCAGAAGTCGCGGCGCGCGGTGGGATCGACGCCCGCAGTCGGTTCGTCGAGCAGCAGCAATTCGGGCTCGTGCAGCATGCAGGCCGCGAGCGCGAGCCGCTGCTTCCAGCCGCCCGAAAGCGCACCCGTGAGCTGGCTCGCGCGGCTTGCGAGCCCGAGCGATTCGAGCGCGCGGTCGACGGCTTCGCGGCGGTTCGGCATCTGGTAGATGCGCGCAACGAAGTCGAGGTTTTCGCGGATCGTCAGGTCTTCCCAGTACGAGAAACGCTGCGTCATGTAGCCCACGTGACGCTTGATTTGCGCGCTCTCGCGCAGGATGTCGTAGCCAAGGCAAGTGCCCGAACCGGAGTCGGGCGTGAGCAACCCGCACATGAGCCGGATCGACGTCGTTTTGCCGCTGCCGTTCGGACCAAGAAAGCCGAAGATCTCGCCGCGCCCCACGCGCAGCGTCACGTCGTTCACGACGTGCTTGCTGCCGAAATGCTTGTTGAGATTGCGCACGTCGATAGCATAGTCGCCGGTAGATTGATCAGGTGTGCTCATTGCAGCGTCACCTCGACCGGCTGTCCCGGATGCAGCTTCACGGCGTCTTGTGCGGAGGGGTGCGCCTCGATCATGAAAACGAGCTTCGCGCGGTTCTCGTTGCTGTAGATGACGGGCGGCGTATATTCGGCGGCGTTCGAAATCCACGTGATGGTGGCGGGAACCTGGGCGGCGCAGCCGTCGCAGCGCACGTTCACCTTGCGGCCCGGCGCAAGCGATCCGACTATCGTTTCCGGCACGAAGAAGCGCACCTTCACGTTCTGCGGCGGCAACATCTGCACGACGGGGTTGCCCGCCTGCACCCACTCGCCGACACGAAATAACGTGTCGTAGACGAGGCCGCCGCTCGGCACGCTCACGCGCTTCTGGTCGAGCCGCCACTGTGCCTGTGCAAGCGAGGCGCGCGCGGCCTCGACGTCGGCGGCCTGGGCGGCGATTTGCGCGGTACGTCCCGGCAGATTCGCCACGCGCACCTGGTTTTGCAGCTCGCGCACCTGGGCGGCCGTGGAGGCGGCCTGCGCGCGCGAGTCGTCGAGCTGCGCCTGCGCAATGCCGCCTGCGCGCAGTTGCGCTTCGTCGCGCGTGAGCTGGATAGCGGCCTTGCGCGCGTTCGCCTCGGCCTGCGCGAGCTGGGCCTCGTTCACGCGCACTTCGGGCGGACGCTTGCCGGTCTGGAGGTCGGCGAGCTGCTGCTGCGCGGCCGTCAGGCGATGCTGCGCCTCGTCGCGCGCGGCCGCTTCCTCGACGGAGTCGAGCGCGAAGGCGAGCGCATTGGCGGCCACGGTTTGCCCGCGTTGCACTTCGAGGTGCGTGAGCGTGCCCGACTGCGACGACGCGAGATAGACGTACTCGCCTTCGGCATAGCCCTGCCAGCCGGCCGATCCATGCCTGGAACATGCGGCGAGCACGAGCAGCGCGACGCACATGCCGCCAATGCCGCGATTCATGACGCGTCCCCCTTGCGGCTCGCCGTTGGGCCCGTTGTCTGGCGCGAGCGCTCGTCCTGCGGCGCGGGCCGCAAGGCTGCGCTCAACAGCGCGCTCACATGCCGATGCAGCGCCTCGTGCTCGATCTTCGGAAAGCCGCGCGCACTTTGCCAGATTTTCGAAGTGGCGAGCGGCAGCATGACGAGCGCGAGAATCGAAATGAACAACAGCGGCGCTTCCAGTTCGGCGTTGACGCTGCCATCGCGCTGCGCCTCGCTGACGCGCGCGGCAAAGCGCTGCAACTGCTCGATGGGCAACCGCTTGAGCATGCGTTCGCGCAGCAGGCCACCCTCGTTGACGATTTCGCGCAGCCAGAGCGGCGGCAGCCAGGGCATGCGCGACGTGACGTCGAAGAGCCGCGCGACCAGTTCCTCGACGAGCGCGCGAGGGTCTTGCGCGAGATCGCCCCCAGCGCTATCCACACTCTCCCACACGAAAGCAATCGAGCGCGCAATGCGCTCCTCGACCACGGCGTCGAGGAGCTTTTCGCGGTTCGTGAAGTAGTAGTGAACCATGGCGGACGTCACGCCCGCGGCCTCGGCGATCTGCGCCATGGTGGTGGCCGCGATGCCCTGCTCGCCGAACAGCTGCGTGGCGCTGGCGAGCAGCTGCTCGCGCATGTCGAGGTCGGCGGCGGCGCGGCGCCGGCCGCGTGGGCGGGGCGCAGCAGCAGCACCGGTGCGGGCGCGCGTGATCATCGTTCAACTTTAATTCACGCGTTAGTTAAATTCAAACTGCGCACGCAGTGGGATTAACCCTGCGACAGTCCGGTGCGAGTCGTTTCAGAACTTTCCTATACAAAAATGCTGGCAGGTCGTTCAGGCTGTGAGATTCACGCTGAAGGATCAAATGAATTACACCGCCATGGAACAAAAAATGAAACGCGTCGTTGTAATCGACGACCATCCGATTGTGCTGAAAATGCTCGCTAACGTGCTGAATACGGAGTACGAACTGGTGGGAGAGTGCAGCGACGGCGAAGAGGGCCTTCGCCTCGTACAGGAATTGCATCCCGATCTGGTGATTCTCGACCTCGAGTTGCCGAAGCTCGACGGCCTTTCCGTTATCCGCGGCATTCGCGCGATGCAGCACGGCGCGCGCATTCTCGTGCTCTCTGCGAAGCCCGAGTTGGTCATGGCCAATCACACGCGTGTCGCGGGCGCGAACAGCTATGTGAACAAGAATCGCGGCGTGGAGGAACTGTGCGGTGTGGTCAAGGCGGTATTGCTTGGCTATGACTGCTTCCCGGCGGGCAGCTGCGGCGGCGGCCGCGACGTGGCGCTCAACGGGCTGTCGCCTCGCGAAGTCGAAGTCCTGCAGTATCTCGCGCGCGGGATGAGCAACAAGGGTATCGCGGCACGGCTCGGGCTTTCAGATAAGACCGTCAGCACCTATAAGACTCGCGTGCTGGACAAGCTCGGCGTGTCGTCACTTGCGGCGCTGATCGAGTTTGCGACGTTGAACAAGCTGATCGAATAGCCCAACCCAAAGCACAGCCGAAAAAAAAGCCCGACTTGCGTCGGGCTCCAAGTGTGACCGCACCCGTTGCCGGGCGCGGCACCTGCAAAAAACTGCGTACTTACGCCGCGAGCAGCGAGCGCAGCACGAACGGCAGAATACCACCGTGCTTGTAGTAGTCGACTTCGATCGGCGTGTCGATGCGCAGCAGCACCTGCACGCGCTGATCCTTGCCGTCCTTGTGGTGGATCACGAGGGTCAGGTCTTGTTGCGGCTTGAAGTCGTCCGTCAGGCCTTCAATGTCGAACGTTTCTTCGCCGGTCAGGCCGAGCGACTGAACGCTGTCCGAACCCTTGAACTGCAGCGGCAGAACGCCCATGCCAACGAGGTTCGAGCGGTGGATACGCTCGAAGCTGCGTGCGACCACGGCCTTCACGCCCAGCAGCTGCGTGCCCTTGGCTGCCCAGTCACGCGACGAACCCGTGCCGTACTCCTCGCCTGCGAACACCATGGTCGGCGTGCCGGCGTCGATATACTTCATCGCTGCGTCATAGATCGAGAGCTGTTCGCCGCTCGGCTGATGGATCGTCAGACCGCCTTCCACGCGCGTGCCGTCGGCCTTCGCCGGGATCATCAGGTTCTTGATACGCACGTTGGCAAAGGTGCCGCGCATCATCACGTCGTGGTTGCCGCGGCGCGAGCCGTAGCTGTTGAAGTCGGCCTTCTGCACGCCGTTTTCCTTCAGCCACTTGCCTGCGGGCGAGTCTTCCTTGATCGAGCCAGCCGGGCTGATGTGGTCGGTCGTGACCGAGTCACCGAAGATGCCCAATGCGCGCGCGCCCTTGACTTCGGCGACCGACGACGACGGCGTCATCGAAAAATCGCTGCCGAAGAACGGGGGCTCGGCGATGTAGGTCGACTTCGGCCAGTCATAGACCTGACCTTCTTCGCCTTCGATCTTGCTCCACAGGTCGCCCTTCTTCGTGAGCTGGCTGTAATTCTTCTGGAACGCGTCCGGATCGAGCGCGAACTTAAGCAGCGCGTTGACTTCGTCGCTCGTCGGCCAGATGTCGCCGAGGTAGATGTCACGGCCGCCCTTGCCCTTGCCCACCGGTTCCGTCATCAGGTCGCGCGTGATGTTGCCCGCGATCGCGTAAGCTACGACCAGCGGCGGCGAGGCCAGGAAGTTCGCGCGGATGTTCGGGTGGATACGCGCTTCGAAGTTACGGTTGCCCGAAAGCACCGCCGCCGCGACGACGTCGTTCGTGACGATCGATTCGTTCAGTTCGGCCGTCAGGTCGCCGGCGTTGCCGATACAGGTCGTGCAGCCGTATGCCGCGAGTTCGAAGCCGAGCTTCGAGAGGTACGGCAGGAGGCCCGTCTTCGTCAGGTATTCCGTGACGATGCGCGATCCCGGAGCGAGCGACGTCTTGATGTGCGGCGCGACCGTCAGGCCCGCTTCCACGGCCTTCTTCGCGAGCAGACCGGCGGCCAGCAGCACGCTCGGGTTCGACGTGTTCGTGCACGACGTGATCGCGGCGATCAGCACGTCGCCGTTGTGCAGCTTGACCTGGTCGCCCGCCGCGTATTCGGCGGAGAGGTCGGCGGCCTTCTTGTTGAAGCCGTTTTCCGCGACCGGCTTCGAGAACAGGTCCGTGAAGGTCGATTTCACGTTGCCGATTTCGATGCGGTCTTGCGGGCGCTTCGGACCCGCCAGCGACGGCGCGACGGTGCCGAGGTCGAGGACGAGCGTCTTTGTGTAGTCGATGTCGCCGGCCTTCGACACGCCGAAGAGTTCCTGCGCCTTGAAGTAGTTCGCGAATGCCGAGATTTCAGCTTCCGTGCGGCCCGTGCCCTTGAAGTAGTCGATCGTCTTTTCGTCGACGGGGAAGAAGCCCATCGTTGCGCCGTATTCCGGCGCCATGTTGCCGATGGTCGCGCGGTCGGGCACGCCGATCGACGCCGTGCCTTCGCCGAAGAACTCGACGAACTTGCCGACGACCTTCTCCTTGCGCAGCATTTCCGTGATGGTCAGCACGAGGTCGGTCGCCGTGCAGCCTTCGCGCAGCTTGCCCTTCAGCTCGACGCCCACGACGTCCGGCGTGAGGAAGTACACCGGCTGGCCGAGCATGCCGGCTTCTGCTTCGATGCCGCCCACGCCCCAGCCCACGACGCCGATGCCATTGATCATCGTGGTGTGCGAGTCGGTGCCGACGAGCGTGTCCGGGTAGTAGACGGTGTCGGCGCCTTCCGCCTTCTTGTGCACGCCGCGCGCAAGGTATTCCAGGTTCACCTGGTGGACGATGCCGATGCCCGGCGGCACGACCTTGAACGTGTCGAACGCCTGCATGCCCCACTTCATGAACTGGTAGCGCTCGTTGTTGCGCTGGAATTCCAGTTTCATGTTCAGGTCGAGCGCGTCCTTCTGGCGGAAGTAGTCGATCTGGACCGAGTGGTCGACGACGAGATCCACCGGCACGAGCGGCTCGATGACCTTCGGGTCACGGCCGACTTGCTTGGCCACGCCGCGCATGGCGGCGATGTCGGCGAGCAGCGGCACGCCCGTGAAGTCCTGCAGCACGACGCGGGCGACCACGAACGGGATTTCGTCGACGCGCGAGGCGTTCGGCTTCCAGTTCGCGAGTTGCTCGATGTGCTCTTCCGCGATCTTCTTGCCGTCGTAGTTACGCAGCACAGACTCGAGCACCAGACGGATCGAGACCGGCAGACGATTGATCTTCACGCCAAGCTGCTTGCCGAGTTGCGGCAGCGAGTAGAACTTGCCTTTGCCGGAACCGCTGTCGAATTCTTTTAGCGTTTTGTGGAGATTGTGGGCCATAGTGTTTTCCTTCGTTTAATCGCGGAAATAACGCTTACTGCTCGTTTGCTGCTGTCACTGATACCTGCCTGATTGCTCAGATCACATACATGTCGACGTACTCGTTGACGGGCAGGGCGCAGAGCCGCGCTTCGTCGAGCGAGACATCGAGAATCGCCTGCTGCTGCTTCGCTGGGAAGCGGCGCGCGAGGTTGATTCGAAACTTCTCGATCAGAAGCGGGATGCCTTCTTCGCGGCGCCGCTTGTGGCCGATCGGGTACTCCACTACGACCTCGTCGAGCGTCGTGCCGTCGAGCAGCTCTATGGTGAGCGCATTCGCGATCGAGCGCTTGTCCGGGTCGTGATAATCCTTCGTGAACTGCGGGTCTTCCACGCATACCGTTTTCGCGCGCAGCTCGTCGATGCGCGGGTCGCTTGCGACTTCGTCTTCGTAGTCGGAGGCGGTGAGGCGGCCGAAGATCAGCGGCACAGCGACCATGTACTGGATACAGTGGTCGCGGTCGGCCGGATTTGCAAGCGGACCGCTCTTGTCGATGATGCGGATTGCCGCTTCATGCGTGCGTATGGTGATGCGCTTGATGTCCCCAGCCGTCTTGCCTCGTTGCGCGAGCGCGCCGTGCAGCGTCATCGCGGCTTCGGCGGCGGTCTGCGCGTGGAATTCGGCGGGGAATGAAATCTTGAACAGCACGTTTTCCATTACATACGTGCCGTAAGGGCGCTGAAACTTGAACGGCTGTCCCTTGAACGAGACGTCGTAGAAGCCCCAGGTTTTTGCCGTGAGCGCCGAGGGATAGCCCATCTCGCCCGTTTTCGCCATGAGCGCGAGGCGCACGGCGCGCGAGGTGGCGTCGCCCGCGGCCCACGACTTGCGCGAGCCCGTATTGGGCGCGTGGCGGTAGGTGCGCAGCGACTGGCCGTCGACCATCGCGAGCGAAACGGCGTTGATCAACTCGTCGCGGGTGAGCCCGAGCATTTGTCCGACCACGGCGGTCGACGCGAGCTTCACGAGCAGCACATGGTCGAGACCGACCTTGTTGAACGAGTTCTCCAGCGCAATGCAGCCCTGGATCTCGTGCGCCTTCACCATGCCTTCGAGCACGTGCTTCATGGTGAGCGGCAATTTGCCCTGAGCGATGGCAGTGCGCGAAAGCCAGTCGGCGGTCGCGAGGATACCGCCCAGGTTGTCCGACGGATGGCCCCATTCGGCGGCGAGCCATGTGTCGTTGAAGTCGAGCCAGCGGATCATCGCGCCGATGTTGAACGCGGCCTGAACCGGATCGAGCTGGAATGGCGTGCCCGGCACCTTCGCGCCGTGCGGGACGATCGTGCCCGGCACGATCGGTCCCAGCAACTTGGTGCAGGCGGGGTAGGAGAGCGCCTCGAGTCCGCAGCCGAGGGTATCGATCAGGCAATGCCGCGCCGTCGTCAGCGCGAGCGCGCGGTCGACCCGGAAACACAGCACGTAGTCGACGATATCGACCAGTACCTGATCCGGCTGCGGCCTGACGTTGGAGATCAGGGCGGACATCGAGGCGATCCTGCGGTCCTTACTGGCCCGCGGCGCCGCTGGCGGCTGCCGGAGCGCGGTTAGCCGGGCTCAGCGCTTGTGCCTGCGTCGGCGCCATTGCGCCTTGCTGCATTGCAACAGTCTTGCATTCGTCGGCCAGACGCGAGCTGTCCTTGTCCGAGAACAGCATGGCCTTCGTCGGAATCACGACGAGGTCGAGGCCGGTGGCGGCGTCGTGGAAGCGGTCAGCGCCCGTGGTCGTGGCCTGACGCGGCAGGTTGTAATTCTTGTTCGCCCAGTGAACGGTGACGATCTGGTCACGCGCCATGTCGCCCTTGAGGTCGAATTGTGCGCCTTCAGCGCAGGTCCAGTGCTCCGAGCCGTCCGGGATCGGATCCATCTTCGCTTCCTTGGCCGGGTTGGCCTTGCGCTTGATGATGCGATGCTTCGGAGCCGGCTTTTTGGCAGTCGTGGTCGACGTGTCTTGTGCGGCGGCGTCGGTAGCGGCCAGCATCAGCGTCGAGGACAGCGTGCCGATGAGAGCGGCGATCAGCAGTTTCTTCATGAGTGTCAAACCTTTATCTATCTAAAAGCGGTTGATCAGTGCGCGGTTGAACAGGTAACCGCCGTTTGCACTGCGCGCGCCCCGAAAGCGCGCAGCGGACGCTATTTTCACCTATTTATCGCCATGAACTTCAATTTCTCCGGCCCGGTGTTGTTTGCGCCGTGGTTCGCAAGTAACTGCCTGTAACTGTCCGTGACTGCCGTCGCTGCGCTATGCGGCGCGAGATCCGCTTCGTTGCCGTGGCGCACTACGTTGAAAACGTTTTCTGCGTCCGGTCGTGGCGCACATCAGGCCGACTCCTGCGGCAGCTCGCCTCGCGTATCGACGCCGGGCGCGAACAGCGGCGCCGCTTCGGCCGGCACGGCGCGGCCCGTGGCGCGCGCGCGGCGCAGCACGGACCAGTAGTAGCGGTAGCTCGCACGGTCGTGCAGCGTGTCGCCGTGGCGTGTCGGACCCCATTGCGCGTGCTGCGCGGCCAGCAGGATTTCGGCGGCCAGCGCGATTTCTTCGTCGCGCGGCGCGAAAGCGGCCACGATCGCGGGAATCTGCGCCGGGTGGATGCTCCACATGCGCGTGTAACCGAACTCGTTGCGGGCGCGGCGCGCGTCGTTCGCCACCACTTCCATGTCGCGCACTTCCGTACTCACGTTGTGCGAGGGCACGCGGCCGAACGCGTGGCACGCGGCCGCGATTTCGAGCTTCGCGCGGCGCACTAGGGGGTGTTCGAACTGGCCGGGCGAGCGCATTGCCGTGTCGGGAATCGCACCGTCGTGCGCGGAGACGAAGTCCATCAGCCCGAAGCTCAGCGACTCGACGCCGCGCAGCGCAGCGAGGTCGAACACGCGCGCGAGTGCGCCATGCGTTTCGACGAGCAATTGAACGGGAATAGGCTTGTCGATGCCCATCTCGACGCGCGTGGCCTCGATGAAGGCCGTCATTTCGGCGGCGTCGCCTACGGCGCGGATCTTCGGCAGGGTGATGAAGGCCGGTGCGCGCTTCGCGGCGCGCAGGATCATGCGCACGTCGTCGCGCCAGTGCGGGTGATGGAAATCGTGGATGCGCACGCCGACGCGGCCAAAGCGGTCGTGTTCGCCGCCGATGAACGACGCCACGAGTTCGGCGTGTTCGGCTTCGCGGCCGACCTGCGCGCCGTCTTCGCAATCGAGCGTGATGTCGAATACCGGGCCCCACTGCTGCTGCAGCGCGAGCGATTTGAGCATCAGCTTCTCACTGCCCGCGTAGTGGTCGCATGCGGGCAGGATGGCGGGCGGCGCTTCGCCGTCAAACAGCACTTCTGCTGGGAGAATGGCGCGCATCTTCGGCGTCGGGAGTCGAGTTTTGTAGGAGATACCGGATTCGGATGCGTCCTGCCGGCAAGGCGGTCAAGGCAAGGCGCATGCGGATCGGGGGCGTAGCTGGGCCCGCCTGGGGTGGCCCGCATCGAATGGGCTGTGCGGGTCGGGCCGCGGAGCCTGCCCCGCGAGCCCACAAAGCAGAACGGAACGGGCGTGAATCGCGCGTTCCGTTCGTACAGCTGGCTTACTTGCCGAGCAGATGAGCCACGCCTTCGCGCTCTTCGAGCAGCTCGTTGAGCGTGCCGTCCATCTTTTCGCGCGAGAATGCGTCGATTTCGAGGCCTTCCACGCGCTTGTATTCGCCGTTTTCGCAGGTCACCGGCACGCCGTAGATGATGTCTTCGGGAATGCCGTACGAACCGTCCGACGGGATACCCATCGTGACCCACTTGCCGTTCGTGCCGAGGACCCAGTCACGCACGTGGTCGATCGCTGCGTTGGCGGCCGATGCTGCCGACGAGAGGCCGCGCGCTTCGATGATCGCCGCGCCGCGCTTGCCGACCGTCGGGATGAACGTGTTGCGGTTCCATTCGTCGTCGTTGATCAGCTTGGTCAGCGACTGGCCTTCCGCCGTAGCGACACGGAAGTCGGGGTACATCGTCGGCGAGTGGTTGCCCCACACGGCGAGCTTCTCGATCGAAGCCACCGGCTTGCCCGACTTGGCGGCGAGTTGCGAGAGCGCGCGGTTGTGGTCCAGACGCAGCATGGCGGTGAAGTTCTTCTTCGGCAGGTCCGGAGCCGACTTCATGGCGATGTAGGCGTTCGTGTTGGCCGGGTTGCCGACGACCAGCACCTTCACGTCGCGGCTGGCGACGTCGTTCAGCGCCTTGCCCTGGACCGTGAAGATTTCGGCGTTGGCCGAGAGCAGGTCCTTACGCTCCATGCCCTTCGAGCGCGGACGTGCGCCAACCAGCAGGGCGACGTCGGCGTCCTTGAACGCGACCTTCGGGTCGTCGGTGATGACCACGCCCGCGAGCAGCGGGAATGCGCAGTCGTCCAGTTCCATCACGACGCCCTTGACGGCGGCTTGCGCTTGCGGCAGGTCGAGCAGTTGCAGGATGACGGGCTGATCCTTGCCGAGCAGGTCGCCATTCGCAATGCGGAACAGCAGGGAGTAAGCGATCTGACCTGCGGCGCCGGTGACGGCAACGCGCTTTGCGGGCTTAGCCATTGAAAATCTCCAGGAAGATGCGTTAGACGCCAGGGTAAAACGCCATTCTATATGCGCGATACACGAAGCGTAGGTGAAACAGGCGGTCTTTCCCGCTGGCGTGCGCGCTTCACTGGAACAACAAGGACTGACAAGCCGTGAAGCGTGCGCCGCCGGCGCGGACCGCCGTGCCGGTAACCTGTGCAACATGGCAAGAGGTGAACGGGGCGCCCTTCGAGGGACGCCAGACGCTGGCCGCTTCGCGTGTGCCGACTCCTGCAACAGCTCGCTCGGGCTCTCCCACAGACGCGCGGCGCGCAACGACTAACGCGTGCCGGCTGGGCGGATCGAAACCTCTACTGCGTTTACTGCATGAGGGAACAGCATCGTGCAAGCCGGCTCGCGGCGTATTCGCCACGAGGTGGATGCAGCCGGCGGCTCCTCTTCGTCATGCCGGTTTCATGTCCTGAAACTAGCATGCAGCCCGCCCGCAAACCCTTGCTCGATCGGGAGTGTAGGAGTCGTGGGGGTCAAAGTCAACAGTATCTTATGTCTTATATAAGACATAACTATTGCAGGCAAAATGCTTGATGCGTAGGGGGGTTTATGTTGAAATGCGCGCCATGAGTGCAAACCCGGCCAGCAACGCGAATTCCACCGCTCCCGAGAGCGGGGCTCAAGCGTCTGCGCCCGCGGTTTCGCCGTCCCCGACCTTCAGTCCGTTGTACCAGCAGATCAAGGGGCTCATTACACAGAGCCTCGAGTCCGGCGAATGGAAGCCCGGCGAAATCATCCCCAGCGAAGTCGAACTGGCCGTCCGTTACAAGGTGAGCCAGGGGACCGTGCGCAAGGCGATCGACGAGCTGGCTGCCGACAATCTGCTGGTGCGCCGCCAGGGCAAGGGCACGTTTGTTGCAACGCACAACGAAGAGCGTGCCCAGTTTCGCTTTCTTAGATTACTCGCCGATGACGGCGCAGAGCACCCGCACGTGAGCAAACTGCTCGAGTGCCGGCGCCTGCGCGCTTCGGCCGAGATCGCTCGCCAGCTCGACCTCAAGCCCTCGGACCCGGTGGTGCTGATCCGGCGTCTCCTGCAGTTCGATGGCGAAAGCACCGTGCTCGACGAGATCTGGCTGCCCGGCGTCGTGTTCCGCGGGCTCACGAGCGAGCGCCTCGCCGAGTACAAAGGCCCGCTCTACGCCATGTTCGAGACGGAATTCGGCACGCGCATGATTCGGGCGACCGAAAAGATCCGCGCCGTGGCCGCGGAGCCTACGGTGGCCGACCTTCTCAAGGTGCCCGCAGGTTTTCCTTTGCTATCGGTCGAGCGTGTGTCCTATACCTATGGAGACCGGCCGGTCGAGGTGCGCCGCGGATGGTATGTCACAACCGGGTACTACTATCAGAATGATTTGAGTTGACGGGCGGCCGCGCGAAAGGCGCGGAGCCCTTCCCCAGAGTGCCTTTGCTTGCGCGCACCACCAGCCGTACCCGACGTGGATTTCGCTGCAGCGCGATATAAAAAGGCGCTAAAATTGCGAATTAGTGTTAACACATAGTAGGGGTCTAGCATGGCAGAAGCCGCAAAAAAACCGAGGCCGGAATACCGGAACATCGGGCTTGGGCAGATATTGTTCGCATACCGCCTGCCTCTGGCTGGTCGTGTGTCGATCGGCCACCGCGTCAGCGGTGTGCTGTTGTTCCTGTTTCTGCCTTTCCTGTTGTTCCTGTTTGACCAGAGCCTCACCTCGGAACTCAGCTTCGAGGTCTTCAAGGGCTTCCTCTCGAATATCATCGTCAAGCTCGTCGTGCTGGTCCTCGGATGGGCGTTCCTCTTCCACTTTTGCGCTGGCGTGCGTCACCTGTTCATGGACTTCAGCCATGACCTCGTGAGCAAGGAAAAAGGCAAGAGCACTTCACTCGTCGTCGTGATCGTCTCCACGATCCTCACGATCGCCTTCGCGGCAAAACTGTTCGGAGCGTTCTAAAAAATGTCGGCTAAAAACGGAATCGGTCCGAAGCGCCTCGTCGTCGGCGCTCACTACGGCCTGCGCGACTGGATCGCGCAACGCGCCACCGCTGTGATCATGGCGATCTACACGATCGTGCTGCTCGTCGTGTTCTTCGGCGCGCACGACTTCTCGTATGACGGCTGGGCGTCGATCTTTGCCGCGCAATGGATGAAGCTCGCCACGTTCGTCACCCTGCTCGCGCTGTTCTACCACGCGTGGGTCGGTGTGCGTGACATCTGGATGGACTACATCAAGCCGGTCGGCCTGCGCATCACGCTGGACGTCCTCACGATCGCATGGCTGCTGGGCAGCCTCGGCTACGCCGCTCAGATTCTCTGGAGAGTGTAAAAGAATGGCTGCAATCAAGAATTCATTGCCGCGTCGCAAGTTCGACGTGGTCATCGTCGGTGCTGGTGGCTCGGGGATGCGCGCTTCGCTGCAACTCGCGCGCGCTGGCCTGTCGGTTTGTGTGCTCTCGAAGGTGTTCCCCACGCGTTCGCACACGGTGGCGGCGCAGGGCGGCATCGGCGCCTCGCTCGGCAACATGAGCGAAGACAACTGGCACTACCACTTCTACGACACGATCAAGGGCTCCGACTGGCTCGGCGACCAGGACGCGATTGAGTTCATGTGCCGTGAAGCGCCGAACGCCGTATACGAACTCGAACACATGGGCATGCCGTTCGACCGTAACGCCGACGGCACGATCTACCAGCGCCCGTTCGGCGGCCACACGGCCAACTACGGCGAGAAGCCGGTTCAGCGCGCCTGTGCTGCTGCTGACCGTACCGGCCACGCGCTGCTGCACACGCTGTATCAGCAGAACGTCGCGGCGAAGACCACGTTCTTCGTCGAATGGATGGCGCTCGACCTGATCCGCGACGCCGAAGGCGACGTGCTCGGCGTGACCGCGCTCGAAATGGAAACGGGCGACGTCTATATCCTCGAAGGCAAGACCACGCTGTTCGCCACGGGCGGCGCGGGCCGGATCTTCGCGGCATCGACCAACGCGTTCATCAACACCGGTGACGGCCTTGGCATGGCGGCCCGTTCGGGCATCGCGCTGCAGGACATGGAGTTCTGGCAGTTCCACCCGACCGGCGTGGCCGGCGCGGGCGTGCTGATCACGGAAGGCGTGCGCGGCGAAGGCGGCATTCTGCGTAACTCGAACGGCGAGCGCTTCATGGAGCGTTACGCGCCGACCCTGAAGGACCTGGCGCCGCGCGACTTCGTTTCGCGTTCGATGGACCAGGAAATCAAGGAAGGCCGCGGCGTGGGTCCGCACAAGGACCACGTGCTGCTCGACCTCTCGCACATCGGCGCCGACACGATCATGAAGCGTCTGCCGTCGATCCGCGAAATCGCGCTCAAGTTCGCGAACGTGGACTGTATCAAGGAGCCGATCCCGGTCGTGCCGACCATCCACTACCAGATGGGCGGCATCCCGACGAACATCAACGGCCAGGTCGTTGGCACGCCGAAGGGTCACGAAGAGGTCGTGAACGGCTTCTACGCCGTGGGCGAATGCTCGTGCGTCTCGGTGCACGGCGCGAACCGTCTGGGCACGAACTCGCTGCTCGACCTCGTGGTGTTCGGCCGTGCGGCTGGCAACCACATCGTCAAGCACGTCAAGGAACTGCGCGATCACAAGCCGCTGCCGGCCGACGCCGCCGACTTCGCGCTCTCGCGCCTCGCCGAGCTCGACAAGTCGGCCTCGGGCGAGTACGCGCAAAGCGTCGCGAACGACATCCGCGGCTCGATGCAGAAGCACGCAGGCGTGTTCCGTACCTCGAAGCTGCTGGAAGACGGCGTGAAGGACATCGCGCAGATCGCTGAGCGCGCGAAGCACATCCACCTGAAGGACAAGTCGAAGGTGTTCAACACGGCGCGCGTGGAAGCGCTCGAAGTGGCGAACCTGGTCGAAGTTGCGCGCGCAACGATGGTTTCGGCTGAAGCCCGCAAGGAAAGCCGTGGTGCGCACGCACAGAGCGACTACGAACACCGCGACGACGAAAACTGGCTGCGCCATACGCTCTGGTTCAGCGAAGGCGACCGACTCGAATACAAGCCGGTCCACATGCAACCGCTGACCGTCGAGTCCGTGCCGCCGAAGGCGCGTACGTTCTAAGGCACACGCCAGTCAAAAGGAATTGGAAATGGCCAAACGCATTTTTGAAGTCTATCGCTACGATCCGGACAAGGACGCGGCGCCGCGCATGCAAACGTACGAGCTGGAACTCACGCACGAGCGCATGCTGCTCGACGCGCTGCTCAAGCTCAAGGAACTGGACGAAACGCTGTCGTTCCGCCGTTCGTGCCGTGAAGGCGTGTGCGGTTCGGACGCCATGAACATCAACGGCAAGAACGGTCTCGCCTGCTTGACGAACCTGAACGACCTGCCGGCGAAGATCGTGCTGCGTCCGCTGCCGGGCCTGCCCGTCGTGCGCGACCTGATTTGCGACTTCACGCAGTTCTTCAACCAGTACCACTCGATCAAGCCGTACCTGATCAACGACACGCCGCCGCCCGAGAAGGAGCGTTTGCAGTCGCCTGAGCAGCGTGACGAACTCGACGGCCTGTACGAGTGTATTCTGTGCGCAAGCTGCTCGACCTCGTGCCCGAGCTTCTGGTGGAATCCGGACAAGTTCGTCGGCCCGGCAGGTCTGTTGCAGGCTTACCGCTTCATCGCGGACAGCCGCGACGAAGCGACCGGCGAGCGCCTCGACAACCTCGAGGACCCGTACCGTCTGTTCCGTTGCCATACGATCATGAACTGCGTCGACGTTTGCCCGAAGGGGCTGAACCCGACGAAGGCGATCGGCAAGATCAAGGAACTGATGTTCCGCCGCGCGGTTTGATGCTGCTGTTCTGAAATGGAATCGCACCAGTCTGACCCTCATCGCCGCGCGCGCCTTCGCTGGCGCGCGCGGCGCGGCCTGCTCGAAAATGATCTGATTTTTGAGCGGTTTTTCGAGCGCTATGAGCATGAACTCAGCGACGCCGACGTGGGCGCGCTCACGCGCCTGCTTGAGCTGAGCGATAACGACCTGATGGACTTGCTGCTCGCGCGCAAGGAACCAGAAGGCGACCTTGCCGACCCGGACGTGAAGCGGGTGCTGGAGCTGCTTCGGAACGTCTGAGCGCGGCGGCATATGGAGGCGCCGCGCCGGATGTACAAAACTATCGAATCCCGTGTTTATCTTCGATTGAGGATGTGCTATGACCCCGTCTGATGTAAAAGCCACGCTATCGTTCAGCGACAATTCGCCGAGCGTCGAACTGCCGATCTACAAGGGCACGATGGGCCCGGATGTGATCGACATCCGCAAACTGTACGGTCAGACCGGCAAGTTCACGTATGACCCGGGCTTCATGTCGACGGCGTCGTGCAACTCGGCGATCACGTACATTGATGGGGACAAGGGCGAGCTGCTGTACCGCGGCTACCCGATCGACAACCTCGCGCAAAACGCCGACTTCCTCGAAACCTGCTACCTGCTGTATCGCGGCGAACTGCCGAACGCGGCGCAGAAGGAAGAGTTCGTGAAGACCGTCACGCAGCACACGATGGTTCACGAGCAGATGCAGTTCTTCTTCCGCGGCTTCCGCCGTGACGCGCACCCGATGGCGATCCTCGTCGCCGCAGTCGGCGCGCTGTCGGCGTTCTATCACGACTCGCTCGACATCAACAACGCGAAGCACCGCGAAGTTTCGGCGATCCGCATGATCGCGAAGCTGCCGACGCTCGTCGCCATGGCTTACAAGTACTCGATCGGCCAGCCGTTCGTGTACCCGCAGAACGACCTCTCGTACAGCGCGAACTTCATGCGCATGATGTTCTCGAACCCGTGCGAAGAGTACAAGGTCAACGACGTGCTCGTGCGCGCGCTCGACCGTATCCTCATCCTGCACGCTGACCACGAGCAGAACGCTTCGACCTCGACGGTGCGTCTGGCTGGCTCGTCGGGCGCGAACCCGTTCGCGTGTATCGCCGCAGGTATCGCCTGTCTGTGGGGCCCGGCGCACGGCGGTGCGAACGAAGCCGCGCTGAACATGCTCGAACAGATCGGCTCGCCGGACAATATCCCTGAGTTCATCAAGCAGGTGAAGGACAAGAACTCGGGCGTGAAGCTGATGGGCTTCGGCCACCGCGTGTACAAGAACTACGATCCGCGTGCGAAGCTCATGCGCGAAACGTGCTACGAGGTGCTCAACGAACTCGGTCTGCATGACGATCCGCTTTTCAAGCTCGCCATGCAGCTCGAAAAGATCGCGCTGGAAGACGAGTACTTCGTGTCGCGCAAGCTGTACCCGAACGTCGACTTCTACTCGGGTATTGTGCAGCGCGCGCTGGGCATCCCGACCTCGATGTTCACGTGTATCTTCGCGATGGCACGTACGGTGGGCTGGATTGCGCAGTGGAACGAAATGATCGCCGACCCCGAGCAGAAGATTGGCCGTCCGCGTCAGCTCTTCATCGGCGAAACGCCGCGCGAAGCAAAGCCGATCGCGCAGCGCTAAGCAGTTTCGCTTTGCCACGCCGCGCGCCCGATGGCGCGCCGCGTGCAAGCTCTCATGCAAACGTCCCGACGGGTTATCGCCCGTCGGGGCGTTTTCTATTTGAGGCCGCGGCCGCGCTCAAATCCAGCCATCGATCTTCAGCCCGCTCGCCGCTTCCGCTTCTTCGCGCGTGACCTCGCGCACCGTTTCGCCAAAGCTCCACACGTGGCTTTCGGGGTCGCATGCCACATAGACGCGGTCGCCGTAGAACTGGTCGGCCGGCTCGCGGATGATCTTTGCACCGGCGGCGCGGGCGCGTTCGCAATGCGCGTCGAGGCCGCTTTTCAACTGCACGTGCACGGTTTGCGTGTTCCTGCCTTCCACATCGGCCGGGCTCGAGTAGGGCATGCCGGGCCAACCGCCGCAGATCATCACGTAGCCGTCTTCGAAGCGCATTTCCGAGTGACCGAGTTTGCCGTCCGCCGAAGTGACGACGAACTGGCGCGTGAAGCCGAACGCTTTTTCGAGCCAGTCGAGCGCGGCGAACGGATCGCGATAGTAGACGGCAGACCCAAAGGCCGGACGCGGGGAGGTGTTGCTCATGCTTGTCTCCTGGGCAGTACGTGTGACGAATCTAGCACCGGCGTAGTGCGATTGCGCGCAGCGCGCTCACGCGTTCTCGCCGCGGGCGCGCGGCCATTACCTCCGACGTAATCGTCAGCACGCGCGGCATCGACGACCATGTCGCTCATCGGCACACCCCCACCCGCAAGGAGCGACGACCATGGCACGCGACACCCTCAATGCCCGCCAACCCGGCTACATCCGCATCGACGACGATACCGCGCTGCACTATCGCGACTGGGGCGAAGGCGCACCGCTCATGTTTCTCTCGGGCTGGACGCTCAACGCCGACATGTGGAACTACCAATGCGCGCCGCTCGCGGCCGCGGGTTTTCGCTGCGTGGCGTACGACCGCCGCGGGCATGGACGCTCCAGCGACCCGGGCCGCGGCTACGACTACGACACGCTCGCCGACGATCTCGAAGCCGTACTCGACGCGCGAGGCCTGGCGCGAGTCACGCTGGTCGGTCATTCGTTCGCGAGCGGCGAGATCGTGCGTTATTTGAGCCGTCACGGCTCGCGCCGCGTGGCGGGCATCGTGCTGGTTTCGCCGGCTTCGACGCCTTATTTGCTCAAGACTGCTGATAATCCCGGCGGACTCGATGCTAGCCTCTTCGAAGCGTCGATCGAAGAAATGCTCACGTCGTTTCCCGACTGGATCGAGCGGCGCGCCGAAGCCTACTTCAGCTCCGGTACTTCGCGCACGGTCATTCAGTGGACGGCCGACATGATGCTGGCCACGTCGTTTTGCGCTGCGGTACAACTGCCTCGCGTGCAGATGGCCACCGACTTCCGCCGCGAACTGGCCGCGATCGACGTGCCGGCGCTCGTGCTGCACGGCGATTGCGATGCCTCGGCGCCGCTCGAGATCACCGGACGCCCGACGGCGGCCGCGCTCGAACGCGCGATGCTGAAGGTTTATGAGGGCGGCACGCACGGCATGTACTTCAATCACGCAGCGCGTGTGAACGACGACATACGCGCGTTCGTTACGCGGTGGCAGGCGTGAAACGCGACACGGCCAGGTGGCGGATACAAGTCGTAATCAGGGCCCGGCCGTTCGCGCCGGGCGCAAAGGAATAGTGCCCCTACGCCCCTCGTTTTGCAGATGACACGCGGCCGCGCGAGCTAACTCACGCGCCGCGTGCCAGGCGTACCGATGGAGTCTTCACGGCCAAGGCGCACAGCCCGTGCACCGCGAGGCCGGTCCGTCGAGAGGGGCGACATCATGCGCAAACTTCTCGCCTTCACTGCGCTGGCCTGTCTGCTGGGTGCCTGCACGACACCGGTCGCGTCGCAGCAGGCCGCGGACGCATCTTATTACCCGCCGCCGCCCAACTGCCGCACCGTCACCGGCACCGCCGAGATCGACGGCGCGCCGCAGGTGATCAGCGGGCTCGCTTGCCTGCAGCCCGACGGCACCTGGCAGATCGTGCAGGGTAACGACGGCACGCAGGTCTACCCCGTGGCATGGACCGACGCGACGACCTGGTACGCCGGCCCATGGTACGGCTGGTGGCCGCCGGTGTTCGTGGGCGGCGCGTTCGTGTTCGTCGATCACTTCCATCACTTTCATCACATGGATCACGTCTTTCCGGGCGGCCCGCATATGCATCCGGCGCCAGGCATGCACGGCGGCTTTCATGGCGGGCACGGCGGCGTCTGGAGCGGTGCGGGTGGAATGCACGGCGGCTCTCATCGCTGAAACACACCGCACGGCCCGATTGACGCACGACGAATCCTTTATGATGGAGCGCGCCTCCCTACCCGAGACGCTCCATGTTTTTCGCCGCGCATTCCCTGCATCGCCGCCTGAGCATTGCGATCGGTACGCTCGCGATCCTCGTCGGCGTGCTGGGTGCACTCGGCACCTTCCTCGTCGTGCGCAGTCTCGCCGCCGAGTTCAACACGACGTTGCGCGACGCGGCCGCGCACGTGCAGACCGGCGTGCCGCATCGCGCGATCGAGCCGCGCGGCGACAGCGAAGCCGCCGACAATTTCGTCGTGCAGATCTGGTCCGCTGACGACGGCGAGGTCCCGAGCCGCACGAGCAACGCGCGTATCGCGCTGCCGCGCGCGCAAAGCGGCTTCTCGTCCGTCGAATACGACGGCGAGTCCTGGGATGTGTTCGCGCTCGCCACCGGCGACGAGTACATTCAGGTAGCCGAGTCGCGCAGCATGCGCAATCGCAACGCCTTGCGAGTGGCGTTCTGGAGCCTGCTGCCCGTGCTTGCGCTGCTGCCGCTGCTCGCGCTCACGATCGCGGTGACGGTGCGCGTCTCGCTGCGGCCGCTGGAGCGTGTCGGGCGGCGCGCGGCGACGGTCGATCTGCACGACCTCAAGCCGCTCGAAGTGGAGCAGGCGCCCGTCGAGTTGCGGCCCTTCGTCGAGTCGATCAATCGCATGATCGAGCGCCTTTCCGTGCTCGTGAATGCCGAGCGCATGTTCATCGCCGATGCCGCGCACGAACTGCGCTCGCCGATCTCCGCCATGCAGTTGCAGATCGACAACCTGCGCAATGCGCCGCCCGAACAGTACACGGAGCGCTTCGAGGAACTGCGCCGCGGCATCGTGCGCACCGGGGCGCTCGTTTCGCAACTGCTCGGTCTTGCACGCGCCGAAATCGGCAGCACGCAACGCGTGCTGGCGGAGGTGCCGCTCGCGCAAGTCGTCACGGACGTGCTGGCCGACCTGCTGCCGCTCGCCGACGCGCGCGGCGTCGACCTGGGCGTGACTCGCCTCGACGACGTGACGGTGCGCGCCACCGAGACCGACATGCGCGTGCTCGTGCGCAATCTCGTGGACAACGCGATTCGCTATAGCCACGCAGGCGCGAACGTGGACGTGGCGGTGCGCCGCGAGGACAAAGGCGTCGTCATTGACGTGACCGATAACGGGCCCGGCATTGCCGAGGCTGATTTGCCGCGCGTGTTCGACCGGTTTTTCCGCGCGGGTGGTCATCGGGGCGACCAGCTGGGTGAGCATGACTCGCATAGCAGCGGCCTTGGCCTCGCCATCGCGCAGGCGGTGGCGCGGAGCTATCGCGGGTGCGTGACGCTCGCGAACCGGCGCGACGGGCAAAGCGGCATCGTCGCGTGTATCGAGTTACCGCGCGAGTTGCCGCGCGAGTGAGCGTCGCGCCAATCCGGCCGACGCAGGTCAGGCAAAATCCGGGGACGCATGCGAAACAAAGGACGGACACGATGCGCATTCTGCTGATCGAAGACGATCTGCTGATCGGCCCCGCGCTGCTGCGCGCGTTGAAGGACGCGTCATACAGCGTCGACTGGGTGCGCACGGGCGAGAGCGGTCGCGACGCCATTCGCGACGGCTCGTATACGGCGGTTCTGCTCGACCTGGGGCTCGGCGACATGAGCGGGCTCGACGTGCTGCGCGCTCTGCGCGAGTCGCAGGACGCCACGCCTGTGCTCATCATCACCGCGCGCGACGACGTGGATACGCGCGTGGAAGGCCTCGATCTCGGCGCCGACGACTATCTCGTGAAGCCATTCGAGAGCAAGGAACTGCTCGCGCGCATCCGCGCCGTGGTGCGACGCAAGTCGGGCTTTGCCTCGCCGACCATGGGCAGCGGCCGCGTCACGCTCGACATGAACGCGCGCCGCCTCACGTTCGACGGCCAGTCCGACGATCTCTCCGCGCGCGAATATGCACTCATGCTCGCGCTGCTCGAGCGGCCGGGCGCGATCCTGTCGCGTCAGCAAATCGAGGAGCGGCTCTATGGCTGGGGCGAGGAAGTGGAAAGCAACGCGGTGGACGCCGTGATCTACAGCGTGCGCCGCAAGTTCGGCCACGCGGTGATCCGCAATGTGCGCGGGCTCGGCTGGGCCGTGTGCGCGTGAGCGCCAGAACCACCGAGAATAAAAAAGCGCGCAAAAAGCTGCGCGCTGTAAAAAACGCGGCGAGCGCGGGGCTCGCCGCGTGGGGCGATGCGCGGGGGAAGACACGCATCGCGCGCGAACTTACGCCAGCAGGCGCTGCCAGGGTTCCTTCTGCCACGCACGGCTAAGCGAGGCGAGCAGCGCGACTTCGCTTTCGGCCACGTGCCGGTCCGAATACACGGCCACATGGCACAGATTCAGCACTTCGGCACGCAGCGCGGGATCGTCGAGCTCGCGCATCACTTGCTGCATCACGTCGGAGTCGAGCTTGCACGCATCGCTCCAGTTCAGGTGCGAAGTGGTCTGCAAGTCTTCGCACAGGCCCTTGAGGATGTCGCCGAATTCGCCGGGCGCGAGGCCGAGCCGGTCGGCAAGGCGCGCGCGATGGACTGCTGCAAGCTCCTCGCTGCTCAGGTGGCCGTCGGCGAGCAGCGCGACGGCGACGATCCGGCCCGCGGCTTGCGGGCTGTTGCAGGTATAGGTACGCATGTTCAGGAATCCTCTTAAAACGTGATATCGATGGAACGGTAGGCGTAGCCGTGGCTCAGTCGAAGATGTCCTGAAGCCACGACTTGCTGCGATGGCCATTGCCGCTGTAGCTGTCGTGAGCGCGGCGCGGGGAGTAGTCACCGTGTTGCGCGCCGTGCTTCGAACCGTGCTGGCGAAATGCCTGTGCATCGGCTTCGTTGCGATAGTGCCGGTTGCCGCTGCGTTCGATCAGCTTGTCGAGTTCGCCGCGATCGAGCCAGACGCCGCGACACTGCGGGCAGTAGTCGAGTTCGACGCCCTGACGCTCTGCGAGCGAGAGGGTGACGTCAGGGCAGTTGGGGCATTTCATGATGCGCTCCGTGATGAGTGACAGGTCATCGAGGCGCTTGCCGTCTTGTGTGGAGGGCAACGCGGCCTCGATGGAAACCATCCTGGCAGGGCAAAATGAGCGAAGAATGAGGAGCGCGCGGGGCGCTCCGTTTGAGTCGGGTTCGCCTTCAGGACGTGCCGAGCGTCTCCTTCGGCTTCTGCGTCTTGACGAGCGAGACCACCACGCCGCCCGCGAGCAGCGCGGCGGTCACGCCAAGGCTGACCGGAGCGGGAATCTTGCCGATGATGCCCACCAGAAAGATCTTCGCGCCGATGAACACCAGTACGAGCGCGAGCGCATGTTTGAGGTAGTGGAAGCGATGCGCCATGGCCGCGAGCGCAAAGTAGAGCGCGCGCAGGCCGAGCACGGCGAAGATGTTGCTCGTATAGACGATGAACGGATCGGTCGTGATCGAGAAAATCGCGGGGATCGAATCGACGGCGAAGATCAGGTCCGCAAACTCGATCATCAGCAGCGCGAGGAGGAGCGGCGTGGCGAGCAGCGCGGGCTTGCCGGTGCGCGGATGCGCTTGCCGCACGAGGAACGCGCGGCCCTCGAGCTGCGACGTGACTGGCAGCTTGCGACGCAGCCAGCGCAAGAGGGCGCTGTCGTCCACGCCGGGCGCTTCCTTCGGGCTCAGCAGCATCTTCACGCCGGTCACGGCGAGAAATACGCCGAACACGTACAGCATCCACTCGAAGTGCGCGACAAGCGCGGCGCCGAGCCCGACCATCAATGCGCGCAGCACCAGCACGCCGACGATGCCCCAGAACAGCACGCGATGTTGAAGCTGGCGTGGCACGGCAAGCGCGCCGAAAATCGACGCGATCACGAACACGTTATCCAGCGATAACGACTTTTCGATCAGATAGCCGGTGATGTACTCGGTAGCTGGCTGCGCGCCGAGCTGCCACCAGACGAAGCCGCCGAACAGGACGCCCACGGCGATATAGGCGAGCGAGAGCCAAAGACTTTCGCGGATGCCGATTTCGTGGTCGTCACGGTGCAGGACGCCGAGATCGAGTACCAGCAGCACGATCACCACCGCGAGGAAGGCGATCCAGAGCCACGCGGGCTGACCGAGGAAGGAGGCTGTGGCAAACGGCGCGAGCATGGTCGATTCTTTGAACGTGGAGGGGAAGGTGGCCCTCGTGCGCGGTTTTTGCGGGCACAGCCGGCCTACTGGGCTTGGCGCCCAAAAGGTCAAGCATAGTGGCGAAGAATGAGCGGCGAATGAGCGGCGAATGAGCGGTGGTCGGCGCTTTCTCTCGCGCCATGTGCTGGCTTGATCCCGGTCAGGCGGCGGCGCTAGAACTGGTAGTTGATCGAAACGTCGCAAACGCCGCCCGTCTTCGTCTGGATGATCGGGCTGTGCGAGGCGCTACCGAGCAAGCGCTTGATGGCGCCGTCCGCGCTCACGAACCAATGTTTGTTGACGAAGTACACCATCGTGATGCCGAAGCCGGCTGACTTGAGGCCCGCGCTCGCGTCGTACTGACGGTACCCCGATGCAGCCGCCTGCTGCGGCGTCACGCCAAACCAGCTCTGCATGTAGTTCGAGTCGGCGAAGGTGACCGAGGGGCCGGCGAACCAGTAGAAATTCTCGTTGCTGCCCGGCAACGGCATATAGGCGCCGAGGTCCGCGGTCCAGCCATTCGAGCCGCCGAAGCTGCGCGTGAAGGCCGTGCGGAACACGAGCGGAAAGTCCTTCGAAATCACATACTCGCCGGCGATTTTCAATTCTGGCGCCGGGTTAATGTTGCCCATTCCGTGCAGCCGCGTCGGATCGTCCTGGCCGCGCCGCCCGAGGTCGTAGGCCCCGGCGACGCTCACGCGCCAGTTTGGGCCCTGCAGAACGTTGCCGCCGAAGCCTTCGCCCGTCGAGCCGAACAGGATGTCCTTGTAGCGCAGGTCGATGCTCGGCCCGACCAGCGTGTGATAGCGGTCCGAGCCGTCGTAGCGCGGTTCGAAGGTCGCGCCCACGCCGAGGCGCGCCTCGAAGTCCGGACGGTTCGGCTGAAACATCTTTTCGAGCGGAATGCCTGCGGAATATTGCCATTCGCCGAGCGGCGAAGGGGTCTGCGCCTCGGCGCGCGGGGCGAGCGCGGCGAGGGCGCATGCCGCGGCGGCGAGAGACGCACGTTGCATGGCACGCGAGCGGCGCGGCGCGGTTGGGTTTTTTCGGCTTTTTCTTTGTTGCGCAGTGCGGATTGCGAGTGGCATGAAGCCTCCGAGTTTGCCTGGTCGGCCGCGGCGTCGCTTGTCGAGCGTGATGTGCTCACAAAGCGGAATTCCGTGCGGCCGGGCTCGTCTCGCAAACCTCGTGCCTGGCTTGTGCATGACCGGGCGGCGTGCGCCCCGGCGACTCGCCGCGTTCGCCGGTGGCTACGGCCGTCAAACGCAGGAAACGAGCCTGAATAATCAGGATCGCTAACTGAATTGCAAGTGCTCCGGCGCACCGTTTTGGAGCGTCCTATTCGCCACAATTAAACCCTTGCGCCAATTTGCCGTTAGACAGCTATGGACGTCGGCGATGCGGCCCCCCCTGTGTCGCGGAACCCGAAGCCCATGTTTCACCGTTCTCACAGCGGTAACCAACTTGCGCCGGTCGTAGTCGGGCCGGCGCATCTCCTTTTTGCATCCCGAACCCTTGCAACGAGCGGCCGAGCGGCGCCCGCTACGGCGTGGCACAAGTGCGCGACGACATGCGCGCGCCGGGTAACGCTGATACAGGTATCGAGACTACCACCCAACTCCCTGTTTTTTATCGCTTTTTTCGGGAAAGGCCCTGTGGCGAGCGGGTTTCGCGTGGCATAATCGATTCACACCGTATTGCCCCGCAGTCAAACATTTCCCCGCACATCATGGCAAAGACGCTCTACGACAAATTGTGGGACACGCATGTGGTCCACACGGAAGACGATGGCACGACGATTCTCTACATCGACCGTCATCTGTTGCACGAAGTCACCAGTCCGCAGGCTTTCGAAGGCCTGAAGATGCATGAGCGCCCGGTGTGGCGCATCAGCGCGAACCTGGCCGTTTCCGACCATAACGTGCCTACCACGGACCGCAGCCACGGCATTGCCGACCCGATCTCGAAGCTGCAGGTGGACACGCTTGATTCGAACTGCGATTCCTTCGGCATCACGCAGTTCAAGATGACCGACCAGCGCCAGGGCATCGTGCACATCGTCGGTCCGGAACAGGGCGCGACGCTGCCTGGCATGACCATCGTCTGCGGCGACTCGCACACGTCCACACACGGCGCGTTCGGCGCGCTCGCGCACGGCATCGGCACGTCTGAAGTCGAGCACGTGCTGGCCACGCAAACGCTCTTGCAAAAGAAGAGCAAGAACATGCTCGTGAAGGTCGAGGGCCAACTGCCGCGCGGCTGCACCGCGAAGGACATCGTGCTCGCCATCATCGGCAAGATCGGCACGGCGGGCGGCACGGGCTACGCCATGGAGTTTGGTGGCTCGATGATCCGCGGCCTCACGATGGAAGGCCGCATGACCGTGTGCAACATGGCGATCGAAGGCGGCGCGCGCGCCGGCATGGTCGCCGTGGACGACACCACGATCGAATACCTCAAGGGCCGTCCGTTCTCGCCGCAAGGCGCGGAGTGGGATCAGGCCGTCGAGTACTGGAAGGACTTCCGCACCGACGAGGGCGCGCACTTCGACCGCGTGGTCGAACTGAGCGCGGCCGACGTCGTGCCGCAGGTCACATGGGGCACGTCGCCGGAAATGGTCACGGCTGTCGACAGCCGCGTGCCGGATCCCGAGCGCGAGAAGGACCCGGTCAAGCGCGACGCGATGGAACGCGCGCTGCAGTACATGGCGCTCGAACCGAATACGCCGATCGAGTCGATCAAGCCGGACAAGATTTTCATCGGTTCGTGCACGAACGCGCGCATCGAGGACCTGCGCTCCGCCGCTTACGTCGTGAAGAAGCTCGGTCGCCGCGTGGCGCCGAACATCCGCCTCGCGATGGTCGTGCCGGGCTCGGGTCTCGTGAAGGCGCAAGCCGAGCGCGAAGGCCTCGACAAGGTGTTTACCGAAGCCGGTTTCGAATGGCGCGAGCCGGGCTGCTCGATGTGTCTTGCGATGAACGCCGACCGGCTGGAGCCGGGCGAGCGTTGCGCGTCCACCTCGAACCGCAACTTCGAAGGGCGCCAGGGTGCGGGCGGTCGCACGCACCTCGTGAGCCCGGCCATGGCGGCCGCCGCGGCAATCGAAGGCCATTTCGTCGACATTCGCAAGCTGGGTTAAGGCTACACGATCATGGAAAAATTCATCGTACACACCGGCGTCGTGGCGCCGCTCGATCGCGAGAATGTCGATACCGACGCGATCATTCCCAAGCAGTTCCTCAAGTCGATCAAGCGCACCGGCTTCGGCCCGAATGCCTTCGACGAATGGCGTTACCTCGACCATGGCGAGCCGGGCCAGGACAACTCGAAGCGTCCGCTGAACCCGGACTTCGTGCTGAACCAGCCGCGTTATCAGGGCGCTTCGGTGCTGCTCACGCGCAAGAACTTCGGCTGCGGCAGCTCGCGCGAACACGCGCCGTGGGCGCTCGATCAGTACGGCTTCCGAGCGATCATCGCGCCGAGCTTCGCGGACATCTTCTACAACAATTGCTTCAAGAACGGCCTGCTGCCGATCGTGCTTTCCGAATCGGATGTGGATCACCTGTTCAACGAGACGTACGCGTTCAACGGCTTCCAGCTCACGGTCGATCTGGACAAGCAGGTCGTGCGCACGACGGATGGCTCGAAGGAATATCCGTTCGAAGTGGCCGCGTTCCGCCGCTTCTGCCTCCTGAACGGCTTCGACGACATCGGCCTCACGCTGCGTCACGCCGACAAGATCCGCCAGTACGAAGCCGAGCGCCTCGCGCGCCAGCCGTGGCTGAACAACCGCGTGCTTTGATACCTGCACATACGCACACTGAACAAACAGCGAGGAATCACAGGATGAAGATTGCAGTGCTGCCGGGCGACGGCATCGGTCCCGAGATCGTCAAGGAAGCCGTGAAGGTGCTGGGTGCACTCGGCGAAAAATTCGAGCTGGAAGAGGCGCCTGTTGGCGGCGCGGGCTACGAGGCAAGCGGCCATCCGCTGCCCGAGGCAACGCTCGCGCTGGCCAGATCCGCCGACGCGATCCTGTTCGGCGCCGTGGGCGACTGGAAGTACGACAAGCTCGAGCGCGCGCTGCGTCCCGAGCAGGCCATTCTCGGCTTGCGCAAGCATCTTGAGCTGTTCGCGAACTTCCGCCCGGCGATCTGCTATCCGCAGCTCACGGGTGCGTCGTCACTGAAGCCGGAAATCGTTTCGGGCCTCGACATCCTGATCGTGCGCGAACTGAACGGCGACATCTACTTCGGCCAGCCGCGCGGCACGCGCGAAGCGCCGGACGGCAACTTCAAGGGCGCGCGCGAAGGCTTCGACACGATGCGCTATGCGGAACCCGAAGTGCGCCGCATCGCTCACGTCGCGTTCCAGGCCGCGCAAAAGCGCCAGAAGAAGCTGACGTCGGTCGACAAGGCCAACGTGCTCGAAACGTCGCAGTTCTGGAAAGACATCATGATCGATGTCTCGAAGGAATATCCGGACGTCGAGCTGTCGCACATGTATGTCGACAACGCGGCCATGCAGCTCGTTAAGGCGCCGAAGGCGTTCGACGTGGTGGTGACCGGCAACATGTTCGGCGACATTCTCTCGGACGAAGCCGCGATGCTCACGGGCTCGATCGGCATGCTGCCCTCGGCCTCGCTCGACAAGAACAACAAGGGTCTGTACGAGCCGTCGCACGGTTCGGCGCCGGATATCGCGGGCAAGGGCATTGCCAACCCGCTCGCCACGATTCTCTCGGCGGCCATGATGCTGCGCTATTCGCTGGTCCGCCCGGAGCAGGCGGACCGCATCGAAAACGCGGTGAAGAAGGTGCTGGAACAAGGCTATCGCACCGCTGACATCATCACGCCGGACTGCAAGCAGGTCGGCACGGTGGCAATGGGCGATGCGGTGATCGCAGCGCTGTAAAGTCGCACGAAGGGCATGCCGTTTCAGGCGTGCCCTTTTTTTGTTTCGTGCGCCTGAAGAACCGGCGTTGCTAATAGCGAAAAGTAGGTTTTTTCCGCGCAAATTAACTGTTTCGTGTATATTGCTTCGATGGCGAAGATCTCCCAGATCACGACTGTTACGAACATCCACGGCATGAAAGCCCGTGCGATTTCGCTCGCCATCACCACGAAAACGACGATTATCAAAACGATCACCATTCGTTGATCGCTCGTCGTGCCCGCTCATCTTCCCCGCGCGGCCACGCCGGGCGAGCGAAGCGGGGAAGTGTCCATCTCAAGGGTTAGTCATGAACGTAGGTCTCGTAGGTTGGCGCGGCATGGTCGGCAGCGTGCTGATGCAGCGCATGCAGGAAGAACGTGATTTCGACCTGATCGAACCGGTGTTTTTCAGCACCAGCAACGCAGGCGGCGCGGCTCCGTCGTTCGCCAAAAACGAGACGAAGCTCAAGGACGCGAACAGCGTCGACGAGCTCAAGAAGTGCGACATCATCATCACTTGCCAGGGCGGCGACTACACCAACGAGGTGTATCCGAAGCTGCGCGCGGCAGGCTGGAACGGCTACTGGATCGACGCGGCCTCGGCGCTGCGCATGAAGGACGACGCCGTCATCATCCTCGACCCGGTCAACCTCGACGTCATCAAGGACGCACTGGTCAAGGGGCAGAAGGACTTCGTCGGCGGCAACTGCACGGTCAGCCTCATGCTGATGGCGCTGGGCGGCCTGTTCCGCGAGAACCTCGTCGACTGGATGACGGCCATGACCTACCAGGCCGCTTCGGGCGCGGGCGCGCAGAACATGCGCGAACTGCTCTCACAGATGGGCGCGCTCAACGCATCGGTCGCGAGCGATCTCGCGAATCCGTCGTCGGCGATCCTCGACATCGACCGCAAGGTGCTCGCCACCATGAACAGCGACGCCATGCCGACCGAACACTTCGGCGTGCCGCTCGCGGGCTCGCTCATTCCGTGGATCGACAAGGATCTCGGCAACGGCATGTCGAAGGAAGAGTGGAAGGGCGGCGCGGAAACCAACAAGATTCTCGGCAAGCCGGCCATGGGCCAGCCGGGCTCGATTCCGGTCGACGGCCTGTGCGTGCGTATCGGTGCGATGCGCTGCCACTCGCAGGCGCTCACGATCAAGCTGAAGAAGGACGTGCCGCTCGACGAGATCGACGGCATCCTCGCTTCGGCCAACGACTGGGTCAAGGTCGTGCCGAACCAGCGCGAGGCTTCGATGCGCGATCTGTCGCCGGCGAACGTCACGGGCACGCTGTCGGTGCCGGTCGGCCGTCTGCGCAAGCTGGCCATGGGCGGCGAATATCTGTCGGCCTTCACGGTGGGCGATCAGCTGCTGTGGGGTGCGGCTGAACCGCTGCGCCGCATGTTGCGCATTCTGCTCGACAAGTGAATGAATTAAACTACGCGGCTAATGACGCGTAGACAGGGTGAAAAGCGCCGCGCCAGTCGCGGCGCTTTTTTTATTGCAGACTTTTATTGCATGCATCGAAGCAATCGCCCCGAAGCACACTCCTATTTGATCGACAGCCGCAAGAGCGGTATGCCAGGGCAACTGATGATCGTTCGATTTGATTCTGTTTCCGCCGCGCCTCGCGCGAAGCGCGCCCAAGGGCGGCGCGCCATCCGCGCCACCGTGGCGGCGGCGAGTTTCCTGTTCTGCGGCCTCGCCGCCGCGCAGGGCGGCGCGAGTGCGGCGCAAGGCGCTGCCAGTGCTGCCAGTGCTGCGTCTTCCGCCGCAGCTGCGATGAGCATCGCGGGGCAATACACCGTTCATCCGGGCCAGTCGTTGCACGACGTGGCCGTCGACCTCACGCAGTCGCACGACAAGGCCACGCTCGCACGCATGAGCCAGGCGCTCTTCGATGCGAACCCCAATGCGTTCATCAAGCGGGATCCCAGCCGCATGCGCGTGGGTGCGTCACTGAACGTGCCGGCTACGCCGGACGTTTCCAGTGCCGCGGCGGGGATGACCGCGGCATCGGGTGGGGCGGCTTCGGCGGGGGCTTCGGCTGCCGCCAGCACAC